>CAWHKH010000012.1:0-507573 GCA_963829945.1 uncultured Actinomycetota bacterium | reverse complement strand
CGCGGTGGGGGCCGTGCAGGTCGAGCAGCGCAGATGCGCGCAGCATCGACGGCATTCCGTCGTGCATCAGGTTGCCTCGGGTGTTCAAGATCGAGAGCAGCTCGTCGGCCAGCCGCAGGCCTTCGGCGGGTCGTCCGGCCGCGATCATCGCGCCCACGCCGGCCAGCAGGTACAGGCCCGCGAGATCGACTGAGTGCGCCCGATCCGGGTCCACCGATTCCAGTTCCGACAACGCGGAGTCGACGTCCTCGCCGACGGTCAACATCACCGATCGGGCCAGGGACATCGCGGCCTCCTGCCCCGGCAGGGCTTCTCTGGCCTCCGCCAGGAGCGCTGCCGCGAGATCCGGGCGGTTATGGCTGTGACATGCCAGCCCCGCACGGATGATCGCGACCCGCCCGAGAAGTTCAACCGGCGCCGGCGAGGCGGCCGCCCTGTCGAGCACGCTCTCCGCCGAGGCGGCGTCCCCGAGCTCGCGAAGGGCCTCACCGAGCAGGAGCAACGCCTCGCCGGACGGGTCAGGGGCGCTGTCCACGGCGGCCGCCGCTAGCCTGCGCACCAGCTCGAACTCGTGCTCCTCGCGCGCGAGCCGAGCCGCGGCGATCAGCACGGCGGGGTCGGCGCGGCCGGTCGCCTCGAGCTCCCACATGCACAGCCGCACGACGTCAAGCGAACCTCGCCCGCGCATCCGGACGGCGGCCGCCTGATCCAGCAGGATGGTTCTGGCCTGCAACCGGGAACACCGCCACGGATCAGGTCGGCAAAGGCCGGGTGCGCCAGCCGGATCATCCACTCGCCTCCGGGGTCCTGATCGACCTGGATCAACTGTGCGTTTTCCGGCTCGACCAGCTGAGCCGTGACGTCCTCGGATACGTCGTCGAGTTCCAGGGGCTGGCAGATCGCGATCCGGCGGAGCACGTTCGTCGCCGCCGGATCCAACGTCGCGATGCGCTCCTGGAGAATCTGCTCCAGGGCCGGGTTCCGGATCGGACTGTTGCTCAGCTGCCAGACGCCCTCGACGAGACGGAGGGAGCCGTCCGCCTGTGCCGACGAGACGAGAGCCCGCAGATGCAGGGGTATGCCGCGGCTCATGGCATGCAGCCGGTCCACCGAGCGGGAGGCCACCGGCGCCGAGAGAGCCCGGGCCAGCACTGCCCCGCATTCCTGCTGCGTCAGCGGTGGAAGCTCGATCTTGGCGATGCCGTCCCCGGACCAGCGGCCCCGGTACATCTCGGGGAGTGGGTCACCGGTGCGGACCGTTGCCACGAGAATCGCCGAACCACTCTCGACGAGTTGGGAGATGACCACAGCGGAGAGCGGGTCGAGAAAGGGCAGGTCATCGACGAAGAGCAGGGGGCGCGCGCGACCATTCGACGCACCGGTCACCTCCTGCAGGACCGCGAGCAACCGCACCGGGTCGCGCGGCAGGTCGCCGTGTTCCGCGAGGCGGGACGCGAGCAGTGGGGCCAAGGCGGCCAGCGGAAATCCGGCGGCGTCGGCGGTCGCGACCACCCGGAAGACCCGGCCCCCGTTGCGTTCGAACTCCTCGCAGGCGGCCTCGACGAGCCGCGTCTTCCCCACCCCGGGGAGCCCGTGGACGATGACACCCTTTGTTCCGCGCTGTCCGAGCAACGTGCGGATGGAATCCAGTTCCGCTTTCCGGCCGATCAGTGGCCAGGCCGTGGAAGTGGGTGCCACGACACCCTCCTCGTCACCCGAGCTGGACGGCCGGGCACCGGCCCCCCAAACACCCGCATGTCAACCGAGCAAAGCATGCCACCGAGCCGCCGGTGGCCGCTCAGACGTCCCCGGTACGGGCGCGTCCGGCCGCCCGTTCGGAGGTCGACGGCGACGCCGGGGTCACAATGCTCGGGCGCAGCGGCTCGAACTCCTCCGCGACTTCGCCCGCCGTGGTCTCGTCCACACCCAGATCGCGGAGCGCAGCAACCAGGTGATCGATCATGGCGTCGAACGCCCTGTCGTCGATGTGCAGATTCGCGTGCGCGACCTCGAGTGGCCGGCCGACGAACAATTCGGGCCCGCCCAGCACCGCGCTCACGAACGCGCGCTGATGGGCACGGAGCCGCCCGATGTCCACGTCCTGGAAATAGCCCGCGAGCACCGGGTCGTCAAGCACCCGCCGGTACAGAAGGGTGACGGCCGGCTTGACGGCGTCCGCGCCACCGATGCGGTCGTAGAGCGACCGGGACCGGTCACTGAGGACCACATCGGCTCGACGACATGAAGGACACCTTAGAGCTTTCCAGGTGACGTCCCCGGGAGTGGCGTAGGTAATTGTGGTCGTTGACGGCGTGGGTGACCACCGTCGATCGAGCCGGCCGACGGGGTCGCCGAGGGATTTCTGGCCAACCGCGGCGGACCCTTCGGTTCGGCTCACCGATCGGAACGCCGAAGTTGTGGCGGGATGTCGGGGAGGCGGTGAGCCTCGCCTCACCGGTAACCGGTGCCCGCGAGGAATGCGAGCACTGCGCGGTCCTGCCCGTAACCGTCGAGGAGGGTCGACATCTCGGCGGCCCGTCGCCGTCCGCATCTCGCTCGTCGGCTCCGCGACCTCCGCGCTCGGCGGAATCGAAGTCCGTGCTGGATTGCGGATGAACGATTCTTGCGGGCAGCGTCTTTCAACGCATGTTCGAGGATCGTCGAAATGCAGCGGACCGGCGGAGCTCGGCGAGGTTGCAGTATTTCGGCGTCGAGTCGGTCTTCGCGCGGCGCGGTCGTCGCTGGCCGAGCCTCCGCAGCGTGTGCCCCCGGGCCGCGAGCCCGAACGCCGGCAACAGCGTCCAGACCGTGATCGACAGGACACCCAGCCGGGCAATTCCTTTCTGCGAGCCTTGACGGAGTTCACCCGTTGCGACAGGGTGCTCACGAGACGTCACTGAGCGACGATCATTAGCGACGTTCGTTACCGCATTTCGGACGGAGCGCGCCGGGGGTTCGGCTCCACTCCCACGAATTGCCCAACGCTGCAGCGCGGGGGGATGGATGTCCGGGTCGCTCGGTCGGCGCGCTCGCGCCGGGGCCGTCCTGACGGTTCTGCGCCGAACGACCAGCGCGCTCGCGGTGGTCATCCTGGTCGGCGCCGCGTTGCCGATCTCTGCGGGCGCCTCGTCGGCGTCGCCCGCGGACGTGCCGAGCGTCACCGTCACGGCTGATCCGCCCTCGGGCAGTACTGTGCACCCCGGCGACTCGATCACCTACACGCTCTCCGTGGTCAGCCCCGAGCCGCTGCAATCCGGCGCGCGGGTCGTCGCTGATCTCTCCGGTCTCCTGGACCACGCGAACGTGCTGAGCACCGCCGGCGAACTCGCCGACGGCGCTCTGACGCTGGACCCGCAGGCCAGGACACTCACCTGGGACGTGCCCGCCGCGGCAGAGGGCGCGGATGGCTCCGATACGACGACGTCGTTCCGCGTGGCCGTCGCGGACACCGCGACCGACGGGACGCAGCTGATCACTGCGGCGGCCGCCGACGGTAACACCTGCGCGCCCGAGACCCCGTGCGCCGCGACCCTGACGGTCACGCGGCCGCCCGACACCTCGGCCGCTCTCAGCGCGACCGAGACGCCGGAGGCTCAGGCATCGGAGGCCCCGGCGAGCCTTCCGGAGATGGTGGAAGCGCTGGATCCGGACGCGGCGTCGGACCTCCTCACCGAGACCACCACGCCCGCCGACCCCGCCGGCACCGAGGAGTCGGCCACCAGCGCGACGGACGAGCCGGACGTCACCACCGAGCCGGACAGCGACACCGCGACAGACACGGCGACCACGCCGGACAGCGGCCCGCCGGCGACCAGCGGCCCGGCCACCACGGCGGCCGAATCCGCCGGCACGGACGAAACGGCCGACTCGGCGACGAGCGGACAGGTGACCGACGCCCCGACGTCGGCCGACTCGCCCACCGACCCGGCAGCGGCAGCGGCGGCGGTTGTCGCGCTGGCCGAGCCGTGTACGGGCGCGGCCCCGGTCGCGGGCTCACCGGTCGCCGGATTCGAGATCGACGGCAACCTGTGCACCGATACCCCGGGAAACATCGACTGGGACACCGCCGGCGGGACGGTTGCCGACGACGGCGCCGATGACTCGACGCAGTTCACCCAGGGCGCCAGGGAGAGCAACTGGCCGTGGACCCCGGGGCAGACCCAGGGCAGCGGGATCGCCCCGAACAGCACCGACATCACGAACGTGTACGGCCTCGCGCGGACCGCCGGTGACGTCTACGCCTTCGTCGCGTTCGAACGGGTGGCGACGACCGGCACGGTGGCCTACCACCTGGAGCTCAACCAGCTGCCGAACACGTTCGGTCCGACGCCGAACCGAACGACCGGCGACCTGCGGTTGACGATCGAGCAGCAGGGCAGCGCCCTCATCCAGTTGGTCGGCGCGGCGAGGTGGACCGGCACGGTGTGGCAGTCGCTCGGCTCGCTGGCCGGCTTCGTCGGCCAGGTCAACCAGTTCCCGGTCACGAACCTGTCCGGTACCACGCTGAACCCTGGCCAGTTCGCGGAAGTCTCGGTCAACCTGACCACTCTCTTCGGCCCGACTTGCAGCGGCAGGTACGGGACGCTGAACATCCGCTCGAGCTCCTCCGCGCAGGAGACGTCGTCGCTCAACGACTGGGTCAGCCCGGTCGCCCTGGACGTGCCGGACACCTGCCCGTCGGTGGTCGTGAACAAGACGTGGGTCATCGACGGCGTGACATACGCCAACGGCTCCCAGCCCGTCGGATTCTCCGCGGCGCTGTCGTTGACCGGGCGGACGGATCCGCTGTTCGGTGTCACCTACTCGACGCGCTCCAACGGCACCCGCTACCAGGTGGGCGATTCCGTGTCCGTCGGCGAGACGCTGTCGCCGTTGCCGCCGGGGTGCACCAACGTCGCGTCCGGCGACAGCGGCTTCCACACCCTGGTGAGCGGGCTGAACTCGTTCGCCATCACCAACACCGTCACCTGCACCTACCTGACGCTGCGCAAGACCGTCGTCGGCGGGACCGCGACGCCCGCCCAATGGACGCTTTCCGCCACCGGTGCGACGAGCGTGACCGGTCCCGGGAACAGCGCGGCGGTCACCAAGGTGCACGTCGCACCCGGTGCGTACCAACTGGCCGAAACCGGGCCGACGGGCTACCAGCAGACCTCGCTGACCTGCGCGCCCAGGTCGGTGTCCGGCAGCACCGTCACCCTCGTCGGCGGCGACGACGTCACCTGCACCTTCACCAACACCGCCGCACACCCGGTGGTGCTGACCAAGGCCTGGATCAACGCCACCCCCGGCGACACCGTCGGTCTGCAGATCACCAACGGCGCCGCGACGGCGACGGGCACCAGCACCGCCCCGTCGACCACCACGCCGGCGACGCTCACGGCGCTCGCCGGCGACACGGTCGCACTGGCCGAGACGTTCACGATTGGGGACCCGGCGCGCTACGCCACGTCGCTGGCCTGCGACAACGCCGTCACCGTCACCGGCGGTTCCTTCACGGTCCCGCCGACGCTCTCGGCGGGCGCCACGATCACGTGCACCTTCACCAACGCACGCCGCTCCGCGACGCTGACCCTCCGGAAGGAGTGGGACGAACGGCGCCGCCGGCGACACCGCGGACCTGTCCATCGACGGCGCGACGTCGGGCGGCGGATTCGCCACCGCGACCGCGCCTTCGCCCGACGGCACCGGACTGTCCACCGCCACCGCGACCACGACCGTCTTCTCCGGCGACACCGTCGACCTGGCCGAGGCATTCGCGCGGAAACACCGGGACCTACGACACCGGCCTGACCTGCTCCGACCCCACCGGCCTGGTCTACGTCGCCGGCGCGCTGTCCGGGAGCTACACGGTGCCGGTCACGCCGACCGACCTGGTGTGCACGTTCACCAACACCCGCACCTCGGCAACGCTGATCCTGCAGAAGGAGTGGGTCGACGGCGCCGCGGGCGACCAGGCCGGCCTGGTGATCAGCGGCTCCGATCCGGCAACCGAAGGCTCGGCCGTCTCGACCGCGACGGGCGCTGCCGGATCGGAGATCGACACCGGCAATCGCGCCACCGCCACGATCTTCTCCGGCGAGACGGTGACGGTGAACGAGGACCTGCCGCCCAGCGGACAGACCAACACCGGCTCCTACACCTCCACCATCAGCTGCGACGAGTTCGGAGTCGAACTCGGCAGGGGCGGTCAGGCGGCCAGCGGGGTGGTCCCCGATGAGCCGGTGCCGGTGGTGTGCACGGTCACGAACACCCGGACCTCGGCATCCCTGGTGCTGCAGAAGGCATGGGTGAACGGCGCCGCCGGCGACAGCGCGGACCTGTCCATCGATGGGGAACGATCTCGCCACCGCGACCGTCCCGGCCGGCGGAAACGGGCTCTCGATCGACAAGGCGGCGGTGAGCCTGCTCTCGGGCGACACGGTACAACTGGCCGAGCAGCTCGGCGCCGACAACGCCGGCTCCTACACGTCGCAGATCACCTGCAACCGACCGGGCCTGACCCCGGACGCCGACGGGCAGGGCGGCTCCTTCCAGGTGCCCGCGGCTCCCGAGGCGGTGACGTGCACCATCACCAACACGCGCACCTCGGCATCGCTGATCCTGCAGAAGACGTGGGTGAACGCGGCCGCCGGGGACACCGCCGCCCTCACCATCACCGGCTCGGATGCTGCGACCTTCGGCTCGGCCACCTCGACCGCGACCGGTGCGGCCGGGTCGGCGACCGACACGGTCAACCGCGCCACCGCGGTCATCTTCTCCGGGGGAACGGTGGACCTCGCCGAGGACCTGGGCGCGGGAAACACCGGGTCGTACACGTCGCTGATCGTCTGCGACCAACCGGGCCTGACACCCGATCCGGACGGGCAGGGCGGCTCCTACACGGTGCCTGAGACCCCGATCGCCGTGACGTGCACGATCACGAACACCCGCACCTCGGCCGTGTTGACCCTGCAGAAGACCTGGGTGAACGGGGCCGCCGGAGACACCGCGGAGCTGGCGGTCAGCGGCTCGGGCCCGGCGACGTCCGGGTCGGCCACGTCCACCGCGACCGGAGCCGCGGGGTCGGAGACCGACACGGTGAACCAGGCCACCGCCACGGTCTTCTCCGGGCAGGTGGTGAACCTCGCCGAGACGTTGGGCGCCGACAACACCGGGACGTACACGTCGCAGATCACCTGTGACGCACCGGGTGTCCTGACGCCGGGTGCGGACGGACGGGCCGGGACCTACCAGGTTCCGGTCACCCCCGCCCCAGTCACCTGCACGTTCACCAACACCCGCACCTCCGCGCTGTTGACCCTGCAGAAGACGTGGGTGAACGCGGCCGAGGGCGACACCGCGGAGCTGGCGGTCAGCGCCACGGACCCGGCGACGTCCGGGTCGGCAACCTCCACCGCGACCGGCGCCGCCGGGTCGGAGACCGACACGGTGAACCAGGCCACCGCGACGGTCTTCTCCGGCCAGGCGGTGGACCTCGCCGAGACGCTGGGTGCCGGCAACACCGGGTCGTACACCTCGCAGATCGTCTGCGACCCCGCCGCCGGCCTGCAGCCCGACGGCGACGGTCGGGGCGGCACCTACCAGATTCCCGGCACTCCGGTCCCGGTGACGTGCACGATCACCAACACCCGCACCTCGGCGACGCTGATCCTGCAGAAGACATGGGTGAACGGCGCGGCCGGCGACGCCGCCGGCCTGGCCATCGCCGTCCCCGCCCCGGGCGCGCCCGCCGCCGCAGTGTCCACCGCCTCCGGTGCGACGGGGTCCGAGACCGACACCGCCCACCAGGCCTCGGCGACGGTGTTCTCCGGTCAGACCATCGCTCTCGCCGAGGCTCTGGCCGAGGACAACACCGGCACGTACACGTCCCAGCTCGAGTGCGACCAGCCCGGCCTGACGCCGACGGACGACGGGCGGGGCGGCACCTTCGAGGTGCCGGCAGCCCCGGTCCCGGTGACCTGCACGTTCACCAACGACCGCACGTCGGCGTCGCTGATCCTGCAGAAGGAGTGGGTGAACGGCGCGGCCGGCGACACGACGCTGCTGTCGATCGCCGGCGTCGCGCCGGTCACCTTCGCGGAGAACACGTCGACGGCGACGGGTGCCGCCGGGTCGGAAACGGACGCCGGTCACCAGGCCATCGCAACCGTGTACTCCGGGCAGACGCTCGTGCTGGGCGAGATATTCGGCGGCGGCAACACCGGCACCTATGCCGTGGACCTCACCTGCACCGACCCGGATCGGCTGTCCCGCCAACAGGACGCCCAGTCCGGCACCTACACGGTCCCCGCCGACCCCGCTCGAGGTGACCTGCACGTTCATCAATGCCCGCACCTCGGCCGTGTTGACCCTGCAGAAGGCCTGGGTGAACGGCGCGGCCGGAGACACCGCCGGACTGGCGGTCAGCGGCTCGGGCCCGGCGACGTCCGGGTCGGCAACCTCGACCGCGACGGGAGCCGCAGGGTCGGAGACCGACCCCGTGAACCAGGCCACCGCCACGGTCTTCTCCGGCCAGGCGGTGAACCTCGCCGAGACGTTGGGCGCCGGCAACACCGGGACGTACACGTCGCAGATCACCTGTGACGCACCGGGTGAGCTGACGCCGAACGCGGATGGACGGGCCGGGACCTACCAGGTTCCCGCCATCCCGGCCGCGGTCACCTGCACGTTCACCAACACCCGCACCTCGGCACCGCTGATCCTGCAGAAGACGTGGGTGAACGCGGCCGAGGGCGACACCGCGGAGCTGGCGGTCAACGCCACGGACCCGGCGACGTCCGGGTCGGCCACCTCCACCGCGACCGGCGCCGCCGGGTCGGAGACCGACACGGTGAACCAGGCCACCGCGACGGTGTTCTCCGGCCAGGCGGTGAACCTCGCCGAGACGCTGGGTGCCGGCAACACCGGGTCGTACACCTCGCAGATCGTCTGCGACCCCCCCGCCGGCCTGCAGCCCGACGGCGACGGTCGGGGCGGCACCTACCAGATTCCCGGCACTCCGGTCCCGGTGACGTGCACGATCACCAACACCCGCACCTCAGCGACGCTCATCCTGCAGAAGACATGGGTGAACGGCGCCGCCGGCGACACCACCCTGCTCACGATCGCAACGCCCCCGCCGGGCACGCCGGCGTCGGCCACGTCGACCGCGACCGGAGCGGCCGGGTCGGAGACCGACACGGTGAACCAGGCCACCGCGACGGTGTTCTCCGGTCAGACGGTCGGGCTGGACGAGGCGCTGGGAGCGGGCAATACCGGGACGTACACGTCGCAGATCGTCTGTGACCAGCCGGGTCTGACCCCGGACGGCGACGGGCAGGGCGGCAGCTACCTGGTGCCCGCCGCGCCGGTCGAGTCGACCTGCACGGTCAGCAACACCCGCACCTCTGCGTCGCTCATCCTGCGGAAGGAGTGGGTGGACGCCGCGGCCGGCGACACCACCGCGCTGAGCATCACCGGCTCCGACCCCGGAACCGTCGGGTCGGCCACCTCGACCGCGACCGGCGCGGCCGGGTCGGAGATCGACACGGCGAACCAGGCCACCGCGACGGTCTTCTCCGGGGGAACGGTGGACCTGGTCGAGGCGCTGGGGGCGGGCAACACCGGGTCCTACACCTCGCAGATCGCCTGCAGCCCGAGTGACGGGTTCACCCCCGCGCAGGGCGGGCAGGGCGGCCGCTACCAGGTTCCGGCCACCCCGGTCGCCGTGACCTGCACGGTCACCAACACCCGCACCTCGACAACGCTGATCCTGCAGAAGACCTGGGTGAACGGCGGCACCGGCGACACCGCCGGACCTGGCCATCGACGCCGCGACGACCGGCCCGGGATTCGCCACCGCGACCGTCCCGGCGAACGGGAACGGGCTGTCCACCGACAAGGCGACCGCCACCGTGCTGTCCGGCGACACGATCGAGTTGGCCGAGACCCTGGGCGCCGGGAACGTCGGCACGTACACCTCCCAGCTCGCCTGCGACCAGCCCGGCCTCACCCCGACCGGCGACGGGCGTGGCGGCAGCTACGAAGTAGCGGCCACCCCGGTACCGGTCACCTGCACCTTCACCAATGCCCGCACGTCGGCCTCGCTGATGATGCGGAAGGAGTGGGTGAACGGCGCGACAGGTGATCAGGCCGGTCTGACGGTGAGCGGGTCGAACCCGGCGACGTCCGGGTCGGCCACCTCGACCGCGACCGGCGCCGCGGGGTCGGAGACCGACACCGTCAACGTGGCCACCGCGACGGTGTTCTCCGGTCAGGCGGTCGGCCTGGACGAGGCGCTGGGAGCGGGCAACACCGGGTCCTACACGTCGCAGATCGTCTGTGACCAGCCGGGTCTGACCCCGGACGGCGACGGGCAGGGCGGCAGCTTCCTGGTGCCAGCGGCGCCGGTCGCCACGACGTGCACGGTCACCAACGCGCGCACGTCGGCGACGCTGATCCTGCGGAAGGAGTGGGTGAACGGCGCGGCCGGCGATCAGGCCGGTCTGACGGTGAGCGGGTCGAACCCGGCGACGTCCGGGTCGGCCACCTCGACCGCGACGGGCGCGGCGGGGTCGGAGATCGACTCCGTGAACCAGGCCACGGCGACGGTGTTCTCCGGTCAGGCGGTCGGCCTGGACGAGGCGCTGGCCGCGGGCAACACCGGGTCGTACACGTCGCAGATCGTCTGTGACCAGCCGGGTCTGACCCCGGACGGCGACGGGCAGGGCGGCTGCTTCCTGGTGCCCGCGACCCCGCTCGCAGTGACCTGCACGGTCACCAACACCCGCACCTCGGCCTCGCTGATCCTGCAGAAGGCAGTGGGTGAACGGCGCGGCCGGCGACACCGCCGGGCTGACGGTCGCGACGCCGGCGCCGGGCACGCCGGCGTCGGCCACGTCGACCGCGACCGGCGCCGCGGGGTCGCAGATCGACTCCGCGAACCAGGCCACGGCGACGGTGTTCTCCGGTCAGGCAGTCCCCCTGGACGAGGCGCTGGCCGCCGGCAACACCGGGTCGTACACGTCGCAGATCGTCTGTGACCAGCCGGGTCTGACCCCGGACGGCGACGGGCAGGGCGGCTCCTTCCTGGTCCCCGCCGCCCCGGTCACGGTGACCTGCACGGTCACCAACACCCGCACCTCGGCGTCGCTGATCCTGCGGAAGACGTGGGTGAACGGCGCGGCCGACGATCAGGCCGGGCTGTCGGTGAGCGGGTCGAACCCGGCGACGTCCGGATCGGGCACCTCGACCGCGACCGGCGCCGCCGGGTCGCAGACCGACACCGCCAACGCGGTCACCGTCACGGTGTTCTCCGGCGACGCGGTCCAGCTGGCCGAGACCCTGGGCGCCGACAACACCGGGTCGTACACCTCGCAGCTGGTCTGTGACCAGCCGGGTCTGACCCCGGACGGCGACGGGCAGGGCGGCAGCTACCAGGTGCCGGCCGACCCCGGTCGCGGTGACCTGCACGGTCACCAACACCCGCACCTCGGCGTCGCTGATCCTGCGGAAGGAGTGGGTGGACGCCGCGGCCGGCGACACCACCGCGCTGAGCATCACCGGCTCCGACCCCGGAACCGTCGGGTCGGCCACCTCGACCGCGACCGGCGTCGGCGCCTCGGAGATCGACACGGTGAACCAGGCCACCGCGACGGTCTTCTCCGGGGGAACGGTGGACCTGGTCGAGGCGCTGGGAGCGGGCAACACCGGGTCCTACAGCGCGCAGATCGCCTGCACCCCCGCGGACGGGTTCACCGCCGGGCAGGGCGGGCAGGGCGGCCGCTACCAGGTGCCGGACATGCCGGTCCCGGTCACCTGCACGGTCACCAACACCCGCACGTCGACATCGCTGATCCTGCAGAAGACCTGGGTGAACGGCGGCACCGGGGACACTGCGGACCTGTCCGTCGACGCCGCGACCACCGGCCCGGGATTCGCCACCGCCATCGTCCCGGCGAACGGGAACGGCCTGTCCACCGACAAGGCGACCGCCACCGTGCTGTCCGGCGACACCGTCGAGCTGGCCGAGACCCTGGGCGCCGGGAACGTCGGCTCGTACACCTCCCAGCTCGCCTGCGACCAGCCCGGCCTGACCCCGTCCGGCGACGGGCAGGGCGGCACCTACGAGGTCCCCACCACCCCCGTCCCGGTCACCTGCACCTTCACCAACGTCGCCCCGCCATCGGTGCCGGCGGTCCCCCCGATTTCTGGTGCCCAACCTCCTCCCGCCCCGTCGCCGCCGCCGGTCTTCCTGGCGTACACCGGATTCGCGGTCGGTGGCCTCGTGACGACCGCGCTCGGGCTGCTGATCGCGGGAACACTTCTCGTGCTGGTCTCCCGAAGCCGCACCCGACACGGGTCGCTGTGAACTCCGGCGCGGTTCGAGCGTTCGCCACTCGAGACGGCACCGTCGAAAAGACAGCAAGCCGTGGTCCTTTCGGCTCGTGGTGCACCCACGCGCGCCGGCGGTGGCGTGCATAAGGGCGACCCGGCAAGCGGTGTCGCGGATTCCGGCACAGTGCAAGAGTTGTCGCACAGGTGAGGGCGGCCAAGGTCCGTCGCCAGGGGATCGCTCGGTGGCGATCCAACGCCGACGGCATCGTGCCGTCGGTTGATCCCCCGTCGTTGATGTGGACCACGCAGCCCCGCTGTCGGCGGCCCCGTCGCGGTCCATCGGCGACGGCGACGGTTGACCGCGGAATGAGAATGGGTGGATGCGGTCGGATCGGTGGTCCGCGACGCTCGGAGAGCGACTGGCCGGGCGTCGCCGGGCCTTGTTCGTGGGCCGTACCGCTGAGATTGAGCTTTTCCGGGCTGCGGTGCAGGCGCCTGATCCGCCGTTCTCGGTGCTGTTCCTCCACGGCCCCGGTGGCATCGGAAAATCCGCTCTGCTGGATCGTCTCGACGAGGTCGCGGACGAGGCCGGCGCCCGGGTGGTGGATCTTGACGTCGACGCGCTGGTCGCCGACCGCTCGGTGCTGTCTCGTGCCGCGGACGACCTTCGGGCTGCGCGCCGCGACGATCGGGAGTCGGTCTGCGAGCGGGTGATCCTGCTGGTGGATGGCTACGACCGGGCCGGGCCGATGGAGGGCCCGATCCGCGACGAGCTCGTGGCGGCGCTGCCGGGCGACGGGATCGCCGTGGTGGCGAGCCGGTTTCCGCCGGGCGGTGGATGGGATGACCCGGTTTGGCGCGAGAGATTGCGCTCGGTCGCGCTGCGGGGGCTGTCGCCCGGAGAAGCTCGGGAGGTGCTGCGCCGCGCTGGGGTCCCGGCATCGCAGTGCGAGCGGCTGGCCGGTTCAGCGCACGGGCATCCGCTAGCGCTCGGTCTGCTCGCCGACCTGGCCCGCCGGCACGCGTCGTCGCCGGATCCGCCAGGGCTCGATGTCGACGTCGTCACCACCCTGCTCCGGCGGCTGGTCGACTCCGTGCCCGGCCCGCTGCCCCGACAAGCGCTGCAGGTGTGCGCCTTGGCGCGGGTCACCACCGAGCCCCTCCTACGTGAGGCCCTGGGAGTGGACGACGTCGCCGAACTCTTCGATTGGTTGCACGGCTTGTCGTTCGTCGATGCCGGCCCCGACGGGCTGCGGCCGCATGAGCTGGTGCGCGATGTTCTGGACCTGGACCTGCGCTGGCGGGACCCGGACGGCTACCGGGCGGTGTTCCGGCGTGTGCGCGCGCATGTGCACGCCCTTGCGGACTCGTCGGACCCGCGACGACGCGAGCAGGCGATGTTCGACGTCAAGTTCATCTTCCGCAATCTGCCCGGCGTGCTCTCACCGGTGGATTGGGAGTCGTGGGGCACGCATCGGCCCGAGCCGGCCGAACCGAGTGACCACGCCGAGATCCTTGAACTGGTCGCCCGCCACGAAGGTGCCGACGCGGTGTCGCCTGGCCCGCGGCTGGTTGGACAGCCAGCCGGAAGGCTTCCTGGTGCTGCGCGGGCACGAGGGGCAGCTTCGGGGCTTCGTCGGCCTGCTCGACCTGACCGCCGCCGATCCGGATCAGATCGCCATGGATCCGCCGATGGCTGCCGCCTGGGCACATGCCTGCTGCCGCCGGTCCGGTCCGACGGGGCGAGGTCGTCACCCAGACCCGGTTTGTGATCGACCGCGAGTGTTATCAGGATCCGTCACCGACGCTCAACGCCGTCCCGGTGGTGACCCTGCAGCGCTATCTGGAGATGCGTCGGCTGGCGTTCGACTTTCTGACCCTGGCCGAACCGGATGGATGGGACGACTATTTCCGGTTGGCGGGCCTGCCCCGGGTGGTCGGGGCCGACACCACACTCGGTCGGCATCGGTTCGGCCTGTTCTGCCACGACTTCCGGGCCGTCCCGATCGCCGCGATGATCGATGCCTGGGAGGAGCAGGTCCTGACCCAGGACTTCCACCGTCCCGTCCCCACTCCACCACGACCGGACGTGCCGGACCGAGCGGAATTCGCCGCAGAGGTGCGTCGGGCTCTGGGTGATCTGCACCGGCCCGATCTTCTGGCACGCTCCCCGCTCCTGCGCACCCGCCTGATGGTGGACCGGGCCGGTGCGGATCACCCAGAGCCCGGCCGGCCGGGCGACGCGCTGGCCGGGCTGCTGCTGGAGGCGGCTCGGTCCCTTCGGGACCACCCACGCGACGACCGACTGTGGCAGGCGATCCGATGCACCTACCTGCACCCCGCCGGCACCCAGGAGTCGGCCGCCGCCAAGTTGGGCCTGCCGTTCAGCACGTACCGTCGCCACCTGTCGCTCGGCCGGGACCGGATCGTCGAGTGGTGCTGGCAGCGGGAGCTGCACGGCTGGGCGCGTCCCGCATCGGTGGACCGTCGAGGTGCGGCTGAGCAGAACTGAGCCGTGGTGAGCAGTTGATCGACCTTCTACCCAGTCCCGCCCTGCGATGGACTGGTCGTGGAGGTGGTCGACATGTCGGAGCACACCGAACGAGCGGTTGTCGTCGGCGCCGGGATGGCCGGCCTGCTGACGGCTCGGGTCCTGGCGGATCGCTACGAACAGGTGACGCTGGTGGACCGGGACGACATCACGTCGGCGTCGGACGGGCCGGCCGCGCCGCGGAAAGGCGTGCCGCAGGGGCGGCATGCCCACGCCCTGCTCACCCGGGGTCAACTCGTCATGGAGGAGCTGATGCCGGGATTGCGTGCCGACCTGCTGGCCGGCGGTGCCCCCGAGGGGGACGCGCTGGCGGATTTCCGTTTGATCTTCGGTGGGCAACGGCTGCCCCGGGTCCGCAGCGGCCTGCGGGTGATCAGCACCAGCCGGGCCCATCTGGAACGAGTGGTGCGTCGGCGGGTCCTGCGGATTCCCCACGTGACCATCCGCGGCCGGTGCGACGCCGTCGGGCTGCTCGGTGACCCCGATCGCGTCCGGGGTTTGCGCGTGGTGGACCGTGCACCGGGCAGCGCGGCGGAGGTCCTGGACGCGGACCTGGTGGTCGACGCCTCCGGCCGCGCGTCACGGCTGCCGGCCTGGCTACGCGACATCGACGTTCCGATCGATGCGCCCGAGCAGATCCTGGTGTCGCTCAGCTACGCGAGCTGCCGGTTCCGGCTCGACCGGAATGTCCTGAACGGCGACATCGGCATCATCTGCGGACCCAGCGGGCCGGTCCCTCGCACGGCGGCCCTTGCCCGGCTCGAAACCGGCGAGTGGCTGCTGACCGTCGGAGGTTTCGTTGACGACCGGCCTCCACTGAACATCCCGGGTCTGCTCGACGTTCGTCGAGGGACTGCCGTGCGGGCAGGAACTGGACGAGGCGATCGCGCAAGGTGAGCCGGTGAGCGATCCGGTACCGTTCCGCTTCCCGGAAGCGACCCGGCGCCCCTACGAGCGCTCAGCGCTGCCCGTCGGGACTGCTGGTGGTGGGCGACGCCGCCTGCAGCCAGGATCCTGTTTACGGGCAAGGAATGACGGTGGCGGCGCTGCAAGCACGCGCGCTGCGGGCGCACCTACGCCGCGGAGCCGGCCTGCGCGGTGCGCAGACGCGGGTGACGGCCGCCTCACGGTCGGCCTGGGTGACGGCCCGTGCCGCCGACCTTGCGTTGCCCGGCACCCCGGGCGACCGCTCGCCGACACGCCTCATCGCGAACGCCTACCTGGCCCGAGTACTGTCCGCCGCCGCGCGCGACGCCGCCGTCGCGACCGGCTTTCTGCGCGTCACCGGGCTCATCGATCGACCGAGCGCGCTGTTCAGGCCGCGAATCCTGCTGCCCGCGATCGGTCCGCGCTCCCCCTGGCCGCGGCCCCATGACTCAGCGCGACGCCGCGTCCCCGTCATCGGCCTCGCTGGTCGCCTCGCAGCGGCAACGCTGCTGATTCCGGCTGCGACGGCCGTCGGCCTCATCGGAATCACGATCGCGCTGCGCCAGTATCTGCGCACACGTCACGCACGATAGGCGCCTGGCGTACGCCGGCGAGTCGGCGGAGCTCACGATCGCCTCTGCCAGCAATAGGGCGACGCAGGCCATCGGTGTCGTCGTGGACGACATCACGCTTTCCGATGCCATCAGCACCTCGTTCGAGTCCGGCTCGGTCGGCTGGGCGATCGCCGGCGGCGGCCTCGGGACGACAGGTCGCACTTCACACCGCTGTGGTGCCACGGAAAGGTGAGGGACAACGCCAATGTCCGGCAGCCAGCAGGTCAGGCATCGTCAGCCGGCCGGGCGGGAGGAGGCGTCCGGTGAGCACGACGAAGCGCTGGTTTGCTCGGACCGGGAATCGCATCGGTGTGTGGATGTACCGAACACTCAAGGGCCGACTGTCCAGCGGCAGCAAGAACGTCCACGTTTTGTTGATCACCACGCCCGGACGACGAACGCGCCTCCCCCGCTCCACCTGCGTGCGCTACCTCGATGCCGCAGGGGGTTTCGTCGTGTGGGGCACCGGTTCAGGCTCTCCACGGGATCCGGACTGGTTCCGCAACCTGCGGATGGCCGAGGAGGCCGACGTTCAGGTGATGGCCAGGCACCTGCGGGTCCGGCCGCGGGAACTGCTCGGCGCGGAACGCGACGCGACGTGGAACGACCTCGTACTGGCGCAGGCGCCGGAGGTCGCGAAGTACGCGCGAAAGGCGGGACGGACAATCCCGGTCGCCGTTCTGCAGCCGACGGAGGATGCACATTCGAATGGAACAGGGTTGTCGTGAACACAGCCGCGTTCATGCATTCCAAGCGGACGCTGCGATGCCGCACCTTTCAGCAGTGCTGCTCGGCGTGCTCAGGCTGAACTCGCTTTTCGAGTGGTCCTGCGCCAACCCGATCGCAGCGCTATTCATCGCCGCGGGTCGCGGTCGCTGAAGGGCGGGACACGCGGCCACACGGCTGCGGCGTGCCATGTCTGCTCGAAGCCTCGGACCAGCCTCTTCGATGGCCGGTCGCTCTCGAGATCATGGATCAGACCATCCCAGGATTGGCTTGCCGCGGCCCGAGCCATCCTCCACGCTGTGCCGATCACCGGTGTGGCGCACACTGATTCGTCCCATTCGCGCCGTCGTCAGGAGCCGATCGTGACGTCCTCGCCGCAGACCCGTCGACGGTCCGTCGCGGTTGCCGCAACCACAGCACTGGCGCTGTTCGCCGCGGGCTGCACCGGCGGTGACGACCCGGCGCCGAGCACCTCGGGCCCGGGGGTTTCCGCCGCCGCAACGGCGTCCGGCCCTTCCTCGTCGTCAGGCTCCGCGGGATCCGGAGCCGCTGCCCCCGGCATCGACTTGGACCTCCTGCGGGGACCGGCTCGAATGCGCCGGCGTGCAGGTGCCGTTGGACTGGTCGGATCCGGACGGCGAACAGATCACCCTTGCCGTGATCAAGCGGCTGGCCAGCAAACCCGACCAGCGGATCGGCACGATGTTCACGGACCCGGGCGGTCCGGGAGACACCGGAATCGGCCTGATCCGCGGGGGCGGCGGCGACGATATCGATGCGTGGGGTGACGGGCGATTCGACCTGATCGGCTGGGATCCTCGCGGCACCCACGCCAGCTCACCGGTGAAGTGCTTCACCAGCGACACCGAGGCGGCGGCGTTCTGGGACGGGGCGGTGATCCCGTCGACGCCGGAGGAATCGGCGGCCTACGCGGATCGGATGACCGACCTGGCGCAGCGGTGCGGTGAGGTGATGGGCCCGCTGCTGTCCCACATCTCGACCACCGACACCGTGCGGGACATGGACCGGATCCGGGAGGTCATCGGTGAGGAAACCATCACGTACGCCGGGCTGTCCTACGGCACCATGGTCGGCCAGATGTACGCCAACATGTTCCCGGAGCGGGTGCGGGCGATGATGCTCGACGGCATCGTCTATCCCCCCGACTACGTCGCCAGCGCCGAGACCAGGTCCACCGCCGGCGCGTCCGCCACCGACGAGGTCTTCCGACAGTTCCTGACGCTCTGCGACCAGGCCGGCCCGGACAAGTGCGCGCTGGCCGGCCACGGCGAGCCCGCGTCCGCGCGGGTGGCTCGGCTGTTCGCGCAGGTGGAGCAGGCGCCGATCCCTGCGCCCAACGCGAGCCCACCCGGCGAGCTCCACTACAGCGACCTCCAGATATCGTCGTTCTCGCCGATGCGTGACCCGCACCAATGGCCCGCCTACGCCGAGGCGCTCAACGCGGCGGTCGACGGCGACGTGTCCGCGCTGGTGACGACGTCCCAGCAGGCGCGCACACCGGCGGCATTCGACGAGTCGACGAAGTCGTCGGCGATCTCCTGCCTGGACGGTCCGGCAGCGAAGACCGTCGCCGACTGGCCGACCGTCATCGGCAACCTGACGGCGAGCAGCACCATGTCGGGTGCCATCCAGGGCTGGTGGGTGTGGGCCCCCTGCGCGGCGAACTGGCCCGCCACGAGCCACGACCGCTACACCGGACCGTGGGATGCCAAGACCGCGACACCGATTCTGCTGATCGGCACCAGGTTCGACCCGAACACCGCCTACCGCAACGCCGTGCGCTCGCAGCTGTTGCTCGGGAACGCCGTCCTGCTGACCCACCAGGGCTACGGCCACCTCAGCTTCACCGACCCGAGCGCGTGCATCGAGGAGGCGAGAACGCGCTATCTCGTCGACCTCGAGCTTCCCGCCCCCGGGACGGTGTGTGTCGCCGATCACCAGCCGTTCAACTAGCCGGCCGGGTGACGCGCACGGTCCCGCTGTCGTCGGACCGCTCGACACAGGCCGAGACGGCGCGTGCGGCGAACCCCCAACGTCGCCGAGGTCGTCCGGCTCAGTCGCCACCCGCCTTGGGCCGCACCACGACGACCTCGGCGGGCGAGCCGAGCCGCGACAGCATGCCGCCCCTCCGCCCCAGCACCCGTCCCGTGTCGGACAGCACCCACGTCCGGCCGACGACCTCCGCGCGTCGCGTCCAGAGCCGCTGCTCCACCGGGCGGGTCAGCTGGGTGGCCAGCCACTCCATCGCGGCGTCCGCGGCGCGCTCGTCGTCGAGCCGCAGCCCCCGGACCACGAGCGCCTCCTCGTCCCGGGCGTCGAAGTCGTCCCACCGGTGGCGGCTCCCCCAGTGGCCGGCGAGCTCGATCCCGTCCCACATCACCTGGATGACGTTGTCGATCGGCGACCCGGGGAGGTCCGGGAAGCCGGGCACCTCGATCAGCAGGACGCACCCGCCGCGCTCGAGCCGCGACGTGTCCGACGGGCGGACGAGATGCCCGATCCGCTGCGGCGCCTGCGCGCGCACCCGGTGGATGAACGGCGTCGCGAGCGCGGGCTGGTCCGGATCCGGGTCGAGAGTCGCGAACCACCCGGCTTCGCCCGCTGCGCCGCTCATCCGGGCAGTCTCGCCGATCCTCGCGGAGCGCGGCATGATCCGGTCACCCGCCCCGCTGCGCCGACGTCCGGAGCTACCGTGGGCCGGATGCTGCTCGCCGAAGAACTGATGCTGCTGCTGCTCGACGACGAGAAGGGCACGATGCCGGCGGCCGCGTCGATGCAGATCGACACCCTGCTGGGCGGGGCGCTGCTGGACCACGCGCAGGCCGCGCCGCTCGCCGTCGCCACCGCCGTCATCGTGCCGACGATCGTGAATTCCGGCAGCTGATCGGTCGCCGGGCCGCCGGCGACCGCGTGTCCGCGCGCACGGAGCGCCGGGGAAACGCGCACCACGCCGCGTGACGAGGTGCGCACGCACCGTGGCCGGATCTGGGACCCTTCGGGCAGTCGACGAAACGGGGCCGCTGGTGCGCAGTTCTCGGACATTCGGCCAGATCCGCCGCCCGGCGGCCGGTCTCGTCGCGGCGCTCGCCGCCGCGGGCCTGATCTCCGCCGGCCTCGGAGCCACCGTGCCCGCCCCGCGCCTCGCCCTCGCGGCGTTCGTCTGCGACGGCGGCGACCTGGCCGGGGAGTTCAGAGCGGCGTTCCAGGCGAACACCGGCCGACTGTGGACGGCCACGGCGGGCGGCGGCGCCGACGGCGGGTTGGGCATGGCCGCCGGGTCCAGCCCCGACATCGCCGCCACCGCGGGCGGCCCGGTGCTGGCGTTCCAGGCGAACACCGGCGCGCTGTGGACCGCGGGCCCGCAGGGCTGCGTCGACTGGGGGGTCGGCATGCGGCCGGGCACGAGCCCGGCGATCGCCGCGCTGCCGGGCGGCGGCTTCCAGGTCGCCTTCCAGGCCAACTCCGGCGCGCTGTGGACGGTCGGCGCCGCCGGCTGGCAGAACTGGAACCTCGGCATGGCCCCCGGCACCAGCCCCGCCATCGCCGCGCTACCCGGCGGCGGCTTCCAGGTCGCCATCCAGGCCAACTCCGGCGCGCTGTGGACGGTCGGCGCCGCCGGCTGGCAGAACTGGAACCTCGGCATGGCCCCCGGCACCAGCCCCGCCATCGCCGCGCTACCCGGCGGCGGATTCCAGGTCGCCATTCAGGCCAACTCCGGCGCGCTGTGGACGGTCGGCGCCGCCGGCTGGCAGAACTGGAACCTCGGCATGGCCGCCGGCACCAGCCCCGCCATCGCCGGCCTGCCCGGCGGGGGCTTCCAGGTCGCGATCCAGGCCAACTCGGGGCTGCTGTGGACGATCGGCGGCGCCGGCTGGTTCGACACCGGGCTGGGCATGATGCGCGGCACCGGCCCCGACATCGCCGCGCTCCCCGCCGGCGGCTACCAGGCGGCGTTCCAGGCGAACACCGGGCGGCTGTGGTTCAGCGGCCCGGCCGGCGCCTGGGACCGCGGCCTCGGCATGGCGCGCGGCACCAGCCCGGCGATCGCCACCGGGTCGGGGGGCTTCAGCGCGTCCGTCTCGGCGATCGACGGGGCGCTCGCCGCCCGCATGCAGCCCAGCTGGCGGACGGGGTGCCCGGTGCCGCTGTCCGGCCTGCGCTACGTCCGGGCGACGTTTCGCGGCTTCGACGGGGCCGACCATCTGGGCGAGCTCGTCGTCGCCGCATCGCATGCGGCCGGGATCGTGCAGGTCTTCCGGTCGCTGTACGCCGCGGGCTACCCGCTGACCTCGATGCGACTCGTCGACGACTTCGGGGGCAGCGACGACGCGTCGATGGACGCCAACAACACCTCGGCGTTCAACTGCCGGACGGTCGCCGGCACCTCGACGCTGTCGGAGCACGCCTACGGCACCGCCATCGACGTCAACCCGGTGCAGAACCCGTACGTCAGCGGCGGCGTGGTCTCCCCCGCGGCGGGCGCGCCGTACGCCGGCCGGCCCGCGGCGCCCGGCGTTCTCCGCGCCGGCGACGAGGTCGTCGCCGCTTTCGGCCGGATCGGCTGGCGCTGGGGCGGCACCTGGACCGGACTGAAGGACTACATGCACTTCTCCGCCTCCGGACGGTAGCCCCGCCGGGGCCGGCGTTCCGACGCGCACGATTCGCCTCTGGCCACGCCAGAGGCCATTGTGCGAACATGTGTTCGTGCGGACCGACGGTCGTGTCGAGGCGACGATCCTGCACGCCGACCTGGACGCCTTCTTCGCCTCGGTCGAGCAGCGGGACGACCCGTCGCTGCGCGGCCGGCCGGTGATCGTCGGCGGTGGGGTGGTGCTCGCCGCCAGCTACGAGGCCAAGGCCTGCGGCGTGCGGACCGCGATGGGTGGCCGGCAGGCGCTCCGGCTCTGCCCGGACGCCGCGGTGGTCGACCCGCGCATGTGGGCATACACCGCCGCGAGCAAGGCGGTGTTCGAGGTCTTCCGGGATACCACGCCGCTGGTCGAGGGGCTGTCCGTGGACGAGGCCTTCCTCGACGTGGGCGGGCTGCGGCGGCTGCGCGGTTCGCCCGTGGACATCGCCCGCGACCTGCGCGGCGCGGTCCGCGAGCGGGTGGGGCTGCCCATCACGGTCGGGGTGGCGCGCACGAAGTTCCTCGCGAAGGTGGCGAGCGCCGTCGGCAAGCCCGACGGGCTCCTGGTCGTTGACCCGGGCCGCGAGCGGGAGTTCCTGCATCCCCTGCCGGTCGAGAGGCTGTGGGGCGTCGGCAAAGTGACGTCGGCGACCCTGCGCCGGCTCGGCGTCACGACGGTCGCGCAGATCGCCGCGCTGTCCGAGCCGGAGCTGGTGTCCATGCTCGGCCCGGCGTCGGGCCGGCACCTGCACGCGCTGGCCCACTTCCGGGATCCGCGGCCGGTCGTCACCGGGCGGCGGCGCGGCTCGATCGGCTCCCAGTCGGCGCTCGGGCGGTCCCCGAAGTCGCCGGCCGCGATCGACGCGGTGCTGGTCGCGATCGTGGACCGGGTCACCGGGCGGATGCGCGCCGCGAAGCGCGTCGGGCGCACGGTCACCCTGCGGTTCCGCTTCGACGACTTCACCAGGGCCACCCGCTCGGCCACGATGTCGCTGCCGACGGCCGACACCGACGCGGTGCTCGCGACCGCCCGGGTGCTCCTGCGCGCGGCCATGCCGATGGTCAGGGAGCAGGGCCTGACGATGCTGGGCATGGCCGTGAGCAACCTGGCCAGCGGCGACGCCATCCAGCTGACGCTGCCGTTCGAACCGCCACGGGCGAGCGCCCTGGACGCGGCCGTGGACGCCGCGCGCGACCGGTTCGGCACCCGCGCGCTCACCCGCGCCGTGCTGCTGCACCGGAACCAGGGCCCGAGCATGCCGCTGTTGCCGGAGTGAGCGGTCACCCCTGGGCGCTGCCGAGTGCGGGCTGCCGAACGGTCGCTGCCGCGTCTGCCCTGGACAGGCGCGGCCGCCGCGCTCGCCACGCGTAGCGTGGCGTGGTGCCGAGAGTGCCCGCCGAACCGGCGGTCTCGACCCCGCAGCGCGAGGCCGGGATCGTCGACCGGCTGCGCGCCGCCGGATGCGTGTTCGCCGAGGACGAGGCGCGGCTGCTGATCGCGGAGGCGGCCTCCCCGGCGGCGCTCGCCGGGATGGTCGCCCGCCGGGTGGACGGCGAGCCGCTGGAGCAGATCGTCGGCTGGGCGGACTTCCACGGCCTGCGCGTCGAGGTGGCACCCGGCGTCTTCGTGCCGCGCCGACGCACCGAGTTCCTCGTCGATCGTGCGATCGCGGCCGCCGCGCCCCCGCTGGTCGCGGTCGACCTGTGCTGCGGCTCCGGCGCCATCGGAGCAGCGCTTGCCGCGGCAGTCCCCGGCGTCGACGTGCACGCGGCCGACATCGACCCGGTCGCCGTCGCGTGCGCGCGCCGCAACCTGCGCGCCGCCGGCGGCCGGGCGTACACCGGCGACCTCTTCGCGCCGCTGCCCCGGGACATCGCCCGCCGGGTCGGACTGCTGCTGGTCAACGCGCCGTACGTGCCGACCGGCGCGATCTCCACCATGCCGCCGGAGGCGCGGGACCATGAGCCGCGGGTGGCACTCGACGGCGGCGGGGACGGCCTCGACGTGCACCGCCGGGTGATCGGCGAGGCGCCGCGCTGGCTCGCCGCCGGCGGCCGGATATTGATCGAAACCGGCGAAGGGCAGGCCGATCTCGCGGCCGAACTGATGGCGGCGGCCGGTCTCGAGCCGGACGTCGCGTCGTCCACGGAGCTCGACGCGACCGTGGTCACCGGCCGGCTTCCACGCTGACGCGGATCCGGGTGGCGCGGGCGCCGCACGTCGGACGGCGGCCACGGCGCTGGGACAATGACCGGGTGACCGCCGGCCCGCCTCCTCCGCCGGTGCCCCCCGACCCCGCCGACCCGCCAGGGTCCCGGGCGAGCCGGCGGTCGCGGCGGGCGACCGGCCGTCGCGGCCGCCGGTCCCGCGGCGCCGAACCGGCGCCGGCCGACCGTCCCGCGGCCGAGGCCGTCCCCCGCTCGGACGCGACACCGGCCACGACGCCCTTCGAGCCGGACGCGGCGGCCGGAGCGGCCGCGTCCGAGTCCCGCGCGCTGCCGGCGGATGACGTCGCGACGCCCGCGCCGGTCCGGGCGGCGGCGCCGGGGACGATTCCCGGCCGCCGGCTGGTCGCCGGACGCTACCGGCTGGAGTCGATGATCGGCCGCGGCGCGCACGGCAGCGTGTGGACGGCGACCGACCAGCTGCTGGGCCGGCAGGTCGCGCTGAAGAAGATCGACGTGCCGCTGGGCATGCTGCCGCGCCAGGCCAAGGAGCTGAAGGAGCGCACCCTGCGTGAGGCGCGCACGGCCGCGGCGCTCACCAACCCGTACGTGATCACGGTCTTCGACATCCTGGCCGCCACGGACACCGGCCCGGTCATCGTCATGGAGTTCCTCCGCGGCCGCTCGCTCGCCGACGTGCTCCGGCAGGACGGCCCCGTGACGCCCGTGCAGGCCGCGACCATCGGCGTCGCGGTGGCCTCCGCGCTGGTCGCCGCCCACGACGCCGGTATCACCCATCGCGACGTCAAGCCGGCCAACGTGATGATCGCCGACGACGGCCGGATCAAGCTCTCGGACTTCGGGATCGCCGTCGGCAGGGGCGATGCCACGATGACGGGGCCGGGGATCATCGTCGGATCCCCCGCCTACATGGCGCCGGAGGTGGCCAACGGCGAGACCGCCGGGCCGGCCTCGGACGCCTGGAGTCTCGGGGGCACCCTCTTCGCCGCCGTGCAGGGCCGGCCGCCGTTCGACCGCGGCTCCCCCATCGCCACGGTGGAGTCGGTCGTCAACGACCCGGTGCCGCCGCACCCGCGCGCCGGTGCGCTCGGCGCGGTCATCTCGGGGCTGCTGGTGAAGTCGCCCGCGCTGCGGATGACGGTCCCGCGCGCCCTGATGCTCATGCGGCCGATCGCGGAAGACCCCTCGGGGACGCACGTCTCGCTGCCGAGCGGCTCCGCAGCGGGCGGGCCGGCGACGACGGGTGGGGAGCGCCCACCGGGCTGACCGAGCGCGACCGGCTCAGGTCGCGGGCTCCAGCAGCGCGTCCGCGAGGGTGCGGCCGAGCCACCCGGCGTACTCATCGTTGTCCCAGCCGCGGCGGCGGACCAGCAGGTCCCACAGCTGGGGGCTGTTGACCGACCAGACGACGTCCCTGGCGCGGTCGACGGTGACGCCGGCGCGCAGCGCGCCCAGTTCCCCCAGCCGCCGCGCCAGCGCGGTGGCGCCGATCAGCCGCTCGCCGTCCGTGGTCCGCAGCAGCGCCCCGAGGTCGGCGTCACCGCTCGCGGCACCCTCGAGCGCGAGCGCGAGAACGGGCCCCAGCCGGGCCAGGATGACGCCCGCGATGTCCCCGTAGCCAGCCAACAGGTGCCGCGGATCGGTCCGGGACTGCATCTCCCGCACGGATTCCCGCTGCGCCAGGGGAATCGGCTCGTCGTCCCCGGCGAGGCGCACGTCGTACAGCCGCTTGAGCAGTTCGGCCTTGGAGCGGCAGGCGTTGTACACGGTCTGCTTCGACACGCCGGCCTCGGCGGCGACCATCGCGACGGTGGTGGCGCCGTACCCGCGCGCCACGAAGAGCCGCTCGGCCGCGTCCAGGATGCGCCGCTCGGTGACCCGCGCCGCCTCCACCCGGACGGCGCTGGAGTAGGACCGCGGAATATTCACTGGACTCCTAGGCAAATAGATTTACCATGAGTCTACCCAACGCGCGGACCGGCCGCGCGGCGCCACCACTCCCCGAGAAGGACGAGATGAGCACCTTCCTGTTCGCCAGCATTCCGGTCCCCGCGCACACCGCGAATCCCCTGCCGTTCGCCGCGCGGCTCGTCGATCGCGGCCACCGCGTGCTCTGGTACGCCGGCGCGGTGTTCCACGAGCAGATCGCCGCCGTCGGCGCGGAGCCCCGGCCCTACGTGCAGGCCGAGGACTTCGGCGGCAAGGACCTGACGGAGCACTGGCCGCAGTTCCAGGGGCTGCCGCCGACCCAGGTGCTCCGGCGCGGGTTCGCCGACGTGTTCGTCGGGCACGCCCCGCAGCGCGTCGCCGACATCCGGCGGATCATCGCGGACACCCCCGTCGACGCCATGCTCTGCGACGGCCTGATGATCGGCGTCGGCCTGGTCAGCGAGCTCGGCGGCCCGCCGTGGGCCACCTTCGGCGACGGGCCGCTGCCGTACGAGGAGCCGGACACCCCGCCGTTCGGTCCCGGCCTGCTGCCGATGCGCGGGCAGGTCGGCCGGCTCCGCAACAGGCTGGTCAGGGCCGCCGGGCGCCGCTTCATCTTCCGCGACGCCGACCAGGTGTACCGGCGGGTGCGGGCCGACCTCGGGCTGCCGGCGCCGCAGCGTTTCGTGCTCGACGAGCTGGGCTCGCCGTTCCTGCACCTGCAGGGCAGCACACCCGGCTTCGAGTATCCGATCCGGTCGCTGCCCGGGCACATGCACTTCGTCGGCGCACTGCGTCCCGACCCGCCGCGGGACTGGACGCCGCCGGCGTGGTGGCCGGAGGTCACCGGCTCGACCCGACCGGTGGTGCTGGTCAGCCAGGGCTCGATCCGGCCGGACGCCGAGGAGCTGATCCTGCCCGCGATCCGCGGGCTGGCGGACGCCGACGTGCTGGTGGTGGTCGTCACGGGGCACGGCGAGCCGGCGGACCTGGTCGCACGCCACGGCGGCGAGCTGCCGGCCAACGTGCGCGTCGCGCGGTTCATCCCGTACGACGTCGCGCTCGCCCACGCCGACGTGTTCGTCACCAACGGCGGCTACACCGGCGTGACACTCGCGCTCGCGCACGGGGTTCCGCTGGTGCAGGCGGGAACGACCGAGGAGAAGGCGGAGATCGCGGCGCGCATCGAGTACACCGGCGTCGGCGTGCGGCTGGGCCCGATCAAGCCGGCGCCGTCCGCCGTCGCCGAGGGCGTGCGCCGCGTGCTGGGCGAGCCGTCGTTCCGCGCCGCCGCCGGTGTGGTGCGGGCCGAGATGGCCGGCCACGACGCGGGTGTCGAAGGAGCCGAGCTGCTGGAGCGGCTGGCGGTCACGGCCCGGCCGGTGCTGCGCTCCGAACCGTCGCCGGTCCGGTCGACGACGGGGCCGTTCGTCCGCCGCTGACCGGGACCGAAGCCCGCCCAGTCCGCCCGCCCGCGCCGCGCGCCGGTTCGCGTCCCGGCGCCGGCGGCGGGCGGGTGCGGCTCAGCCCTCGCCGTCCTGCCGCCGGCCGAGCCGCTCGGCGATCCGGGCGGCATCGGGCAGCGACAGGCCCGTGCGCTCCCGCAGCAGCGCCGCGGCCTGCGCGCGCTGCCCCGATCGGTACAGCCGGCCGACCTCGACGGCGACGTCCGGTTCGATGGTCACGTCGGTCGGATCGACCCGCGAGCGCATCGCCCGGCGGCCGACGAGCGCGAGCGCGACGAGCAGCACGAGCACGACGACGGCCACCCACCACCACGCGTCCACGGGCCGATCCTAGGAGCGGGCGGCGGGCTCCCGCGCGACCGCACCGCCCCGCGCCGAAAGGCCGAGACCGACGATCCGGGCACGAACCGGGCGCCGGGATCGGCCGTCCGCGCGTACGCTGGCCTCCCGCTCGCCGGGACGGAAGACCAGCGGCGGAGGAAGGATTCGAGATGCCCGACGCGGCCCCGATCGCCGGCCGGACGGGCGGGATCGCCACGGCGCTCGCCCCGCTGTTCGCCTGGTTCGCCTTCCGCGCCGAGATCCTCGGAGCGGACCCTGATGTCTGCGACTGCGCGTTCGGGAACCCGCAGGAGATGCCGCTGCCTGCGTTCGTGGACGCGATCCGGCGTCACGCCGAGCCGCAGGACAAGGACTGGTTCGCCTACAAGCAGTCGGAGCCGGCGGGGCGGCAGATCGTCGCCGCGTCGCTGCGGCGATCGCACGGGCTGCCGTTCGAGCCGGCGGACATCGCGCTGACCAACGGCGCGTTCGGCGCCCTCACCACCGCGTTCCGGGCATTGCTGGACCCCGGTGACGAGGTGGTCTTCTCGCTGCCGCCCTGGTTCGTCTACGAGGCGATGCTGCTCGCCTCAGATGCGGTGCCCGTCAAGGTGCGCGTGCGGCCCGACGACCACGACCTCGACATCGACGCCATCGCCGCGGCCATCGGGCCCCGCACCAAGGCCGTCATCGTCAACACGCCGAACAACCCGACCGGGCGCATCTACCCACCCGCCACGCTCGACGCGCTCGCGGGCGTGCTGGGCGCGGCCTCGCGGCGGCACGGCCGGCCGATCTGGCTGATCTCCGACGAGCCGTACGCGCGACTCCTCTACAGCGACAGCGTGTTCCACAGCCCCTCGGCCCACTATCCGTACACCGTGATCGCCTACAGCTACGGCAAGATCCTGTTGATACCGGGCGAGCGGATCGGCTGGCTGGCCGTCTCGCCGTCCGTTCCCCGACCGCGGCGCGGTGCGGGCCGCTGTCGAGGCCGCACAGGTGTCCGGCGGCTGGCTGTACCCGAACGCCATCCTGCAGTACGCGATCGGCGACCTGGATCAGCTGCACATCGACCTCGTCGACCTGGAGGCCAAGCGCGACCGCTCGGTCGCCGAGCTGCGGGCGGCCGGCTACGAGCTCCGCGCTCCCGAGGGCACCTTCTACCTCTGGATCCGCTCGCCCGATCCCGACGACGTCGCCTTCTGCCGGCGCCTCGCCCAGCGGCGGGTGCTCGCCCTGCCCGGCACCATCTGCGAGGTGCCCGGGTACTTCCGGCTCTCCCTGACGGCGAGCAACGCGATGCTGGACCGGGCGCTGCCCGTGCTCCGGGACGCGGCGGCCGACACCGGCTGACCGCACCGCGGCCCGGAGGGGTGCCGGCGGCTAGGTCGCGGCGGCGTGCAGGGCGGCACAGTCGGCCGCCCGCCGCTGCATCGTCGTCCGCTCCGCGCCGTTGCGGGTCATCGCCGCGGCCCGCAGGAAGTGCTCGCGCGCCCGCTCGTGCGCGCCGGATCGGCACAGCAGGTCGCCGGCGACGGCGGGCAGCAGGTGATAGTCGCGCATGCCGGCCACGTCGAACAGCGGAAGCACGATCTCCAGGCCGGCCTCGGGCCCGAAGGCCTGCGCGGTGGCGACCGCGCGGTTGAGCTCGACGACGGGCGACGGGCTGATCCGGGCGAGCCCGTCGTACAGGGCGGTGATCCGCTCCCAGTCGGTGTCCGCGGCGACCGCGGCCCTGGCGTGACACGCGGCGATCGCCGCCTGCAGCGCGTACGGGCCGACGGTGCCGCCGAGCCGCTCGATCCGGTCGAGGGAGGCCAGGCCGCGCTGGATCAGCAGCCGGTCCCAGCGCGTCCGGTCCTGGTCGAGCAGCAGCACCGGCTCGCCGTCGTGCCCGATGCGCGCCCGCAACCGGGAGGCCTGCAGCTCCATCAGCGCCAGCAGCCCCAGCGTCTCCGTGTCGGACGGGGCGAGCGCCGCGAGCATCCGGCCCAGCCGGAGCGCCTCCGCGCAGAGGTCGTCGCGGATCCACGACTCGCCGCTGGTCGCCGAGTGGCCCTCGTTGAAGACGAGGTAGATGACCTCGCGGACGGCCTCGAGCCGCGCCGGCCGGTCCCGCTCCGCGGGGAGCTCGAACCGCACCTTCGCGGCGGCGAGCGTGCGCTTGGCCCGCACGATGCGCTGCGCGATCGTCGGCGCGGGGGTCAGGAACGCGCGGGCGACGTCCTCCGTGCTCAGGCCGCAGACCAGCTTGAGGGTGAGGGCGGACCGCGCGTCCGGCGACAGGATCGGGTGGCACGCCATGAAGATCAGCCCGAGCAGGTCGTCGGCCAGGTCGCCGTCGACGATCCGATCGAGGTCGGGCTCGATCGTCTGCGGCTGGGTCGCGGCCACCAGGTGGTACTTCTCGCGGCCGGTGTCGCGGCGGCGGATCCGGTCGACCATCAGGAACCGGGCGGTCGTGGTCAGCCACGCCGCCGGGTTGTCCGGCGCGCCGTCGCGGCGCCACCTCTCCAGCGCGGCCACGAACGCGTCCTGCGCGATCTCCTCGGCGGTGTCCAGGTCGCCGACCTGGCGCATCAGCCGGGCGATCAGCCGCGGCGACTCCACCCGCCACAGGGTCGCCAGCTGCCGGTCCAGCGCGTCCCCGTCGGGTCCGGCGGCGGTGCCACCGGGCCGGTCGGGACGGTCGAGTTCCGCGCCGGACGCCGCCGACGGGGCCCGCGCGCCCGGCATCGCCTCGCCCGACACGGCCACCGCCCTACCGGGAATCCCGCTGCAGGTCCTCGAACTCGATCACCCGGCGCACGTCCACCCGCTCGGTGCCGACGAGCAGCGCGAACCGGCGCGCGTGCTCGACGGCCTCGGCGAGCGAGTCGACCTCCAGGATCGCGAAGCCGGCGATCAGCTCCTTCGCCTCGGCGAACGGGCCGTCGAGAACCCGGACGGAGCCGCGATCGACCTCGACGCGGGCGCCCTGCGAGCTGCTCGCGACGCCCTCGCCGCTCAGCAGGACTCCCGACATCGCGGCCTCCTGCATGTACTCGCCGATCGCGGCCTGCTGCTCGGCCGACGGCAGGACCCCGTCCTCCATCTCCTGGGTCTGGTAGTGCATCACCATGTAGCGCACGGTCGCCTCCTCGGGTTCTGGCCGCCGGGGCGGGGCCGGACGATCAGGTGTCGAGAGTTCCGGTGGCGTCGGCACTCTCCGCGTTGGCGTAGACGAGGTACACGACCCCGGTCTCGAACGTAGTCGACGACACCAGCCTCAGCGGCACCGTCGCCCCGTCGGCGAAGAGTTTCTTGCCGTGTCCCACGACGATCGGGTGCACGAGCAGGTGCAGCTCGTCGACCAGGCCCTGCTCGAGCATCCAACGCACCAGCGTCGCACTGCCGGTCGTGCCGAGCCGGGTGTCCGCCTTGAGCGCCGTCAGCTCGGCGGCCACGTCGACCCCCGTGTCGCCCCCTGTGCCGCCACCGACGACCGACGAGTTCTCCCACGCCGGGTCGGTCAGCGTGGTCGACACGACGTACTTGCGGGCGCCGTTCATCACGCCGGTGAACGGGTCGGCGGGGTCGGCGCCCGGCCAGTAGCCGGCGAACTCGTCGTACGTCTGGCGGCCGAGCAGCGTGGCGTCGGTCTGCGACATGAGATCGCCCACGACGGCGCCCATCTGGTCGTCGAAGTACGGGAAGTGCCACGTCTCGGGCGCCTCGATGACGCCGTCGAGCGAGATGAACAGGCTGGACTTGATGAATCCCATCGGAGTGCTCCTCGGGTCGGTCGGGCGGGTGCCCGTGGGGATGCTGTCACCCACGACGCCGAACGACGGCCGGACGGATCGACACGGTCCCGAAGATTTCTTCGGAACTTTTCCCGAGGGTTCCGCCGGTTCCTGGACCGGGCGGCTGCCATCAGGGCGTCAGCCCGCCGGGGCGGCCGCGGGCTCCGTCCGGCGCGGCCGCCGCGCCGGCAGCAGCACGCACAGCGCGGCGCCCAGCACGCACAGCCCGGCCGCGCCCAGGAAGATCTCCCGGTACTGGGTGAGCAGCGCGGACGACAGCGCGAGGTCGTACGCGGCGATCAGCCGGTCGTACTCCTCCTGCGGCTGGCCGATGGGCAGGGGCGGCAGCAGGTCGGCGGTCAGCTCGGTGAACCGGTGCAGCCCCCACGCGCTCAGCGCCGCGACGCCGACCAGCATCCCGGTCATCCGCGCGACCACGACGGCGGCGGACGCGACGCCGTGCCGGCTCGCCGGCACCACCTCGAGCGCGGCCGCGGACACCGGCGCGATCACCAGCCCCAGGCCGAGCCCGGCCACCACCAGGTCCGTGGGCATCATCGGCAGGCCGAAGGGGTAGCGGGCCTCGGTCAGGTCCAGGCCCCAGCGGGCGACCAGCAGGTAGCCGACGGTCGCCACGACCAGCCCGGCCGCGGCCACGGTGCGCCCGCCCAGCCGGCCGGTGCTCCACCCGCCGGCCAGGGCGCCCACCGGCAGCGCGAGCAGGAACGGACTGAGCGCGGCGACCGCCGCGGTGGCGTCCATGTCCAGCAGGGTCCGCGCGAACAACTCGACATTGACCAGGGTGGCGAGCAACGCGCCGCCGGCGGCGAAGCTGATGGCGAGCGCGGCCAGGAAGGGCCGCATCGACACGCCCTCCGGATCGAGCAGCCGGGCCGTCGACCGGCGCTCCCAGAACACGAACGCGACGAGCAGCGCGGCCGCCGCGACGACCGCCGGCCAGCCCCAGGAGGGCAGCACGCCCGTCTGCGGTTCGGGGTTGTACAGCGCGACCACGAGCAGGGCCAGCGCGACCGCCAGCAGCGCACCGCCCACGACGTCGACCCGGACGGCGTCCGCGTGCGGCGGCCGGCCGGCCGGGACACTCACCTGCACCAGCACCATGGCCAGCAGGGCGAGGGGCAGGTTGACCCAGAACACCCAGCGCCAGCTCTCCGGCTCGAGATCGGCGGTGAGGCGCCAGCTCTGCGCGAGCGCGGCGAGGCCGACCCCGTACAGGGTGCCGAGCACGCTGCCCATCTCCTGGGCCGCGCCGACCGCGCCGAGCGCCGTGGCCCGGCGGTTCGCCGGCCACAGGTCGGCGACGAGCGCCATCGTCACCGGCAGCAGCGCGCCGCCGGCAATGCCCTGCAGCACCCGACCGCCGACGAGCACGGGCAGCGTGGTTGCCATGGCCGTGATCACCGATCCGGCGGCGAACCCGAGCAGGCAGGCCTGCACCATCGGTCGCCGGCCGACCTTGTCGGACAGCTGGCTCAGCAGCGGCATGGCCGCGACGTACCCGAGCAGGTAGCCCGTGACGATGGGGGTCGCCCGCTCCAGCCGATTCACCGGCACGTCGAAGTCGGTGGCGATGTCGAGCAACAGGCCGACCACGACGTACGCGTCGAGCGCGGCCAGCAGCACGGCGGCGCCCGCGGCGCCGACCGCCAGTCGGCGCCTGCCCGATCCCGGCATCACCCCGGGGCGGTGATGGTGACCGGCGCGTCCAGGTCGGACAGGGTCACGCCGACGGTGGCCGGTCGGCCGTCCGACCCGTCCAGGCTGAACGTCGCGTCCACCAGCCGGTCGGTGGTGGTGTCGATGCCGAAGACGCCGTCGACGTCGGTGCTGATGCCGGGGACGAGGCCCGCGGCGACGCCCTGCGGGACGGTCCCGCTGATCTTTCGCACGTCGCCGTCCGTCCCGGCGTCGACCGGCGACTGCACGCCGCGGAGCACGGCCGAGACGCCGCTCTCGGGATCGAGGATGACGGACGGGTCGTAGACGTTCCCGGCCAGCGCGGCCGGCACCTGGGCGAAGCCGCCGGTGGCGGCCTTCAGATAGAGCTCGCCGCCCACCAGCACGAACTCCACCTCGACGAGCTGGCCGAACTGCTTGATCGTCGCCGAGCCCTGGGCGTCGCCGGCGGCCGTCAGGTCGCCCTCGCCCTTGTTCAGGACCAGTTCAGGGAGCTCGCCCGTGACGTCGATCGTGAAGTGCGCGGACTGCACGGACTGCATCGCCGTCGCCGAGGTCTCGAGCAGCTCGGCCGGCGTCGGCGGCGGCGCCGTCGATGTCGCGGCCGGCTCCGGGTCGCCGGCCGACCCGCCGGTGCACCCGGCGAGCGCCAGCAGCACCCCCGCCAGCACACCGCTCAGCACGCGCCGCCCCACCATTGCTGGATGGTATCGGGCCGGCGGGTTCCGGCCGGGGCCGCGCACCCGGGCGATCGACCCGCGGAAACGCCGAAGCGGGGCGCCGACCACATGGTCGACGCCCCGCTTGCGGAACGGCACACTCCCCGGGTCACCCGAGCGTCAGCGACGGGCGTCCCGGCGGTGGATCAGGCCAGTCGGATGACCTGGCCCGGGTAGATCAGGTCGGCGTTGGCGATGACGTCGCCGTTGGCCGCGAACAGGGCCTCCCAGCCACCGGTCACGCCCTGGGCGGCGGCGATGCCGGACAGGGTGTCGCCGGACACGACCGTGTAGGTGCCGTCCGCGGCGCTCGCCGGAGCGGACCCTCGGTGCTCGAGGAGCTGTCGTCGCTCGAGGAGCTGTCATCGGTCCACGACGAGGAGTCGGTGTCGTTCGAGGAGTCATCGTTCCAGGAGCTCTCCTCGTTCGACGAGCTCTCGCTGGACCAGGAGCGCTGGCCGCCGCGAGACGCCGAGGAGGACTCGGAGCTCGAGCTGCTCGACGCGGCCGGAGCGGAGTTGCCGCTCGCTGCCTCGCCGCCGCCCGCGCCCGCGCACGCCCAGGCGCCCCAGCCCTGCCCGGCGAGCGTGGCCTCGGCCACCGCGATCTGCTGCTCGCGGGTCGCCCCGTTCGCGGTGTCGGCGTACTGCTCGCCGCCGTAGGCGTCCCAGGTGGAGTCGGTGAACTGCAGGCCGCCGTAGTACCCGTTGCCGGTGTTGATCGACCAGTTGCCCGAGCTCTCGCACTGGGCAACGGCGTCCCAGGTGGAGGAGGGGGCGGCGAGAGCCGGCGAGGCCAGCCCGAGCGCCGCGGCGCCGGCGACGACACCGACGGTGGCGCCCCGGAAAACCATCGTGCGGGCCCAGGAGGGCCGGCGATCGCGCACGGAAGTACGAGTCATGTGTATGGTCCCCAAGCTGCGCCTGCGAGGTGAGCTGTCGGGTTCGGGCGATGCCCGTCGCTGATCGCGGCGGCGCATCGGGGAGTTGCCCGTCCGGCCTTCCGACCGGATTCACCCCAAGACAACGCGACCGACCGGAGGCGGCCGATCCGTTGTCACAAGTGGTTTCCCCGTCGCTGTCCGAGCCCTTTCTCTGCAGTGGTGGCCCGTCCCGGGCGTGGGTGGACAGCGTTCGGCGCGTGCTGCCCGGGAGGGTGTGTGGAGCGGCCCCGAGATTTCGCGGCCGTAAGTGACCATACGGACGCATCGCAGGAAATCCAGTGCGTCGATCCCGGCATAACGGAATCATAACGATCATGAGAGTTCCACAGCTCTGGGCGTTTCCGCAGGTTGTGTCGGGTGGCGGCGAGTCGCCGGCACCCCGATTTCGGTCGCAACGAGACCGATTCGAAATCACCCGATCGGGGGAGGCTTTTGGGCGTTTCTTGGTCGTGGCTCGCTCAGCGTGCACACAGTGACGACCAAGGTTCGGCCCGGATCGCACTCCGCAATAGATGGCGTGGGTCACAGCCGGGAAACGTTGCGCCGGTTGCCGGGCGACCGGCGAGCCGTCACGGTGTGCGAGTGACCGCCCGCCGCGCCATGTTGCTCGATCGGCTGCTTCCCGGTATCGGGCAGTTCCGCCGCTACCAGCGATCGTGGCTCCGCGGCGACGTCCTGGCCGGGTTCACCGTCGCCGCCTACCTGGTGCCGCAGGTGATGGCGTACGCGGAGGTGGCCGGCCTGCCGCCGGTGAGCGGGCTGTGGGCGATCCTCGGGCCGCTCGCGGTGTACGCGGTGCTCGGCACCTCGCGGCAGTTGTCGATCGGACCCGAGTCGACGACGGCACTGATGACCGCCGTCGTGCTCGCTCCCCTGGCCGGCGCGGACCCGGCGCGGTACGCGGCCCTGGCCGCGGCGCTCGCGCTCGTCGTCGGGGCGATCTGCCTGGTCGGCCGGCTGGCCCGGCTGGGCTTCCTGGCCGACCTGCTGTCCCGGCCGGTGCTCGTCGGCTACATGGCCGGCGTGGCCGTGATCATGATCGTCAGCCAGCTCGAGAAGATCACCGGCGTGCCCGTGGACGGCGACGGGTTCGTGCCGGAGATCACCTCCTTCGTCGGCAATCTCGGTGCGGTGCATTGGCCGACCGTGGCGCTGGCGGCCGGGTTGCTGGCGCTGCTGTACCTGCTGCGGTGGTGGCTGCCGCGGGCGCCGGGCCCGCTGATCGTGGTGATCATCGGCGCCGTCCTGGTCTCGGTCCTCTCGCTCCAGGACGCGGGCATCACGGTCGTCGGCGCCGTGCCGGCCGGCCTGCCGGTGCCCGGACTCCCCGACGTGCAACTCGGCGACCTGGCGACACTCTTCCTGCCGGCGGTCGGCATCGCGATCGTCGGGTACACGGACAACGTCCTGACGGGTCGCGCGTTCGGCGCGCGGCAGGACCAGCCGATCGACGCCAACGCGGAGTTCAGCGCGCTGGGCGGCGCGAACATCGCGGCGGGGTTCCTGCAGGGCTTCCCGGTCAGCTCGAGCGGGAGCCGGACGGCACTGGGCGATGCCGTGGGCAGCCGGTCGCAGCTGTACTCGCTGGTCACGCTCGCCTGCGTGGTGCTGACGCTGCTGGTCGCCGGCCCGCTGCTGGCCAGCTTCCCGTCCGCCGCGCTCGGCGCGCTGGTGATCTACGCGGCCATCCGGCTGATCGAGGTCGCGGAACTGCGGCGCATCGCGCGGTTCCGGCGCAGCGAGTTCCTGCTGGCCGTCGGCACCACCGCGGCCGTGCTGCTGCTCGGGGTGCTGTACGGCGTGCTCGTCGCCGTCGGCCTGTCGATCGTCGATCTGGTGCGGCGGGTGGCCCGGCCCCATGACGGGATCCTCGGCTACGTGCCCGGCCTCGCCGGCATGCACGACGTCGACGACTACGAGGCCGCCCGGCAGTTGCCCGGGCTGGTGGTCTACCGCTACGACGCGCCGCTCTGCTTCGCCAACGCCGAGGACTTCCGGCGGCGCGCCCTGGCGTCGGTGGACGAGGCCGACGACGCCGTGGAGTGGTTCGTGCTGAACGCCGAGGCGAACGTGGAGATCGACATCACCGCCGCCGACGCGCTGGAGCACCTGCGTTCGGACCTGACCGGCCGCGGCATCACGGTCGCGCTGGCCCGGGTCAAGCAGGACCTCCGGCACGACCTGGCCGCCGCGGGCTTGATCGACTCCATCGGCGCGGACCGCGTGTTCCCGACGCTGCCGACCGCGGTGCTGGCGTTCCTGTCGGACTACCGCGCGCGGCACGGCGCGCTGCCGCCCGGGGTGCGGATGCCGTCGCCCCCCGCGGATCCGCTCGACTCGCCGGGCACGACCGGTTGACCACTCGCGCCATCCGGCGGAGACCCCCGGTGCCGGCGGCGATCCGGGGCGGTGCGCCGGGCCCCGGGGCGGGGCGGGTCGCGGCCGGTGGGGGCGGCCGTTATGGTCCGGTCATGACCACCCCGGCGGCCCTGGCGGCCCAGCAGACCGGTCACATCGTGCTGGCGGACGCGGATTCCGACGCCTACACCTCGCTGCGCCGCCGGCCGACCGCGCGGGCCGATCGCTACCGGATGGGCCGGGCGCTGCGAAGCCGGGTGCCCCGGTCCGCGCTCGGCGACTGGCAGCCGCCGGTCGGGCGCCCCGACCCCGTCCAGCTGATCATGGAGTCGCACGAGGGCCGGCTCGACTGGCTCATCCCGCTGCGGGTCGGCCGGATGACCGCGACGCCGTACGGCTTCCTGCGCGGCACGGCCATCGTGATGGCCGAGGACGTGGCCCGGCTGCCGGCGACCGGCATCACCCCGGTCATCTGCGGCGACTCCCACCTGGGCAACTTCGGCTTCTACGCCTCGCCCGAGCGCGACCTGGTGATCGACCTGAACGACTTCGACGAGGCGCACCCCGGCGGCTGGGAGTGGGACCTGCGCCGGCTGGTGGCGAGCATCTGGGTCGCCGGCCGGCAGAACGGCGCGTCGGAGACCGATTGCGAGGCGGCCGTTCTCGCCGTGCGTCGCGGCCTACCGGACCGAGGTCAGGGAGCTCGCGGAGATGCCGCTGCTGGCCCGGTCCTACCAGCGGATGGACGTCGACCACCTGCAGGAGACGACGTCGCACCAGTCGCTGCGCGACGAGATCGGCCGCGCGGTCGCCAGGGCGCGCAAGCGCACCGGCGACCGCGCGCTGCCGCGCTTCACCCAGCAGACGGGCGAGACCCGCCACATCGTCGAGGAACCGCCGCTGATCACCCGGGTCAGCGCCGAGGACGCGGACACGGTCGCCACCGCCCTCGACGGGTACCTCGACACCCTCGCGCCGCACTGGCGGCGGGCGCTGGGCGGCTACACCCTCGTCGATGTCGCCCACAAGGTCGTCGGTGTCGGCAGCGTCGGGCTGCGCGCGTACGTCGCCCTGCTCGAGGGCAGCAGCCCCGACGACGTGGTGTTCCTCCAGCTCAAGCAGGCCCGCCGGTCGGTGCTGGCCAAGTACGTGCACGGCGACTCGGCCTGGCACGCCCACCAGGGGCAGCGCGTGGTCGAGTACCAGCAGGCGTTGCAGACGGTCAGCGACCCGCTGCTGGGCTGGGCGACCGCCGGCGAGCGGCAGTACTACGTCCGGCAGTTCCGGAACATGAAGGGCACCGTCGCGCTCGACTCGATCGACCCCAGCGCGCTGGCCGACTACGCCGGCATCGTCGGTCACCTGCTGGCCAAGGGCCACGCCCGCACGAGCGGCGCGTCCATGGTGGCCGGCTACGCCGGCGGCTCGGACAAGCTGGACGTCGCGCTGGCCCGGTTCGCGCGGCTGTACGCCGACCAGACCGAGGCCGATCACGCGGCCCTGGTCGCGGCGGTCGACCGCGGGTTGTTGCCGGTCGAGCGCGGGCTGTAGGCGGTGCCGCCGCCGGACGCGGACCCGCAGGACCTGGCGCGGCGCTGCGCCGACGCGATGTGGGCGGGGGACGAGGCGAGCCGACGCCTCGGCATGGAGCTGGTCAGCGTCGGCCCCGGCGCCGCGGAGCTGACCATGACGGTCCGGCCGGACATGGTGAATGGGCACGGCCTGTGTCACGGCGGACTGATCGCGGCGCTGGCCGACAGCGCGTTCGCCGTCGCGTGCAACACCCACGGGCCGGTCACGGTCGCCGCCGGGTTCGAGATCACGTTCGTGGCGCCGGCCAGGGCCGGCGACCAGCTGATCGCGCGGGCGGGCGAGCGCGCCCGGTTCGGGCGCAGCGGCCTCTACGACGTCACGGTCTCCCGCCGCGATGCCGCCGGTCCCGCCGCCGCGGAGACCGTCGTCGCCGAGTTCCGCGGTCGCAGCCGGGAGGTCGGCGGGAGCTGAGCCGGCGCGCCGCCGGGTTGATCATGCGGCCCGTGCATCCGCGGCGCCCTCGGTCACGAGCCCCATGATCAACTCGGCCCGAGCCCGCTCGTCACGATCAACGACGGGTCGGACCGCCGGCCCGACCGGCGCGGCGTGCCAGCCCGCCGAGGGCCAGATGCACGGCGGCGTCGACGATGTCGCTCCGGCCCGCGTCCCCCGGGACCGGCCGGTACCACTCGGCGATCGAGTTGACCATGCCGAAGAGCAGCCGGGCCGCCAGCCGCGGGTCGATGTCCGGCCGCACCTCGCCGGCCGCCGCGGCAGCGGTGACCAGGTCGGCGAGTCGCGCGTCCACCGCGCGGCGGCGGGCCAGGGTGTCCCGCTCGACCGGGGTGTTCCCGCGCACCCGCAGCAGCAGCGTGACGTACGGCAGCTCGGCGATGAGCACCTCGGCGGTGCGCCGCACGGCCTGCTCCAGCCGGTCGATCGGCCGGGCGCCCGCCGGGACCGGCTCGTCCAGCGCCGCGGTCAGCGCGTCCAGGGCCCGGTCGACGGCCATCCGCAGCAGCTGCTCCTTGCCGCTGACGTGGTGGTAGAACGCGGACTTGGTCAGCCCGACGGCGCGCGCCAGGTCCTCCATGCTCGTCGCCTCGTAGCCGCGCTCGTTGAACACCGCGACCACCCGGTCCAGCAGCCCGTCGCGGGTGTACCGGGCGGGCCGGCCGCGCGCGGGCCGCGGCGGCGGGCCAGGGCGGGGATCGGCCTGCTGTGGTGCGGTTGACATGGGCGGGATCTCCGTCGGATAATTTACTGAACGATCGTTCGGAAACTCTACCGCCGAGCGGCCAGCGTGGCGAGACCGAGGAGGTCGGGTTGTCCGACAGCACGGTGTCCGGCGACGGTGTCCGGCAGCGCGGTGTCCGGCGCACGGTCCGGCGGCACGGTGTCCGGCAGCACCGACGGTGCCGATCCAGGAGGCGCTCCTCGCCACGCCGGCGGGGACTCGCGGGGTGATCTGCGGGGTGATCTGCGGGGTGATCCCGAGACCGCCGAGCTGCAGCGGCGATTCGACGAGCTCATCGCGACCGACCAGCGGATCGAGCCCCGGGACTGGATGCCGCAGGGCTACCGCAAGACCCTCGTCCGGCAGATCGCGCAGCACGCGCACTCCGAGATCATCGGCATGCAGCCCGAGGGAAACTGGATCACCCGCGCGCCCAGCCTGCGCCGCAAGGCGATCCTGCTGGCCAAGGTGCAGGACGAGGCGGGCCACGGCCTGTACCTCTACGCGGCCGCGGAGACCCTCGGGGTCGACCGCGAGGATCTGCTCGACCTGCTGCACACCGGCCGGCAGAAGTACTCCAGCATCTTCAACTACCCCACGCTGACCTGGGCGGACATGGGCGCGATCGGCTGGCTCGTGGACGGCGCGGCGATCATGAACCAGGTGCCGCTGTGCCGCTGCTCCTACGGCCCGTACGGCCGCGCGATGGTCCGGGTGTGCAAGGAGGAGTCGTTCCACCAGCGGCAGGGCTTCGAGATCCTGTACACGCTCTCCCGCGGCACGCCCGCGCAGCACGCGATGGCGCAGGACGCCGTCGACCGCTTCTGGTGGCCGTCGCTGATGATGTTCGGCCCGCCCGACTCCGACTCCACCCACTCCGAGCAGTCCGCCGCCTGGGGCATCAAGCGGTTCGGCAACGACGAGCTGCGGCAGCGCTTCGTCGACATGTGCGTCGGGCAGGCGGAGGTGCTCGGCCTGACGCTGCCCGACCCCGACCTGCGCTGGAACGCCGAGCGCGAGCACTACGACTTCGGCGAGATCGACTTCGCCGAGCTGACCCGGGTGATCAAGGGCGACGGACCCTGCAACGCGCAGCGCATGGAGCACCGCCGCTCCGCGCACGAGAACGGCGCCTGGGTCAGGGATGCCGCCCAGGCCTATGCCGCCAAACACGCCACCGGGCACGCCGAGGGAATCATCGCCACGGCCGGGCGGGAGCACCTCTCCGCGCCGACCGCGCAGCCCGCGGAGGCGATCGCATGACCGCGCCGACCGCCGGGGCCGGCCCCACCGACCTCACCGAGCCAGCCGGTCCGCGCCGCCGCGGCTGGCCGCTCTGGGAGGTCTTCGTGCGCGCCCGCCGGGGGCTCTCGCACCAGCACGTCGGCAGCCTGCACGCCCCCGACGCCGCGATGGCGCTGCGGAACGCCCGCGACGTCTACACCCGCCGTGGCGAGGGCGTGTCGATCTGGGTGGTGCCGGCCGCGCAGATCACCGCCTCCAGCCCCGACGAGAAGGACCCGTTCTTCGACCCGGCGCTCGACAAGGCCTACCGGCACCCCACGTTCTACGACGTGCCCGAGGGGGTGGCCCACCTGTGAACCAGACCTCGATCGAGAACCTGGCCGTGACCGACGATGTCGCGCTGACCGAGGCGCTGCGCCAGTACGTGCTCGGCCTCGGCGACGACGCGCTGATCCTCGGCCAGCGGCTGTCCGAGTGGATCACCCGTGCGCCGCAGATCGAGGAGGACATGGCGATCGCGAACATCGCGCTCGACCTGCTGGGCCAGGCGCGCACGCTGTTGACGTACGCCGGCGAGGTGGAGCGCGAGCGCGACGGGCCCTCGGCCACCGGGTCCTCAGGCCGCGACGAGGACGCGCTGGCGTTCCTGCGGGACGAGCGGGAGTTCCGCAACGTCCAACTGGTGGAGATCCCGAACGGCGACTTCGCCGTCACCATGGCCCGCCAGTTGCTGTTCTCCGCCTACCAGCTGGAGCTCTACTCGGCGCTGACCGGATCGCGGGACGCCACCCTGGCCGCCCTCGCCGCGAAGGCGGTGAAAGAGGTGGCGTACCACCGGGATCACGCGACGCAGTGGGTGCTCCGGCTCGGCGACGGCACCGCGGAGTCGCACGATCGCATGCAGGCCGGCCTGGATCGGGTCTGGCCGTACGCGGACGAGCTGTTCGACACCACCGACGCCGTCGCCATGCTCGCCGCGACGCCGGGGGTGGCCGTCGATCCGGCCGGGCTGCGGCCGGCCTGGGACGCGTACGTCGACGGGGTGATCGCCGAGTCCACGCTCGAGAAGCCGACCGCCACCTGGCGTTCCCGCGGCGGCCGCGCCGGCCTGCACTCGGAGAACCTCGGCCACCTGCTGCCGGAGATGCAACTGCTGCATCGCTCGCACCCCGGAGCGACCTGGTGACGGCGCCCGACACGCTCGAGAACGCCGGCGCGCCCAGCGGTCTCGCGTCGGACCGGGAGCGGCTGCGGTCGGTCGCCGGCGCGGTGCCGGACCCGGAGATCCCCGTTCTGACGCTCGACGACCTCGGCATCGTCCGCGACGTCCGGCCGCGGGCCACCGGCGCCGGGGCGGGCGTCGGTGACCCGACGTGGGTCGTGACGCTGACCCCCACCTACACCGGCTGCCCCGCGACCGCGGTCATCGCCGCCGACGTCGAGGCGGCGTTGCGCGCGGCCGGCGTCGACCGGGTGGAGGTGCGGACAGTCCTCTCGCCCGCCTGGACGACCGACTGGATCAGCGCGGAGGGACGACGGAAGCTCACCGCGTTCGGCATCGCGCCGCCCGACCGCTGCGGGGACGCCGGCGGCCGGGGGCCGGTCGGGCTGGCGCTGTCCGCCCGGTGCCCCCGATGCGGCTCGACGAACACGCGCGAGATCAGCAGATTCGGCTCGACGCCGTGCAAGTCGCTCTGGGCGTGCCGGTCCTGCCTGGAGCCGTTCGACTCGTTCAAGGCGATCTGAGCGCACCGATGAGCAGTCCGGCCGGCGCCGCAACCGGGAGCGCGCCCCGCACCGCTCGGCGGCACGCGGTGTTCCACCGGCTGCGCGTCGCGTCCGTGGACCGGCTCACCGAGGACTCCGTGGCCGTCACCTTCGAGGTGCCCGACGAGCTGCGCGACGATTTCGCCTTCCTCGCGGGGCAACATCTCTCGGTGCGCGCGCCGGCGCTCGGCGACGACGTCCGGCGGAACTACTCGATCTGCGCGCCGGCGACCGGCGGCCCGCTGCGGATCGGGGTGAAACGCCTGCCGGACGGGGCGTTCTCCAGCTACGCGGCCGAGCGGCTGCGCCCGGGCGACGAGCTCGACGTGATGACGCCGAGCGGCACGTTCTCCACGCCGCTCGACCCGCGCCGGGCGCGTCGGTACGCGGCCGTCGCGGCCGGCTCCGGAATCACCCCGGTGCTGTCGATCCTGGCGACCGCGCTGGCGGTGGAGCCGGACAGCACCGCGGCCCTGATCTACGTGAACCGCCGCACCTCCACCATCATGTTCCTGGAGGAACTCGAGGATCTGAAGAACCGCTATCCCGAGCGGTTCCAGCTGATCAACGTGCTCGGCAGCGAGCCCACCGAGGTCGAGATGCTCTCCGGCCGGCTGGATGTCGAGCGGCTCGGCCGGATCTTGGACACCCTGCTGCCCGTCGACGACGTCGACGAGTGGTTCCTCTGCGGGCCGCTTCCGCTCACCGACACCGTCCGGGGCGTGCTGCTCGACCGCGGCGTGGACGGTGCGCGCGTGCACCGCGAGCTGTTCCACGTCGGCCCGACCGCACCGCGGGTGCGATCCGACGCGGGGACGCCGGGGGCCGGTGCGCCGGTCGGCGGGTCCGCCGTCACCGTGCTCCTCGACGGGCGGACGGCGGAGTTCCGGCTGCCACCCGACGGCGAGGCCATCCTGGACGCCACCCTGCGGGTGCGCGCGGACGCCCCGTACGCGTGCAAGAACGCGGTGTGCGGGACCTGCCGCGCGCGGGTGATGGAGGGCCGCGTCGAGATGGACTCCAACTACGCGCTGGAGCCCGACGAGCTCGCCCGCGGGTTCGTGCTGACCTGCCAGTCGCACCCGGTCACCGACCGGGTCGTCGTGGACTTCGACCAGTGACCGGCGCGGCGCCGGGCTCCCGCGGGCCGACGGTGGCGGACCCCGTCCCACCGTTCCGGGTGCGGCAGCTGACCATCGAGGACGGGCTCGCCGTCGCCGCCTGGAGCAGCCCCGGCGCCTGGCACATCGAGGACGCGCTCGAGGCGCCGGCGGCTGACGAGGGCTACTGGGCGGTGGCCGACGATCGCGGCGCGCTGGTCGGATTCTGCTGCCTGGGCAGCGCCGCGCGGGTGCCCGGTGCGCCGCAGGACGACTGGGTGGTCGACGTCGCCATCGGGATCCGACCCGAGCTCGCCGGGCGCGGCTGGAGCGGCGAGCTCGGCCGGGCCGCGGTCGACTACGCCGCGCGGGTCGCGGTCGACCGGCGGCTGCGGACCACCGTGCCGGAGTGGAACGACGCCGCCCGGCGCGCGGCCCTGCACGCCGGGTTCGCCCGGACTGCGCGCCGGGTCTACGAGCAGCGGCCGTACGAGATCTTCGAGCAGCCAACGCGACTCAACGAGGAGTGACGCCGTGACCGTGATGGTGGAGAGCTATGTCGCCGGGCGCTGGCGCCCGCCGGGCGGCGACCTGCTGCCCCTGCTCGACGCGTCCACCGCCGACGTGGTGGCCGAGATCGGCACCGATCCGATCGACATGGTGCCCGTGCTCGACCACGCGCGGTCCGTCGGCGGGCCGGCACTGCGGGAGCTCACCTTCCACGAGCGGGCGCTGCTGCTCAAGCAGTTGGCCGCGCACCTGAACGGCGCCCGGGACGGGTTCTACGGGCTCTCGGCGCGGACCGGCGCCACGCGGCGGGACTCGCTGGTCGACGTCGACGGCGGCATCGGGGTGCTGTTCACCTACGGCAGCAAGGGCAGAAGGGAGCTGCCCAACTCCACGGTGCTGCTCGACGGGCCGACCGAGAGGCTGGGCCGTTCCGGTGGTTTCGTCGGCCAGCACGTGTACACCCCCCGGCACGGGGTGGCGCTGCAGATCAACGCGTTCAACTTCCCCGTCTGGGGCATGCTCGAGAAGTTCGCGCCGGCGTTCCTGGCCGGGGTGCCGACCGTGGTCAAGCCGGCGTCCCAGGCGTCGTACCTGGCCCAGGCGGTGGTGCGGGAGATCGTGGCGTCCGGGCTGCTGCCGGACGGCAGCCTGCAGCTGGTCGCCGGCGGGTCACGCGGCATGCTCGACCTGCTCACGGAGCAGGACACGGTCGCTTTCACCGGGTCCGCGAGCACCGCGGCCCTGCTGCGCGCGCATCCCGCCGTGCTCACCGGCGGGGTGCGATTCAGCTCGGAGGCCGACTCCCTGAACTTCTCCGTGCTCGGCGCGGACGTCGAGCCGGGCGACGCCGAGTTCGACCTGTACGTCCGGCAACTCGTCACCGAGATGACCGCGAAGGCCGGCCAGAAGTGCACCGCCATCCGCCGGGCGCTGGTGCCGGAGCGGCTGGTGCCCGCGGTGATCGACGCCGTGCACGCCCGCGTCGCGGACAAGGTGCGCGTCGGCAACCCCGCGGCGGACGGGGTGACCATGGGCGCCCTCGTCGCGCTCGGCCAGCGGGACGACGTGCGCCGCAGCCTGGACGTGCTGGCCGGCGCCGCGGACATCGTGGTCGGCGACCCGGACCGGTTCGAGGTGATCGGCGCGGACGCCGAGCGCGGCGCCTTTCTGCCGCCGATGCTGCTGTGGGCCAAGGACTCAGCGCGCGCCGAGCCGCACGAGGTGGAGGTCTTCGGCCCGGTCAGCACCGTGCTGGGCTACCGCGACACGGGGCACGCCGTCGAGCTGGCCGCGCGCGGCCGCGGCAGCCTGGTCGGCTCGGTGGTGTCGGCCGACCCCGACGTGGTGCGGCGAGTGGTGCTCGGCGTCGCGCCGTGGCACGGGCGGGTGCTCGTGCTGGACCGGGACTCGGCGGCGGAGTCGACGGGGCACGGTTCGCCGCTCCCCCATCTCGTGCACGGCGGACCCGGCCGGGCCGGCGACGGCGAGGAGCTGGGCGGCATCCGGGGCGTCACCCATTACATGCAGCGGACCGCGATCCAGGGTTCCCCGCAGGCGATCTCGGCGGTCACCGGGACCTGGGTCGCGGGTGCGCCGCGGCGCACCGACGGCGCGCACCCGTTCCGCAAGAGCCTCGCCGAGCTGCGCGTCGGCGACGCCGTCGTCGCCGGGCCGCGGGTGGTCACCCTCGACGACATCGACGCCTTCGCAGAGCTCTCCGGCGACCGGTTCTATGCGCACATGGACGCCGACGCGGCCGCGGCGAACCCGTTCTTCGAGGGCAGGGTCGCGCACGGCTACTTCGTGGTGTCGATGGCGGCCGGCCTGTTCGTGTCGCCGGAGCCGGGGCCCGTGCTCGCCAACTACGGGCTGGAGAACCTGCGCTTCACCACGCCGGTCTACCCGGGCGACGCGCTGACCGTGGCGCTCACCTGCCGGTCGATCTCGCCGCGCGTCGACGCCGACTACGGCGAGGTGGTCTGGGACGCCGCGGTGACCAACCAGGACGGTGAGACCGTCGCCGATTACGACGTTCTCACCCTCGTCGCGAAGCACTGGCCGGCGCAGAGGTAGCCGACTTCCCGGCCCGCGCCGGCCGCGCCCGGACCCGGCCGCCCGCTCCCGCAGGAGGTTTCGATGCGCGACCGTACTCCGGCGCCCGATTCGCTCGACCCGATCGAACGGGCGTCGGTCGACGAGCTCCGCGCGCTGCAGCTCGAGCGGCTGCGCTGGTCGCTGCGACACGCTTACGACCGCGTCCCGCACTACCGGGCGGCGTTCGGCGCGGCCGGCGTGCACCCCGGCGACTGCCGAGAACTGTCCGACCTGGCCCGGTTTCCCACCACGGGCAAGGCGGACCTGCGCGCGAACTACCCGTTCGGGATGTTCGCCGTAGCGCGCACGGACATCGCCCGCATCCACGCGTCGTCGGGCACCACGGGGCGGCCCACGGTGGTCGGCTACACCGCGGGCGACATCGACACGTGGTCCGCCGTGATGGCGCGCTCCATCCGGGCGGCGGGCGGCCGGCCGGGCGACCGGGTGCACGTCGCGTACGGGTACGGGCTGTTCACCGGCGGGCTGGGCGCGCACTACGGCGCGGAACGCCTGGGCTGCACCGTGATCCCCGTGTCGGGCGGGATGACCGAGCGGCAGGCCACGCTGATCCGCGACTTCGAACCCGAGCTGATCATGGTCACCCCGTCGTACATGCTGGCGATCGTCGACGAGCTCGAGCGACAGGGCATCGACCCGGCCGGGACGTCCCTTCAGGTCGGCATCTTCGGCGCGGAGCCGTGGACGAACGACATGCGGCTGGAGATCGAGCGCCGCCTGGACATGCACGCGGTGGACATCTACGGGCTGTCCGAGGTGATCGGGCCGGGGGTCGGCGTCGAGTGCGTGGAGACCAAGGACGGCCTGCACCTGTGGGAGGACCACTTCTATCCGGAGATCCTCGACCCGGTGACCGGCGAGGTGCTGCCCGACGGGGAGTACGGCGAGCTGGTGCTGACCTCGCTGACCAAGCAGGCGATGCCCGTGATCCGTTACCGCACCAGGGATCTCACCCGGCTCCTGCCCGGCACGGCGCGGCCGATGCGGCGCATCGAGAAGATCACCGGGCGCAGCGATGACATGATCATCCTGCGTGGCGTGAACCTCTTCCCGACCCAGATCGAGGAGCTGATCCTGCGGGTACCCGCGCTCTCGCCGCACTTCCAGTGCCGGCTCTCCCGCGACGGCCGGCTCGACCGGATGGCCGTGCTCGTCGAGCACCGGCCGGGCGTCGCTCCCGCGGACGCGGAGGAGGCCGGCGCGCGGCTGGGGCGGCTGGTGAAGGACACGATCGGCGTGTCGGTCGAGGTCCGGGTGCTGCCCGTGCACGCGATCGAGCGCTCGGCCGGCAAGATGCGGCGGATCGTCGACGAGCGATCGAAGGCATAGGCTGCCCCGCCGGCGGCGTCGGGTCCCGCGCGGCCCTGTCGGTGCATCGAGTCGCCCCGAACCGCCGCTCGCGGGGCCGCGGGAAGGACCGTTGGCGGCCACTCGATCGGTGGCTCCGGCAGGGATCTCGGCACGGAACCGGAGACAGGACGACCCCCGAGCCGCTTCCGCGACCGGACGGGTGTCCGGGCGCGGGCCGAGTGGACGAGGATCGGCGGCTCGAGGGTCGGGTGGTTGTCCTGTTTTCGCCGCAACCAGCGACGGGGCCGGCTGCCTAGCGGACAGCCACCTCACGAGTCCTGAACGGATTCAACGTCGGACCACCTCCCTTCTCGTGTACCCCCGAACCTACGTCGCGGCCGTTGATCCGGCAACGAATTTCGCGGTGGGCCGGACCGGGAATGCGGCAGTGCGGGCGGTTCCGTGCGGCGGCGTCGGCGTCAGCCGCCTCTGCCGGGCGCGGGCGTCGCCGCCCCGGTGAGCGTGACGTCATGATCCACAGCGCGGGGACGGTGCCGGAGACGGACGTCGACGTCGCCGCCGCGCGGCTGCACGTGCGCTCGGTCGAGGGCGACGGTCCGGAGATCCTGATCGTGCACGGCAACCCGCAGGTCTTCCACTTCCGCTTCCACGCCGTGCCTGAGCTGCCCGAGCGGCTGGTCACGGGGCGCGCCGTCAGCGGGCGGGCGGGCAGCCGGCGCGCTCCGCCAGCGCGACCACGGCGTCCAGCAGCTCGGGTCCGTCCAGCAGCGCCGGGTCGTTGTGGTCGGCGCCCGGCACCGCAACGGCGACGCCGCGATCCCCGGCCGCCGCCGCGACGGCCCGGCTCTGCTCGGGGGGGATGATCGAGTCCTCGTCGCCGTACACCACCGTGACCGGCACGCCCAGTCCCGCGACGGTGTCCCGAACCGGGAAGGTGTCGCGCAGCATCGCCCGGACGGGCAGGAACGGGTAGTGCACGGCGGCCGCGGCCGGCAGGTCCTCGAACGGCGAGCGCAGCAGCAGGCCGGCCGGCGGTCTCGATGCGGCCAGGCCGGCCACCACACCGCCGCCGAGACTCTCCCCGTAGTAGAGGATCTCGCGATCCGCGAGGCCCTCGCCGGCGAGGAACTCGCGCGCCGCTGCGGCGTCCGCGGCCAGTCCCTGCTCCGTCGGCGAGCCCGGATTGCCGCCGTAGCCGCGATAGTCGAAGAGCAACACGCCGAAGCCGCGCGCGGCGAGGGCGGCCGCCAGGGACGCGCGGGCCGCGCGGTTGCCGGCGTTGCCCCCCGCCACCAGCACGGTGGCGCGGCACGACGAGGCGGGCGCCGGCAGGTACCACGCGCCGAGCTCGACCCCGTCCGCCGCGCGCACCGTGACGTCCGACGCGCCGGGCAGCACGCGGCCGGCGGGCGGCGGCGCCGCGGTGTCGGGCAGGTAGATGAGCCGGCGCTGGAAAACCCACAGTCCGCCGACGATCAGCACCACGATCGCCAGCAGCGCGCCGACGATCAGCACCGCGCGCCGCCGGCCGGTGTGCGCCCGCATGGAGCGGTCACCTCCGGGCGGTCGCGGGTGTCGGGCTCAGCGCTGGTCGTACTCGTCGATGATGTGCACGGCGGCCTCCTCGGCACTCGCGGCCGACCCGTCGATGCCGACGTCCTCGCCGAGCAGATCCTTCTCGGTGTCGCGGTAGTCGCCGTCCTCGGTGTCCACCAGCCGGCCGGAGCGCACGTCGCCCACCTCGCCGGCGCTGTCGTCGCCGTACGGGTCGATGACCTCGGGCACGGCGCCCACGTCCGGCTCCTCGGCGGACAGCAGCTCCTCCAGACTGGCGCCCCGCTCCTCCTCGGCCTCGGTCGGCACGTGCACCGACGGCTCACGGTCCGGCGGCGAGTAGCCCTCGTCGAGGACGTCGTCGATGCCGAGATCCAGCAGGGTGTCCTCGAGCGGCAGCTGATCCTGCGAGCCGTCGGAGACCCCGTCGTCGGTGTTCGAGCCGGGCTCCGTCTCGTCGATCCAGCCCATCGTCGGGTCCTCGCTCTCGTGGCCGGCGCCCGCTCGGCGTCGACATCCTCATCGGGAAACTGCGTCATCGGGAACTGCGTCATCAGGAACTGCGTCATCGGGGAACCGCGTCATCGGTCGGCGCATCCCTTGGCTCAGCCGGCAGCCGGGACGCGCCGGCCCCACGTCACGGTATCCCGTCCAGCGCGCCGTCAACCGGGACGGCCGGCCGCCGGACCGGCCGGGTCAGCCGCCGACGAGGAAGATCAGCGCCGCGACCAGCACGGCGATCCACAGCACGGTGCCGACCACCAGGCAGGCCAGCACGAGCAGCCAGATGCCCCGCAGCCGCCCCGGCAGCAGCGGCGCGATCTCCGGCCGCTCGATCAGCTCGCCCACGATGCCGGTCATCCGGACGCCCGCCCACATGCCGTGGATGATCCGCAGCGGCCGGCTGCGCCGGGCGACGGCGCGGGCGCCGGAGCCGCGGCCGAGATTGCTCAGCACCTGGTCCCACACCTGCTGACCGGACACGGTCGCGGCGAGCGCGGCGGACAGCCGGTTGCGGTCGCGCGCCACGTCCAGCAGCTGCCGACGGCGCAGCGCCAGCCACGCCGCGACGACCAGCCCGACGACGGCGACGACCACCCAGAACCAGTCGTCCGGCCCGGGCCGGGCGAGCGCGACCGCGATCAGCGCGACGGCCGACACGGCCGGGTAGAGCGCGACCAGGGCCAGCGGGATGCGGGTCGCGCGGATCAGCGGGACGAGCGTCGCAGCGACCCCGCCGGCGGTCCTGTCGCGCGCCGTCGCCGCCGCGGCGACCGCGCGTCGGGTGCGGCTCGGCCGGGCGCGCGCCGGTTCATGCAGAGCCGCGTCGCCGGAGTCGCCCGAGAGGGTCGCGCCGGCGTCACCGGCCCTACCGGCGGCGGGCGGTTCGGAAGCGGGCGAATCGGGCGGGCCGGCTGGGTCGGCGGCCGGAGTGGGGTCCGGGGCCGGGCCGGCCATCAGCTGGAGAGGCTGTCGATCGTCGCGCCGGCCTCCACCGCAGCGGCCGCGCAGTTCTCGACGGTGATCTTCGCGCCCACGGCCTCGCCGATCTCGGCCAGCACCCGCAGCTGCTCGGGGGTCAGCAGGTCGATCACGTACTCGCGGACGGCGGCCACGTGGCCGGGGGCCGCGTCCCGGATCGCCTGCCGGCCCGCCGGGGTGATGCCGACCATCAGGCCGCGGCCGTCGGTCAGGCAGTCCCTGCGGTCGACGAGGCCGCGCGCGACCATGCGCTTGATGTGGTGGGACAGCCGGCTCTTCTCCCAGCCCGTCTGCTGGCCGAGCTCGCCCGCCCGCAGGATGCCCTCGGCGCTTTCGCTGAGCACCACGAGGACCTCGTAGTCGGCGGTGGACAGGTTCGAGTCGCGGGTGAGCTGCCGGTTGAGTGCGGTGCCGAGGGGGGTGCGGAGGTATTGCAGGGCCCGCCAGGCCCGCTGCTCCTCGGCCGAGAGCCAGCGCGCATCGGCGGCCTCACCGGGGCGCGGATCGTCCACGACCGGGGCGGGCCCGCTGCCCACCGCGACACCGGACGACTCGACCATCGCCCCAGGATACGCCGAAAGGCTGACTGATCAGGCAATACGCATCGCTCGCGGCGCGGATCGTGACGATCATCGCCCGGGCGGTCGACGTCAGGCGTCGTGGCTCTGGTGCTCGAAGACCGGAACGTCGCCGACGATCGGGTTCGTGCGCCGGGACGGCGCGAAGTACTTCGTCGTCAGGTTGACGAGCGTGGCCAGCCGGTTGCGGTTGCCGAGCAGCATCACGATGTGCACGAACAGCCAGACGAGCCAGGCCAGCGTGCCCGTGAGCTTGATCGTCCGGCCCTTGACCAGCGCGATGTCCGCGACGGCCGCCCGCCGGCCGACCGTCGCGATGGTGCCCTTGTCGTGGTAGTGGAACTGCTCGGTCGGGCGTCCGGTCACCAGCGCCGCGATCTGCTGCCCCGCGTGCCGGCCGCCCTGCAGGGCCGGCTGCGCCAGCTGCGGCAAGGCCTCCGGATGCAGCGCGACGTCGCCGACGGCGAAGATGTTCTTGAAGCCGGTCACCCGCAGGTCGGCGTCGGTGGCGATGCGCCCGCCGCGGCCCTGCGGCAGGCCCCAGTCGCCGACGATCCTCGGCACGGCCACGCCGGCCGCCCAGACCACCACGTCGGCCTTGAGGAACTCGCCGTTGCCGAGCAGCACGCCGTCGGCCCGCACCTCGGCCACCGAGGTGTTCAGCCGGAGCTCGACGCCGCGCTCGCGCAGAGCCTTCGCCGCGTACTCGCGCAGGCTCGGCGCGAACGGCCCCAGCACCTTGTCGGCCATCTCGACCAGCACGATGTGCGTGCGCCGGGGGTCGAGCTCGGGGTAGATCGCCGCCATCGCGTCGTTGCGCAGCTCGGCGAGCGCGCCCGCCATCTCCACGCCGGTCGGGCCGGCGCCCACGACGACGATGGCCAGGTCCTCGTCGGTGTGGACCGCCGCGGCGTGCTCGAGGTTGGTGAAGATCTGGTCGCGCAGCTTCAGTGCCTGAGCCCGGGTGTAGATGGCGCGGGAGTTCTCCTCGGCGCCCTTGGTGCCGAAGTAGTTCGTCGTCGCGCCCGACGCGATGACCAGGTAGTCGTAATGCAGCATGCCGCCGTCGTGGAACATGATCACCTGCCCGGCCGGATCCAGCCCGGTGGCCTCGCCCTGGCGGAAGCTGACGTTGCGCTGTGCCATCCGCGTCGCCCGCAGGAAGAACGTGACGTCCCCGGGATTCAGGCCGGCCGTGGCGACCTGGTACAGCAGCGGCTGGAACTCGTTGTAGGTGTGCCGGTCGACGAGCGTGATATCGACGTCGGACTTGCGCAGCGCGCGGACGGCGCTCAGGCCGCCGAACCCGCCGCCGAGCACGACGACGTGCTGGCGGCGCCGGGCGGTGGCCGGACGGCGGGCGGCTGGCCTGGTCTCGGTCATGACCGCGATCCTCTCAGGACCGCGAGGAGTCCACCGAGGTCGGCCCCGCGTCGGCCTCGGCGGGGACGGCGCGCAGCCCGGTCGGGATCGTTCGGACCGCCAGGGCGTAGATCGACACCAGCACCAGGTCCAGGAAGATCGACAGGCCCTGCCACAATGCCCACGACCTGGCCTGGCCGAGGCCGGCCGTGTCCACGCCGAACGCCGACACCAGGATCAGCACGCCGCTGATCGTCGACGCGGCCGCGACCACCAGGCCGAGAAGCCGGGCCCGCCGGCTCGCGAACCAGAGCGCGGCGACCATCCCGAGCGGCAGCGCGATGAGCGCCAGGACGGCGCCGCCCTGGTGCACCCGCGCGTTGAGCGACTGCTGCAGCCCGTCCGCGTCCGTGCGCACGGCGGCCATGATGAACAGGCCGAGCACGCCGGTGGCGATCAGCCAGCGCGCCGGGCCGGGCACCGGCCGGTCCAGGTAGCAGAGCACGGCCGCGGCGGCGATGACCACGCACCACAGCGAGAAGATCCATCCGTCGGCGCCGACACCGTACTGGGACACGGAGATCTCGGGCGGGAACGGATCGGCGTGCACCAGCTGGACGACGACGAACAGGACCCAGCCGATGGCGGCGCAGACGAGCGCGACGGGGCGGTACCACTTCACGATTCAATTGTGACCTCTCGCGGCCGACCCGTGTGGCACCGACCCGCTCGCCGGCGGCCGCGGCGGCCGGCGGGCGCGCCGTGCCTACAGTGGTGCGGGTGCGGAGGCCACCGCAGCGCGAGGGAGAACCGATGGACAACGACCAGATCCTCCGGCAGATCAGCGACCTGGTCGACCAGGAGCACCGGCTGCGCAGCCTGCATCAGGCCGGCGAATTGGACTCCGTGGCGGAGCAGTCGCGGCTGGCCTCGCTCGAGGAGCAGCTGGACCAGTGCTGGGACCTGCTCCGGCAGCGCCGGGCGCGGCAGGAGTTCGGGCAGAACGCGGACGACGCGCGCGTGCGGCCGGCCCAGGAGGTCGAGGGCTACCTGCAATAGCCGGACGGGGGGTCGCGCGCCGCCGCAGGGCGGGTCAGCCGGCGACGAGATCCCGCCACCCGGGCCAGGTCCCGACCGGCGTGCTGACCGTGCGCGCGGCGAGGACCGCCCGCGCGATCGCCCTGGCCGTGACCGTGGCAGCGGCCACCAGGATGTCGTGCAGTTCCGCCCCGTCCGGCGCCGGCCGCCGGTGCGTGGAGGCGCCGAACACCAGGTCGCCGTCGAGGTCGGTGTGCACCGGGTCCAGGGCGCGGGCGTACCCGTCGTGCGCCAGCATGGCGACCTTCGTGCACTGGGTCTTGGTCAGGGTGGCGTCGGTGGCGACGACCGAGATCGTGGTGTTCGCGGCGGGACCGCGACGCTGCAGCGCGAACGCCTCGCGCGGGGGCCGCGCCGAGACCGCGTCGGCGAGCCGCGCCCGAGCGGCGTCGGACAGCTCCGGCAGCGGATCGGCGTCGGCGGCCAGCATCAGGCGCGCGGCCAGCGGCAGCCCGGTGGCCAGGTCGATCGGCGAGCCCGCTGCGTTCACCACCACGACCGCCCCGACCGTGGTGCCGGACGGCAGCACCGCCGACGCGGTGCCGAGCCCGCCCTTGAGTCCGCCCACCACGGCCCCGGTGCCGGCGCCCACCGACCCGATGTCGGCGTTGCCGCCGCCCGGGCCGAGTGCGTGCTCGAGCGCGCGCCGGCCGAACTCGGCGCCGGGCCGGGCCTTCGGGTCGCCGCCGCGGGCGAAGTCGAAGATCACCGCGCCGGGCACGATCGGCACGACGTGATCCGGCGTCGGTCCGACCGCGGCGCCGATGCCGCGCTCGCCGAGCGCGTCGGCCACGCCGGAGCACGCGGCCAGGCCGTACGCGCTGCCGCCGGACAACACGATCGCGTCCACGTGCTGGACCGTCGCCGTCGGCACGAGCAGGTCCGTCTCCCGGGTGCCGGGCGCGCTGCCGCGCACGTCGACTCCGGCCACCATCCCCTCGTCCGGCGCCAGCACGACCGTGGTGCCAGTGAGAAACCCGTCCCCCACGGCACTGTGGTGGCCCATCAGGATGCCGGCCACATCGGTGATCGCGTTGGCCGGTCCGGCCGGGAAGGGGTCGGCGATCATCGCCCCGCCCGCAGGAAGGACCGGGCGGCCACCACGTAGGCGCGCGCGGCCTCGACGATCTCGGCCACCGCCACCTCCTCGTCCGCCTGGTGCGCGATCCACTTGTCGCCCGGACCGTAGACGACCGTCGGGATGCCGGCGTCCCGGCTCAGGATGGTGCCGTCCGTGGTGCCCGGCACGCCGCCGATCACCCCGGGCCTGCCCGTCGAGGCGCGATGGCCGGCCAGCATCGCCCCGACGAGCGGGTGGTCGACGGGCGTGTCGACCGGAGGCCGGTCGTCCAGCACCGCGACCTCGGCCTCGAGACCGGCGTCGGCGGCGACGGAGGCGGCCAGCCCGGACAGCACCACGAGGAGCTCGCCGTGGTCGACCCCCGGCACCGTCCGGATGTCGACGCCGACGGTGGCGTGCGCGGGGATGACGTTGAGCTGCTCCACCGAGCCGCCGGCGACCACGGTCGGAGTCAGGTTCACCTCGCCCAGCAGCGGGTGCCGGCCGTGTCGCCGGCGCAGCCCCCGCTCCAGCTCCGAGAGCCCGATCAGCAGGGATCCGGCCGCGGGCAACGGGTTTCGGCCCTGCTCCGGCATCGCGCCGTGCGCCATGCGGCCGGTCAGCGTGACCAGCGCCCGGATCGCGCCCTTCGCGACAGGGCAGGCCTCGCCGCCCTCGGGCTCGCAGATGATCGCGCCGTCGACGCGGCCGACGCCGGGCACGGCCCCCGCGGCGAGGTCGGCGGCGAGCCGCTTCGCGCCCAGCATCAGGCCCTCCTCGTCGGCCAGCGCGGCGACCACGAGCGTGCCGGCGAACCCGCCGAGCTGCACGGCGCGGGCGGCGTGGATCATCGCCGCCACCCCGGACTTCATGTCGGCGGATCCCCGGCCGCGGAGCCGGCCCGCGACCACGTCGCCGGCGTACGGATCGAACGACCAGGCGTCCGGGTCGCCCTCGGTGACCACGTCCAGGTGGCCCTCGAAGAGCAGGGTGCGTGCGGGATCGGCTCCGGAAGCCGTGCCCGAGTCGCCGGGATCGCTGCGGTCCGGGTGGTCTCGGTGCACCGGGTCCGAACCGTCGATCACCGCAACCACGTTCGGCCGGCCGGGCGCGACATCGGTGACGGTGACGTGCCACCCGAAGCCGGTCATCACATCCGCCACCAGCGCGGCCGCCGGTGCCTCGACCGCGGCACCTTCGTGCTCGTGCACGGTCCGGATCCGGACCAGGCGGACGGCGAGATCGAGCACGGCCGCCTCGTCGACGAGTGCCATCGCGGCGACATCGTCCACGCCCGCGGGCATCTCGGTCCCTTCAGCGCTGCCGGGCGCGCGGCCGGGTGCCGGGACGGGGGTCACCAGGCGGCGAGATCGCTGGCGCTGGGCCGGATGTCGTTCCAGCGCGCGCGGAAGTTCTCGAGCTCGGTCTGGTCCATGCCGTACCCGTGCTCGGGCGCGGGGAACGCGCCGGACCGGACCTCGGCGGCGTACTTGCCCACGCCCTCGCCCATGGCGTCGAGCAGGTCGGCATACCGGCGGACGAACTTCGCCCCGACGCCCTCCCGGATCCCGAGCAGATCGTGCAGGACCAGGACCTGGCCGTCGGTGTTCGGCCCGGCGCCGATGCCGATCACCGGGATGTCGACCAGCTTCATCAGCTCGTCCGTCAGGACGGACGGCACGGCCTCGAAGACCAGGCTGAAGCAACCGGCAGCCTGCAGGTCGACCGCGCCCTGGGCGATCGCCAGCGCCGACACCGCGGTGCGGCCCTGCGCCCGGTACCCGCCGAGCGCGACGGCGGTCTGCGGGGTCAGCCCGACGTGCCCCATCACCGGGACGCCCGCGCCCACGATGGCGCGCGCCCGGCTGACGGACGCCGGCCCGCCGCCCTCGAGCTTCACCGCGTCGACGCCGGCCTCCTTGACGAACCGGATCGCCGTGGCGATCGCCTGCTCGTCGCTCACCTCGTAGGAGCCGAACGGCAGGTCCGCGACCAGGATCGCGGTCGACACCCCGCGCCGCGCGGCCTTGGTCAGCACGAGCATCTCGTCGACGGTGACCTCGACGGTGCTGCGGTGCCCCAGCACGGTCATGGCGCCGGAGTCGCCGACCAGCACCATGTCGACGCCGGCGTGCTCCGCGGCGAGCGCCCCCGGGTGGTCGTACGCGGTGACCATCACGATCGGGGTGCCCGAGTGCTTGAGGTCCAGCAACGCGGGGATCGTGAGCGGCCGTCGGGGCTTGGGTGCGACCGTCGGGGCGTGCTGCTCGGTATCGGTCGGGCGAGTGGACATCGGCCGCTCCTTGTCGCTGCTGGTGCTCCACGAGCGGGCCGGTCGGGACCGGAATCCACCGGTCCCCGGCGCCGCTGCCGATCTTCCATTGGACCACCGCGCACCCGCCGCGGGTGGCGGTTGTGATCGATTCCACCCGCCCGTTCGTGCCGGTCAGGGCAGGTTCGTCCGGGTCGCCCCGACGTTGCCCCGCGGCCTGGCGCCCGGCCGGGCAGGGTGTCAGCCGATGATCACGTTGTCGATCAGCCGGGTGCCGCCGACGTCGGCCGCGACGGCGAGCACGGCGGGCCGGTCGGCCAGCGTGACGAGCGGGGCGAACGTGTCCGCGTCGACGAGCGCCAGGTACTCGGGCGAGATGCGGTAGCGGCCGAGCACCTCCGTCGCCGCCGCGAGCACGGCATCGGCCGCCCGCTCACCGCGCAGGGCGGCGTTCCGGCCGGCGCCGAGCGCCGCGTACAGGCCGGCCGCCTGCGCCCGGTGCCCCGGCGCGAGCCGGCGGTTGCGGCTGGACATTGCCAGCCCGTCCGGCTCACGCACGGTGGGCACCGTGACGATCTGGGTCGGGATGTTCAGGTCGCGGACGAGCGCGCGGACGACGCGTTCCTGCTGCGCGTCCTTCTGCCCGAAGTACGCCCGGTCCGGCTGAACCATGCCGAGGAGCTTGGTGACCACGGTCGTCACGCCGCTGAAGTGGCCGACCCCGCGGCGCGCCCCCTCCAGCGTCTCGACGAGCGGGCCGTGCAACTGCACGGTGGCGGTGAACCCCGGCGGGTACACCTCGACCGGCGGCGGAGCGAACACCAGGTCGACGCCCGCGCTCGCGGCCAGCGCGACGTCGGCTGCCTCGTCGCGGGGATAGGCGGCCAGGTCGGCGGGGTCGTTGAACTGCGTCGGGTTCACGAAGATCGACATCACGGCGGTGGCGTTCTGCGCCGCCGCCCGGCGCGCGAGCTCGAGGTGGCCGTCGTGCAGCGCGCCCATGGTCGGCACCAGCCCGACGTCCCCCCGCGCGCGGCGGTCCCGCAGCGCGGCGCGCAGCTCGGCCACGGTCCGGACGATCGTCATCCCTGGCCGGCCTCCCCACCCGCGGTGCGCTGCACGGCGGAGGTTACCGGGCCCCGCCCGGTGCCGCGGACTCCTCGTCACCCGCCGGCAGCAGATCCCGGGTGGCGGCGGCGAGCGCGTCGAACAGGTCCAGCAGCTCCGGTGTGCGGTCGGCGATCGCCGCCCGCTGGCGCAGCACCGTGGTGGTGTCGCCGCGGGCGACCGGCCCGGTGAGCGCGGCCACCCCGGCGGCCGCCCAGTTCTCCAGGGCGGCCGTGGCGAGCGGGACGAGAACCTCCGGCGGCTGGCCGGCGGTGGCCATCAGCCGCGCGGCCGCCGCCTGCACCGTGATCAGGAAGTTCGCCGCCATCGAGGCGGCGGCGTGATAGGCCGCCCTGTCGTGCTCGGCGATCTCGATGGGCCGCAACCCGACGGCATGGGCGAGCGATCGCGCGGCCGCCAGGGCGCGCGGGGTCGAGCCGGAGACGGCGGCCGGCACGCCGTCGAAGCGGGCGCCCGGGCCCGTGACCGTCATCAGCGGGTGCAGGCTGAACGTCTCCCGCGGGCCGAGCACGTCCAGCCCGGTGGCGCCGGAGCAGTGGCCGAGCAGCGGCCCGGCGCGCACGAGTGCCGCGGCGGCGGCGATGGCCGCGTCCGGCACGCAGAGCAGCACGACGTCGGCGCCCGATCCGTCGTGACCGCGCCCGTGCGGGCCCGTCACCGACACCCCGGCGGTCGACAGCCCGGTGGCCAGCGCGGTGCCCAGCCGGCCGGCACCGACCACGGCGACAACGCCGAGTGCGGCCGGGATGTCGCCCCCGGCACCGACAGGTGGGGGGCTCAGCGCCGGCCCGGCGGCGGGTAGTTCGGCGGCGGCCCCTGCTGGTACGGGTAGCCGGGGGGCGCGGCGGGCGGGTTCTGGTCACCGGGACCCCGGTAGCCCGGCGGCGGAACGTTGGGGCCCGCGTACCCGGGCGGCGGCTGCGGCGGCCGCTGGGCCGGGCCCTGGTGACTGGGACCCTGCTGAGCGGTGCCGCCCTGCGGGCCGGCGGACGGCAGCCCCGGCCGCTCGGCGGGCGCCAGCTCGGTCCGATCGCGGAACGCCGCCAGCCGTGCGGCCTCCTGCTCCTCGATCGTCACGGCGGCCTCCCGCTCGACGGCCTTGACCGCCGCCGCGACCTCGTCGGCCGAGGTGCCGCCGAACCAGTCGGCGACGTCGTCGTCGATCTCGCCGGGCCGCGACGTGACCTCCTCCTTCGGCGGCTCGTACCGGAACACGCCGTCGTCGCCCTTCGTGCCGAGCATCCGGGCGAAGCCCTCGAGCGACTTGGAGAAGTCGCTCGGGATCATCCAGACCTTGTTCGCGTCGCCCTGCGCCATCTGCGGCAGCGTCTGCAGGTACTGGTACGCGAGCAGCTCCGGCGTCGGCTTGCCGGCCTTCACCGCGGCGAACACCTTCTCGATGGCCTTGGCCTGGCCCTGCGCCTGCAGGTAGCGGGCGGCGCGCTCGCCCTGGGCGCGCAGGATTCTGGACTGCCGCTCGCCCTCGGCGGCGAGGATCGCGGACTGCTTGGCGCCCTCGGCGGTGAGCACCGCGGCCTGCTTCTGGCCCTCCGCCGTCTTGATCGACGACTCGCGCAGGCCCTCGGAGTTGAGGATCATCGCGCGCTTGTCGCGGTCGGCGCGCATCTGCTTCTCCATCGCCTCCTGGATGGACGGCGGCGGGTCGATCGCCTTGAGCTCGACCCGCGCGACGCGGATGCCCCACTTGCCGGTCGCCTCGTCCAGCACCCCGCGCAGCTGCCCGTTGATGGAGTCGCGGCTGGTCAGCGTCTGCTCGAGGTTCATCCCGCCGACGACGTTGCGCAGCGTCGTGGTGGTGAGCTGCTCGACGGCGACGATGTAGTTGGCGATCTCGTAGACCGCGGCGCGCGGGTCGGTGACCTGGAAGTACACGACGGTGTCGATCGACACCGTCAGGTTGTCCTCGGTGATCACCGGCTGCGGCGGGAACGAGACCACCTGCTCCCGCAGGTCGATGCGGGCGCGGATGCGGTCGAGGAACGGGACGAGCCAGACCAGGCCGGCGGAGCCGACCTTGTTGAAGCGGCCGAGCCGCTCGATGACGGCGGCCTGCGCCTGCGGGATGACCTTGACCGAACGCACCAGCACCACCACGACCAGCACGGCGACCACGATGGCGACGATCAGAACTGGATCCACGAAGCTATCCCCCCCACATGACGACCGCGGTGGCTCCGCGGACCTCGACGACGGTCACCGCCGTCCCCGGCGGCATCGGGCGATGCCCGTCCATCCCGACGGCGGACCAGACCTCGCCGCCGATCTTGACCTGGCCGCCCTCCGCGTCGACGGTCGACACCACGGTGGCCTTCGAGCCGATCAGCGCCTCGACTCCGGACCGGATCTGCGACGGCTGGTAGTACTTGCGCAGCAGCATCGGCCGCAGGCCGAGGACCAGCGCCACCGACGACAGGGCGAACACCAGGATCTGCAACCACAGCAGGTCCGGGAAGACGAGCGCGACGCCGGCGGTGACGAGCGCGCCGCCGCCGAGCATGAGCAGCACGAACTCGGCGCCGAGAACCTCGGCGATCGACAGCAGCACGGCGCCGCTGAACCAGATCCATGCCGACATGCCTCAATCGTGCCAGAGAGCGACCGGGCGGCGAGGTCGTCGGGAACCCGGCTGCGGCGGTTGTGATCAGGACGTGACACCCGGTCGCGGTCACGCCCGCTCCTGCCCGGCGTCACGCGTCGCCGACGTCCGCCGCCGTGACGAAGTCGATCAACCGCTCCATCGCGCCGAGAACCGGAGTCGCCAGGTCGCGGTAGTCCCGGACGGCACCGTTCACCCGCCCCCACATCCGCGCCGGGTCGCCGACGCCCAGGGCCGCGCACACGCCGGCCTTCCAGTCGACGCCGGGCGGAATCTCGGGCCACGCCGCGATCCCGACCGCGGACGGCCGCACGGCCTGCCAGATGTCGATGAAGGGGTGACCGTCGATCAGCAGCCCGGCCGGGTGCCGCCGGGCGACATCCGCGCCGATCCGGCTCTCCTTGGAACCCGGCACCCAGTGGTCGACCAGCACCCCGAGCCGCCGGCGGTCGGAGGGGGCGAACCCGACCACGGCGGCGGCGAGGTCGTCCAGGCCGTGCAGCGGCTCCACCACGATGCCCTCCGCCCGCAGGTCGTGCCCCCACACCCGCTCCACGAGCGCCGCGTCGTGGATGCCCTCGACCCAGATGCGGGAGGCCCGGGCCGTGCGCGCGCGGAGCCCGGCGACGGCCCTCGAGCCGGACGCGGAGTGGGCGACGGCGGCGGCCCGGCGCGGCCGCTCCAGGGTCACCGGGCGGCCGTCGAGCAGGAACGCGCCCGCCGCCAACGGGAACACCCGCCGGCGGCCGTGCCGGTCCTCCAGCGTGACCTCGGTCGCGGTGCCGGCGACGATCGCGCCGCAGAACCCGGAGAGTGGGTCCTCCACCACCAGCCCGGACTCGGCAGGGACGCGCTGCGGTGCCGCGGGCGGCCGACGCGGGGTGAGCACGTCGCGGGCGTACCGGTCGCCGGGGCGGTCCGCGCGCCGACCGGCGGGCCGGTCGCCGGGACCGTCGGGGAAGGGAACTGGCACGGCAACCGACGGTATTGCCGCGCCGCCGGTCGGCGTGGGACCACCGGGCACGGGCGCGTCGCGCGGGCGGTGGCGTGTCGGGACGCCCGCGCCGCGGCCACCTCCCCGACACCACCCCGGACCCGCCGGCTCGGTCGCCGGGACGGCGTCGGGAGCGTGAAGTACGGTGGCGTCCATGTCCGGATCCGGCGCCGTTCGCGCGGCCACCACGCTCGCCCTGTGGGCGGCCGCGTGGCAGGGCGGCGCGAGCGCAGACGACGTGCTGGCCGCCGTCGACGACGCCGGACACCGGGCGGGCGTGCGCGCGGCGAACCGCGAGATCGCCGCCGCCACCGGGCTTCCCGCTCCGGGCGAGTCCAGCGCCGGGTCGGCGGCGCTGCTGCCGGTGCTGCGCGGGGGTGGCCCGCCGGAACTGCTCCTCCCCCGGGCCGGCGACATGCGCGGGCTGCCTCCCGCGGGCCGGGGCACCGGGGGCGCAGGCGGTTCGGGCGGCGCAGCCGATCTGGTGATCGCCGCGCTCGATGCCGGCGCATTGGTCCGGCTGCCGGCGCTCGGCGTCGGGCTGGTGCCCGCGGACGGGCAGTGGCGCGCGTTCGCCTGCCCGACCGGCCATCCACCGACGGACCTGCCGCAGGCGATCGAGATGCTGGACCTGGCGATCGCGGGCGCCACCGACACGCTGTCCGGGCTCGACGTCGCCCGGACGTCGCCGCAGGCGCGCGAGGCCATCCGGCTCGCCATGCTCGACGCGGCGGTGGACTTCCCGCCGGGCACGCCGGCGGCGGCGTCGGCCCTGCTGGCCCGCTCCATCTCCATGCAGGCCCTGCTCGAGGTCGCGACGGGGCACGAGACGGCCGCGGCGAGCAGCTATCAGGTGGCGGCCGTGGACGACGCGCTGCGGCCGCTGGCGACGGCGGTCGCCGAGTCCCGGCGGGCCGCCGTCGGCGCCGCGGTCGCGGTGCTGCGCGAGCGCTCGGCGGTCAGGACCCCTCGCGCGCCGGCCGCTGCACCTCGGCGGCGCTGAACCCCAGGGCGTGGAACCCGCCGTCCACCATGATCATCGAACCGCTGGTGGCCGGGAACAGGTCCGACATCAGCGCCACGCAGGCCCGCGCGACCGGCGTCGGGTCAGAGGTGTCCCAGCCCAACGGCGCGCGGTGCGTCCACGCGTCCTCGAGGTCGCCGAACCCGGGGATGGAGCGGGCCGCGATGGTCCGGATCGGGCCGGCGGCCACCAGGTTGACGCGGATCCCGTGCTTGCCCAGGTCGCGCGCGAGGTAGCGCGAGGTGGACTCGAGCGCGGCCTTGGCCACGCCCATCCAGTCGTACGCGGGCCACGCCTGCCGGGCGTCGAAGTCCAGCCCGACGATGCTGCCGCCGGCCGTCATCAGCGGAAGTGCCGCCACCGCAAGGGATTTCAGGGAGTAGGCGGAGGCGTGCACGGTCGTGGCGACGTCCTCCCACGGCGTCTCCAGGAACACCCCGCCGAGCGCGGTGGCCGGCGCGAACCCGATGGAGTGCAGCACGCCGTCGAGCCGGGGCACGAAGTCGGACACCCGGTCGGCGAGCGTGTCCAGCTGGGCCTTGTCCGTGACGTCCAGCTCGACCACCGGCGCGGCCTGCGGCAGCCGCGTCGCGATCCGCTCGACCAGGGACATCCGGCCGTATCCGGTGAGCACCACGGTCGCGCCCTGCTCCTGGGCGAGCCGCGCGGTGTGGAACGCCATCGACGCCTCGGTGATCACGCCCGTGATCAGCAGGTTCTTGCCGGCCAGCAGGCCGGTGCCGAATTCTCCGGTCATGTGGGGTCCTTCATCTCCTCGGGTCGGGTGCTCGGGCTGCTGGGGGCGCCGGGTCGGGCTCGGGGCCGGGGGATGACCGGGACGGAGTCAGTGCCCCATGCCGAGCCCGCCGTCGACCGGGACGACTGCGCCGGTCATGTACGCGGCCTGATCGGAGGCGAGAAACGCCACCACCGCGGCGATCTCGTCGGGGTCGGCGTAGCGGCGGAGCGGCACCTGGGCGAGGATCTCGGCGCGCCGCGCCTCGGGCAGCGCGCGCGTCATGTCGGTGTCCACGAAGCCGGGCGCCACCACGTTGGCGGTGATGTTGCGGGAGCCGAGCTCGCGGGCGACGGACCGGGCGAGGCCGACCAGGCCCGCCTTCGACGAGGAGTAGTTGGCCTGCCCGGCGCCGCCGGACAGCCCGACGACGGACGAGATGAAGATCATCCGGCCCCAGCGCTTGCGCAGCATGCCCGACGCCGCCCGCTTGGCGACCCGGTACGAGCCGGTGAGGTTGGCGTCCACGACGCGGTGGAACGCGTCCTCGCTCATCCGGAGCAGCAGCGTGTCCTCGGTGATGCCGGCGTTCGACACGAGCACCTCGACCGGCCCCTGGTTCTGCTCCACCTCGCCGAACGCGCGGTCGATGCTCTCGGTGTCGGTGACGTCGCACCGCACGCCGGTGAGGTCGGCCGGCGGCTCGCCCGACCGGTAGGTGATCGTCACCCGGTGTCCCGCCGCGACCAGGGCGCGGGCGATGGACAGGCCGATCCCCCGGTTGCCGCCGGTGACGAGCGCGGATCGTCCGGTTGCCGCCCGGCCTGCGGTGTCGGTCACGTCGCTCCTCCTCGGGCGGGATCGGGCACACGGGATCGGGCACAGCCGTGCAACCGCGGCGCGCGCCCGTCGAGACCCTATCGGCAGCGCGGACGTCCGGCCCGGACAACGGCGGGCGGCTGCGCGCGGCGGCGGTCCGGGCCCGGACTCAGGGGATGCGTGCGGCGAGCACCAGCGAGCTGGCCGCGCCGAGCATGACGAGGATCGTGCCGGCGATCATCCACGGCCGCGACACGTCCCGCTGCTTGATCTCGTAGCCGATCTGCTCGCCCAGCTCGGCGTACACGGACTTCAGTTCCTCCGTGGTGGCGGCGGTGTGGAAGTCGCCGCCGGAGATCTCGGCGATCTGCTGCATGGCCTCCGTGTCGAGCGGCACGTCGACTGCTGGCCATCCACGGTGATGGACCCGTTGTCGGTGCCGAACGCGATGACCGACACCGGCACCTTGGCGTCGGCGGCGCGCTGGGCCGCGTCCTGCTCGGTGCGGCCGACGGTGCGCTTGCCGTCGGTCATCAGCACGATCCGGGCCGGCGGCGGACCGGCGGACGGATCGACGCCGGAGATGGTCTTGGAGAACAGGTCGATGGTCTGCAGGCAGGACATGATCGCCTCGCCGGTGGCCGTGCGCTCGTCCAGGGTCAGCCCGGCGATGGCCTGCTTGGCGGCCGCGCGGTCCGTGGTCGGCCTGACCAGCACGGTGGCGATGCCGGCGAACGAGACGATGCCGAGATTGACCCCGGGGGTCAGGTCGTCGACGAACTGGGTCGCCGCGTCCTGCGCGGCGGCCAGCCGGTTGGGCGCGACGTCCGTGGCCTCCATGGACAGCGAGACGTCGATCGCCAGCATCACCGTCGCCCGGTTCCGCGGCTCCTTGGTGTCGGCGGTCGGCCCGGCCAGCGCCACGGTCAGCAGCACCAGCCCGACGAGCACCAGCGCGGTGGGCAGATGCCGCCAGCGGCCCGGCCGCTTCGGCGCGACCGAGTCCAGCAGCTCCAGGTTGGCGAACCGCATCGTGTGCCGGCGGGTGCGGCGCTGCGCGATCAGGTAGCCGATGCCGAGCGCGAGCACGAGGACTCCCGCGGCGAGCCAGACCGGCTGGGCGAAGTTCACCAGCTCACCCGCCTCGCCGGCCGTGGCGGCGACCGGCTGCGCACCGCGCGGGCTGGCGCCGGTCCAGCCGCGCTTGCGCGACATGACGAACCGCATGACGTCGGCCACCCAGTCCCGGTCGGTGCGCAGCACCAGCTGCGCGGCGCCGGCCCGGCGGAGCGCGTCGGCGACCTGCGCGCGGTGCCCGGCGGCCGCCGTCGCGAACGCGGCGCGCAGCTTCGCGGTGGTCGAGACCTCCTGGCTGCGACCGGTTTCCGGGTCCACCAGGGTGACGAGACCGACGGCGGGCAGCTCGACGTCGCGCGGATCCAGCACCTCGATGGCGAGCAGGTCGTGCCGCCGGGACAGCGCCCGGAGCGAGCGCTCCCAGGTGACCGGGCCGATGAAGTCGGACATCACGACGGCCAGCCCGCGTCGGCGCGGCGGCCGGCGCAGCTGCTCCATGGCGGTGGCCAGGTCGCCACGCTCCGCCGCCGGATCGTGCGGCTCACCGGCACGGTCGGCCGGGCCGGACCGCGGGGTCTGCGCCAGCGCGCGCAGCAGGTGCTGCAGGTGCGGGCGGCCGCCGCGGGCGGGGATCCGGGTGGTGGACGCGCCGGTCGACACGACGGCGCCGATCCGGTTGCCGCCGCCGCTGGTCAGGTGACCGACGGCCGCCGCGGCGGCGACCACCAGGTCGCGCTTCTCGCAGCCGGTCGTGCCGAAGTCCAGGGACGCCGACAGGTCGGCCACCAGCCAGGTCTCCAGCTCCCGGTCGGCGACCGTCTGCCGGATGTGCGGCTCGGTGGTCCGGGCGGTCACCGACCAGTCCATCCGCCGCACGTCGTCGCCCGGGTAGTACGGCCGGGCGTCGCCCGGCTCGGTGCCGGGGCCGGGCACCAGGCCGAGATGGTTGCCCTGCAGCAGCCCGTCGAGCCGCCGGCGGACGGTCAGCTCCAGGGTGCGCAGGGCCGCGTCCAGCCGCGCCGGGTCGGCGGTGCTGGGCAGTGGGGCGGCCGGGGTGGGCCGGGGGCTCTCGGGCACGGGGTCGATGTCCTCGCGGTCAGGCCGCGCCCGGGTGCATGTACGGGCTGACCTGCGGCAACGGGATGGCCTGCAGCAGCCGGCCGAGGATCACCTCGACCGGGACGCCGTCGGCGAGCGCGTCGTAGGACAGCACCAGCCGGTGCCGCAGCACGTCGGCGGCGACGTCGATGACGTCCTGCGGGACGACGAAGTCCCGGCCGCGGACCAGGGCCAGCGCCCGCGCGGCGGCGATGATGCCGAGCGAGGCGCGCGGCGACGCGCCGTAGGAGAGCCAGCCCGCGACCTCGGTCAGGCCGTGCTCGGCGGGCGTGCGGGTGGCGAACACCAGCCGCACCACATAGTCGACCAGCGCGTGGTGCACGAACACATTGGCCGCCACCTGCTGCAGCCGGGAGAGTTCGGCGATCGGTAGCACCTGGTTGGCGACCGGCGGCACGACGCCCATCCGGTAGACGATCTCGCGCTCCTCGTCGGGCTCCGGGTAGCCGACCAGCAGCTTGAACAGGAAACGGTCGCGCTGCGCCTCCGGAAGCGGGTAGACGCCCTCGTTCTCGATCGGGTTCTGGGTGGCCATCACCAGGAACGGGTCCGGCATCGGGAAGGTCTTGCCGCCGATGGAGACGTGCCGCTCGGCCATCACCTCGAGCAGCGCGGACTGCACCTTCGCCGGCGCCCGGTTGATCTCGTCGGTGAGCACGAAGTTCGCCACCACCGGCCCGAGCTCGATGTCGAACTGCTCGCGGCCCGCCCGGTAGATGCGGGTGCCGAGCAGGTCGGACGGGACCAGGTCGGGGGTGAACTGGATCCGGGAGAAGGTGCCGCCGACCACCCGGGCGAAGGTCTCCACCGCCAGCGTCTTGGCGACCCCGGGCACGCCCTCGATCAGCAGGTGGCCCTTGGCGAGCAGGCCGACCAGCATCCGCTCGACCAGCCGGTCCTGGCCGACGATGACGCGCTTGACCTCGAAGACGGTGCGCTCCAGCAGCGCGGCGTCGGACGCGGGCGTGTGCGCGGCCGGTCACCGGCTCCGACCCCCGGCCGCATCCCCGGCCCTGCCCCGACCTGCGTGTTCACGGTGTCCACCGGTGCCCTCCTCGTCGGTCCACTCGCCCATTGTCCTGATCGCCGCGCGCGGCGGCGCCCGCGGCCGTCGGGCGGTCGCCGCCCGTGTGCCGCCCGGAGCGTCATCGCCGCCTCATCGCGCGTGCCACCGGCGGGCGTCGTCCGGCGTGTCCAGGTCCGCCGCCCTCCGCGCCCGCGCGCGGCGACCTCGACCGCGCGCAGCGGCGCGAGCAGCTCGCGCAGCGCCGCGCCCCGCCAGTCCGCCCGGCATGCCCACCGCGGCGCGCAGCCGGTCGAACCGCCAGACGCCGGCGAGCAGCTGCCGCCGGCCGTTCTCGTCGACGAGCAGGGCGCCGTCGCCCCCGCCCACGGGACCCGGGCCGGTGCGATCCGGGGTGGCGCCGCCGCTCGGGGCGGCCGGCCGCACGGCCGCGGCGAGCCGGGCGACGGTCCCCGGCGTGATCGCGGGCAGGTCCGCCGCCAGCACCGCGACCAGCGCCCCGGCCGGCACCGCAGGCCGCGCGGGCGCCGGCCCGGCCGGCAGCGCGGGGTCCGCGGCCAGCGCGCGCACGCCGGCGGCCAGCGCCGCGGCCGGCCCGCCGCCCACCGGATGCTCCCTGGTCCAGGTCACCGCGGTCCCGCCGCCGCGACCGGCCGGCGCGGGCCGACCACGACGATCTGCCGGGCACCGGCGACCGCGTCCAGCGCGATGGCCAGCAGGACTGCGTCCGTCGATCGTCATGGCGGGCTTGTCCCGGCCGCCCATCCGGCGCCCGAGGCCGCCCGCGACGACGATGGCCGCCCACGGCGCAGCCGGGCCGTTCACGAGCGGATCACGCGGGCCAGTCTGGCCGCCCCGCGTGTGCGGGGGCTGTGCGCGGCGTCCCCGTCGCGTCCGACGGGCACGGGAACCGGCCTGTTCGGCGGAGCGCGCGCTCAGCCGCCCGGACGCGACGCCCCGATGAAGCCGCTCCAGTGCATCGTCGAGATCTTCACGTACGACCCGGAGTTCGGCGCCTCGATGATCTGGTCGTTGCCCATCCAGATCGCCACGTGGTGGATCGTGCTCGGGTCGGACGTGTTGTAGCGCGAAGAACACCAGGTCGCCCGGCTGCAGCTGGCTGCGCGAGACCTTGGGCTGCCCGGAGTACTGGTAGCCGGAGTAGTGCGGCAGGTAGACGCCGACCTGGGCCCAGGCGTACAGCGCGAGGCCGGAGCAGTCGAACCCGACCTTCTTGTAGTCGCCGTACCGGTCGGCGACGCCGCCGTCCCGGATGCCGAGGCTCGGCCCGCTCGAGTTGCCGCCGCCCCAGGCGTAGGTCGTGCCCAGCTACCGCATCGCCGCGTTCACCACGGTCTGTCCCCGCGACGACGATCCCGCCGACGCGATGACGCTCGTCATGGCCGGCATGCTCGGCGCGCTGACCGCCGTGGCGGTGCCCTCGCACGCGACCCCGTTGTCGTTGGGGTCCAGCGCCGCCCGGTAGCCGTCCTCACCGCGGGAGATCGGACCGCGGCCGGCGGCCCTGGCGTCGTCGCAGCTCGCGTAGAACGTCTCCGCAGACGCGGATGCCGCGGCCGGCGCGGCTGCGGCGGCAGCACCGGATCGTGCCCTCGCAGGCGACGCCGTTGTTGTTCGGATCCAGCGCCGCCCGGTAGCCGGACTCGCCGCGGGAGATCGGACCGCGGCCGGCCGCCCTGGCGTCGTCGCAGCTCGTGTAGAAGGTCTCGTTGTTCTGCGCAGCCAGCGCCTCCTGCGCTGCCCGGGCGGCCTGGTTCTGCGCCTCCTGCTCGGCGGCGGCACGCTCCGCGTCGGCCTCGGCCGCGGCGGCTGCCTGGGTCTGCAGCGCGGCCTGGTAGGCCGCCTCCTGGTCCTGCAGCTGGCGCACGACGCTTCGTAGGCGGCCTGCTGCGCCTGCAACTGCTGCATCGAGGCCTGGTAGGCGGCCTGCCGCGCGGCCTCCTCGGCGGCGAGCCGGGCGGCCTCCGCGGCGGCCTGCCGCGCGGCCTCCTCCTCGGCCTGCTTCTGGGCCAGCCACTGGTTGTACGACTCGCGCTGGCTCTGCAGGCCGGACGCGTTGGCCAGCGCGGCCCGTAGTCCGCCTGCTGCTGGTCGAGCTGCGCCTCCAGCGCCGTGAGCTGGTCCTGACCGCTGCGCAGGGCGTCCGCGGCGGCCTCGCGCGCCGCGTCCGCCGCGACCTTCGCCTCGTCGGCGCGCTGCTGGGCGGCGTTCGCGGCGTCCAGCGCCGCCCGCGCGGCCGAGTCCAGATTCGCCTTGTGCGTTCGGGTGACTCTCCAGGTTGCCGATGACGTTCAGTTGCGATCCGGACATCTGGTCGAGCAGTTCCTGGCGCTGCAGGAGCTCGGTCGGGCTGCCCGAATCGAGCAGCGCGCTCATCGAGCCCAGGACCGATCCCTGCCGGAACGACGCGGCTGCGAACGAGGCGGCCTTGGCCCGCGCATCCTCGATGGCCTTGCCGGCCGCGTCCGCGTCGGCCTGCGCCTGGGTCGCGCGCGTCGGCGGCGGCGCGCGCATCCGACTCCGCCACCTGCAGGTCGACGGCGGCCTTGTTCGCGTTCTCGGCCTTGAGCTCCATGTCGGCCTGCAGCCGCTCGATGTCGCCCTGGGTCCGGGTCACCAGGCCGGCGAGCCGGCCGACCTCCTGCGCCGAGACGGCGGCCTGGTCCTGGCTGTGCTGGATCTCCTCGTCGGAGGGGTTCGGCGGGGGCGGCGGCACGGCACCGGCCGGCGATGCGGCCAGCACCAGCGCCAGCACGGCGACGAGCAGGCTCGCGAGCAGGCGGGCCGGCGCGCTCGCCCTGCCGCGGGTGGCCGACATCGGCGCAGGGGTGTGTGGAGTCCGGCGGAACACGTCGAGCTCCTCCGCTCCGGGCTCAGCCGAGGCTGTGCCAGATGGGTCCAAAGTGCCGTGTGTGACGCTTTGAGCGAACTTGTCAACTCGACACGCCAGGGAGCACGATGCCACTGCTGTCCCCCTATTGACCAGAGGTCACGGCAAACTCAGTAGTCCCAAAACGGACAAATCACTGCAAGTTTGCTCAATCGAGACCGAATTCGATGATCTTGGGCGCCGGTCCCGCCGCCCGCACGGCGCGGTCGCCCGGCGTCGAGTCCCGATCCGTCGGCGCCGAGCCCACCGGCCGCAGCGGGTTCCCCGAGGCGCACTGGTTCCTGACGAGTGCACGGGACTCCCAGGCTCGTGCACTCGCGCGCGTCCACTGCGGTCGCCACCACCCGGTGCGGTCGACCCGTGTCGTGCGATCGCCCGCAACCGGTACGGCCGCTGGCGTGTGACGATGCGGTGTCCGTCCAGCGACCGAGGAGGGGGTGATCTCCGGCGTGACCACACCCGACCCGCCGGCCGGACAGCACCCCTGGACCGGCCCGACGCCGCCACCCGCACACCCGTCCGCCACCCGCCCAGCGGCGCCCGTCATCCCGGCGGCGATCGCCGGGCTCGGCGTCGTCCTGGTCGTGGTGGGGTCCTTCCTGCCGTGGGTCGTCTCCGGACAGGTGCGGCGCTCGAGCTACGCGATCTCGGGTGTCGTCGACCGCCTCGGGATCGCCGGCGACGGCGTGCTCGCCGTTCTGGTCGACCTGTGGCCTTACTTCGGCCCGCTCTGCGTCCTCCCGGTGATCGTCGGCGCCCTGCGCTGGTGGCGCACCGCCGGGGTCATCGCCGCCGTTCTCGGTCTCGCGAGCGGGACGCTGGCCGTCGCGGCGCTCGCGATCGCGGCGCGGGGCGCCGGATCGGGGTCCGTGTCGCTGGATCCGCTCGGCCCGTCAGTAATGGCCGCGGGCGCCGCGCTGCTCGTGGGCGGCGGCCTCGCGCTGGCCCTGCGCCGGACCACCCGATCGAGACCCTGAAGCGTGCAACCCTTTCGCTGAGAGCGACGTCACAATGGGTGATGGGTCTCCGCATGTACGTCCCCGGGCCGATCGCGCTCCTTGCCGCGCGACGAGCAGATCGGGGTCCGTGCGGACGCCACACCAGACGAGAAGGGAACGCAACTTCATGACGCAACAGGGCGGACCACAGGGCCCCTGGCAGCAGGGACCGGGTCAGCAGCCCGGATCACCATCCGGACCGTGGCAGCAACCCGGCGGCCCCACCCCGCCGCCCGGTTCCTGGCAGCAGCCCCAGACTCCGCCCGGCGGCTGGAGCCCGCCCACCCCGCCGAACGCGTGGCAGGGCCCGGCCGGCCAGCCGCCACAGGGCCCGCCCACCTACCCGGGACCGACGTCCGGCGCGAATCCCGGCTACCAGGGCTACTCCACGCCGGCGCCCGCCGGCCCGCCCCCGCAGGGCGGTTACCCCCCTCAGGGGGGCGGTTATCCACCGCCGCCCGGCGACCAGTGGAATCCGGTCAGCGTCTCCCAGCCCGGCGCCCCGCAGCCGAAGAATCGCACCCCCATGATCATCACCGCGATCGCCGTGGTGGTCGCGCTGCTGGCCGGCGCCGCCGTCTAGTTCTTCGCCATCCGCGACACCACCGAGACCGCCGCCGGCCACGGCAGTCCGCAGCAGGCCGTTGATTCGATGTTCAAGACGCTGAGCCAGTCCGACCCGATCGGCCTCGCGGACCAGCTCGATCCCGCCGAGGCCGCGCTGTTCACCGACCTGTCCGGCGACATGATCAAGGAACTGCAGCGGCTCGAGGTGCTCAGCCCCGCCGCGTCCGTCGACTCCATGACCGGCACGAAGGTCACGGTGTCCGGCATGACCTACGGCCAGACCGATCAGCATCAACGATCATGTGAACGTGGTCGAGCTCACGGGCGGCATCGGTCACCGTGGCCAGCGACCCGGCGAACATCCCGCTGACGGAGACGTTCAAGAGCGAGTTCGCCGACGAGATCGAGCAGGCGCAGCCGCAGTCCGAGACCCTCAACATCGCGGACGCGGTCGCCGACAACGGCGGAGCCGATCCGGGTCGCCACCGTCAGGCGCGGCACCGACTGGTACGTCAGCCTCTTCTACACGATCGCGGACACCTGGGCGCAGGAGTCCGGCGCGGGGAACCCGACGTCCACGGACGTCATCCCGGCCGTCGGCGCGGAGTCACCGCAGGACGCCGTCAGGCAGCTGTACACCGCGGCGATGCAGGGCGAGCTGGAGAACGTCATCGCGGTGCTCCCGCCGGACGAGATGGCCGTGCTGCACGACTACGGCAAGCTGATCCTGCGATCCTCGGACGGGGGCGACCTGAGCGGCGAACTCGGCAACGCCGAGCAGGACCTGGGCTTCACCATCGACGACATCCAGTTCGCCACCTCGGACGTCACCGGCGGCACGAAGGTCTCGCTGGCGTCGGCGACGATCTCGGCCGACGGCCAGACCGCCACGATCACGGTGGACCAGGCGACCGGCTCGGTCACGCTCAAGACCGACGACCAGCCGGAGATCACCCTCGACGAGACCACGATCGACACCTACATCGATGAGTTCGCCGGCGACGAGGACCTCGATCCGCAGCTGGTGGACATCATCAAGCGCGAGTTCGAGCAGCTGGTCAACCTGGGCGTGGTCACCGTGCAGGTCGGCGACGACTGGTACGTCAGCCCGATGCGGTCGTTCGGCGACGTCTTCCTCTCGCTGACGCGCGGCCTGGAGCCCGGCGACGTGCAGTACCTGGTCGGCCTGGCGGGAAACTGACCGGCTGACCGACACCCGACCAGAGAGCGGCCCCGGCGCATCGCCGGGGCCGCTCTGTCGCATTCGTCCCCCCGTGCCCGGCACCCGGGGCGGAGGTTTGCAGCGCCAAACAAGACGAGCGTACTGTTAGCCGGGACCCCGCCGGGCCGCGCTCGACGGAGCGGGAAAGAATGGGTCTCGACCCCGCAACGCCGCATCCGGATCGCCGCCGCAGCGCCGGAGTCCGCCGCAGCCTGTGGAGCGCCATCGTCACGAGGGAGAATCGCCGTGTCTGCCCAGAGCAAGGACAGCTTCGCCGCCAAGGACACGCTCACCGTCGCCGGCACCGCTACGAGATCTTCAAGATCATCGGGGTGGAGGGGCTGGAGAACGCCGCCCGCCTGCCCTTCTCCCTGAAGGTGCTGCTGGAGAACCTGATCCGCACCGAGGACGGCGCGAACATCACCGCCGATCACATCCGGGCGCTGGCCGACTGGGATCCCGCGGCGGAACCCAACATCGAGATCCAGTTCACCCCGGCGCGGGTGATCATGCAGGACTTCACCGGGGTGCCCTGCGTCGTCGACCTGGCCACCATGCGCGAGGCGATGGCCGACCTGGGCGGCGACCCGGACAAGATCAACCCGCTCGCCCCGGCGGAGATGGTCATCGACCACTCGGTGATCGCCGACGTGTTCGGCCGCGCGGACGCCTTCGAGCGCAACGTCGAGCTCGAGTACGAGCGCAACCGCGAGCGGTACCAGTTCCTGCGCTGGGGCCAGACCGCGTTCGACGAGTTCAAGGTCGTGCCGCCGGGCACCGGGATCGTGCACCAGGTCAACATCGAGCACCTCGCGCGGGTGGTCATGTCCCGCGGGGGAACGGGGTCGTGCAGGCCTACCCGGACTCGTGCGTCGGCACCGACTCGCACACCACCATGGTCAACGGCATCGGCGTGCTCGGCTGGGGCGTCGGCGGCATCGAGGCCGAGGCGGCGATGCTCGGCCAGCCGGTGTCGATGCTCATCCCGCGGGTCGTCGGGTTCAAGCTGACCGGCGCGATCCCGGCCGGCACCACCGCCACCGACGTCGTCCTGACGATCACCGAGATGCTGCGCAAGCACGGCGTCGTCGGCAAGTTCGTGGAGTTCTACGGCGACGGCGTCGGCCAGGTACCGCTGGCCAACCGGGCGACCATCGGCAACATGAGCCCGGAGTTCGGCTCCACCGCCGCGATGTTCCCGATCGACGACGAGACCATCACCTACCTGCGGCTCACCGGCCGCCCCGCCGAGCAGGTCGAGCTGGTCGAGGCCTACGCGCGCGCACAGGGTCTCTGGCACGACCCGGCCGTCGAGCCGGTGTTCTCCGAGTACCTCGAGCTGGACCTCTCCACCGTGGTGCCGTCGATCGCCGGGCCCAAGCGGCCGCAGGACCGGATCGAGCTCTCCGACGCCAAGGGATCGTTCCGCAAGGCCATCCACGACTACGTCACGAACGGCGACTCGGCCCCGCACACCACGCTCGACGAGGCGGTCGAGGAGTCCTTCCCGGCCAGCGACCCGCCGGCCGCGGCCCCGGTACGTCGACGAGGACGCCGACCGGGACGTGGTGGTGCACCTGCAGTCCGCCGCCGACGGCGCGAACGGCCGGCCGTCGAAGCCGACGAGGTGGAGACAGCCGAGTACGGCACCTTCGAACTGGACCACGGCGCCGTGGTGATCGCCGCGATCACCTCCTGCACCAACACCTCGAACCCGTCGGTGATGCTCGGTGCCGCGCTGCTCGCCCGCAACGCGGTCGACCGCGGGCTGACGGTCAAGCCGTGGGTGAAGACGACGATGGCGCCCGGCTCCCAGGTGGTCACCGACTACTACGAGAAGGCCGGCCTCTGGCCGTATCTGGAGAAGCTCGGCTACAACCTGGTCGGCTACGGCTGCACCACCTGCATCGGCAACTCCGGCCCGCTGCCGGACGAGATCTCCGCCGCCGTCAACGAGGCCGACCTGACCGTGGTCTCCGTGCTGTCCGGCAACCGCAACTTCGAGGGCCGGATCAACCCGGACGTCAAGATGAACTACCTGGCCTCTCCCCCGCTGGTGATCGCCTACGCGCTGGCCGGGACGATGGACTTCGACTTCGACGAGCAGCCACTCGGCACGACACCGACGGCAACGACGTCTATCTCAAGGACATCTGGCCCAGCCCGCAGGAGATCCAGGAGACCATCGCCTCCTCGATCAACAAGGAGATGTTCGCCTCCAGCTACGCCGACGTCTTCGACGGCGGCGAGCGCTGGAAGTCGCTGCCGACGCCCGAGGGCAAGACCTTCGAGTGGGACCCGGAGTCGACCTACGTCCGCAAGCCCCCGTACTTCGACGGCATGCCGCGCCAGCCGTCGCCGGTGACCGACATCAGCGGCGCCCGGGTGCTGGCCAAGCTCGGCGATTCGGTGACCACCGACCACATCTCGCCGGCCGGCGCGATCAAGGCGGGCACCCCGGCCGCGCAGTACCTGACCGAGCACGGCATCACGCGCAAGGACTTCAACTCCTACGGGTCCCGGCGCGGCAACCACGAGGTGATGATCCGCGGCACCTTCGCGAACATCCGGCTGCGCAACCAGCTGCTGGATGACCCGTCCAGGGCGGCTACACCCGCGACTTCACCCAGCAGGACGCGCCGCAGGCGTTCATCTACGACGCGGCGCAGAACTACGCGGAGGAGGGCATCCCGCTGGTCGTGTTGGGCGGCAAGGAGTACGGCTCCGGGTCGTCCCGCGACTGGGCGGCCAAGGGCACCGCGCTGCTCGGCGTGCGGGCCGTGATCGCCGAGTCGTTCGAGCGCATCCACCGGTCGAACCTGATCGGCATGGGCGTGATCCCGCTGCAGTTCCCGGAGGGCGAGATCGTCAAGACGCTCGGCCTGGACGGGGACGAGACCTTCGACATCTCCGGCATCACCGAGCTGAACGAGGGCCGCACCCCGCGCACGGTGAAGGTGACCGCGACCAAGCCGTCCGGCGGTGTGGTGGAGTTCGACGCCGTGGTCCGGATCGACACCCCGGGCGAGGCGGACTACTACCGCAACGGCGGCATCATGCAGTACGTGCTGCGCTCGCTGCTGCCGGCGTCCTGAGGCTCGGTGTCCGTACCGCTCCGCACGGCCCGTCCGGCTGACCCTGCGACCGGCGCGGCCGCGCGCCGGTCGCGCACGGCGGGCTAGGCGATGCCGCGGATCGGTCCGGATCGCCTGCGGGCCAGGCGGAACGAGATCCTCGACGGCGCCCGCGCCGCGTTCGGCCGGCACGGCTACGAGGGCGCGACGGTGCGGGTGCTGGAGGAGGAGATCGGGCTCAGCCGCGGCGCGATCTTCCACCACTTCCCGGACAAGGAGGCGCTGTTCCTGGCCCTCGCGGTCCGGGACGGCGAGCAGATGGCGGCGACGGTGTCCGACCACGGGCTGGTCCAGGTGATGCGGCGGATGATCGCCGACGGCCGGGCCGACTGGGTCGGCATGCAGCTGGAGGTATCCCGCCGGCTGCGCACGGACCCGGCCTTCCGCGCCGCCTGGGCGCCGCACGCCGAGCGCATCGCGGCCGCCGTGCGATCGCGGCTGCGCCGCCAGCAGGATGCCGGCGTCGTCCGCTCCGACGTCGAGATCGACGGGCTGGCCGACTATCTCGAGCTGGTCCAGGAGGGCCTGGTGGCGCACCTGGCGGCCGGCCTGCCCGCCGACCGGCTGGACGGCGTGCTGGACCTGGTGGAGGGCGCCGTCCGGCGCTGACGTCTCCCGCTGGGCCGGCTCGGCGCCGTGATCGGCGGTGGCCGGGCCGCGCCGCTCACGCGTCGGAGAACCGCGCGATGGTCGCGGTGGCGCGCCGCACGGCCCGGCTCGGGCCGCCGGGGATCGCGTCCTCGAGGAACTCGTAGCTGTGCACGAGCACCGACGCGGCGCGCGAGCCCTCCGCGGCGAGCCGGCGGACCTTGGTCAGCCAGTCGCTGACGTCGCCCCAGCCGGGAGCGGCGAGCGAGCCGCCGACCTGCTGCACGGACAGGGCGGCGCACAGATTGGCGAACGCCATCCGGGTGCGCAGCGGCCAGCCCCGGACCGACCCCGCCACGAACGCCGCGGCGAACACGTCGCCGGCGCCGGTCGCGTCGACCGAGTTCACCGGCAGCGACGGCACCCACTCCTCCTCGCCGCTGGTCGAGTCGATGCCGATCGCGCCCTGCCCGCCGCAGGTGATGACCACCACGGGCACGACGTCGGCGAGCGCGAGCAGCGCGGCGCGGGGATCGTCGGTGCGGGTGTACGCCATGGCCTCGGCGCTGTTCGGCAGGAAGGCGTCGAGCTGGCCCAGGTGCGAGACGAGCTCGCCGGACCACTGCTCGGTCGGGTCCCAGCCGACGTCGCCGAACAGCAGCGCGCCCTCCTTACGCGCCTGGATCGCCCACGGCGGCAGCGGGCCGTCGAGGTGCACGACGCCCGCCCGGGTGGGCGGCGATGACCCGATCAGGTCCGCGTCCGGCACGGGCGACGGGTGGCTGTGCGTGATCATCGACCGATCCCGTTGCACCGCAAGCGAAACGGTGACCGGCGAGTGCCACTGCGCGATGCGCCGGGACAGCGACAGGTCGATGCCCTCCTCGACCAGGGTGCGCACGAGGAAGTCGCCGTACAGGTCGTCGCCGAACGACGCGGCCAGGGCGGTGCGCAGCCCGAGGCGGGCCGAGGCGATCGCCAGGTTGGCCACGCCGCCGGGGCACGACCCCATCCCCTCGGCGGGCACCTCCGTCCCCGCCGACGGCAGCTCGCCCAGCCCGGTCAGCACGATGTCGAGGAACACCGTGCCCTGCATCACCACGTCGAACTCGCCGGTCGGAATGCCGCCCGGTTCGCCGTCCGGCGAGCCGACACCCGGGAACGGCATCGGCGCCGGATGGCTCATGCCTGTCGAGCTTGCCACCACCGCCCGTGCCGCGCGGGCGAATTTCCGCCCCGGTCGGCGGCACCGCGCCGGTTAGGGTCGGTCGATGCGACTGGTCGTGCTCGGCGGGGGCGGTTTCCGCGTCCCGCTCGTGCACGCGGCGCTGGTGGCGCGACCGAGCCTGCAGGTCCAGGAGCTGGTGCTGCACGACGCTGACCCCAACCGGCTGGCGGTGATCGCCGCCGTGCTGGCGGCGCGGGGCGGCGGGCCCGCGATCCGCGCGGAGACCGACCTTCCGCGCGCGCTGCGCGGCGCCGACGTGGTCTTCTCCGCGATCCGGGTCGGCGGCGCGGCCGCGAGGGCGCGGGACGAGCGGCGGGCGCTGGACGCCGGCGTGCTCGGCCAGGAGACCGTCGGCCTCGCCGGCCTGTCGTACGGCCTGCGCACGCTCCCCGTCGCGCTCGATATCGCCCGCGTGGTGGCGGATGTCGCTCCGAGCGCCTGGTTCGTCAACTTCACCAACCCGGCGGGCATGATCACCGAGGCGCTCCGCCCGGTGCTGGGCGAGCGGGTGATCGGCATCTGCGACTCGCCGATCGGGCTGATCGCCCGGGTGTGCCGGGTGTTCGGCGCGCCGGTCGAGCGGGTGCGAGCCGGGTACGCCGGGATCAACCACTGCGGCTGGTTGCGGTCGCTGCGATTCGACGACCGAGACCTGATGGCGGAGCTGCTGTCCTCGGACGAGCTCGTCGACGGCTTCGAGGAGGGCCGGCTGTTCGGACGCCGCACCCTGCGCGCGCTCGGCTGTGTGCCGAACGAGTACGTGCACTTCTACTACGCCGCAGCCGAACTCACCGCACGGCTGCGGGGCGAGCGCAGCCGCGGCGAGATCCTGGCCGTCGAGCAGGGCGAGTTCTACGCGGCGGCCGCCCGCACGCCCGCCGCGGCGGCCGAGCTGTGGCTCGCGGCGCGCGACCGGCGCGAGAGCAGCTACCTCGCGGAGACGAGATCGTTGACGCAGCATCGAGATGCCCGCGACCTGGCCGGCGGCGGCTACCAGGAGGTCGCGCTCGACCTGATCGCGGCGCTCACCTCGGGTGAGCCGGCGACGCTGATCGTGAACGCGCCCAACGGTGAAGCGCTCGCCGGCGATTCCCGGCCTGCCCGCCGACATGGTGGTGGAGACCGCGTGCCGGATCGACGGCGCCGGCGCGACCGCGCTGCCCGCCGCGCCGCTGAGCCTGGATCAGCAGGGCCTGGTCTGCCAGGTGCGCGCGGCGGAGCGGGCGGCGATCGACGCGGTCCGCGCGGGCGACCGGGAGACCGCCTACCGAGCGATGGTGATCCATCCGCTGTGCGGATCGCCCGCCGCCGCGACCCGGGTGCTGGACGGCCTGCTCGACGACGACCCGGCGCTCGCTGCGCTGCTGCACTGACCTCCGGCCGCTCGTCGGCGGGTCGCGGCGTCAGCCCGGTGCGCCGGTCAGCGCCGCGGCCAGCGCGCGGACCTGCGCGATCTGCGCCGTGCGCTCCCGCGCCCATTGCTCGTCGGGATGACCGACCCCGGCCGCCCGGACCAACCGGGTCACCGCCCGGACCGCCGAGTCGGGCTGCCGCACGAGGTCCGCAGCCAGCGCGGCCGCCGCGTCGGCCAGCTCTCCGGCGGGCACGCAGCGCAGCGCGATGCCCAGCCGCGCGGCCTCCTCCCCGGTCACCACCCGCGCGGTCGCGCAGATCTCCAGGGCCCGCTGGCGTCCGACGAGCCCGGCCAGCCGGCCGGTGCCGCCGAGGTCGGGCACCAGCCCGAGGCCCACCTCGGCCATCCGGAAGCGCGCCGAGTCGGCGACGACGACCAGGTCGCACGCGAGGGCGAGCTGGAAACCGGCGCCGATGGCGTGCCCGTGCACGGCGGCGACGGAGACCGCGGGAGAGGTGTTGAGCCAGCGAAAGGAATTCTGGAAGCCGGCGATCGCGGCGTCCGCGTCGGCGTCATTCATCGCCGCGAGCCGGGCGAGCACACCGTCCTGACCCGGCTCGAACGCCGACCGGTCGAGCCCCGCGGAGAACGACGGGCCCGCGCCGCCGACGATCACCACCCTGGCCGCATCCGGCAGATGGGAACCGATGTACTGCAACGCCTCCCAGGTCACGGGCAGTTGCGCGTTGTGCACCCGCGGTCGATCGAGGGTGACCCGCGCGATCTCCCCGGAGACGTCGAACCGGACACCACCCGCGGCCAGCAGGGCGTCGTCCCACCCGAGCCGCCCGGTAGCCGGGCCGTCGTCCACGCCGCCCCGATCGACGGTCACCGGCCGATCCTGGTGCTGCGTGACGGCGGGGCGACCGGCCGTCGGTGCCCGGCCGGCCCGGACGTCACTTCTTCTTCGTGCGGGTCGCGCCGCCGCGACCGCGGAGCGGAACGTCGGCGTCGAGCAGCAGGCGGTGCACGAAACCGTAGGAGCGGCCGGTGCCCTCCGCGAGAGCGCGGATGCTCTGCCCCTTCTCGTACTTCTTGCGCAGGTCGGCGGCCAGCTTGTCGCGCTGGGGCCCGGTGATCCGGGCGCCCTTCTTGAGGGTGGCCGTCTTGGCGGTCTTCGATGCGGTCCTGGTGTCTGTGGCCACGTCCCCACCCCTAGGTAGGATGCGTCATTGCATCGGCGTTGTTGGGTCCGCCCCCCATGATCGAACAAATCGGGCGCACCCGCCACCGGGAACCGTGTTTCCATTCCGGATGATCACCGTACGAAGATCGTCCGGGCGTGTGCCGACAACCGGTGCGCGGCACGCGATGCCTCCGCGTCAGGCCAGCTCGACCAGGTCCAGGTAGTCCGCGGACCAGTGGTCCTCCGTGCCGTCCGGCAGCAGGATCACCCGCTCCGGATGCAGTGCCTGGACGGCACCGGGGTCGTGGGTGACCAGCACGACGGCGCCCTCGTAGCGACGCAGCGAGTCGAGCACCTGCTCCCGGCTGGCCGGATCCAGGTTGTTGGTCGGCTCGTCCAGCAGCAGCACGTTCGCCGCGGAGGACACCAGGCCGGCCAGCGCCAGCCGGGTCTTCTCGCCGCCGGACAGCGTGCCGGCCGCCTGCTCGAGCTGCTCGCCGCGGAACAGGAACGCGCCGAGCAGGTTCCGCAGCTCCTGCGCACCCGCGTCCGGCGCCGCGCGCCGCGTGTTCTCCCACACCGTCGCGTCCGGGTCGATGGTCTCGTGTTCCTGGGCGTAGTACCCCAGGCGGAGACCGTGGCCGGGCACCACCTCGCCGGTGTCGGGCGCCTCCAGTCCGGCCAGCAGCTTGAGCAGGGTGGTCTTGCCGGCGCCGTTCAGCCCCAGCACGACCACGCGGCTGCCCCGGTCGATGGCCAGCCCGACCCCGGCGAAGACCTCGAGCGACCCGTAGGACTTGGACAGGTTCTCGGCGGTCAGCGGCGTGCGGCCGCACGGCGCCGGCTGCGGGAAGCGGATCTTGGCGACCCGGTCGGCGACCCGCACGTCGTCCAGCTCGGCGACCATCTGCTCGGCGCGCCGCACCATCTGATGGGCGGCCGTCGCCTTGGTCGCCTTGGCCTGCATCTTCGCCGCCTGCGCGAGCAGCGCGGACGCCTTCTTCTCCGCGTTGGCCCGTTCCCGGCGCCGGCGCTGCTCATCGGTCGCGCGCGCCTGCAGGTAGCGCGGCCAGTTCATGTTGTAGACGTCGAGCTCGCCGCGCACCGCATCCAGGAACCAGACCTTGTTCACCACCGCCGACAGCAGATTGACGTCGTGCGAGATGATCACCAGCCCCCCGCTGAACCCCTTGAGGTAGTCGCGAAGCCAGACGACGGAGTCGGCGTCCAGGTGGTTCGTCGGCTCGTCGAGCAGCAGCATCGTGCCGCCCGCGGACCCGCCGCCGCCGGCCTCGGACGCCGAGAACAGGATCCGGGCGAGTTCGACCCGGCGCCGCTGGCCGCCGGACAGCGTGCCGAGGCGCTGCGCCAGCACCCGGTCGGGCAGACCGAGGTTCGAGCAGATCCGCGCCGCCTCGCTGTCCGCCGCCCACCCGCCGAGCTGGGTGAACCGTTCCTCGGCGCGGCTGTACCGGTCGGTCGCGGCCGCGAGATCGGCGGGGTCCGTGAGCTCCGCCATCTGGATCTGGGTCTTCTCCAGCTCGGCGAGCAGGACGTCCAGGCCGCGGGCCGAGAGCACCCGGTCCTTCGCGGTGACGTGCAGATCGCCCTCGCGCGGGTCCTGGGGCAGGTAGCCGATCGGCGCCGAGCGCTGGATGGTGCCGGCGTAGGGCGGGGCCTCGTCCGCGAGGACGCGCAGGGTGCTGGTCTTGCCGGCGCCGTTGCGGCCGACGAGGCCGATGCGATCACCCGGGTGCAGGCGCACGGTCGTGTCCTCGAGCAGGATCCGGGTCCCGGCCCGCAGCTCCAGGCCGGTTGCGGTGATCACGCTCGGAAATGCTACGGGAGGTTCGCGTCTCCCCCGCCCGGCGAGCCGGCCGCCCGGGGCCGCACGGTGATCGACGCGGCGAGGCTGCGGGTGGCGACGTCGTCGAGCACCGCGCGGCGCGGCTCCGCGATGTCGGGGAAGGTCCGGCTGGGCAGCGCATCCAGCGGGCGCAGCCGGGGGTCGGCGAGCACCCGGGCCAGCGCGGCGCGGTCGCCGCCCAGCGCGAGGCCGTCGAGGCGGCCCGCCGCGGGCAGCAGCAGGCGCGCGGCGACGTCGGCGGCGCTCTTGAGCGAGTAGGTGAGCTGGTTGCCACGCCGGCGGGCGTAGCGCTGCTGCGACCAGCCGCCGGCCGCCGTTCGCGCCGACAGGTACGGCCGGTCCGTCGACGACGCCAGGACCCGCCCGCCGCGCGCGATGCCCACGGAGTGCGCGCCGCCACGCACGATCAGCAGCCCGATCTCGCCCAGGGCGGCCACGTGCTGCAGCACCGCCTCCACCGGCTCGCGGTCGCCGATCGCCATCGGCCCGAACGGCACCTCCAGCACGGCGGTGGTGCCGTCGCCGGCGGTCAGCGTGACCGCCCGCGGATCGGCGTCGATGGCGGCCAGCCCGCCGTTGCGGGCGGCGAACCGGGTGATCCAGCCGGGCAGCCGGTCGGCCGCGACCTCGACCGTCGTGCCGCCGCCCGGGGCGGCCCGTCGCGCGCTCACGACGGGGGAGCCCCCGGCGCCACACCGTTCCCGGTCGCGGTCGCTGTGGTCACAGCGAGGACCCGGCGTCCCACAGTTGCCCGGTGAGCCCCGCGAGGGTGCGCGCCGATGCGCCGGCCCGGTCGTCGGTCAGGGACGCGACGTAGTCGATGATGCCGCGGCCGCGGCCGAGCCGGATCACGTCGTCCGGGCCGGGCGCGTCGCGGCGGCCGGAGCCGCGCGGGCCGGTGAGGAGTTCCGGGCGGCCGGCCGCCAGCCGCCGGTACCCGTCCGTCGCCAGCCGCACGAGGTCGACCAGCCGGCGCGGCGCCCGCGAGGCGTCCATCGGGTCGGTGAGCCAGGCCTCCAGATTGGCCACCAGCGTGGTGAGCGCCTGCGCCTGGCCGCGTTGGAACATCGCCAGGTCGGGGCGGTCGAGCACGAACCGCTGGTGCACGACCTTGAGCACGGCGACCTCGTGCCAGCCCTGCCGGTCCAGCACGGCGAAGCCCGCGCGCACCGGTGGGTCGGGGCTGACCTCGACGGACCGGCGCAGGTGGGTGATCCAGCTGTCGGTGAAGGAGCCGATGGCGCGTTCGGCGCTGATCGACGAGTCGAACGGGACGGCGAGCAGGCCGTCGACCAGGTCGGTGGCGACGCGGCCGACGGCCACCCCGAACGCCTCGTCGTCGAAGATCCACCCGTCGCGGTCGCGCAGGCGCCGGCGCAGCGTCTCCAGGGCGTAGCCGGGGCGCCGGTCGGCGAGCAGCAGGTCCGCCGGGGGCAGCGCGGCGAACTCGGCCCGCCGGCGCAGCCAGGTGCGGAACTCCGCGGCCACCGCCGCGTGCTGCAGCACGCCCGCCCGGTGGAAGTCGTCGAGATCGTGGAGGGAGTAAGCGATGTCGTCTGCGATGTCCATGACCGAGCACTCCACGGTCTGCTGCCACGGGCCGACCGCGGGGTAGGCGGCCCGCGACTCCTCGAGCTCGTCGATGTCGATCAGGTACGCGGAGAACTTCGCCGAACCGGGCCCGTCGGGCCCCTGGCCGCCGCCGCGCGGAGGCGCCGCGGAGGTGCTCGGGTGCGGGTCGGGCACGTGGAACCGGGCCCACGGGTACTTCAACACGGCCGCCCGCACGGCCGCGGTCAGGTTCAGCCCCTCGCCGCGCTCACCGTGCACGTCGAGTTCTGTGAGGATCCGGAACGTCTGCGCGTTGCCCTCGAACCCGTCGACGAGCCCGAACCGCTCGCGCGCGATCCGGTCGAGGGTGCGCTCGCCCAGGTGGCCGAACGGCGGGTGCCCGAGGTCGTGCGCGCTCGCGGCCGCCTGCACCACCACCGGGTCGCAGCCGCCGAGCCGCGCCAGCAGGTCCCGGTCGGGGCCGTGCTGGAGCGCGGTGGCGATCGCCCTGGCCACGGCGGTGACCTTGATCGAGTGGGTGAGCCGGTTGTGCACGACCGCGCCGGCCGCGCCCTGCGACACCACCTGGGTGACGGCGGCGAGCCGGGAGAAGTACGGCGAGAACCGGATGCGCTCCAGGTCGTCGCGGAAGGCGGCGATCGCGACCGGCGTCTCCTGGCGGTGGCACCGGCGGTCGCATCCGTCGCGCCGCCGCCGGGCAGGGTGATGCCGACGGTGTCGACCGCGCCGAGGATGTCCAGGGAGTCGTCCGCGGGCTCGGGCAGTCGCCGGGCCAGTCGCGGATCCATGGGTGCCGAACCTACCGGGCCGCGGGCGGGCGCTCCGCGGGTACGCCGCTCCGCCAGGAGGGTCCGTCGGGGCCGATGACCCGCGGGGTCAGACGTCCAGCCGGTAGCCGCGCTTGATCACCGTGGCGACCAGGCCGCGGGCGCCCAGCGCGGCGCGCAGTCGGCCGATCGCGGCCTCGAGCGCGTGCTCGTCCTCCGCCTCCGGCAACACGGCCAGCAGCCGCGCGCGCGGCACCACCGATCCGCCGGCCTGCGCCAGCACCCGCAGCACCGCCACCGAGGTGGGCGACAGCGAACTCCGTCGACCCGCGAGATCGACGCTCCGGCCACGGATCTCGAGCGTCCCGTGCCGGGTCGGCAGGCGCAGCACCCGGTGCTCGTGCAGGTGCTCGCAGAGCAGCCGGACGAGCGCGCCGAGCCGGTACCGATCGGGGTGGATGGAGTCGATGCCGGCCGCGTGCAGCGGCGCCGCGGTGACGGGCCCCACGCAGGCCGCCAGCACGTCGGTTTGCATCGCTCGAACCAGCGCGTCGCGGCTGCCGCGCCGGCCCGCTGCGGCCAGCAGGGCCTCGGCCGCGGGCGCGCTGGTGAAGGTGACCGCGTCGAGCGTGCCACCGGCGATGGCGTCGATGAGCCGGCTGACCCGGGCCGGATCGGCCGGCGCCGTCCAGCGGTACGGCGCGACCGTGACCACCGTCGCCCCCGCGTCGCGCAGCCGCCGCAGCTGCTCCTCGTCGACGAAGCCGTGCAGCTGCACCGCGACCGTGCGTCCGGCGACGCCCTCCGCGAGCACCTGGTCGACCATCGACTCCGTGGTCTCCTGCGCGCTCATCCCGTCGTCCTCGAGGCCGGCCGCGCGGATCGCCCCCCGCGCCTTCGGGCCGCGCACCAGGATGCGGGAGGCGCCCAGCACCTCGATCAGCTCCGCGCCGATGCCGGCCGCGTCGGCCGCCTCCAGCCAGCCGCGCATGCCGAAGGCCGTGGTGGCCAGCGTGATGTCGGGCCGACCGACGATGATCGCGCCGGTGTCCTCGACGACCCTGGCGTCCTGCTTGGCGGGCACGATGCGCAGCGTGGGCGCGTGCAGCACCTCGGCGCCGCGGCGCTCCAGCGCGGCGATCAGATCGCCGGAGCGGCGGTCCGCGGTCACCCCGATGCGGAAGCCGAGCAGCTGCTCCGGCCCGAAGTGCGGCGTCCGGTCGGCCGGACCGGCGGAGCGGGGATCGGGCATGTCGGCATCGGGCAGGTCGGGATCGGGCAGGCCGGGACCGCCCGGCTCGCTCACGGGGCCCCCCGGAATGGTCCCGACACCACCGCAGCGTGGTCGCCGGACGTTTCCGGCGCATCTCGGCCGCGTGACGCGCGGGCAACGGCGGCTGTGGCCGTCGCCCGGCCCGGCGGTCCCAGCGGCCCGGCAGGAGACCCGACCGCCGCCGTCGCCCGCCAGAGAGGAGGCAGCGGGCGGCAGGAGCGGGAAGAATCGGCCGCACCCGGTCCCTGCCGGCGCCGCACGCCCCGGCGCATCGCGCCGTGCGCCGCGCGAGAGGAGATGTCCGATGCCGTCCACGGCGACCATCACCCGCGAGACGGTGCTGTGCGTCTCGGTGGCAGCGCGGCCCAGCAACCTCGGGACCCGCTTCCACAACTTCCTCTACGACGAGCTCGGCCTCGACTTTCTCTACAAGGCCTTCGCGCCGTCCGACATCGGCGGGGCCGTCGCCGGCGTCCGCGCCCTCGGCATCCGGGGCTGCTCGGTCTCGATGCCGTTCAAGGAGACCTGCATCCCGCTGGTCGACGAGCTCGACGAGTCGGCCGCCGCGATCCAGTCGGTGAACACGATCGTGAACACCGACGGGCACCTGCGCGCGTACAACACCGACTACCGCGCCGTGGCGCACCTGCTCGCATCGCACGACGTGCCGGTGGACCTCGCGTTCGCCGTCCTGGGCAGCGGGGGCATGGCGAAGGCGGTGGTCGCCGCCCTGCGGGACGGCGGGTTCCGCTCGGGCACCGTGGTCGCGCGGAACGCGGAGCGCGGCGAGGCTCTCGCCACCGAGTACGGCTTCGCGCACCGCACCGAGGTGGGCGCGGCCCGGCCCGGGCTGATCGTCAACGCCACGCCGATCGGGATGGCCGGCGGGGCGGAGGCCGACGGGCTCGCCTTCGACCCGGACGTGGTCGCCGCCGCGGACGTCGTGTTCGACGTCGTCGCGTTCCCGGCCGAGACGCCGCTGATCGCGCTGGCCACCGATCGGCGGGGGACGACGGTCATCTCGGGCGCGGAGGTGATCGCCCTGCAGGCGGCCGAGCAGTTCGAGCTGTACACGGGCGTCCGGCCGACCCCCGACCAGGTCAGCAGGGCGTCGGCGTTCTCCCGCGCCTGACACCGATCGCCGGTGTGCCCACCGGCCCGGGCCCGTCGCCCCCGGCATTCCCGGCGAGTCGGCGACCCGATGGGTCAGTCGGGTGCATCGCGCTCCGGGCCGGCCCGGTCGAACAGGTAGCGCCGCTCGGGGTCGCTCAGCGTCAGCCGCGCGGCGACGCGGAACTCGGACCGCGCCTCGTCGCTCCGGCCCGCCATGTCGAGCAGGTGGGCCCGCACCGCGGCCGCCCGGTGGTGCCCGGCCAACGCTGGATCGTCCGCGGCGGCCGCCAGCTCGCCGAGCGCGATGCGCGGGCCGTGCACCATCGCCACGGCGACGATCCGATTGAGCGTCACCATCGGCCCGGGGGCGAGCACCGCCAGCAGCTCGTAGAGCCCGAGAATCTGCCGCCAGTCGGTGTTCTCGGCGATCTCGGCCTCGTCGTGCACCGCGGCGATCGCCGCCTGCAGCTGGTACGGACCGACGGGCGCCACGGCGAGCGAAGCGCTGATCAGCGCGACCCCCTCGTCGATCGCAGCTCGGGTCCAGCGCGAACGGTCCTGCTCGGCGAGCGGGACGAGCGCACCGTCGGGCCGCGTGCGGGCCGGCCGCCTGGCGTCGGTGAGCAGCATCAGCGCCAGCAGCCCGGCCACCTCGCCGTCGTCGGGCAGCTCGCGGCGCAGCTGCCGGGCCAGCCGGATCGCCTCGTCGGACAGCGCGACGCGATGCAGCGACGGGCCCGATGAGGCGGTGTAGCCCTCGTTGAAGATCAGGTAGAGCACGCGGAGCACGGCCGCGATCGGGGCGGCGCGCTCCCCCGGGGGCGGCGCCGGGAAGCGGCGCCCACTCGCCTGAATGGTCCGCTTGGCGCGGCTGATGCGCTGCGCCACCGTGCTTTCCGGGACGAACAGCGCCCTGGCGATCTCGGCCGTGGTCAGCCCTCCGATAGCGCGCAGGGTCAGCGCCATCTGGCTCACGGGCGTCAGCGACGGGTGGCAGCACAAAAGGAACAGGGCGAGGCTGTCGTCCGCGGCCGGGACCGGGTCGGCCGGCTCCACGGCCCCCCCGGCCACCGTCTGCTCGCGGCGACGGCGGGCGGCGTCCGCGCGCAGCTGCTCGATGCGGCGGCGCGCGGCGACCGTGCTCAGCCAGGCGGCGGGATTGTCGGGCGTCTCGGCCGGCGTGGCGCCGGGGCGGAGCCAGGTCCGGGCGGCGGCGAGCAGCGCTTCCTGCACGGCGTCCTCGCAGGCGTCGAAGTCGCCGTACCGCCGCATCAGGGCGGTCAGCACCTGCGGCGCGGCATCGCGGAGGAGGGCGTCCGCCGCGGAGCCGACCCGGCCCCCGTCGACGGGTCCGGCGCTCACCGGGGCCGGTGCCCGCTCAGAGGTCCGGCGCGGTCAGGGTGAGCACCGGCCGCACCTCGACGAGCCCGAACTCCGACTCCGGCACCCGTTCCGCGATCGCCAGGGCGCGCTCCAGGCTCGCGCACTCGAGCAGGAAGAAGCCGGCGAGGTACTCCTTGGTCTCGGCGAACGGGCCGTCCGTGCGGACCATCGCGTCGTCCCGGGCGGGCAGTCGGACGCCCGTGCTGGGGTCGCCGAGCGCCTCGGACACGATCATTTCGCCGGACGTGACCAGGTCGTCGCCCAGCTCGGCGTACGCCCGCAGGCCCTGTGCCCGCTCCTCGTCGGAGAAGGACAGCCAGAGGTCTCGGGTCGTCGGATTGCCGTGGATCAGGATCAGGTACTTCATCGCGCCTCCCGGGTGCCGGCGGCCCGCCCGCTGCGGCCGTCACCCGACCGTCGACGCCGACGCTCGCGCGTCGACACGCGCGGGCCCACCGATCCCGATCCTGGCAGCACCCCGCCGGGTCAGAACACCCGGACGGCGACCTCCGCGGGGGCGGCCAGCAGCGAGGCGATCTCGTCGTCGAGCTTGACCAGGGTGAGCGATGCGCCGGCCATGTCGAGTGACGTGCAGTACTCGCCGACGTAGCTGCGGCCGACCGTGATGCCCTTCTCGGCCAGCCGCTGGTGCGCGCGCCGGTACAGGATGTACAGCTCGCTGATCGGCGTGCCGCCCAGCCCGTTGATCATCAGCGCCACGGAATCCCCGGAGGCGTACGGCAGGTCGCCGACCACCGCGTCGAACAGCTCGTCGAGGATCTCGTCCGCCGTCACCAGGGCCTTGCGCTCGCGGCCGGGCTCGCCGTGGATGCCGACGCCCATCTCGATCTCGTCGCCGCCCAGCTCGAACAGCGGGGAACCCTTGGCCGGCGGGGTGCACGCGGTGAGGGCGACGCCCATGGTGCGCGTGACGTCGTTGACCTTCTTGCCGATCCGCACGCACTCCTCCAGGTCGGCGCCCGCCTCGGCCGCCGCGCCGACCGCCTTGATCACGAAGAAGTTCCCCGCGACGCCACGCCGGCCGATCGTGTAGGTCGAGTCCTTGACGGCGACATCGTCGTTGATGAAGAGGATCTCGGTGCGGATGCCCTCGGACTCGGCCATCTCCTTGCCCATGTCGAAGGCCATCCGGTCGCCGGTGTAGTTGTTCACCAGCAGCAGCACGCCCTTGTCGGACGCCAGGCGCTTGGTGGTCTCGTACACGTAGTCCATCGGCGGGGCGGCGAACACGTCGCCGGGACAGGCCGCGTCGAGCATGCCCTTGCCGACCACCATCACGTGCGCCGGCTCGTGCCCGGAGCCGGATCCCTGCACGATCGACACCTTGTCGGCCTTCGGCGAGTCCGACCGCATGATCAGGTTGTACTCGGGCACGTAGGTCAGCGTGTCCGGGTTCGCCAGGGCGATGCCCTCGAGCATCTCGGGGACGAACTGCTTGGGGTCGTTGACGAACTTCTTCATGACGCTCCTCTGTCCGGTCGGTCAAGCCACACCTGGTTGATGTTCTCCGCGATGACCGCCACCGCGATGGCGCCGGCATCGACCGAGTCCTTGCTGCGTTCCCCCGTGTACGACGCGCGCCCCCGCTTCGCGAGCATGCCGAGGGTCGCCTCCGCCGACTCTCGGGCCGTGGCCGCCGCGGCCCCGAGCACCCGGGCGGCGTCGCCGCCCGCTGTCAGCTCTTGCTCCATCCGGTCCGTCATCGGCACCAGCGCATCGAGCAGCGTCTTGTCGCCCACGTCCGACTGCCCGCGGGCCTTGATGCCGTCGGACGCCGAGCGCAGCATTGTCACCACGTCGGCGCCGGTGAGCGTCTCGTTGGTGCCGGCCGCCATGCCGGCCCGCATGAACGCCGTCCCCCAGATCGGCCCCGACGTGCCGCCGATCCGCGAGCTGATCACCATTCCCACCTTCTTCAGGAAGGTGCCTGGGTTCGTGCGGTCGAAGTCGTCCCAGCCCTCGATCACCTTCTCGAATCCGCGAGCGAGGGAGTATCCGAAATCGCCGTCCCCGACGACGGAATCGAGATCGCCGAAGTACTTCTCGTTGTCGATCGCGGTCTGCGCGATCGTGCGGACCACGAGATCGACGTCCCGCTGGGACCCCTCGCTCATGTGCCACCTCCATCGGTAGGGTCGGCGGACCCGGCAGCCGCCGGGCCCGCTGCTCGGACGGCCTTCGACAGGTCCTCCAGCGTCAGGTACTCGCCCGGCGCGATACCCGCGGGATCGGCGAGTACCTCGATCGGCGGCCGGCCCGGGTCGCCGAGCTCGCCCACCACGAGCACGGCCTCGTCGAAGGCCTCGTCGCGGGTGTACCCGTTGACCGTGACCAGGCAGGTCAACCCCGCCCGGGTGGCGGCGAGCAATCCGTTGCGGGAGTCCTCCACCACGAGCGCGTCCGACCGGTCGGCCCCAAGCCGGTCGACGGCGAGCTGGTAGATCGCGGGGTCGGGCTTCTTGGCCGGCACCACGTCCCCGGCGAAGATCGGGATCTGTGCGGCGATCTCGGCCGGCACCGCGTGCTGCAGCACCGCGCGGACCGATTCCTCGGCCGAGGTCGACGCCACGGCGACCGTCCAGCCGGCCTGCACCGCCGCCATGATGATCCGGGTGATGCCCGGCCGGGGCGGCAGCTCCCCGGCGGCGACGAGATCCTTGAAGCGGGCGGTCTTCGCCTTGTGCCAGCGCGCCAGCGTCGCCGCGCGGCCGTCGGCGTCGGTCGGCAGCCCGGCCGCGGCGACGATCGCCGGGTCGTCGAAGAGCGTCGCCATCCGCTCCTTGCCACCGCCGATCGCCAGGAGCTCGCCGTACCGGTCCGCGTCCCACCGCACCGGCAGGCCTGCCTCGGCGAACGTCGCGTTGAACGCGGGCAGGTGCCCGTACCGTTCGGTGTCGGCGAGAACGCCGTCGCAGTCGAAGATCAGTGCCGTCACCCGGCACGTCCCGCACTGCCGAACGTGCGCATGTGCTCGGCGGCCATCTGGATGATCGCCGACCGCTGGTGCCGGAACAGCGACGGCGGGTCCCACTTGTCGCGGGCCTCGGCGTCCTTGAGGAACTCCAGGCCGGAGCGCATGTAGCTCTCCTTGAGCGCGGTCGAGATGTTCACCTTCGCGCAGCCGCGTGCGATCAGGTCCCGGAACTGCTCGGCCGAGAGGCCGGTCCCGCCGTGCAGCGCCATCGGTATCCCGGTCGCCTCGACCAGGTCGGTGACTCGCTGGGCATCGAGCACCGGCGCGGCCTTGTACTGGCCGTGCGCGTTGCCGATCGCCGGCGCGAAGCAGTCCACGCCGGTGCGGGTGATGAAGTCGACGGCGACCTCCAGGCTCTGCTGCGCGGATCCCTCCGCCGACCCCACGCCGTCCTCCACCCCGCGGATGCCCTCGATCTCGCCCTCAACGTGCGCGCCGCGCGCCCGCGCCTCGGCGACGACCTCCGTTGTCTGTCGGAGGTTCTCGGCGACGTCCAACTCGTGCGCATCGAAGAGCACGGAGTTCCAGCCCTCCGCCAGGCATGCGGTGATCACGCCTCGCTCCGGGCAGTGGTCGAGGTGCAGCACCACGGGCACGGGGGCGTCGGCGACCAGGGTCGTCACGATGTCAAACAGCTGGCGCGCCCCGTACATGCGCACCGTCTTGACCGACGTCTGCAGGATCACCGGTGACTTCTCGGCCACGGCCGCGGCGACGACCGCCTCGATCGACAGGTCGTTGACGATGTTGAACGCGGGCACGCCGTACCGCTGCGCGAAGGCGTCGTCCAGCACGTCCTTGAGGGACACGACCGGCACGCCGGACCTCCCGGGCTGATTCCGGCGCCGCGTCGTCGAGGGCTGTGGGCCGGGCACCGCCAGTCAAGTGCACAACCGTGCCGGGCTGAATGGGGGAAATCCCCCAATTGCGGCGGCCGTCGTCACGGTCCGGTGCGACCGCGGCGGGATCACTCCCGCTGTCACTCCCGCTGTCACTCCCCCTGTCACTCCCCCACTGGCACCCGGCCGGCGGGGATCCACCCGTGCTCCATGGCCCGCATGACGGCGGCGGTCCGGCTGTGCGCGCCGGTCTTGCGCAGCAGCGAGCCGACGTGCTTCTCGACCGTCTTCGGCGAGATCACCAGCCGCGCCGCGACGGCGCGGTCGGTCATGCCCTGGGCGAGCAGCTCGCACACCTCCCGCTCCCGCGGGGTGAACGGCGACGGGTCGGCCGCCGGCGGCGGGATGGCGCCCGGCAGCGTGCCGAGCCCGTACGGCAGGTCGGTGCGCAGCACCGTCCCCCACCCGGCGACGTGCTCCACCCTGGGCACCTCGGCCGCGGCCGAGAGACCCGGCCAGGCGGCCGATCCCGCGACGGTGCCGAGCCAGCCCGGGGCGGGTTCGGCGGACTCGTCGTGCACCAGCAGGCGCAGGTCGTCGGCGCCGTGCAGCACCGCGACGTGCAGGCGGGCGCCGGGGTCGCGGTCGGTGACGGCCCGCTCGGCCGCGGCCACGAGTTCCAGGGCGACGCGGGCGACCGAGGGATGCACGGGGCGCGGCCGGCCGACCTCGGTGACGACGATCCGCGGGTCGCCCGGCGGGCGTTCGGTCGACCGGTGATCGCGGATCAGGCGGCCGAGCGACAGCTCCGGCGCCGCCGCCTGCACGATGCCGGCGGCAGCCAGCTGGGTGAGCAGCTCGAGCCCGTCGACCTCGTCCGCGGTGAACCGCCGCTGCCGACCGGCGAACATCACGTTCGCGCCGATCACCTCGCCCCGCCACCAGATCGGCACGGCCGCAACGGATCCGCGCTGCGTCGAGTGGCCGGGGGGCAGATGACCGTTGGCCACCTCGGCGTAGCTGCGCAGCACGACGGGGCGGCGGCCGGTGACGACGCGCCCGGTGACGCCCTCGTCCAGCGGAAAGCTCTGGCCCAGGCGGCAGTTCGTGCCGCGCTCGGCGACCTTGCGGTACCGGTCGACGGCCGGGTCCACCAGCGAGATGCTGCCGGCCGGGGTGCCGACCAGTTCGGCACTGCGGGTGAGCAGCCGCCCGAGGAACGGGCTGAGCCGCAGGTCGGCGTAGAACTCGGCGGCGAGCTCCGCGAGCTCAGGTCGCGAGACGGCGGACCGGCGGCCGCGGGCGGTGGTGCGTCGGAGCCCGCGGCCGGAGACCCCGTCGCCGCGGTGCCGGCGCGGTCGGGTGGGGTGCGCGCCGGGATCCTGCTGCTCGACCTCGGGCGCCATGACCCCACCGTAGGCCCGAACGGGGACGCGATCGAGGCCGGTCGGGAGCCGGCAGCCACCCGACCCGGCCGCACGGTCGGTCAGGACGTGAAGTCCGCCGCCAGGCGAGCGACGAGCTGGCTCCGCGAGTGCACGCCCAGCTTCGTTTACATGTGGCCGAGGTGGTAGCCGACGGTCTTGCTGCTGAGGACCAGCTCCACCGCGATCTCCTTCGTCGACCGCCCCGCGCACGCCAGGCGGGCCACGGCCCGTTCCTGCGGCGTCAGCGGATCGATCGGCCTCCCGGTGGGCAGCGGAGTCGCTCGCCCGCAGGCGGCGAGCTCGGCGTCGCAGCGGCCGAGAAGCGGGGCGGCGCGCAGCGCGGCCGCGCTGCGGCGGGCACGCTCGAGGTAGTCGACCGCCGACCGGCGCTCGCCCCGCCGGCGGAGGAAGCAGCCGAAGGCACACAGCGCCGTCGCGTGCTCGAAGGCGTCGAGCGACTCGCCGAGCGTCACGGCCTCCGAGAACGCCGCCCGCGCCGCGGCGTGATCACGTTGCGCGGCGGCGATCTCGCCGCGGATGCGGGCGAGGCCCGCCAGCCGGGACCGGTGGTTCCTGGCCAGCGCGACGGGTTCGAGCCGGCCGATCCATGCGGTGGCGTCGGCGTGCCGGCCCGCGTGCAGCAGGGGCCTCGGCGCGCCGCACCGGCCAGGTGAAGATGCCAGCCGGTGAGACGGTGCTGTCGGTCGGGCACGGCTGGGTGGCCTTCGTCGGCCCGTTCGCGCCCGGCCAGTACACCATCGAACTGCGCACGACCGGCACTACCTCAGGGCGCCCATCGACAACCGGTCCACCACCGTGCTCACCGTCGTGCCGGGCTGACAGCGCGGGCCCCGGGGCCGGCCCGTCAGATGTTGAAGCCCAGCGCCCGCATCTGCTCCCGGCCGTCCTCGGTGATCCGCTCGGGCCCCCACGGGGGCAGCCAGACCCAGTTGATCTTGAAGTCGGCGACCAGGCCGCCGTCGGGCCCGTGCACGAGGGCCGCGGCGACCTGGTCCTCGATCATGTCGGTGAGCGGGCACGCCGCGCTGGTCAGCGTCATGTCGATGGTCGCGACGTTCTCGGCATCCACGGCCAGGTCGTAGACGAGGCCGAGATCGACGATGTTGACGCCGAGCTCGGGATCGACGACGTCCCTCAGGGCCTCCTCGATGTCCTCGATCAGGCCGACGTCGTCAACCTCGCCGGCCTCGGGCCCGCCGCTCGTCCCGGCGTCGAACGCGGCCGCCTGCGCGTCGAGATCGCCCGCCCCGCGGCCGACCCTGGCGTCGCCGATCGTGTCCACCCCCGCGCCGCCGTGGGTCTCGCCCGGCGCGCCTGCGTGCTCGGTCATCTGGACTCTCCGATCCCTGCGTCGGCCGGGTCGGTGACCGCCGGCCGCCACCTGCCTACCGACATTGTCATCCGGGCTGCCCGCGCCGTCGACCGCCCGCGCGACGGCGTCCTTGAACGCCATCCAGCCCAGCAGCGCGCACTTCACCCGCGCCGGGTACTTCGCCACACCCGCGAACGCGATGCCGTCGCCGATCACGTCCTCGTCGCCGGTGATCGTGCCGCGGGACGTCATCATCGCGGTGAACTCGTCCATGGCGGACAGCACCTCACCGAGCGGGCGGTCGATGGCCAGCGTCGGTGAGCACGGATGTCGACGCCTGGGAGATCGAGCAGCCCAGCGATTCGTACGAGATGTCCTGCACCACGAGCGATCCCGGGTCGTCGGCGGGCCCGCTGAGCAGGACCCGGAGCGTGACCTCGTCGCCGCAGGTCGGGTTCACGTGGTGCACCTGTGCGTCGAACGGGTCGCGCAGGCCCGCGTGGTGCGGGGCCCGGTAGTGATCGAGAATGATCTCCTGGTAGAGCGTTTCCATCTGCACGCGCGCTCACCCCAGCCCGAAGAAGCGTTTGCTCTCGCGCACGCCGGCGACCAGCGCATCGACCTCGTCGAGGGTGTTGTACAGCGCGAACGACGCGCGCACGGTGGCGGCGATGCCGAACCGGCGGTGCAGCGGCCAGGCGCAGTGATGCCCGACGCGCACCTCGACGCCCGCGTCGTCCAGGATCTGCCCGACGTCGTGCGCATGGATCCCGTCCACCACGAACGACACCGCGCCGCCGCGGTCGCGCAGGTCGGTCGGCCCGATGATCCGGACGCCGGCCACGCCGGCCAGCTCCTGCAGCGCATACCCGGTGAGCGCCGCCTCGTGATCGGAGACGTGGTGCATGCCGACGTGGGCGAGGTAGTCCACGGCCGCGCCGAGACCCACCGCCTGCGACGTCATGGGCACGCCCGCCTCGAACCGCGCGGGCGGCGCCGCGTAGGTGGAGTGGTCGATGAACACCTGCTCGATCATCGACCCGCCGGTGAGGAACGGGGGCATGTCGGCGAGCAGCTCGTACCGGCCGTACAGCACGCCGATGCCGCTGGGCCCCAACATCTTGTGCCCGGAGAACGCCGCGAAGTCCACCCCCAGCCCGACCAGGTCGACCGGGTGATGCGGGACCGACTGGCACGCGTCGAGCACGGTCAGCGCGCCGACCCGGTGCGCCGCCTCGACCAGCTCCGGCACCGGGTTGATCGTGCCGAGCACATTCGACTGGTGCGTGAACGCAACGACTCTCGTGCGCGGGTTGATGAGCTCGGGCGAGGCGCGACAGGTCGAGCCGGAAGTCGTCGGTCACGCCGAACCAGCGCAGCGTCGCCCCCGTGCGGCGGCAGAGTTCCTGCCACGGCAGCAGGTTCGCGTGGTGCTCCATCTCCGTGACGACGACCTCGTCGCCCGGCCCGAGGCGGAACCGTGCCGCGCCGGGGTCGGCCGTGACGTCGGCGAACGTCGCGTTGGACAGCGAATAGGCGACGAGGTTGAGGCCCTCGGTGGCGTTCTTGGTGAAGATCACCTCGTCCGGTCGGCCGACGCCGACGAAGGCCCCGATCCGGGCACGCGCCGACTCGTAGAAGTCGGTTGCCTCCTCGGCGAGCTGGTGCGCGCCGCGGTGCACCGCCGCGTTGTGTCCCGTGACGTACTCCTGCTCGGCGTCGATCACCGGCACCGGGCGCTGCGACGTGGCGCCGGAATCCAGGTACACCAGCGGCTTCCCGTCGCGCACCGTGCGTTCCAGGATCGGGAAGTCGGCGCGGATCCGCTGTACCGCGCCCGGATCCAGCCGGTCGGTGTCCGCGAGCAGCGGATCGGCCTGCAACTGATCGGTCATCTCACGTCCCGTTCCTGGTCTGTCAGCGTGTCTCTCGGCGCCGGGTGAAATCTGCCGGGTGAACGTGGCGGTCGCTCAGACGGCCGCGGCCGGCGAGCCGGTGAACCGCACGTACCCGCTGGTCTCGAGCTCGTCGGCGAGGTCGGGGCCGCCGGACTCGACGATCCGACCGCCGGCGAACACGTGCACCCGGTCCGGATGGATGTAGCGGAGGATCCGGGTGTAGTGGGTGATCAGCATGACCCCAACGCCCTCGCCGCCCTCGGTCGCCGCCTTGAAGCGGTTGACGCCCTCGGCGACGACCCGCAGCGCGTCGACGTCCAGGCCGGAGTCGGTCTCGTCCAGGATGGCGATCTTCGGCTTGAGCAGGGTCAGCTGCAGGATCTCGTGGCGCTTCTTCTCGCCGCCCGAGAAGCCCTCGTTGACCGAGCGTTCCGCGAAGTCGGGGTCGATCTCCAGCTGGTTCATCGCCGTCTTGACCTCCTTGACCCAGGTGCGGATCGCCGGCGCCTGGCCGCGGACGGCGGTGGCCGCGGTGCGCAGGAAGTTGGAGGTGGAGACGCCGGGGACCTCGACCGGGTACTGCATGGCCAGGAACAGGCCCGCCCGGGCGCGCTCGTCAACCTTCATCGCCAGCAGGTCCTGGCCGTCGAGCGTCACCGAGCCGGACGTGACGCGGTACTTGGGATGGCCGGCCAGCGAGTACGCCAGCGTCGACTTGCCGGACCCGTTGGGGCCCATGATCGCGTGCGTCTCGTGCGAGGAGATCGACAGGTCGACCCCGCGCAGGATCTCGACCGGCTGCTCGTCGGTGAGGACCGAGACATGCAAATCGCGGATGTTCAGTGTCGCCATGGGTGCGGGTGCTCCAAAGGTCTTCTGCCGGACGGCCGTTCTGGCGTCGGCTGGCGGTGGGTCAGATGCCGGTGATGGCCAGTTCTCGCTCGATGATCTCGGCCGCGCGCTCGCGGACCGACGGGATGCCGATGCGCAGCAGCACCTCTCCGAAGAAGCCACGCACCACCAGGCGCTTGGCCAGCTCCGGCGGGATGCCCCGCGACAACAGGTAGAACAGCTGCTCGTCGTCGAAACGTCCCGTCGCACTGGCGTGCCCGGCGCCGATGATCTCCCCGGTCTCGATCTCCAGGTTCGGCACCGAGTCGGCGCGGGCGCCCTCGGTGAGGATCAGGTTGCGGTTCATCTCGTAGGTGTCGGTGCCTTCGGCCGCCTTGCGGATCAGCACGTCGCCGATCCACACGGTGTGGGCCTTCTTGCCCTGCAAGGCGCCCTTGTACAGAGCGCGCGACTTGCAGTTCGGCACCGTGTGATCGACGAACAGCCGGTGCTCCAGATGCTGGCCGGCGTCCGCGAAGTAGAGACCGGTGAGTTCCGCGTCGCCGCCGGGGCCGTCGTAGGAGACGGTGCCGACCACCCGGACCAGGTCGCCGCCGAAGGTGAGCGCGGTGTGCCGCACCGAAGCGTCGCGGCCGACGCGGATGTGGTGGTGCGACAGGTGTACCGCGTCGGTCGCCCACTCCTCCATCGACGCGAACTCCAGCCGAGCGCCGTCACCCACCACGATCTCCACGTTGTCGGCAAGCGTGGCGCTGCCTTCGTGCACCATCGCGACCTTGGCCCGCGCGTGCGCGCCGATCCGGACGACGACGTGACCGGCGGAGAAGGCGGTCGCCGAGGAGCCGACGAACGTGATCACCACCGGATCGGCGACGTCGGCGCTCGCGGGAACGTCCACCAGCAGCACCGATTCGCTGGCCGCCCACGCGCGCGCCGCCGGCCGGTCCGTGGGCAATTGCCCGGCGAGGCCCTTCAGTTGGTCGGCGGCCGTGCCGGAGACCCGGCGGACGGTGACCTCGGCGGGCGCCTCGATGCTGAGGTGCTCGTCGGTCATCACGCCATTGAACGGTGCGTCGACCTCGAGCCCGCGCAGTCGGCGGAGCGGCGTGAAGCGCCAGTTCTCCTCCTTGCCGGAGGGCACCGGATGGTCGGCGAGGTCGGCGGAGCCGATGCCGTGCAGGCGGGACGCCGGCTTGGCGGCGGTGCGGCCGCCGATGTGGGTATGGCCGGCGAGCCCGTGTTGGGCAGGGGGGGCTACAGCTGTCACGTCAGAAAATCCGTCTCGGTCTCGGGTCTCGGTCGAAATCGGTGCGCAGGAGGTCGGCGCGCGGGGCGGCCGGCGGGATCAGCCCACCGCCCCTTCCATCTGCAGCTCGATCAACCGGTTCAATTCCAGCGCATATTCCATGGGCAGCTCGCGGGCGATCGGCTCCACGAACCCGCGGACGATCATGGCCATCGCCTCGTCCTCGGTCAGCCCACGGCTCATCAGGTAGAAGAGCTGGTCCTCGCTGATCTTGGACACGGTGGCCTCGTGGCCCATCGAGACGTCGTCCTCCCGCACGTCCACGTACGGGTAGGTGTCCGTGCGGGAGATGGTGTCCACCAGTAGCGCGTCGCACTTCACCGTCGACTTGCTGTGGTGATTCCCGGGATTCACCTGCACCAGGCCGCGGTACGAGGTGCGGCCGCCGCCGCGAGACACCGACTTGGAGATGATCGTCGACGACGTGTGCGGCGCGAGATGGAGCATCTTCGCGCCGGTGTCCTGGTGCTGGCCCTCGCCGGCGAACGCGATCGAGAGCACCTCGCCCTTGGCGTGCTCGCCCATCATCCAGACGGACGGGTACTTCATCGTCACCTTGGAACCGATGTTGCCGTCGACCCACTCCATGGTCGCGCCCGCCTCGGCCTTGGCCCGCTTGGTGACCAGGTTGTAGACGTTGTTCGACCAGTTCTGGATCGTCGTGTAGCGGCAGCGCCCGCCCTTTTTGACGATGATCTCGACGACCGCCGAGTGCAGCGAGTCGGAGGTGTAGATCGGCGCGGTGCAGCCCTCGACGTAGTGCACATAGGCGTCCTCGTCGACGATGATCAGCGTCCGCTCGAACTGGCCCATGTTCTCGGTGTTGATCCGGAAGTAGGCCTGCAGCGGGATGTCGACGTGGACGCCCGGCGGCACGTAGACGAACGAGCCACCCGACCACACCGAGGTGTTCAGCGCGGAGAACTTGTTGTCGCCGGACGGGATCACCGAGCCGAAGTACTCCTGGAAGATCTCCGGGTGCTCGCGCAGGCCGCTGTCGGTGTCCAGGAAGATGACGCCCTGCCGCTCCAGGTCCTCCTGGATCTGGTGGTACACGACCTCCGACTCGTACTGCGCGGCGACGCCCGAGACCAGCCGCTGCTTCTCGGCCTCGGGGATGCCCAGCCGGTCGTAGGTGTTCTTGATGTCGTCCGGCAGGTCCTCCCAGGAGGCGGCCTGCTTCTCGGTCGAGCGCACGAAGTACTTGATGTTGTCGAAGTCGATGCCGGACAGGTCGGCGCCCCACGTCGGCATCGGCTGCCGCTCGAACAGCTTGAGGGCCTTGAGGCGTCGCTCGAGCATCCACTCCGGCTCGTTCTTCTTGCTCGAGATGTCGCGCACGACATCCTCGTTCAGCCCGCGCCGGGCGGACTCGCCGGCGACGTCCCGGTCGGCCCACCCGAACGCGTAACGGCCGAGCTTGTCGATCGTCGCGGCCTGCTCGATCCGGCTCTGACTCAGCTCGGGCGCGGGGACAGCGGCGGCGGCCGGGCGGGTCTGCTCCGGTGCTGTGGTCATGAAGGAACGTCCTTCCATAGCTGTGTCGTGCGGCGGCGGTTCTCGTGCGGCGGTTCTGGTGCGAGGGTCGCGCGGTGTGGCGCGCCGGCGTCAGCCGGCGGTGACGCGTTCTCGGAGTTCGGGTCCTGCGGCAGACCCGGTGGCGGACTGCCCGGCCGTCGCTGCGGCGGGCGAGCCGGCCAGCGGGATGAACGTCGTGCAGACCGAGTCGCCCCTGGCGATCGTGGCCAGCCGCTGCGCGTACGTGCCGAGCTCGCGGGTGAAGACGGCCATCTCCTCCTCGCACAGCTGCGGGAACGCGGCGGCGACGTGGCCCACCGGGCAGTGGTGCTGGCAGAGCTGGCGGCCGATGCCGACCTGCTGCAGCGAGGCGGCGAACCCGGCCTCCGTGAGCGCGGTGGTGAGGATCTGGGCCTTGGTCGCGACGTCCGGTGCGGCGTCGAGCGCTGCGCGGTGCGGCGCCACGACCGACTCGGCGCGCCGGCGGGCGAAGGTCGTCACCGCCTCCGGTCCGGCGGTCGCCGCGAGATAGCCCAGCGCCTGCACGGCCAGGTCGTCATAGGCGTGCGGCAGCCGGTCCCGGCCGATGTCGGTGAGGACGTACGAGCGCGCGGGCCGGCCCCGGCCCCGTCGGGCGCGGGCGGGTGGCTCCCGGAATCCGATCGCACCCTCGGCGAGCAGCTGGTCGAGATGACGGCGGACCGCTGCGGCGGAGATGCCCAGCCTCGCGGCGAGCGCCGCGGCGGTGATCGGGCCGTCGGAGAGCACCGTCTTGATCACGGCGGCCCTGGTGCGGCCCTCCCCCGTGCGCTCCGGCCCCGCGGTCGAGCCGACCGGGCGATCGGCGACCACCACCCCGTCGGCTGCGGGTGCGGCGGCATGAGGGCCGACGGTGCCGACGGTGGCGCCAACGCGGGCGCGCTCGGCCGTCAACGAGGATTTCACAACACCAGTGTGACCTTTTTCCGGAAGAAGATCAAAGGCGGCGCCCGATCCCCGATGTGTCACAGAACACGCAGGTGAGGCTGCCCTTGCCACACTGGTGATCGACGGCCGTCGCGAACGGCCGCGCGCCGACTGATCCCGCCGTCAGGAGTTCCGCGGATCGACCGTGCGCGGTGCCGGTCCCCGGTGGCCGGTTCGGTTCCTAGACTTCAGCGGTGAGCACCGCAGGGTCCGCCGCGCCCGTCGCCGGCGACCCCGCCGCCCTCGCCCCGACCGCGAAGGTGGCCGACCCGCCCGCCGAGACCGCGGCGCCGCTGAGCCAGACCGAGCGGCGGCAACTGTCCAGGCTGCGCCGCTGGGGCACGGCCGGCGCGCTGCTGCTGATGCTCGGCAGCGGGTCCTCGTACGGCGCCGCGACTCCGGTGCCGAACCCCGTCGACGGGCTGCGGGTGGTCGGGCTGCTCTCGCGCATCGGCCCCGCCGCCCTTGCCTGCTCGTACACCGGCATCGGGCTGATCGTCGTCTGCTGGGTGCTGATCGGGCGCCTCGCCGCCCCCGGCCGCCCGCGCCGCCTCTCCCGCACCCAGCTCAGCCACACGCTCGCGATGTGGGCGGTCCCGCTGCTGGTCACGCCGCCGCTGTTCTCCCGCGACGTCTACTCCTACCTGGCCATCGGCTCGATGATGGCGCGCGGCTTCAACCCCTACGACTCGGGGCCGTACGACGTCCTCGGCGACTCCGACCCGTACGCGCACCAGGTCGACGTCCTGTGGCAGAACACGCCGAGCCCGTACGGCCCGGCGTTCATGCTCATCGCCAGGGGCGTGGTGTCGGTCGCCGGCGACCACGTGATCGCCGGGGTGCTGGTCCAGCGGCTCGTCGAGCTGATCGGGGTCGCCCTGATGGTGTGGGCGATCCCCCGGCTGGCCCGGATCTGCGGCGTCGATCCCGTCGCCGCGCTCTGGCTCGGCGCGGTCAACCCGCTCGTGCTGTTCCACCTCATCGGCGGCGGCCACAACGAGGCGCTGATGATCGGCGCGATGATGGCCGGGCTGGTCATCGCCCTGGAGCGGTCCGTCGTGCTGGGCACCGTGTTCATCACCTTCGGGGTCGGCATCAAGGCGACCGCCGGGATGACGCTGGCCTTCCTGGTGATCATGCTGGCGCTGCGCGCCGGCGGTCGGTGGCGCGACCTGGTCCGGGAGGGCGCGATCGTCGGGTCGGTGGCGGTGGCCACCTTCCTGGCGTTCACGGCGCTCGCCGGCGTCGGCTGGGGCTGGATCGCCGCGCTGACCACGCCGGGCACCGTGCTCTCCTTCCTGTCGCTGTCCACCGAGCTCGGCGTCGGCGCCGGCCAGCTCGGGCTGCTGCTCGGCCTCGGCGACCACACCCAGGCCGCGCTGGACGTGGCGCAGCCGGTGGGCACGGCGGTCGGCTCGCTGATCGCGCTGGCGATCATGTGGCAGTGCTGGCAGCGTCGGCTGAACCCGGTCCTCGGGCTGGCCATCGCGCTGGGCGCGTTCGTGCTGTTGAGCCCGGTGATCCAGCCGTGGTACCTGCTGTGGGCGATCGTGCCGCTGGCCGCATCGACCCCGGACCCGCGCTACCGGAAGGTGAGCGTGTGGCTCACCGTGGTGTTCTCGCTGACGATCATGCCGAACGGCACCGCGATCCCACCCTTCGTGATCATCCAGGCCGTGACGGTGTCCACGCTGGTGGTGGCCGGGGTGCTCTGGAGCCTGCACCGGTCGGGGCTGCCCGTCACGCATCCGGTCGACGATCCCGCACCGGGCGCCGCGCTGTCCGAACCGGCGCCGCCGAAGGGGTCCGGATGACCGTCGGGCCGGCGGTCGCGCTCGACGGACTCGTCCGCCGCTACGGCAGCCGGGTGGCGGTCGACGACGTCAGCTTCACGGTCGGCCGCGGGGACCTCGTCGCGCTGCTCGGCCCGAACGGCGCCGGCAAGACCAGCACGCTGGACGCCTGCACCGGGTTCGCCCGCGCGGACGGCGGCACGGTGCGCGTGCTCGGCCTCGACCCGTGGCGGCGCAGCGCGGAGCTGCGGCCGCGGATCGGGGTGATGTTGCAGGCCGGCGGCGCGCACGGATCGGCGCGGGCGGGCGAGATGCTGCGCATGATCGCCGCGTGCTCGGCCCGGCCGCACCGTCCCGAGTGGCTGCTGGAGGTGCTCGGACTGACCGGAGTCGCCCGCACCCCGGTGCGCCGGCTGTCCGGCGGGCAGGTGCAGCGGCTGAGCCTCGCGATGGCCCTCGTCGGCCGCCCCGAGCTGCTCTTCCTCGACGAGCCGACCGCCGGCATGGACCCGCGCGCCCGCCGGGACGTGTGGGACCTGCTGCGCGCAGCCCGGTCCGACGGGGTCTCGATCCTGCTGACCACGCACCTGCTGGACGAGGCCGAGCTGCTCGCCGACCGGGTGGTGATCATCGACCGCGGACGGGTCGTCGCCGACGCGCCGCCGCGCGACCTGGTCGGGTCCTCGGCACGGTTGCGGTTCAGCGCCAGGGCCGGGCTCGACCTCGAGCTGCTCTCCGCCGCGCTGCCGCTGGGCTACGCGGTGCAGGAGGTCAGCGCCGGCCGGTACGTCGTGGACGGGGAGATCCTGCCGAGCACGGTCGCCACGGTGACCGCGTTCTGCGCCAGGGTCGGCGTGCTGCCCGGCGACCTGCAGGTGGGCGGCCGCACGCTCGACGAGGTCTACCTGCAGCTCACCGATCCGGGGCCGCCGCCTGTGAGCGAGCCGGTGAGCGAGCGATGAGCGCCCCCGAGACCCGTTTCCCGGCCGGCACCTTCACCGCCGACCCGCGCCCGGCGCCCGCCGGCCGGATGGTCGCGGCGAGCGCCGGGCTCGAACTGCGGATGACGCTGCGCAACGGCGAACAGCTGCTGCTGGCGCTCGTTCTCCCGCTCGTCGCGCTCGTCGGCGGCACCGTCATCACCGTCGTCGACCTCGCCGAGCCCAGGATCGACACCGTCACGCCCGGTGTGCTCGCGCTCGCCGTGCTGTCCAGCGCCTTCACGTCGCAGGCCATCGTGACCGCGTTCGACCGGCGCTACGGGGTGCTCCGGCGCCTGGCCGCGGCGGGCATGTCACGCCTGCAGCTCGTCGCCGGGAAGTGCGCGGCGACGCTCGCGCTCGTGGTCGCGCAGTGCGTGGTGCTCGGCGGCGTCGCGCTGGCGCTCGGCTGGTCCCCCGCCGCCACCCTGCCGTGGGCGGTCCCGCTGATCGCGCTGGGCACCGCCGCGTTCCTCGGACTCGCGCTGCTCCTCGGCGGCACCGTTCGGGCGGAGGTCGCACTCGGGCTCGCGAACCTCGCCTGGCTCGTCATGGTCGCGCTCGGCGGGGTCATCGTGCCGCTGGACGACGCGCCCGGCTGGCTGCGGACCATCGGCGAGTTGACCCCGGCCGGCGCCCTGTCCCAGTCGCTGCGCGCGGTGCTGCAGGCGGGCGTGGCGCCCGAGCCGGCCTGGCTGATCGTGCTGGCGGCCTGGTGCGTCGGCGGGTGGCTCGCGGCCGTACGGTGGTTCCGATGGCAGTGACCCCATGGCAGTGACCCGATGGCAGTGACCTCAGTGCCCCCCGGATCCCCGGTCGGTCCCCCCACCGGCTCGCCCGCGGCCGCCGACCCCGCGGTGGAAGCATCAGCGGCACGGGCCGCGTCCGGCCCGGAACCCTGGTGGCGGCGCGCGCCGTCGCGGCGGTGGCAGCGCGGCTTCGCCTGGGCTGCGGTGATCGCCAACGGCGGCATCGCGGTGACCGGGGCGACCGTCCGGGTCACCGGCTCCGGGCTCGGCTGCCCGAGCTGGCCCGAGTGCCAGCCGGGATCCCTGGTGCCGGTCGCGCGCGAGGACCTCTCCGGCATCCACCAGGCCATTGAGTTCGGCAACCGCACCCTCACCGGCGCGGTGCTGATCGCCTCGCTCGGCACGTTCCTGCTCGTCTGGCGCGCCCGACCCGCGCGGCCCCGGCTGGCGCTGCTCGCCGCGGTGCTGCCGCTCGGCGTGCTGTTCCAGGGCGTGCTGGGCGGCATCACGGTGATCACGGGGCTGCTCTGGTGGACGGTCGCCCCGCACATGCTGGTCTCGCTGGTGCTGCTGTTCGTGGCGATCGTCGTGCTGGTGCGGATCGACGAGGCCGACGATCCGCCGAGCCCCGTCGTGCCGCGCCAGCTGGTCGCGCTCACCTGGGTGACGGTCGGGGTGCTCGGAGCCCTCTGCGTCGCCGGCACCCTGGTCACGGCCGCCGGGCCACACGGCGGCGACGACGCCACGCCTCGCCTGGAGTTCTCCGTGCGCACCCTCGCGCAGATCCACGCCGACCTGTTGTTCCTCTACCTCGGGCTGCTGATCGCGCTCACCGTCGGCTATCTCGCCGTCCGCGCCCCGCGCCGGCTGACCCGCCGGGCCCTCGTGCTGATCGGCGTGACGGCCGCTCAGGGACTGATCGGGCTCGTGCAGTTCGCCACCGGCGTGCCCGAGGCGCTCGTCGTCGCCCACGTGCTCGGCGCAGTCCTGCTCACCGGCGCCGCCGCGGCGGTCGCCCTGGCCACCCGGACCCGGGGGCACGCCGCGGGCGTCGCCACCGAGTCCGAGGGCCGGGTGTAGCCACCTCCGGGTGCGCGACCGTCACGCCACCCGCTCCACGGCGTTCCCCCGCTCGGCCGGGGTTCCGCCGAGCGCGTTCCGCACGGCGGCGGCGATCCCGGCACCGCCACGGCCGCGCCAGGCGATGTACCCGTCGGGCCGGACCAGGATCACAGCGTCGGCGGCGAGACCGAACCGGTCGCGCAGGGCACCGCCGGTGTCGACGATATCCGAGCCGGCGACCAGCACGCGCACCGGCATGCCGCCCCGGACCAGCCCGGCGACGGCAGACCGCGCCGTGGCCCCGGCCGCAGCTCCGGCGAGCACTGTCACCGCGCCGTCGAACACGTCGTGGGTGGAGCACTCGCGCCCGCCGATCCGCACGGGCGCGTGCGGCGCGCGGTCGCCCGGCTGCGCGGGACCGCCGGCCCGGTCGGCGATCACGGCCGACTCGTAGCGCACCCCCAGATCCCAGGACAGGCCGTCCCCGGCCACCTCGCCGCGGCGCAGCGAGCGGACCACGTTGTCGGTGCCGATCGGCCGGCGCTCGGGCTCGTAGCTGTCGAGGAGCGCCTCGCCGGCGAGTCCACGGACCACCCAGCCGAGCTTCCAGCCGAGGTTGTGCGCGGCGTGGATCGCCGTGTTCATGCCGGTGCCGCCGACCGGGGTGGTCCGGTGCGCGGCGTCGCCGACGAGGAAGGCCCGCCCGGCGCGGAACCGGCGTGCCACGTGGCCGCCCATGGTGAACGGCATCACCGACATCAGCTCCACCGGCAGGTCCGGCACGCCGGCCGCGGCGCGGACGAGCGCCGCGCACCGCTCCGTCGGTCCACGCCGCCGGGTCCTCGCCGGCGTCGGGGTGCCACTCCCGGGCGTAGATCCACCGGTCCCCCGCGCCGGTCGGCACGAGAATGCCGTCCGCGTCGGGGATCTGCACCAGGTTGATCGCACCGGGCGGGTTCGGCGAACAGCTCCGACAGCGGCGCCCGGAAGGTCACCGCGATGAACTCGCCGACCGACCCGAGGTCGTCGATCTCTATGCCGGCAGCCGCGCGCACGGCGCTGCGCGGGCCGTCCGCGCCGACCACGTACCGCGCCCGGATCCGGGTCGTGGTGCCGGTCGAGCGCGCTCCCCTGTCCACTTCGCGGGTCAGCGCGGTCACGCCGTGGTCGTCCGTCCTCAGCGACACCAGCTCGGTGTCGAATCGCACCTGCCCGCCCCGGGCCAGCAGGTGGCGCAGCAGGACCGGCTCGAGGTGGTCCTGCGCGCAGCAGCAGGGGGTGGCCGGGCTGACCGCGAGGGCCTCCGCGTCGCTGGGGAAGCCGAACGGCATCGTCATGAACGGACCGTCGGCGATCGTCCGGGACATCGTCATCACGGGGCGGACCCGCATCGCGCCGGCGCGGATCTCCGCGTCGATCCCCCACGACCGGAAGATCTCCATGGTGCGGGTGCTGATGCCGGTCGCCTTCGGGAACGGCGACGTGCCGGCGTGTCGTTCGACGACGAGAACGTCGACGCCCTGGCGGGCGAGCGCCCCGGCCACGGTCAGGCCGGCCGGGCCGGCGCCGACGACGAGCACGTCGGTGGTGATGGTGTGGTGTGGCATCGGTGCACTCCTGGGTTCGGGGGATCGAGTGGGTACACCGAGACTGTTCGGCGGCGGGATCCGGCGGATCCGTGCCGGGCACGGAGTTAGGCGCCCGGCCCCGCCCTGAGCGCGTGCCGGCGGCGGGCCGGCGGCGGCCCCCGACGAGGACCGGGCGGCCGCCCCGCCGTGCGGCCCGCCTAGCGCGGCTCCGGCACGTCCCGCCAGCTGTACCGCGGTTCGAAGCCCAGCACGCGGCGGGCCTTGTCGATGCTCAACAGCGTCTCGGTCCCCGCGAGCTCGCGGGTCACCTCGACGTCCGGGAACACCTCGGCCACGAGCTCCGCGCTGCCCCGCCGCATCACGGTGTCGGCCGCGGCGATGACGAACACGTCGGTGCCGGGCATTGCCGCCTCGAGCGCCAGCCGGACGGCGAGCGCGCCGTCGCGGGCGTCGATGTAGCCCCACAGGTTCCATTGCCGGATCGCCGGGTCCCGCCCGAAATCCTCGAACGCCGCGTAGTCGGCGGGCTCCATGACGTTGGAGAACCGCAGGCCGGTCATGGACAGCTCGGGGTCCCAGCGGCAGAACTGCCGGGCCATCTCCTCTTCCAGCGTCTTCGCCAGCGAGTACGCCGAGTGCGGCAGCGGGTGATAGTCCTCCGTCACCGGGATGAACGGCGGCGGCGACGCGGGCGAGAACGGCAGCCCCAGCACGGTTTCGCTGGACGCCCAGACAACCCGGCGGATGCCGGCGGTGCGGGCCGCCTCGAACACGTGGTAGGTCGCAGTGATGTTGTTGGCGAACGTCGCGGCGTTCGTGGTCAGGCCGGGCGCCGGGATCGCGGCGAGGTGGACGACCGCGTCGATCCGTTCGTAGCGGTCGTCGACCGCGTGCAACGCGGCGACGGTCTGCCCGAAGTCGGCCAGATCCACCCTGATGAACGGGCAGAGCTGTTCCCGCGCCGGGATTCCTGTCGAGATTGACCACCGCATAGCCGTTCTCGACGAGATGGGCGACCACCGCGCGCCCGAGCTTGCCACTGCCACCGGTGACCGCGACGCGAAGGGACACGGCCGGCAGCGTAGCGGGCCGTGCTGCGGCCCCGAGGTGCCGCGCGGGGCGGTCAGGCGCGATCGGCCCAGAGGCGGCGAAGCGCGGCCCGATCGGCGGAACCGGTCTTGCCCAGCAGGCTGGTCACGTGCGTCTCGATCGTCCGCGGCGAGAGGAAGAGGCGCGCGGCGATGTCCGCGTTCGGCAGGCCGTCCGCGACCAGCTCCAGCACGTCCACCTCCCGGCTGGTCACCCCGCGCGCCCGCAGGTCGGGCGGCACCGGCGACGACCCCCGGCCGCGGCGGGTGGGCGCGCCCGCCTGCCGGAGCAGGTCACGGCAGGTGCGCGCCAGCCGCTCGTCTCCCGCACGCTCGAACTCGGCGAGGTCGGCGCGCAACAGGGGCACCGGATCGCCCCAGCCGTCCAGCACGGCGGAGCGCAGCACCAGCAGCCGCAGCAGCCGGTGCCACCAGCCGGCGATGTGCAACGCCTCGCCCTCCTCGAAGGCCAGGACGGCATCGTCCGGCCGATCCGCCCGGCCCGCCGCGACGGCCTCCGCGTAGGCCACGGCAGCCCGGTTCGACCGGCGCAGACCCGCCGGTGCTGTCGCGAGCAACCTGCGCGGGCCACCGTCGTCGTCCACGACGGTGCGCAGCAGCGCCCAGACCCCCCAGAACGCCACCGGTGCCGCGGATCCGTGGCCGACCAGCATCGTCATACCGCGATCGATTCCCCGATCGGCGGGCACCAGGTCATGGGCCAGCAGCGACGGCAGCGCGAGCACGGCGGAGGCGATTGCGCCCACCTCGATCGAGGCGTGCGGGCGCGCTGTCGCCGCCCGCAGGAGCCGGGTCATCGCCGGCACGTCGTCCTCCGCGGCGCGGGCGCCGGCGGCGATCACCTCGCCGAGCGCCTGCAGGCCGGTCAGTCCGACGGCGCCCGCCCGGTCGGCGAGGTCCAGGCCGAGCCGCGCGGCGTCCCGCGGACCGGAGACCACCAGGGCATGCTCGGCGAGCAGGACATCGACGGACAGCGCAGGCCGCAGCATCCCGGCATCGAGCGCCAGCTCGCGGGCCAGTTCCAGCGCGGCCCCGTCGTCGCGCTCCAGCAGGTCGGCCTGGCCGAGCCCGAACATCGCCTCCACCCGCGCCGCCGCCAACCCATGCTCGGCCGCGAGCTGCGCGGCCCGCGCGAAGATTGCTGCGGCGCCTGTGATGTCGTCGAGAATTGCGCAGCGGGCCGCGACCAGGAGGGCGGCGCACAACACATCGGGCCGCCCTGCGCGCTCGGCCCGTTCCGCCGCCGTCGCCGCGAGCTCGGCGGCCCGCGCCGGATCGCCGCGGCCGAATGCCGCGTCGGCGAGCAGGACGTCGGCCTGTGCGTCGGCGGGACGTCCCGCCCTGGCCACGTACCGTTCGGCGTCGTCCCAGCGGCCGCAGGACACCGCAGCCCTGGCCAGCCGCAGGCACAGCTCGGCGTGCGCGTCGCCGGTGCGATCGGCGAGCGCCACCGCGCCCACCTCGAGCGCCTCGGGGCCCCGTCCGGCGAGCACGAGCAGCTCGACCCGCTGGTTCACCACCTCGGCGGGCAGCGCGCCGGTCCGTTCGGCGCGCGCGACCAGATCCGCCGCCGCGCGCAGCGCCCCCCGGCCGACGTCCCGGCGGGCCTGGCGGAGGAACAACGCGGCCGCGCGGTGCGGCTCGTCACCGGCCACATACAGGTCTGCGGCGAGCACCTCGTCGCCGGGCCGGCCGCGCGCCGTCAGCGCCGCGGCCGCGGCAGCGGCCAGCGCGGTCCGCTCCGGCGGTAGCAGCGTGCCCAGCACCGCATCGCGGACCATCGCGTGCCGCCACTCGAGCCGCGATCCCGACGGGTCGGCGCGCGGCGCCTGCGCGGCACCGCCCCCGGCGGCGTGCGCGACGAGCAGGCCGACGTCCGTTCCCGCACGCAGCCCCGCCACGACGTCGTCCTGCGGCAGTCCGGTCACCTGGCCCAGCAGTCCCCAATCGGGCTCGGCGCCCAGCACGGCCGCCGCCGCCAGCAGCCGCCGGTCCCGCTCGCCGAGTCTGGCCAGGCGCTGCCGGACCAGGCCGGCGAGGCTGGGCGGCACGGCGAGCGATCCGGCCGGCCCCGAGGCGAGCGGCGCGGCGGCCGGGTCGAGCAGCGCCGCCAGCAGCTCGCCGACCAGGACCGGCAGCCCCTCCGCGCGCTCGAGCACGACGTCGAGCACCCCAGCCGGCAGGTCTCCGGCGTCGGCGTCGATGTGGAAGCCGTCTGCAGCGATGTCGGACCGGACCAGGGCGGCGACGAGCGCCGCCACCGCGGCGTCGTCCAGCCTCGTGAGCCGGACGGTGGTCGCACCGGGCACGGCCTCCAGTCCGGGCCCGGTGTCGTGTTCCCCCGGTGGGGGCGCCTCGTCGTCGCGCGCGGACGCGGCCACGAGGATCCGGGTGCCGTCCAGCGCGCCGGCGAGGTAGGCGAACAGGGCGCGGGTGTCCGCGTCCGCCCAGTGCAGGTCCTCGAGCACGAGCACGCAGGCGCGGTCGCCGGCCAGGATCGAGAGCAGCCGGATGAGCCCCTCGCCGAGCACGACCGCGGGATCCGGGCCGCCCGCGGAGGGGACGTCCCGCCGGTCAGCGTCGGCCGGCGCATCCTCGGCCCAGCCGGGAGCGATGGCGGCGAGCGCCGTTCGGAAGGGCCGGAGCCCGGGCGCGTCCGGCAGCGGAGCGTCGCGCAGTGCGACCGCCATCGCGGCCACGACCGGGCGGTAGCTGCCGCCCCCAGGGACGGCGCGACCCAGCAGCACGAGGTCACCCGCAGCGCGCGCCGCCGCGGACAGCTCGGCGAGCAGCCGCGACTTCCCGATCCCGGCCTCGCCCAGCACGATGATCGCGGATCCGGCGCCGCGCCGCGCCTCCTCGAGTCGGGCGCGCACCAGCTCCCACTCGGCGTCCCGGCCGACGAACGCCGATCCGACCCCGGCGCGCGGCACCCGGTCCGTCACGCGGTCAGTAGAGCGCACCCGTCACCGCCACACCAGCGCCGGATCAGCGCCGGACAAGCAATCGGCCGGCCGTCACGTGCCGCCCATGCGGCGGCGCTCCGCGGTGGTGAACCGGACCGCCGCCGACAGCTCGCGATCCCAGCCGTCGGCGACCTCGATGCCGGCCGCGGCGCAGACCAGGCCGCCGGCCTCGACCGACGACACCACCGCGTCGCCGAGCGCGCCGTCCGCCGCGACCGCCACGATCCGCGCACCGCGCCGCCCCAGGTAACTGACGACGGCGGTGGCCGATCCGCCGTGTTCGGCGGCGAACCGGCGCAGCGGCTCGACCCTGTCCGCGTCGTCGCCGGCGAGCCCGGCTGGAGCCCCGGGCGGTTCCTCGGTCATCGGCGGTGGGTGGTGCCTACCACGGCCAGCCGAGCACGGGCAGGCCGACCACGGAGTCGACCGCCCAGGCCACCGAGATCCCGGTGAGGTAGAGGTTCGAGAGGTGGAAGAGCGTCATCGGCCGGGCGGGAACGCCGCGCAGCACCCGGCTGTGCAGCAGGTGGGCCAGCGCGAGGAAGGCGAGGCCGAGGGGCACCGCGACGGCCGCATAGATCCACGACGACGCCGGCACCAGCAGCAGCGAGCACGCCACCATCGCCCAGCTGTAGATCACGATCTGCCGGACGACGACCCGCTCGGTCGCCACCACGGGCAGCATCGGCACCCCAGCGGCCGCGTAGTCGTCGCGGTAGCGCATCGCGAGCGCCCAGGTGTGCGGCGGCGTCCAGAAGAAGATCACCCCGAAGAAAACCCAGGCGGGCCAGCCGATGTCGCCCGTCACCGCGGACCAGCCGATGATCACCGGCATGCAGCCCGCGAGGCCACCCCAGACGATGTTCTGCGACGTGCGGCGCTTGAGCCACATCGAGTACACGAAGACGTAGAACAGGATGGCGACGACCGCGAGTGCGGCCGCCTGCCATGTCGTGGTCGCCCAGAGCAACGCCGCGGACAGCACGCCGAGCACGACGCCGAAGACGAGCGCGCCGCGGGTGGACACCGCGTGCCGGGCCAGCGGGCGGCCGCGGGTGCGCCGCATGACCGCGTCGATGTCCGCGTCGACGACGCAGTTGAGCGCGTTGGCGCTACCCGCGGCCAGGGTGCCGCCGACGAGCGTCGCGACGAGCAGGCCGAGGGTCGGTACCTGGCGTTGAGCCGCGAACATCGCCGGGATCGTGGTGATCAACAGCAGTTCGATGATGCGGGGCTTGGTCAGCGCGATGTACGCACCGGCGACGTTCCGGACGCCACGTGCGCCGGGCGCGGCCACCGCGGCCACGCTGGTCGCAGTCGACCGCGGGAGCCTCGGCCAGCCGGGGCGCCGAGCGTTCGGCCGGCGAGGCTGCCGAACCAACAGGCGACACCACCGGCGGGGCTCCTCTCGTCGGCGTTCCGGGCCTGAAACCACGATCATCCTAGGCGGGCCCGCAGCGCTCAGCGCGTCCGGTCCGGGGTGCGTCCCGGTGGACATGAGCGCGCGAGGTCGGGGTACTAGTCTTTGACCTGCGCTTGCCGTGGGTCCCGAGCGCCCGACACGAGCCGTCCATGCGATCGCGACAGCCACTCCACGCGATCACCCGCCCACTTCAGAAAGGCGATCCGTGACCGCGACCACCGAGTCCGCTGCCAACGCCGACATCCCGCTGTTGACCGCGCCGCACGTCCCCGATGACTGGTCGGAGGTGGACTCGCGGGCGGTGGACACCGTGCGGGTGCTCGCCGCCGACGCGGTGCAGAAGGTGGGCAACGGGCATCCGGGCACGGCGATGTCGCTGGCGCCGCTGGCCTACTCGCTGTTCCAGCGGGTGATGCGGCACGATCCGGCGGATCCGCATTGGCTGGGCCGGGACAGGTTCGTGTTGTCCGCGGGGCATTCGAGCCTGACGCTGTACATCCAGCTGTACCTGGCCGGGTTCGGCTTGGAGGTCGAGGATCTGCAGGCACTGCGGACGTGGGGGTCGCTGACGCCGGGGCATCCGGAGTATCACCACACCAAGGGCGTGGAGATCACCACGGGGCCGCTGGGTCAGGGCCTGGCGTCCGCGGTGGGGATGGCGATGGCGTCGCGCCGGGAGCGCGGCCTGTTCGACCCGGACGCGGCGCCGGGGTCCTCCCCGTTCGACCACTTCGTCTATGTGATCGCCTCGGACGGCGACATCGAGGAGGGCGTGTCCAGCGAGGCCAGCTCGATCGCGGGGCGGCAGGAACTGGGCAACCTGATCGTCTTCTACGACCACAACGAGATCTCGATCGAGGACGACACCAACATCGCGCTGATCGAGGATGTGCCCGCGCGGTACGAGGCCTACGGCTGGCACGTGCAGCGGGTCGAGGGCGGTGAGAACGTCGTGGGCATCCTCGAGGCCATCGAGAAGGCCAAGGCGGTCACGGACAAGCCGTCGTTCATCGCGCTGCGCACGATCATCGGCTACCCGGCGCCGCATTTGATGAACACCGGCAAGGCGCACGGTTCGGCGTTGGGCGACGCGGAGGTGGCCGCGGTCAAGGAGGTGCTGGGTTTCGACCCGAACGCCTTCTTCGAGGTCGACGACGTGGTGATCAAGCACACGCGGCAGGCGCTGGATCGGGGTCAGGCCGCGAAGGCGGAGTGGCAGAAGGACTTCGACGCGTGGGCGGCGGCGAATCCGGAGCGCAGGCAGTTGCTCGACCGGCTGATCGCGCGGGATCTGCCGGACGGCTGGGTGGATGTGCTGCCGTCCTGGGAGCCGGACCCGAAGGGCATCGCCACCCGGGCCGCGTCCGGCAAGGTGCTCACGGCGTTGGCGCCGGTGCTGCCCGAGCTCTGGGGTGGCTCGGCGGACCTGGCGGAGTCGAACAACACGACGATGGAGGGGGCGGACTCGTTCGGGCCGACGGCGGCCGCGACCAAGCTTTGGAAGGCGGAGCCCTACGGCCGCACCCTGCACTTCGGGATCCGCGAGCACGCGATGGGGGCGATCCTGTCCGGCATCGTGATGCACGGGCCGACCCGGCCGTACGGCGGCACCTTCCTGCAGTTCTCCGACTACATGCGCGGGGCGGTGCGGCTGGCCGCGCTGATGGGTGCGCCGGCGGTCTACGTGTGGACGCACGACTCCATCGGGCTGGGCGAGGACGGCCCCACCCACCAGCCGGTGGAGCACCTGGCGGCGCTGCGGGCGATCCCCGGGCTGTCGGTGGTGCGGCCGGCCGACGCGAACGAGACGGCGCACGCGTGGCGGGCGATCCTGGAGCGCCAGCACGACTGGTTCTGCGGCCCGGTCGGGCTGTGCCTGACCCGCCAGGCCGTGCCGGTGCTGGAGGGCACCGACTACGAGGGCGTGCACCGCGGCGGGTACGTGCTGGCCGAGGCGCAGGGTGAGCTGCAGGTGATCCTGATGGCGTCGGGCTCCGAGGTGCAGATCGCGGTGCAGGCGCGGGAGGCGCTGCAGGGCGAGGGCATCGGCACCCGCGTGGTGTCCGTGCCGTGCCTGGACTGGTTCGAGGTGCAGGACGAGGAGTACATCGAGTCGGTGCTGCCGCCGTCGGTCACCGCCCGGGTGTCCATCGAGGCCGCCGTCGCGCAGCCATGGTGGCGCTGGCTGGGCGCGCACGGCCGGCCCGTCTCGCTGGAGCACTACGGCGCCTCGGCCGACTTCAAGACCCTCTACCGGGAGTTCGGCATCACCTCCGATGCCACAGTTGCGGCCGCCAAGAAGTCCCTGGCCGCGGCGACCGGTGGCGGCGGGCCGCGCAGCGAACCGCACGCCAGCTCACTCGACCACGCCGGCGTGGAATACCCGGTCCACGCCCCCGGGTCGGCGCCCCACTGAACCCGCCGTCCGCACCTGATCCGGAACCGATCCGCCGACCGAGCACACCAGGAAGCACTCTCCGACAATCTCTTTCGGACGAAGGAAGTCGATCACCATGACAACACCGCAGAGCTCCAACAACCCGCTGGCCGAGCTGTCGGAGGCCGGGGTCTCGCTGTGGCTGGACGACCTGTCGCGGCAGCGGCTGCAGTCGGGCAACCTCGCCGAACTGATCCGCACCGAGCACATCGTCGGTGTCACCACCAACCCGTCGATCTTCCAGGTGGCGCTGTCCGACGGGGCCTCCTACCAGAAGCAGCTGGACGAGCTCGCCGCCCGCGGCGCCAGCGTCGAGGACACCGTGCGCGAGGTGACCACGGACGACGTCCGCGACGCCTGTGACCTGTTCACCGACACCTACAACGCCACCGACCATGTCGACGGCCGGGTGTCCATCGAGGTGGACCCGCGCCTGGCCCACCAGACCCAGCCCACGATCGAACAGGCGCTGGAACTGGCCAAGATCGTCGACCGGCCCAACGTGCTGATCAAGATCCCGGCCACCGTGGAGGGCCTGCCGGCGATCACCGCCGTGCTGGCCGAAGGCGTCAGCGTCAACGTCACGCTGATCTTCTCGCTCGACCGGTACGCCGCCGTCATGGACGCCTACCTGTCCGGGATCGAGCAGGCGCGGTCCAACGGCCACGACATCTCCCAGATCCACTCCGTGGCCTCGTTCTTCGTGTCCCGGGTGGACACCGAGGTTGACAAGAGGCTGCAAGCGATCAGTTCTCCTGAGGCCCAGGCCCTGCTCGGCGAGGCGGCCATCGCGAACGCGCGGCTGGCGTACCAGGCCTACGAGCAGACGTTCGCGGGCGAGCGCTGGGAGCAGCTGGCCGCCGCCGGAGCGAACCCGCAGCGGCCGCTGTGGGCGTCCACCGGCGTCAAGGACCCGAAGTACGACGACACCCGGTACGTGGTCGAGCTCGTCGCCCCCGGCGTGGTGAACACCGCCCCGGAGAAGACCATCGACGCGGTCGCCGACCACGGCGTCATCCGCGGCGACACCATCGAGGGCACCTACGCGCAGGCCAGCTCCGTGTTCTCCGCGCTCGAGGCGCTCGGCATCGACCTCACCGACGTGTTCGCGGTCCTGGAGACCGAGGGCGTGGACAAGTTCGAGAAGGCCTGGGAGGAGCTGCTCGACTCCGTCGGTCAGGAACTCGACAAGCACAAGCCGGCCGGCTGACCCACGTTCACGCCGACAGTTCCTCTTCGGCAGGCACTTCCGGCGGAAGGACACCGACGAGCACGATGGCCCACATCCTGTCCGATCAGCGGTCGACCAACCCCCTGCGAGATGCCCGCGACAAGCGGCTGCCGCTGATCGCCGGCCCGTCCGGCATCGTGATCTTCGGTGTCACCGGGGATCTCGCCCGCAAGAAGCTGATGCCCGCGATCTACGACCTGGCCAACCGCGGGCTGCTGCCGCCCGGCTTCGCGCTGGTCGGCTTCGCCCGTCGCGACTGGGCGCGCGAGGACTTCGCGAAGGTCGTCCACGACGCCGTCCGACAGTACGCGAGAACCCGCTTCTCCGAGGAGGTCTGGCGGCACCTGGCGGAGGGATTCCGGTTCGTCCAGGGCTCGTTCGACGACGACGATGCCTTCGACACGCTGGCCGCCACGCTGACCGATCTGGACCGGGTGCGCGGCACCGGCGGCAACCACGCGTTCTACTTCTCCATCCCGCCGAGCGCCTTCCCGCTGGTGCTGCGGCAGCTCAAGCGATCCGGGCTGTGCGAGCCGCACGGCGAGGAGTGGCGGCGGGTGGTGATCGAGAAACCGTTCGGTCACGACCTCGAGTCGGCGATCGAGCTGAACTCGCTGGTGAACGAGGTCTTCCCGTCGGAGAGCGTGTTCCGCATCGATCACTATCTCGGCAAGGAGACGGTGCAGAACCTGTTGGCGCTGCGGTTCGCGAACCAGCTGTACGAGCCGTTGTGGAACAACAACTTCGTCGACCACGTGCAGATCACCCAGGCCGAGGACATCGGGGTGGGCGGCCGGGCCGGCTACTACGACGGCATCGGGGCGGCCCGCGACGTCATCCAGAACCACCTGCTGCAGCTGATGGCGCTCACCGCGATGGAGGAGCCGCTCGCGTTCGACCCGAACGACCTGCGGCGGGAGAAGGTCAAGGTGCTGTCCGCGGTGCAGCTGCCGAAGGACCTGTCCCAAGGGTCCGCCCGCGGCCAGTACGCGGGCGGCTGGCAGGGCGGCACGAAGGTGCTCGGCTACCTCGAGGAGGACGGCATCTCGACATCCTCGGCGACCGAGACCTACGCCGCCGTCAAGCTCCTCGTCGAGAACCGGCGCTGGGCGGGCGTCCCGTTCTACCTGCGGACCGGCAAGCGGCTCGGCAAGCGGGTCTCCGAGATCGCGGTCGTCTTCAAACGCGCGCCGCACCTGCCGTTCTCGCACACCGACACCGAGGAGCTCGGGTCGAACGTGCTCGTCATCCGGGTGCAGCCCGACGAGGGGGTGACCATCCGCTTCGGCTCCAAGGTGCCGGGCCCCGCGATGGAGGTCAGGGACGTCTCGATGGACTTCTCGTACGGCCAGTCGTTCACCGAGGCCTCCCCCGAGGCCTACGAGCGGCTGATCCTCGACGTGCTGCTCGGCGAGCCGTCGCTCTTCCCCCAGGACGAGGAGGTCGAGCTGTCCTGGAAGATCCTGGACCCGATCGAGAAGTACTGGAGCCGGGTCGGCGGGCAACCCGAGCAGTACGCGTCCGGGTCATGGGGACCCGCCTCGGCCGACGCGATGATGGCCAGGGACGGCCGGACGTGGCGGCGGCCGTGATCCCCGCGCCCGGCTCCCCCCGCACCGCTGGACATCTCGCCGCGGGTGCCGCGGCCCGCCGCGGATCCGCCGCCACCGGGACGGAGGTCCGCCCGTGATCATCGACCTGCCCAGCACCACATCGTCGAAGATCAACCGGGCGCTCGTCGACCTGCGCGAGAAGGGCGGCTCCATCGCCCTGGGCCGGGTGCTCACGCTCGTGATCGTGACCGAGGAGTCCGACTCCGAGGACCCGATCGCGGCGGCCAACGCCGCCTCGTTCGAGCACCCGTGCCGGGTGATCGTTCTGGCTCGCGGCGTGCGCCGCGCCTCCGCGCGGATGGACGCGCAGATCCGCGTCGGCGGCGACGCGGGCGCCAGCGAGGTCATCGTGCTGCGCCTGTACGGCCCGCTCGTCGACCACGGCGAGTCCGTCGTCGTCCCGCTGCTGCTCGCCGACGCGCCGGTGGTCGCCTGGTGGCCGGGCGTGTCGCCGACCATCCCCGCCGAGGACCCGATCGGCAGGCTCGCCCAGCGCCGGATCACCGACGCCGCGTCCGCGAAACGTCCGGTGTCACAGCTCGGCAAGCGCGCGGAGTCCTACCGGCCGGGCGACACCGACCTGTCCTGGACCCGCATCACCCGGTGGCGCGGGCTGCTCGCGTCCACGCTGGACCAGCCGCCGCACGACAAGGTGCTGTCCGCGACGGTGGCCGGCTCCGCCGACTCGCCGTCCGCGGACCTGCTCGCCGGCTGGCTCGCCGTCGCGCTGAAATGCCCCGTGCGGCGGGTGAAGTCGCCGAGCAAGGCCGGCGCCGGCGTGCATTCGGTCGTGCTGAGCCGGCGGGCCGGCGACATCAGCCTCGTCCGGCCCGAGTCGGTCACCGCCGAGCTGACGGTCGCCAACCAGCCCGAGCGGCACGTCGCCCTCCCCCGGCGGGGGCTGCGCGACTGCCTGGCCGAGGAGCTCCGCCGCCTGGACGCCGACGAGGTCTACGCCGACGTGCTGTCCAGGGGGCTGGGGCTCATCAACAAGCACGCGGCCGCCGACGGTCATGGCGCCGGTTCCGCGCGTGGCACGTCCGCATCCCGGTCGGTGCGTGCGTCCGTCAGCCGCGCGTCGGAGAAGGACGGCGCGACCACGGCGGAGAGGACCAGCCGAGCCGCGCGGACACCCGCTCGCGTCGCCGCCGGCTCCTCGGCGCCCGCCGCCGCGGCGGGGATGCCGTCTGTGGCCAGGAAACCGGCGTCCGCCGCAAGCAAGCCGTCCGCGGCCAGGAAACCGGCGTCCGCCGCAAGCAAGCCGTCCGCGGCCAGGAAACCAGCCTCCGCGGCGGGGAAGCGGACCGGCGCGGGCCGGACGCGGTCCACCGGAGGTGCGTCATGAGTCAGCGCGAGGTCGTCATCCACGGCTCCGAGGAACTGCTGGCCGCCACGACCGCGGCGCGGCTGGTCACCACACTCGTCGACATCCAGTCCACCGGGCGGATTCCCGGTGTCGCCCTGACCGGCGGCGGGGTCGGCGTCGCGGTGCTGGCGCACCTCAACTCCTCCCCCGCGCGCGACGCCATCGACTGGTCGCGGATCGACATCTTCTGGGGCGACGAGCGTTTCGTGCCCGGCGACGATCCGGAGCGAAACGCGAAGCAGGCCAGGGACGCGCTGCTCGATCACGTCAAGGTCGATCCTGCCCGGGTGCACGCGATGGCGCCGTCCGACGGCGAGTTCGGGGACGACGTCGACGCCGCCGCGTCCGCGTACGCCGATATCCTGGACTCCCGTGAGGGTCTCGACGTGGTGATGCTCGGCATGGGCGGCGAGGGGCACGTGGCCTCCGTGTTCCCCGAGTCGCCCGCGGTCTACGACACCCGGCCGGTGGTCGCGGTGCGTAATTGCCCCAAGCCCCCGCCGACGCGGGTGTCGCTGACCCTGCCGACGATTCGCGAGGCGACCGAGGTGTGGATCATCACGGCGGGCCAGGCCAAAGCCGGCGCGGTCGCGCTGGCGCTCGGCGGGGCGGGCGAGGTTGCCGTGCCCGCGGCCGGCGCGACGGGTCGGACCCGTACGCTGTGGTTGCTCGATCGCGGATCGGCATCCGCACTGCCGGCGGGCATCTCGCGCGCGCCGGTGGCGTGACGCGCGTCACGACAAGCATTCTCGACCCGGCGTGCGACACGCGCACCCGACACTGAAGGAGATTCGTCGATGAGCAAGGCCCCCGTCTCGGTGACGGTCACCGGAGCAGCCGGCCAGATCGGCTACGCGCTGCTGTTCCGGATCGCCGCGGGGGACATGCTCGGGCCCGACCAGCCCGTCCGGCTGAACCTCCTGGAGATCACCCCGGCGCTCAAGGCCGCCGAGGGCGCGGCGATGGAACTCGACGACTGCGCCTTCCCGCTGCTGACCGGGGTGGAGATCACGGACGACGCCAAGCGCGCCTTCGACGGCACGTCGATCGGCCTGCTGGTCGGCGCGCGGCCGCGCGGGCCGGGCATGGAGCGCGCCGACCTGCTCGAGGCCAACGGCGGGATCTTCAAGCCGCAGGGCGAGGCCATCAACGCCGGCGCCGCGGACGACATCCGCGTGCTGGTGGTCGGAAACCCGGCCAACACCAACGCGTTGATCACCCGCACGCACGCTCCCGACGTCCCGTCCGACCGGTTCAGCGCGATGATGCGGCTCGACCACAACCGCGCGCTCTCGCAGGTCGCCGCCAAGCTCGGCGTTCCCGTGTCGGAGGTGCGCCGGCTGACGGTGTGGGGCAACCATTCTGCGAGCCAGTACCCGAACCTGTTCCACGCGGTGGTCGGCGGCCGGCCCGTCGTCGAGCAGGTGGACCGGGAGTGGCTGACCGAGCAGTTCATCCCGACGGTGGCCAAGCGCGGCGCCGCGATCATCGACGCGCGCGGCGCCTCGTCGGCGGCGTCGGCGGCGAACGCCGCGATCGACCACGTGCGCTCCTGGGTGAACGGCACCCGCGAGGGCGACTGGGTGAGCGCCGGCCTCGTGTCCGACGGCTCCTACGGCGTGCCCGAGGGCCTGGTCTCCGGCTTCCCCGCGGTTTCGGCGGACGGCTCGTGGAAGATCGTGCAGGGCTTGGAGATCGACGAGTTCTCCCGCGCCCGCATCGACGCCTCCGTCGCCGAGCTGGTCGAGGAGCGAGACGCCGTCAGGAGCCTCGGGCTGATCTGACGGATCCACAATCCTGACGGACGCTCCGCACCGCGGCACTGCTCGCGGTGGCACCGGCTCCGCCGCCCGCGCCGGTCTCGGCGCCTCGCATTCAGGTAGGCCAGCGAGCGCCATCGTTCGCGACTCTGCGACGCCGTTTGCGACTTGGCCGCGCGTCGAGCCGTCGCGAAGTAGCGAAATGTGTCGCAGAGTCGCGCCCGACTCCATCGATTGTGCTTGCGGGCGGTGATGTTCCCGGCCGACCGCGGCGGGGCGAACCGTCGTCCACCCCGCCTCGAGCGACCGCGAAGGCCGTTCTCGGAATCACTCCAGGAGGAAGTCCAGGGCTCGGCCCATCACCGCGTTGCGTTCGTCCTCGGTCGAGACACCCTCCAGCCCGAACCCCATCAGCAGCGAGTGCGGCGTGGCGATCACGTTGCCGACCGGGAATCCCGACGCGTCGGTTCGGATGAAGTTGTTGACGTTGGGCGCGCTGCCCGGCGGCGGGCCCGTGATCGCCCAGCCGTCCAGGCCGGTCTCGAACGAGGTGCTGGTGCCGTCGGGGAGCGTGATGTCGTCCACGAAGACGCCGATGCCCTGGGTCGCCCAGTCGCTGGCGTAGGCGATGGAGACCTCGACGGTCTCGCCGGCGTACGCCGCGAGGTCGATGCTCCACTCCTGCCAACCCGCCGAGTTGCCGCTCGCGGCGTTCCAGGCGCCGGTGGTGCCGGTCGCGGTGCACGCGCTGGCGCCGTCCCAGGTCTGGTAGTGCGCGAGCTGGGGATGCAGCTCGACCCAGCCCGCGGGGCAGCTCTGGCCGGTCGCCGTCGTCGTGTGCCCGTTCGCGTCCGGCAGCGTCGTCCAGTCGTCACCGCCGGGAGTACGCGCCTCCACGAACAGGTGGTCCCACGCTGCTTCCGTGTCGTACGACGTCCAGAACGTCATCGACCCGCCACCCGCCGGGACGGCGACCTCGCGGGTCAGCCTCTTGTACGAGACGTCGGCGATCTGCGAGTAGACGTACTGCTCGCCGGTGTGCGGGTCGAACGGCCCGCCCGGCTTGTCGTACCGCGCCGCCGGCCAGCTCTCGAACTGCTTGTACTGGTCGGGCGGCAGGATGCCGCTGGTGGCGAGGAACGACGACCTCCGGACCGTGTTGCCCGCGAAGACGGGATCGTCGAGACCCCACGCCAGGTCCATGAACGGGTCGGCGACGCCCACCGAGTCGAACGCGGCGCCATCAACGTGACCGTCGTTGGCGACGGCGACGTAGCCACCCAGGTAGTACTGCAGCACGTCGTTGGTGGCGTCGCCACCGAAGAACGAGCCGAACAGGGGCAGGCAGCGCCGCGGGTCGGTACCCGCCGGAAGCGGGTTGCAGGCGATCTCGCCCTTGGGGTCGTAGAGCTGCGCCATGGTGTACTGCTGGCCGGCGGAGTCGCCTGCGAAGAGCACCCTGCCGCCCTCGTTCATGTACGAGCGGAACTCGAGCAGCTCGTCGAGGGCCAGCCGGTCGGCATTGCCGCCTGCGCGGCCGGCCGCGCGGGTGATCAGGTCGTTTCCGGTCTCCGAGATGACCGCGTCGTAGTGGCTGAGCACACCGAGCGCGTCCGGGGCGATCCGGCCGGCGGCGTCGATGTCATAGACGTCGGCCTGCTGGCCGTTGGCGGCCAGGGCGTCGGTGTACGTGTCGACGAAGTGCGGGCCTGCCGGATCCTGCACCGGCGAGGCGCCCGTGTAGTCCTCGGCCGCCACGACGAGCACGCGGTTATCGCCCTCGGAGACGGCCTGGTAGGTGAACGAGTCACTCCGCTGTCCGCCACCCTCGAACCAGACCTCGACCGAGTCGCCGGGGTCGGTGCCGGTCACCACGCCTCGCATCTGGTGGTAGTAGACCGACGCCGGGTTGTACCTCGACCCGCCCGCCCACTCGGACGTGGGTGCCGACTGCACCGCGCCGCCGTTGATGCTGTACTTCACCGTCACGGCACCGAGGCTGCGCTTGGCGATCACGGCGACCGGCTGCGGGTCGCCGTACGACCTGGCGAAGCTCAGCTGGACGCCCGGGTTGCTGCTCTTGTAGGGGTCGTCGCTGTCGACGTAGAACGGCTTGGTCGTGATCCCGGTGACCGTCTTCGGGTCATCCGGGTCGACCGCCGAGTCGGCCACCGATCGGGCGAACGGCAGGTTGCGCTCGAACTCCGCCTGCACCAGCGCGTCGTCGTCGGGGAAGACGAAGCCACAGCCGTCGCACCCCTCGGACAGCTCGGGTGTCCACGCCAGGGCATCGGTCACCGCGTGCGCGTAGTCGGTGGTCTCGCCGTTGGTCACGTAGAGGACGTCCGAGCTCAGGCCCGGGTGGAACTCGTCGATCGCCGGGTCGTCCAGGTTGCCGGACATGGCGTAGTAGATCGGGTCGTCCGCGGTGGGGGTGCTGGTCTGCCAGCCCTCGGCGTAGAGCAGCCACTGCCCGGCGGAGTGCCAGTTGACCTGGAACGCGAAGCCGATCCGGTCGAGCAGGCCGACCATCGCCTGGGTCTCCGGCTCCGACATCGGCGCCGGGCCCCGGTAGGTGTCACTGGACTGAATGGACGACGACCCCTCCTCGTCGTAGCCCCAGTGGTTGGGGAAGTTGCGGTTGGGGTCGACGCCGTCGCCGACCTGGGTCTGTCCGTCTCCGTTGTTGTCGCGGAGGTTCTTCCGCCACAGCCGCTCGTGCTCGAACGTGTACTGGTAGCCGTCCGGGTTGGCGACGAGCACGAACCAGAGCTCGGTCGTCTGCAGGAGCTTGCGGACGTCGCGGTCGTTGGCTCGCCAGCGGTCGATGAAGTGGTTCATCAGCCGCCGGTTGACCTCGGTGGAGATCCACTCACGCGCGTGCTGGGTGGAGCTGTAGAGGACGGCCGGACGCTTGCCGTCCGGTTGCTCCTGAGCGCCCTGGGTCAGCTTGACCGCGATGATCTCGCGGCCCTGGCCGGTGTGGCCGAGGACCTCGAGCTTCACCAGCTGGGGGTTGCTGCGGGCCGCGGCGTAGAGCTGGTCGCGGATCCCGCCGGGCTCGTCGTACGAGCGCCAGACGGTGAAGCCGTTGGCGGCCTGCTCCGCCGCGAACTGCCGGACCGTCTTGCCGTCCTTGACCCGGGTCAGCTGCAGGTCCACTCCGCGGCCCCGCAGCCGCTCGGCCTGGGCCTCGTCGAGGACCATGTCGAGCTCGACACCGTTCGCGACCCGCCGCTGGCCGCTGACCTCGATGCCCTGCTGGGTGATCGCGGGCAGCTGGTCGGCCTCGACCACCGCGGTGTAGGAGTCCAGCGCGTCCCGGTCGCTGTCCGCGCTGGGCGCGGCTGACGCGCTCGCGGTGCCCGCGCAGAGTGCGGCGACGACCGCAGCGACCAGAGAAACGACAAGCGATCGACGCATTGCGCCACCTCCGGGGGTACCCCCGCCGCTGGTGACTCTGGCATGGCGGCGCCGACGTCGCAACGGTTAGGCGAGTTCACCTTTCCCCGGCGCTCGAGCGCGCGCGCCGGCAGGCTCCCCGGTCGGTCCTGCGACCCGCCACAGATGCTCGGCGAACACGTCGGGCACCCGCCTCGCGACGCGGGCCAGCCGGCCGCCCAGGTCTTGTGGCGACTGATCGGCGCCTTCCATGATGAGAATCCCGTCCCGGAACAGGCGCTTGAGGGCGGCGAGCACGTACTCGCTCTCTGCCTGCAGCTGTTCGCAGACGGCCTCGATGCGGGCGAACTCCGGCACGTTCGCCTCCTCCACGGCCGACACCAGTCGGCGTCTCAGCTCCTCCGGCAGGGCGACGGCCGCGGTCGCAGCGGGGCCGCGCCAGACGTCGTCGATCCGCTGTCGCATCCAGGACCCGGAGGGCAGTCTCCGGCTCGCCGCTACGGTGCACGGCCAGAGTCGATCGGCGACCGCGTCGGAGGTCGGACGCAGGTAGTGAACGACGAATCGCCGGTAGACGTCGATCCTTCGCTCGAGCAGGTACGGGGATCCGGGCCGCTCGGCGTCGCGGCTCCGACCCACGCCCCGCCGCAGGCTCTGATCCAGGCGCAGCGTGTTCTGCATATCGACGACGCTCGTGGTCATGGCCGCCCAGGCGTCGAACAGGTGGGCCGGCCCGACATCTCCGGACCGCGCGGTCGTCCGCGGCAGGTCCGGCTTGACGAGCACTCCGATCCGGCTGCGGCGCAGCAGGATCGCGGCGGCGGCGCTGGTGGCGTGCAGTCGGTGGTACGCATCGGTGGCGTCGCGGCCGGCGTAGCCGCGCAGCACCGCCGGCCCGCCCGGATGGCGATGGACGAACTCGCTGACGTCGTAGACGCCGTCGTCGATGCACAGCCAGTACCCGTGCTCGTCGTCGTTGCGCAGCACCAGGTCCGCGAGCGTGTATCGATGGTCGGTGGACCGGGCGGCCGGTGGCGGCCCCGCATCGGGGCCCGCTTCGTGCGATCCACGTTCGAGCCGAGATGCTTCGAGTTCACCATCGACCCGGACCCAGGTGCGATCGCGGGGCGCGCCGGAGAATCCGCCGATTGTCGTGTCACGCCCGACCGTGAACGCGACTTCCAGATACCCGAACACCTTTCGCCGGTGCCGCGACAGGAATCCTTGGGGTCCCCCATAGGCGTCGAGCGCTTCTCGGAACAGCTCGCGGACACTCGGCGTGCCCCTGCGCTCGACATACGAGCGGACGCCGACCGCATCCACGGCGTCCAGAAATCGGCGCCACTGTGGTGGATACGCGCTGCGGTGACCGCGGATCTCCTCGCCGAACCTGGTCCCCCGTTGGGGCCGCTGAAACACGCTGTCCAGCAGGTTGAACAGGGGTGAGGCTGTGCCGCTGGGTCCGAGTGGCCCCGGCGCGATGGGGACCGCGAACGGCGCCACGGTCTTCGCCCATACCACGGGGTCGACGTAGCTGGAACTCGAGGGCCGCGGGTTGATCGCCGACAGCGACAGCCGATTGATGTCGGTCAGCGCGCCGACGACGACCTGCAGGGCAGCGGCCAACCGGTCGGGATCGTCGATCCTGATCGCTTCTCCGGCCCGTGCGGTAGCAGCCACGACAGGCGCTGTGCGCGCAAGGATCTCGGTCTGAGTCAGGTAGAAGATGCGCTCTTCCTCATTGTCGACGGTGGGCACCAGCAGCCGGAGGTTGCGCACGCGCATCGGATCGGACGCGGCGAGATCGAACAATCGCCAGTTGGACACGATGAGATCGATGTAGGACAGAAATGGGCCCGTCCGGCCCAGCCGACGGCAAACCTCCGCCCAGGGTTCGGTGATCGACGGGGGTGGCGGCTGAGGACGGCCGGGGGACACATGGAAGTACGCGTGCGCGAGCACGCCCAGGATCGTCGCGGACCGCTGCAGGGCGGTATCCGGCAGCGACGAGCGATCGGCACTCAACACCGGCATGTCCTCCAGCGCGCGGCGCAGCGTCAGGGATCTGTGCAGGTGCGGCAGTGCGGCGGCGCGCTCATCCCAGTCGACGTGCGAGGCCGGGAGGCGGGGAGCTCGACCCGGCGGGGGCAGGAATCCGTGTATGGCAGAGAGCGGGCCGAGATTCTCGTGTCCGACCGCGCGGTTGTACCGCTCAGCTGCCAGCAGGACGACTTCGGGTGTCGCGGGCCGGGGTGCCGACACGGCCGTCACCGCACCTGGGTGACGCGGACGTGCGCGCGTCGTCGGCGTTGACCAACCCGATGACGACTCGTGCGAGCGCTCTGCATATACCTTGGACCGGCTCGCCGGGTGGCTGATACGTCGGGTAGCCGTCATCGACTCGACTGATCCCGTCGATCGCGATGCCATGACGAGCCGGCGTTGCACGCAGGAATCCACTCCTCGCGAATTCCAGCGCGAATTCCAGCGCGAATTCCAGCGCGAATTCCAGGAGGAGGCGGCCGGCACGTGCCGGATCAGCTCGTGGCGCGGAGCGGCGCTCCGGCCCGGCCGCGCCGGCTCGAGCTCGTCGGCTGACCAGGTCCGCGAGACAGCCATCGCCCCAGCAGGATCGGCCACACGGGCAAGGCCAGGTACGCCGGCAGGCCCGGGATCGCCGCGAGGCCGAGCATGACGTACTGCGCAGCCGATCCCATCGGGAACACCAGACCCAGTGCGGCCAGCGCGGTTCCGAGCAGCGCGGCGAGGCCGATCCGTTCGCCGAAGCGGGCCAGCCCGGCCGGCAGCAGGCCGGTCAGGCGGCCCGTGCGGTTGACCCGGAGCAGCCAGCCGAAGACCGCCGGAAGCGCCAACCCGGCGACCAGGAACTGCGTCTCGAGGGAGATCCTGCCGGCCACCAGCAGCGGTCCGGCGGCGGCGAGGGCGCCCATGCCCACCGCGCCGGCGACGCCGAGCGCGACCAGCAGCCGATCGGCACGCAGCCGCGAGCCCAGGGAGACGACGGCCGGGATGAGCAGCGCCATAGAGATCGATCCGACGATGTCGTTCGCCGGACCCATCCACTCCCACGGTCCCGAGTGGCTCGAACCCCACGGCCTGGCCAGCGCGAAGTACAGGATGAGCAGGCCGTTGGCGACGATCCCGGTGACGCCCGACACCAGCGCCGCCGTGCCCGCGACCCGCGACGCCCGCCGGAACAGCCGGCGCCTCACGAGACAGTCTCCAGCGCGGTCGCCAGGCCCGCGTCGATGATGTCGAACGGGCGGTGGGCGGCGATCTCGTCGCGGATGCGTGCGGCGTTGCGACGGAATCCGGGCTCGACCAGGACGCGGGCGATGCCGCGCCGGACCGCGCGCGGCGTCGGCCTCTCGGTGCGCAGGTCGACGCCGAACCCGTGGTGGCGGAGGTGAGCGTTGTTGTCGTTCTTGCCCTCTCGGACGCCGGCGCCGACGATCGGCACGCCGTGGCTGAGGCTGAGCAGAATGCTGCCGCTGCCACCGTTGCAGACGAAGACGTCGACGTCGGGCAGCACCGCGTCGAAGTCGATCCGGTCCTCGATCACCACCTCGGGACGCCCGTAGCGCCGCCGGAGCCGGTCGGTGGCCTGGCCGCCGGTCGCCACCAGGACCCTGCACGGCGTCCCGCGCAGCGCCTCCAGCGTCGGCACGATCAGCTTCTCCGGGTCGCGGTTGTCGACCGTGCCCTGTGACACGAGTACGGTCGGCCCGCCGCCGGTCCCGCGCGCCGTCGGGACCGCAACCGCCTGGTCGGCCGGATCGCGGTACGGGCGGAGAACGCCGACGAACCGCACGCGCGGGTTCGGACGGGCACGAGGGAACGCGAGGCCGGGAACCCCGTTGACGAAGGCGGCGTCCGCCACACGCATCGTCTCGTCCAGCACGGACCACGTGATCGGTGCGACGCCGTGCTCGGCCAGCGCGGCGTTGTAGGTCCGCAGCAGGTGCCGGTTGACGGACAGGTCCATGCCCTTCTTCAGGGCGCGGTAGGCCGAACGCCGAACCGTCCCCCGAGCCGGTCCCAGACCCAGGAACGGCGGTGGCAGGCGCGGATCGTCCTCGTAGGTCTCCGGCCCGGGATCCAGCACGAACACCGGCTTTCCCAGCTTCTCCTTGACGAGTCGCGCGCCGAAGAAGGCGCTGTCGCAGAAGAGCACGTCGAAGGGGGAGCCGGCATCGATGTCGCGCACGTCCGCGTAGAACTGCCCGATGTTGGCCAGCATGATCTTCTCGCCGTCGAAGCGGACGAGGGCCGGTCCGCGCAGGCGCGCCCGCTCGGGGAACTGGACCGGGATCGTGTCCGCCGTGACCTCCGTCGCGCGCCGGAACGGGTGCAGCGCAATGCCCATCCGTTCGAGCCGCGGGCCCATGCTCGCCCCGGTGTACCAGCGGACCTCGTGCCCGGCGTCCTTCAGGTGCATCGCGACGCCGGTGAGCGGGTTGAAGTGGCCGTCGGCGGCCAGGCAGGCGAACAGGATCCTCACGTCTTACTCCGGCCGGTTGTCGGCGGGCCCGCCGCCGAGGCTGAAGGGCGTGGACACGCCCTCGTAGGTGAGGTGCACGACCATGCCCTGCGTGGCGTGCTCCAGGTTGTGACAGTGCGCCATCCAGATACCGGGGTTGTCCGCGCGCAGCAGCACGGTCCAGACCTCGCCCGGCCGGACGTCGAACGTGTCGAACCAGAGCGGGCTCCCGGTCACGGGCATCCCGTCGCGCGACTCCACCAGCACGCGGTGGCCGTGCGGGTGCATGGGATGGGTGTCGCCGCCGCGATTCACCACGGTGAGCCGAACCAGGTCGCCCTCCCGCACGGCGATCGGCGGCACGAACGGGTGCACGTCGCCGTTGACGGTCTGCGCGAGCGTGGGGATGCCGTCGAGAAACCGCGCCTGCCGGTCGAGAACCAGCGTCGCCTCCCGATCGACGGCGGTCACGCCGGCCCGGTCGGTGATCCCGGGTACCGGCGCCGGGGTGCCGTACGACAGCAGGTCGAGCTCGGGGCCGTCGACGAAGGGGACGCCGCCGCCGGACGAAGCGCCGCCGGACCCCGGGGCGAGCCGGACGCCCGTGTCGGGTGCTCCCTCGACGGCGACATCGACCGTGGAAGAGGGCATCTCGAAGGCCACGTCGTAGCGGCCGCCCGCCGGGATCCGCAGCACCGTGCCGCGCAGCGGCGTCGGGTCGATCAGGTCCGTGCCGTCGACCGCGACGACGGTGAGGTCACTCCCGCCCACCGAGATCCGGTGCGGCGTCGGGTCGGTGTTGATCAGCCGCAGCCGGACCGGTTGGCCTGGCTCGACACTCGCATCGAGCGGCCCGTCCGTGCCGGCCACGACAGGGACTCCGTCGAAGGTGTGAACGGGAACCACGATGTCGGCCACCCCGTCGGTGACGCTCTCGTCGACGAGCCGCCCCTCGCTCGTGCCCTCGGCGGCCGCGTCACCGCCGCCCACCACCGCGCCCGCCGGCTCGACGACGAGCACGCCGTACAGCCCCCTGCGGACGGCCTCCGACGACACCTGATGCGCGTGATACCAGTAGGTGCCGGAGTCCCGCGCGACGAATCGATAGACGAAGGACTCCCCCGGCGCAACGGCGTCCTGGGTGACGCCCGCCACCCCGTCCTCGCCGTTCGGGACGGGATAGCCGTGCCAGTGCAGCGTGACGCCGTCGGCGATGTCCCGGTTCTGCAGCGTCACCTCGACGACGTCGCCCTGGCGGACCCGCAGTTCCGGTCCCGGCACGGAGCCGAAGGTCCACGCCTCGAGGACGCGACCCGACGGCAGCGTCAGCGCCTCCTGTCGTGCTGCCAAGGTGAAACGTCGTACCGGCCCTGGACTGTCGACCGGGGTTCGCAGGTCACGCACCGACACCGTCTGCCCGGTGGTCGGTGTCGCCCCGCCGGCGGACGCAGCGGCCGCGGCGAGGTGCGCGTGGCCCGCGGTCCCGCCGCCGATCGCGACGGGCTGGACGCTCCGGTAGAAGGCCAGCCCCGCGGCGGCCAGCACCGGGATCACGCAGACCAGCACCAGGAACGCCCGGACGCCCGGCGAGCCCGACCTCGTGAGGACGACCCACGTCAGCGCCGACACACCCACGACGAGGGCGGCCACCGCGCCGGCGCCGGCGACGGACATCGGATACCCCACGACGAACGTGAGGAGGAGTCCCGCCGCCGATCCGTACCCGGCGATGAGCAGCGACGCGGCGGCGGCGGGCCGCCGCTCCTCCCGCGCCCGCCCGCGGACCGCGCGCACCGCGAACGGGAGGCCAACCGCGGCGCCGAGTCCGGCACTCAGAACCGCGAGAGGCAGTCCCAGCGCGATCTTCTCGCCGGCAAACCACCAGCCGCGGCCCACCAGCAGCGCATCCACGGCCACCCGCGCCAGGCACAGCAGCAGGCCGGCCACGCCGGCCGCGGCGACCGCGACCGTGCGGCCGCGCCCCTGTCCGGGCCGAACCGACTCGCCGACCCCCACCAGCGCGACCGCGCCGGCGGTCAGGAAGCCCGCGGCTCCGGTGACGACCAGCAGCAGGTCGACCGCGAGCAGCAGCTGCGTGGTCATCTCGAAGGCTCCCCTCGACCGCGAGTACCGGGCCCGCGCGACGCGCTGTCAGGAGGCCACGGTGTTCTGGTGCGCGTGCTCGGGCCCGGCGCCGGGCGCCGGCCCGGCCGCATCGCCCGCCTCGGCACGATGCCCGATCCCGGCCGGTGCGCCCGCCGCCGCCAACCGCCGCGCCCGCAGGAACAGCAGGATGGTCACGGCCAGGATCGCCAGCCCGTTCACCGCGTGCAGGCCGAGGATGACCTGACCGCCGACCGTCGTGCGCTCCGGCGACGAGCCGGTGAGGCCCGCGATCAGGAAGAGCACGATCTGCATCACCAGCAGCCCCAGCGGCAGCGCGGAGAAGCCGATCAGGCGGCCGGGGGCTCTCGCCAGGGCCGCCACGATGATGCACAGCAGGCACAGCACGGGCAGCACGATCCGCCCGTTCATCTGGTGCAGGACGAACTGCGAGTCGTTGCTCGGCGCCGTGAAGACTCCGAACGCCGCGAAGTAGAACTGCACCACCACGGAAACGACCAGCAAGCCGGTCAGCACCACGAACACCTTGCGCACGCGGATCCCTCCTCCGTTCGAAACCTGCTGGCAACGATAGGAATTCGCACCCCGCGCCGGAACGGGGCTGCGCTGCAGACCGATATGGAGGCTGGCCCCGGGACGCCCTCGCGGTTTTCCCCGTGGACGCGGCGGGGCTGGGGGCGCACGATCGTTGCGTGACGGCCGCTGGGACGAGGCGGACGGAGCCGGTCGTCGGCATCCGGCGGGCCGCCGTGCCCGCGATGATCTGGATCGGCGGGGTGGCCCTCGCCTTCGGCGTCGTCACCAACGTCATGCGGGCCCGCGACGGATCGGTCGGCGGCTCACTGCTGTGGGTCGGCCTCGGGGTTCTGCCCATCTATCTGGTCGGCGTCTGGCTCGCGCGGCGTCGCCCCGACCATCCGCAGACCCGCCGGCTCCTGCTGCTCGGCGCCGCAAGCGCGGTCGCCGTGTGCATCGAGAACGTGGCGTCGATGGCCTACCAGGGGCCGCAGTCGGACGGGTGGCTGGCGTGGGTGAGCCTGGTCGGCCAACTCAACGGCGTCGTGATGACCGTCGCGGCCGTGCAGCTCTTCGCGACCTATCCGGACGGCGTGGTGGAACACCGGTGGCAACGATTCGTCGTCACCGGGCTGTGGTGGCTGCTGGCCGTGCCGTTCCTGCAGCAGATGGCGAATCCGACGCTGGTGCTCGACCGGTACATCGCCGGCAGGCTCGAGAACCCGCCGACCGACCTGGCCAGCCCGCTGTTCGTCCCCGTGCTCGCTCCCCTGGCGCCGGTGGTGAACTTCCTCGCCGACCCGATCGTGGCGGGCATCGCGGCGACGTTCCTGTTGCTGTTCCGGTTCGCGACGGCGACCCGCGAACAGCGGCGGCGCATGCGCATGCTCACGTACACCCTGCTGGCGGCCGTCCCCCTGCTCGTCGCATCGTTGATACTTCGGACATTGGGTTTCGACGAGTACTCCACCGTGCTGAGCATCCTCGAGGCGCTCTACCTGCCGATCCTGCTCGCCATCCCGCTCAGCATCGTGGTGGGCGTCCTGCGCTACCGGCTGTACGAGATCGACGTCATCGTGCGGAGATCCGTGGTGTACGGCGTCCTCACCTGGTGCATCGCCTTTGTGTACATCGTGCTGGCGGCGGCACCCGGGTTGGCTCTGGGCGATCAGATCCCGGTCCAGGTCGCGGTGGTGTTGACGATCCTCGCCGCGCTGGCGTTCCAGCCCCTGCGCAAGCGCCTCGAGGCGCTCGCCGATCGGTGGGTGTTCGGCGCTGCGGTGAACCGGTACCAGCTGTTGACGGACTTCGGCGCCAGCCTCGAACACACCCTCGCGGTCCCCGACCTGCTGCCGCGGCTTGCGGACACGGTCCGGCGCGGGCTCGGCGCGCCCTGGGTGCGGGTGTCCCTCCCGGGGGTTGAGGAGTCGTGCTCCGGCGACGCGACCGGATCTCCCGGTCTCACGGTGCCCCTGGAGGACCGCGGCTCGCCGGCGGCCACCGGGCCGGGGTCCGCCGCCCGGCCGGAGACGGTCGGGCTGATCGAGTGCGGACCCAAGCCCGACGGGTACGACCTGCAGGACCGCGAGCTGCTGACCACGCTGGCCGGCCAGGCGGCAACCGCCATCGCGAACGTCCGGCTGTCCGCCGCGCTCGCCGATCGGCTCGCCGAGCTCGACCGGTCCCGTGCGCGCCTGGTGACCGCGGCGGACGCAGAGCGACGACGGATCGAGCGGGACATCCACGACGGCGTCCAGCAGGAGGTCGTCGCGCTGATGATGAACCTGCGGTTGGCCCGAAACCAGGTGAGCCGCGGCGAGCGCAGCGCGGACGACGCGTTCGACGCCCTGGCCGGCGAGGTGCGGGATCTGCTCGCCGATCTGCGCGAGCTGGCGCACGGCATCCACCCGCCGGTGTTGTCGGACGGCGGCCTGGTGGCGGCCGTGGAGGCGCGGACCGCGCGGCTGCCGTTCGACGTGCGGGTGGTCGCGCGGCCCGACGTCCGCGCCGCGCGCTTCGGCGACGACGTCGAGGGCGCAGCGTATTTCGTCGTCTGCGAGGCCCTCACCAACGTCGCCAAGCACGCCGGCAGCGCGCACACCGAGATCGCGCTGACGGCGCGCGACGGCGAGTTGTCCGTCGTGGTCTCCGATCGCGGCGCCGGATTCGTGATGAACGGGCGCTCCGGCGCCGGGCTGACGAACCTGCGCGACCGCGTTGAGGCCCTCGGCGGCCGGCTGCGCATCGACACCGAGCCCGGCCGGGGCACCAGCGTCGTCGCGCGGCTGCCGGTCCCGGTCGGCGGGTCGGACAGTCGCTCGGCCTCGGGGTCGAACGGCGGGCGGGACGACGATGCCTGACCGGTTGCGGGTCGTGATCGCCGAGGACAACTACCTCGTCCGGGAGGGCTCCCGGCGGCTGCTCGAGGACTCCGGCGAGGTCGAGGTGATCGCCGCCGTCGGCACCGCGACCGAGCTCCTGGACGCGGTCGGAAGATTCGCGCCCGACGCGGTGCTGACGGACATCCGCATGCCGCCCGGCCACCACATGGAGGGCATCGACGCCGCACACACCATCCGCGCGGAGCACCCGGCGGTCGGCGTCGCGGTGCTGTCGCAGCACACCGACGAGACCTACGCGCTCGCCCTGTTCCGGGACGGCACGGCGGGCCTGGCCTACCTGCTCAAGGACCGGCTGGACGACGTCGAGGACCTGATCCGCGCGCTGCGCGAGGTGGTGGCGGGCGGCTCGGTGATCGACCCGAAGGTGGTCGACTCGCTGGTGTCCCGGCGCAGCCGGAGCTCGGAGTCACCCCTCGGCGCGCTCACGCCGCGCGAGCTCGACGTGCTGCGGGTGATGGCGCAGGGGCAGACCAACGCGGGCATCGAGAGGTCACTGCACCTGTCGGCCTCGACGGTGGAGAAGCACGTGAACTCGATCTTCACCAAGCTCCGCCTCGCCGACTCGCCGGTGCACCGCCGGGTCGCCGCGGTCCTGACGTTCCTGCAGAACGCGCCCTGACGATCGGCGACGTCACGGCGCAGCGGCGAACGCGCCATATCCGACGACACGCGCCCGATCCCCCGCCGTGTCGCCCGACGTCCGCAGGTCCAGCAGCTCGATCCGCAGCCCGATCGACGTCGACCAGCGCAGGAACCCGCGGAGCGCCGCCGCGCCGCAGGCGTCGCGAGCGCCGATCGCGCCGGCGTCGCGGGCGAGCACCGCCCGCGCGGTGAGCCTGTCCCGCGCTCTCGCCCGGTCGTACGGCAGGTAGTGCGACAGATCGGTGCTGCAGACCACGAGCGTGGCCTCGTCGGCCACCAGCGCCAGCAGGTCGGCTGCCGCCGCTTCGCCGTCTCCTCCGACGACCACCGGGAGGACTCGCCACCCGTTGCGGAGGGCGCGCTGCAGGAACGGCAGCTGGACCTCGAGCGAGTGCTCGGGACCGTGCGCCCGGTCGGAGGCCACACCCACGCCCCCGGCGAGGATCCGGGCCCGGCCGGCCTCGTCGACGGGGACGCGCCCGAGCGGGGTCCGGAACGCCGCCGCCGTCGGCACGGCCACGGTGGCCACCGGTTCGTAGTGCGCGGGACCGAGGACCACCACCGTCCGGACGCGGTCGGCCAGCGGCGCGAGCCGGGCGTAGGCGGACGCTGCGACCGGGCCGGAATAGCGGTAGCCGGCGTGCGGCACGACGATGCCCGCCGGCGGCGCGACGCCGGGCGGCGGATCGGCTGCGGCGCCGAGCATCTCGTCCACGGCCGCGGCGAGCGCTCGGGGGTCCGCCGGGTAGAACCGGCCCGCCACGGCCGGTTTCCGCACCGCGTCCACAGGGCGTTCGGTCATTGCGCCGCGCCGCGGACGGTCACCGGCAGTCGCCGCCTGCCCCATCCGCCGGCGTCGCCGTCGAACACGCCGGCCAATTGGGTGCCGCACTGTTCGCACGCGCCGCCGCCGGTCAGCCCGTAATCCCGGATGTCGTACCAGTCCCGCACGACCACCGCCGCGCCGCAGCCAGGGCAGTACGTCGTTCCGCCCTCCGGGTCGTGGACGTTGCCGGTGTAGACGAACCGCAGCCCGGCTTCGCGGGCGATCCCGCGGGCACGGGCCAGCGTCGCCGGCGGCGTGCGCGGCACGTCGAGCATCTTGAAGTCCGGGTGGAACGCGGTGAAGTGCAGTGGCACGTCGTCGCCGAGAGTGTCCCGGATCCACGCGACCTCGGCCGCGATCTCGGCGTCCGAGTCGTTGCGGCCCGGGATCAGCAGCGTCGTGATCTCCAACCAGACGTCGGTCTCGTGACGCAGGTAGACGAGCGTGTCCAGCACGTCGGCCAGATGCGCGGCGCAGACCTTCCGGTAGAACTCCTCGGTGAACGCCTTCAGGTCCACGTTGGCGGCGTCCATGTGCGCGTACATGTCGCGCCGGGCGGCCGGCTCGATGTAGCCCGCTGTCACCGCAATCGCCCTGATGCCGCGCCGGTGGCAGGCGTCCGCGACGTCCATCGCGTACTCGAGGAAGACGGTCGGGTCGTTGTAGGTGAAGGCGACACTGCGACATCCCAGCGCCCGCGCGGTCTCTGCCAGCGCATCCGGGGACGCGGAGTCCGAGAGGGTGTCGATCTCCCGCGACTTCGAGATGTCCCAGTTCTGGCAGAACCGGCAGGCGAGGTTGCACCCCGCCGTGCCGAACGAGAGCACCGGCGACCCCGGCAGGAAGTGATTCAGCGGCTTCTTCTCGACAGGATCGACGCAGAACCCGCTCGACCGGCCGTACGAGGCGAGCACGATCTGGTCGTCGACCCGTCCGCGCACGAAGCAGAGGCCGCGCTGGCCCTCGTGCAGCCGGCAGGAACGGGGACAGACGTCGCACTGCAGGCGACCGTCGTCGAGGCGGTGCCAGTACCGGGTCGGCACCGTCCACGGGTCGTCCATGCTGAGCACGTCAGCCGCGTCGGTCATCGGTCAGGTCCCCTGTCGCCGCTACCCTACGCCGGGTGGTCCGTCAGGCACCGCGCGTCGCGAAAAGTCTTGTCCTGCGGGGCGGATCGCTGCGAGGGTGGCTCCGGCGGCGTCAGCCGCCGGGGACTCACTCGAGCGTGACGGTCCCGTCCTCGTGCAGCACCCAGCCGGGGTTGTGCGCGATCTCCCACCGATGCCCGTCCGGATCGGCGAACACGCCGTTGTAGCCGCCCCAGTCCGTCGGGCCGCCGGCCCGCGGAACGCTGCCGCCGGCCGCGAGCGCCTGCGCCAGGACGGCGTCCACCTCCCCCGGGCCCGCGACGTTCTGCGCCAGCGAGATGCCGCCCCAGCCGCCCGGGTCGTGCTCGATCCCGCTGTCGGCGGCCAGCTTGTCGCGGCCCCAGAGCGCGAGGATCATGCCGCCGGCCTGGAAGAACGCGACGTCGCCGTCGGGCGAGCTGCCCCGCCAGCCGAGGGCAGCGTAGAAGTCCATGGACCGCCGCAGGTCGGTGACGCCGAGCGTGACGAGGCTGATGCGAGATTCCATGCCGACATCCTGGTCCCGGCCACCGACACCGGGCCCAGCGGGCACCATCGGTCCCGTGTCCGATCGGAGTCGGCCCGATCAGAAGTCGTCCGGCACTCCCGCGGGCGTCCCGGTGAGCGAGCCCAGCACCTCGTCCAGCTCGTCGGGCTTGACCAGCACCTCGCGCGCCTTGGACCCCTCGGAGGGGCCGACGATGCCGCGCGTCTCCATCAGGTCCATCAGCCGCCCGGCCTTGGCGAAGCCCACGCGGAGCTTGCGCTGCAGCATCGACGTGGACCCCAGCTGCGACGTGACGACCAGTGTGACCGCCTCGATCAGCAGGTCGAGGTCGCCGCCGATGTCCGCGTCGATCTCCTTGGACTGGTCCGGCTTCTGGCTCGTCACACCCTCGGCGTACTCCGGGGTCGCCTGCGCCTTTGCGTAGTCGACGATCGCCGCGATCTCGGCGTCGCTGACGTACGCGCCCTGGATGCGGATCGGCTTCGCGGCGCCCATCGGCAGGTACAGCCCGTCGCCCATGCCGATCAGCTTCTCGGCGCCCGGTTGGTCGAGGATCACCCGCGAGTCGGTGAGCGACGACGTCGCGAACGACAGCCGGGACGGCACGTTCGTCTTGATCAGCCCCGTGACGACGTCGACCGACGGCCGTTGGGTGGCGAGCACCAGGTGGATGCCGGCGGCGCGCGCCTTCTGCGTGATCCGGACGATCGCATCCTCCACGTCGCGGGGCGCGGTCATCATGAGATCGGCCAGCTCGTCGATGATCCCGAGGATGTAGGGGTACGGCCGGTACACCCGCTCGGAGCCGGGCGGCGTGGTGATCTCGCCGCGCAGCACCTTGCGGTTGAAGTCGTCGATGTGCCGCACGCCGTGCGCGAGCATGTCCTGGTACCGCTGCTCCATCTCCTCGACGAGCCAGGCCAGTGCGGCCGCCGCCTTCTTCGGCTGCGTGATGATCGGGGTCAGGAGGTGCGGGATGCCCTCGTACGGCGTGAGTTCCACCATCTTCGGGTCGATGAGCACCATCCGGACCTCGGCCGGCGTGGCCCGCTCGAGCAGCGAGACCAGCATGGAGTTGACGAAGCTGGACTTGCCGGAGCCGGTCGCGCCGGCGACCAGGAGGTGCGGCGTCTTGGCGAGATTGGCGGTGACGAAACCGCCCTCGACGTCCTTGCCCAGTCCGATGACGAGCGGGTGCTGGTCCGAGCGGGCGTCCGGCGCGGCGAGAACGTCGCCCAGCCGGACCATCTCGCGGTCCACGTTCGGGACCTCGATGCCCACGGCGGACTTCCCGGGGATCGGGGCGAGCAGTCGCACGTTGTCGGTGGCCACCGCGTACGCGATGTTCCGGGTGAGCGCGGTGATCTTCTCCACCTTGACGCCCGGCCCGAGCTCGACCTCGTAGCGGGTCACCGTCGGGCCGCGGGTGAAGCCGGTGACCGCCGCGTCGACGTTGAACTGTTCGAGCACACCCGTGATGCGCTCGATCATCTCGTCGTTGGCCGCGGAGCGCTGCTTCGGCGGTGCGCCCAGCTTGAGCAGCGTGGCCGGCGGCAGCCGGTACTCCTGGCCGCCGATCTGGTCGAAGGCGAGCTGGGTGGGCCGGGTGACCTGGGTGCCGTCCGGGTCGGCGACCGCGGGCCGCACCGCGCGCCCGCGCGGCGACCGGTCCGCCGGCACGGGCGCGAACGGCTCCGTGGCCGCCGCCGGATCCGCGAACGCCCCGACATCCCCGGCGGGACGGGCGATCTCCTCGGTGATCGGGTCGCCGCTGTGCGCCTGGCGCCGGCGCGACGGCCGACGGAGCCGGGTGCTCGCCAGATCCGGCTCGGCGTCGAGGTCGATCGACCCGCCGTCGCGGTAGTCCCCCGCGTCCTCGGCAGCGTCGCCGGATCCGCGGGACAGCCCGCCGGAGAGCCTGCCCATGCCGTCGCGCACCCGGCCGGGCACGTCCCGGATCGGGATGCCCAGCACCAGCAGGAGCCCGAACAACCCGAGCAGCACGAGCAGGATGATCGCCGGGACCGCCGTGAGGCCGACGAACAGGGGCTGGCCGATCAGCCAGCCCAGGGTGCCGCCGGCGGTCTTGCGCAGCGCCGTCGAGTCCTCGACGCCCTCCGGGAGCGCGTTCACGTGCAGCACGTGCAGGATTCCGACCGTCGCCAGCAGCATCGCGACGCTGCCCGCGATCCGGCGCGGGCGTTGCTGCGGGTCGGGCGTCGAGCGCATGAGCAGCACGGCGATGCCGACGAGGAGAAGTGGCACCAGCACGGCCAGCGAGCCGACCCAGACGCGCACCGCGTCCTCGACAACGCCACCCACCGGTCCGGCCGCCTGCAGCCAGGTGCCGATCGCGCAGATCAGCGCGACCGCGATCAGCCCCAGCGCGATGCCGTCCCGGCGGTGCCGGGCGTCGATGTCGCGGGTCGACCGGGCGCCCCGCCCGATCGCCCTGACCAGCCCGCCGAGCCAGCGCGCGACCACCGTCCATGCCCGCCGGACGCCGTGGCCGATGCCCACCACCAGCCCGCGCGACCCGGCCGCGCCGGCGCCACTCGAGCCCGACCGGGCGCCGGCGGTCGACCGTTGCCGGCTCGACGTCGACTTCCTGGTGGTCTTCGCGGGACCCGCGGACCCGCCGCGACTCGTCGTGCTCCGGGCCGACGAACGCGCGGAGCCGGAGGTCTTCGGGCGCGTCCCCTGCCGGCTCCCGCTGCGGGAGCCGGCGGAGGACGCGGTCGTCTTGCCGGGCATGACGTCACGCTAACCGCTCGAGTCCCATGCTTCCCATCAGCCACACCGGACGGGGCAGCTCAGTCGGCGGCCGGCGCCCGCTCGGGGCGATGTCGGCGATAGGCGGGCGCGCGGCTCACCGACGCCCTGACGGTCCGGGCCAGCAGCGGCAACACCCGGGGTTCGATCAGCACCGAAAGCACGACGACGCTGGTCGACCGCACGACGACCGGCGAGCTGTTCAGGCGCACGAGCGTGTCCTGCAGCTCGGCGTGCGAGGCGGTGGCGATCTTGCACAGCACGTCGGCCGACCCCGTGGTGACGAACGCCTCGAGCACCTCGGGCACGCCGGCCAGGTAGTCCTGCACCTGATCGAGGGCGCCCTGGGCGATCTCCAGGGTGACGAACGCCTGCACCGGGAACCCGGCCGCGCCGGCGTCGACATCGGGTCCCCATGAGGTGATCACGCCGGCCTGCTCGAGACGGCGCAGCCGGCTGTGCACGGTGGCCCTGGCCACCGAGGTCAGTCGGGAGAGTTCCAGCTCGCCGATCCGCGGATGGCTGTGCAGCGCCGTCAGCAGCGCGACGTCGAGGTCGTCCAGCGCGGCGGATTGGGACGGATAGGCCACGCGCCCGATGCTAGTCAGTTTGTCCAGTGAACTCGGCCATCGAACGCGCCGAATAGGCAATGTGCCGAGATCACAATAGACAGATTGCGCGCCGACCGGTCGTTGCGGTGGGATGCCCGCACCGCCGTCGGAAAGGACCATGATCATGACCCTCGAAGCCACCCTGACCGATCAGGAACGCCTCGCCGACCTCGACGTGGACACCCTCAAGCAGCTCGTCGGGCTGGTCGAGTACGACGCCGCCACCGACCCGTTCCCGCTCATCGGCTGGGACGCCGTGGTGTGGTCGGTGGGCAACGCCACCATGGCGGCGAACTACTACCGCAACGCGTTCGGCATGCGGCTGGTCGCCTACTCGGGCCCGTCCACCGGCAACCGGGATCACCACTCCTACGTGCTGGAGAGCGGCGCCGTGCGGTTCGTGCTGAAGGGCGGCGTCGAGCCGTCCAGCGCGGTCGCCGACCATCACCGCCGGCACGGCGACGGCATCATCGACATCGCGCTGCAGGTGCCGGACGTCGACCGCTGCATCGCGCATGCCCGGGCCGAGGGCGCGACGATCCTCGAGGAGCCGCACGACGTCGCGGACGAGCACGGCACCGTCCGCGTCGGCGCCATCGCCACCTACGGCGAGACCCGGCACACCCTGGTCGACCGCTCCGGGTACCACGGTGCCTACCTGCCCGGCTACGTGGCGCGCGGCCCCGTCGACCCGGCCGGCGCGGCGGACCGCCGCCGCAGCCCGAACGGCCAGCGGCGCCTGTTCCAGGCGCTGGACCACGTGGTCGGGAACGTCGAGCTCGGGCGGATGGACGAGTGGGTCGATTTCTACAAGCGCGTCATGGGTTTCACCAACATGGCCGAGTTCGTGGGCGACGACATCGCGACCGAGTATTCGGCGCTGATGAGCAAGGTGGTCGCCAGCGGCAACCACCGGGTGAAGTTCCCGCTGAACGAGCCGGCGGTGGGCAAGAAGCGGTCCCAGATCGACGAATACCTCGATTTCTATCAGGGCCCCGGGGCGCAGCACCTGGCCCTGGCCACCAACGACATCCTGCGCACGGTCGACGAGCTGACCGCGCACGGCATCGAGTTCCTGGGCACGCCGGACTGCTACTACCTCGATCCCGAGCTGCGCGCGCGGATCGGTGAGGTGCGCGTGCCGATCGAGGAACTGCAGGCGCGCGGCATCCTGGTCGACCGCGACGAGGACGGCTACCTGCTGCAGATCTTCACCCAACCGTTCGGCGACCGGCCCACCGTGTTCTTCGAGTTCATCGAACGGCACGGCTCTCTCGGATTCGGGAAGGGCAACTTCAAGGCCCTGTTCCAGGCGCTGGAGCGCCAGCAGGACCTGCGCGGCAACCTCTGATCGACGGACCCGCACCGACCCAGCGCGACGACGGGCAGGAAGGCGAGGAGGCAACCATGCAGGGGTACCAGTCCGGCTTCGGCAACGGCTTCGAATCCGAGGCGCTGGCGGGGGCGCTGCCCATCGGCCGGAACTCCCCGCAGCGCTGCGCCTACGGCCTGTACGCCGAGCAGCTCAGCGGATCGCCGTTCACCGCGCCGCGGATCAGCAACGAGCGGTCGTGGCTGTATCGGATCCGGCCGACCGTGCGGCATTGGGGCCGGTTCCGGAAGGCGGATGCCGACCTCTGGTTGACGGCGCCGGCACCGGCCGTTCGAGCTGCCGCCCGCGCCACGACGCTGGGATCCGATCCCGATCCCGGAGCAGGCGCTGACCTTCCTCACCGGGGTGCGCACCATCACCACCGGCGGCGACGCCGGTTCCATGACCGGGTCGGCCGCGCATGTGTATCTGATCACCGAATCGATGCGCGACGAGTGCTTCTACGATGCCGATGGGGAGTTGCTGTTCGTGCTGCAGGAGGGCGGCCTGCGGCTGTGGACCGAATTCGGCATCATCGACGCCGTTCCCGGCGAGATCGTGGTGATTCCGCGGGGGGTCAAGTTCCGGGTGGAACTCGCCGGCGGGCCCGCCCGCGGGTACCTCTGCGAGAATTACGGCGGCACGTTCACGCTGCCCGAGCGTGGGCCGATCGGCGCCAATTGCCTGGCGAATCCGCGGGACTTCCTGACCCCGGTCGCGGCGTTCGAGGAGGTCGAGGAGCCGACCCGCATGTACGTCAAGTGGGGCGGCGCGCTGTGGTGCACCGACCTCGATCACTCGCCGCTGGATGTCGTTGCCTGGCACGGGAACTACGCCCCGTACAAGTACGATCTGCGCCGGTTCTCGCCGGTCGGACCGCTGCTGTTCGACCACGCCGACCCGTCGATCTTCACCGTGCTCACGTCGCAGTCGGGCGTTCCCGGCACGGCGAACGTGGATTTCGTGGTGTTCCCCGACCGGTGGCAGGTGTCGGAGGACACCTTCCGTCCGCCCTGGTACCACATGAACATCATGAGCGAGTTCATGGGCCTGATCTACGGGGTGTACGAGGCGAAACCGCAGGGATTCGTGCCCGGCGGGTTCAGCCTGCACAACTGCATGCAGCCGCACGGCCCGGACTCCGAGGCGTTCGCCAGGGCGAGCGCGGCCGAGCTCGCACCGGTGAAGCTCGAGGGCACCATGGCGTTCATGTTCGAGACCTGTTACCCGCAGCGGGTCAGCCGGTACGCCGCCGAACTGCCGCAGCTGCAGCAGGAGTACGTCGACTGCTGGGCCGACCTCGAGAAGCGTTTCTCCGCGGCCGAGGTCCCGTGACCGCGTCAGCCGGGCACCCCGCCGCGCCGCTGGACCGGACGCACGATCCCGGCCTGGAGTGCTGGGTGGACTCGGCGAACGGGCACCCGGACTTCCCGGTACAGAACCTGCCGCTCGGCGTCTTCGAGCCGGTCGGCGTCGCCGGGCGGCACGGGTCCGGACCCCGCGGCGGCATCCGGATCGGCGACGAGATCCTCGACCTGCGCGCCCTTTCCGGCAGCGGCCTGCTGTCCGGCGCCGCCCGGGCCGCGGCGTCGGCCGCCGCCGCGGGTGCTCTCAACGACCTGTTCGGCATGGGCGCGGTGCCACGAAACGCGTTGCGCCAGCAGGTCTCCGCCCTGCTGACCAGCGATGCCGCCGGCCGCGGGGCCGTCGCCGAGCTGCTCTGCCCGGTCGGCGCGGCGACGATGTCCTTGCCCGCGACCGTCGGCGACTACACGGACTTCTACGCCGGAATCCACCACGCCACCCGGGTGGGCTCGCTGTTCCGGCCGGACAACCCGCTGCTGCCCAATTACAAGTGGGTGCCCATCGGCTACCACGGCCGGGCGTCCACCGTCCGCCCCAGCGGCGGCGCGGTCCACCGGCCCAACGGGCAGCTGAAGGATCCCGACCAACCCGTGCCCACCTACCTGCCGACCCGGAAGCTGGACTTCGAGCTGGAGCTCGGGATCTGGATCGGGCCGGACAGCCGGCAGGGGCAGCCCATCCCGATCGGCCGCGCCGCCGAGCACGTCGCCGGCTACTGCCTGCTCAACGACTGGTCGGCCCGCGATGTGCAGGCCTGGGAGTACCAGCCGCTCGGGCCGTTCCTGTCCAAGAGCTTCGCGACGACGGTGTCCGCGTGGGTGGTGACCCCCGAGGCGCTGGCCCCGTTCCGGCTGCCGCTGCCGGACCGGCCGGCCGGCGACCCCGAGCCGCTGCCCTACCTGCGGGACGAGCGCGACCGGCGGTCACGGCGGGCTGGACGTCACGCTCGAGGTGCTGCTGTCGACGCGGACCATGCGGGACAAGGGCTTTCCAGCACAGCGGCTCGGCGTCAGCTCCACCCGGCACCTCTACTGGAGCGTGGCCCAGCTCATCGCGCACCACACGAGCGGCGGTTGCGACCTGCGGGCCGGCGACCTGCTCGGCAGCGGCACCCTGTCGGCGCCCGAGCCGGGTGGGCGCGGCAGCCTGCTGGAGATGACGGATGGGGGCGTCACGCCGATCGCGCTGCCCACCGGCGAGACCCGCACCTTCCTGCCGACGGCGACGAGGTGATCCTGCGCGCCCGCGCGGAGCGGCCGGGTGCCGCCCCGATCGGGTTCGGCGAGTGCCGGGCCGTCGTGCAGCCGGCACCCGCGGCCGGGACCCACTGACCCACGCCGGTTCCTCCGCTGCCGCACGCGCGCCGTCCGGCGGACGCTCACGGCGTCCGCGCGGTCGAGGTGGACGAGGGTCGTCGTGCCGCTGCGCCGGCGGTGGGCGCGGGGCCGCGCCGGCGGCCGCCCAGCAGGGTGCGCAGAGCCGTGGCGGGCCGGAACAAGTGTGTGGCGCGTCCTGCAGGGAGGCGACCCGAATGAACTGCTCGGCGACCGCCGAGTCGCGCTCGGCAGCCGTCAGCACCCGGTCGACATAGGCGTTGACGGCGCGGACCGGGAGCGGCCGGGCTCCCTTCACCTGCGGCAGGGCGAGGTCGGCGCCGACAGTCAGTTGCCAGGCCATCTCGATCGGCTTCGCGGCGGCTCGGAAGAACCGCCGGGACAGCCCGCCGTCGCCGCCGGGCAGCGAGTTCCGCAGCGCCTCCGCCTGCAGCGCCGCAACCGACATGCCCAGTGCGTAGACCGGATTCGAGCTGCAGAGCGCGTCGCCGAAGACCAGCAACCCGGCCGGGAAGCGGCCGATTCGGTCGTAGCGTCGGCGAAGGCTCGACGGGAACTGGTGGGCGACGATGCCGTCGCGCGACTCGGCGCCGCGGATCGCGGCGAAAACATCGGGCGGCGCGACGGTCTCGACGAAGTCGAGGAAGCCCTCGGGGTCGGTCGGTGGGTGGTGTCCGTCATACCCGATCAATGTCAGGATCCACCGGCCGTCCTCCTGCGCCAGCAGCACGAAACCGGTGGGCCGGCCCGGCTCGGCGCCGATGGCGACGAAAATCTCGCTGCCGAGTGCGTCCGCCGGCAGCCGCAGGTGTTGGCTGGCGTAGCCCAGCCTGATCGTGAGCCGATCTTCCGCCGGCCGGTCGTAGCCACTCGTCGCCAGCCAGGCCGCCGACCGGCCGCTGCGCCCGGTCGCGTCGACGACGAGGTCCGCGTCGAGGGCGACATCTGCATTCCCGGAGGCCCTGCGCTGGATCTGCACCCCGGTGACGCGGTCCCGCGCCGCCGTCATGGTCAGTCCGAGAGCCTCGCACTGGTCGACGATGTCAACCGCTGGGAGCGCGCTGACACCTGCACGCAGGTGACCCTCCAGGTAGGGCCGGCCGAACTGGTAGATCAGCGGCTCCGGGGTCCGGGCCCCCAGGCGGAGGAGGTGACCCCCGGGCGCGAAGCGAAGCTGCGCCCCTTCGCGCACCACCGGCGCACCCCCGATCTCCAGGTCGTCGAGCAGCGCCGGAAACAGTTCCCCGATCACCCTCGCGCCCGAGGGCATGAGGTTGTGTGCGTGCCTGCCCTGCGGTACCCCACGCCGGGGTTCGGGCACGTCGGGCAGCGGGTCGCGTTCCACGACCGTGACCCGCTCGTACGCATCGGCCACGACTCGGGCCGCGAGCAGCCCGGCAATGCCTGCGCCGAGCACCACGGCGTGGTCGCCGATCTTCTGCATCTCCCACCCCCGCGTCATGATCGTGCCTCGACGCTAGAAAAAGCAGCTCTCGGCCGCTTCGGGGAAACCACCCACACCCCGAGTCGGATCATGGGTGGTTCCCTGCACCGGGTCAGCGGATCCCGCGATCGAATGCGTACGCCGCCGCGGCGGTCCGCGACGCGACCCCGAGCTTCGTGAGGATGTTGCTGACGTGCCGTTCGACGGTCCTCTCGCTGAGGAAGAGTTCACCGGCGATCGCATGGTTGGTCTTGCCGGCCGCGACCAGCCGCAACACCTCCACCTCGCGTGGACTGAGCCCCGACGTGTCGCTCACCGTCCGTCCGGCGGCGAGGGCGTCGACCCGGGTCAGATCGGGGGCAGCGCCCAGGTGGGCGAACACCTGACCTGCCGCGTCCAACTCCAACGCCGCCGTGTCCCAGTCATGGAGGGCACTGCACGCCAGGCCGACCAGGACTCGAACGCGCGCTGCTTCGTAGGGTGCGTTGATTTCCTGCCACGCCGCCCAGGCGATCCGCAGGGCGGCGAGTGCTGCACGAACATCGCCCTCGGCGAGCAGGACCGCCCCGCTGGCGCGGGCGGCAATCGGCCAGTCAGCAATGGCATCTCGAGTTCGGCGGCGATCTCGGCCAACTCGTCGGCGGCGGCACGTGCCGCCGGGACGTCGGCGTTGGCGAGGACGATATCCACGTATGCGGCAAGCAACTCGGACCGGGCCACGCGATTCGGCGCCTCGTGCAGCGCCGTGCGGATTGCCGCCATCGCGACATCGGGCCGTCCCTGGGCCAACCTGAGCTGCGCGAGACCCGGCTGCGGCCGTCGACCGAACCGGCTGGCCTGCCGGTACGCTCCCTCGGCCGCCGCGAATTCCCCGCGCAGCCGGTGCAGTTCGGCGAGCTGATAGAAGGTCATGCCGGCCACATCCGGCGGGCTGGAAAACCGGGCGAGCCGATCGCAGGCCCGCTGCACCTCCTGCATAGCGTCGGACCACGAACCCTGCAACTTCATGATCTCGGCGCGATGAACCAGGCACTGACCGCGGAAGGGCACCAGGTCCGGTTGAGCGTCACACCAGCGACTCAACGCCTCGGTCCACTCCTGCGCCCGCCGCAGATCGAAGATCTCGTGGCAGGACTCGATCACACCGCAATAGACGATTCCGGCAACGTTCGGGGACACCTCACCGGCGGTGACCGCGACCATGGCCTCGTCCAGCGACACCACACCCTGCGCAGCCCTCCCGAGACGGACGAGCGCCTGGCCACGGCCCATCCGGGCGAAAGCCTTCAGATCCGGATCGTCGAAGCGGTCTCCGATCTCGGCGGCGTGGCTGCACGCCTCGTACGCTGCGGCGGCGTCGCCGGCCGCCAGGCTCTGCTTCGCGACCGGCAAGAGGAGATAACCCCGCTCGACGCAGTTCAGCCGGCCCTCGTCCAGCAGTCCGCGGGCCCGGGCGAGCCAACCGCCGCCGCGGGACACCTCGCCGCGATACTGAAGTCCGAAACCCAGCCAGAACGCGCACCGGGCGGCACGCTGCACGTCGCCCGAGCGCAGGCACTCGTGGAACGCTCGCGCCCCGGCATCGTCGCTGTCATCGTCCCGACCCACGAGGGAGGCGGCCATGGCCAGACGCTCGAGATCCGCTGCTCCGAGCGGTGCCTCCTGATCCGCAGCGGACAGGTGGGCATGCGCCTCCGCCCAGGCATGCCGGCCGAAGGAGCGCCGACCGCGGTCGAGCGCGTCGGCCGCGTTCATGCGCTCTTCCGAGTTTCCCTGATCACGGGCACCTGCGGTGGGAATATTCGAGTGACATTCTCCGGGAGTGGCCTGGACATGCTATCCATTCGAACGTGACGATGACAAGACCTCCACTCCTGCGGTTCCGAATCGGAAGCGTAGACGTGGGTGTCGACGATGAGTCGGTCTCGATTCGCCGAATCGAGACCGTCCGGCAGCATGAATTCGCCCGGATTTGCCCGCATTCTCCCGAATGCGGACGAGAAATATTCGGCTCCTTACGAATGCATGCCAGCTGAACTGATCACTGGGGAGTTAGCCCCGTTCGACCGATCGTCGATCGACTGTGCCCGGCGCGGTGGTGTCGGCGCCCGCGGCCCAGCCGGTCGCTCAGCCGAGCCGCCGGTGCTCCACGTCGTCGCCGACGCGCGATGAACACGTCGCGCACCATCGCCGGTGGGAAGAGCCCGTGGTCGACCAGACCCGGTGTCGCGCTCAGCATCGCGGCGACGACTGCCGGATCGCCGATATCGCCGCGGTAGTCGGCGATCACGCCGCCGTCGGGGCTGCGCGGCACGTCCCGCAGGGTGATCGGGTCGAGATGGCGCAGCGTCGCCGCCAGCCCGAACTCGAGCAGTTCGACCGGGACCGGCGCGTGCAGCGCGGCGACGGCCTTGCTCGAGTCGGCGATGACCACGAACCGGTCGGCGGCGCCCGCCACGACCTTCTCCCGGGTGTGCGCCGCGCCCCCGCCCTTGATCAGCCAGCCGTCGGGCGTGATCTGGTCGGCCCCGTCGATCGCGATGTCGAACCGGTCGATCGAGCCGAAGACCTCGACCGCCAGACCCAGCGCGCGGGCCGCCTCGGCCGTGCGCGGCGAGGTCGCGACGCACCGCAGCGTGAGCCCGCGCCGCGCCAGCGCCGGAAGCAGGTAGGCGACCGTCGACCCGGTGCCCAGACCGACCGTCATCCCGTCCTCGACGAGCGCGACGGATGCCTCCGCCGCCCGCTGCTTCTCCTGCTCGACGCTCATCGCCCCATCCTCCCGGCAGCACCCCCGGCGCGCCGCACCAGGTCCGGCGCCGAGTCCGGTCGTCGCATCGGACCGGCGGACCCGGTGGTGGAGCGCGCCCGCAGCGGGTACTCCGGAGGGCGGGGCCGAGCAGCGGAGGTGGTCGTCGTGCGCACCGCCACCATCGTCGTGGTCTACGTCAGCCTGGCGGTCATCCTGGTGCTGATCGGCACGATGCTGGTCCACTGGCGCCGGTTCGCCCAGGAGACCGATCGCTATCGCGCGTGGCAGTCGGTGTTCGGCCGTCGGGGCGCGAAGGTGGCGCTCATCGTCGGGTTCGTCGCGCTGGCCACGCTCACCGGGGCGCTGCTGGCCTACCAGGCGGGCTGAGCGGGCACGGCATCCGCTTCAGTGGCCCGGCGTCACGTCCCCGGCGTCCCTTCCCAGGCGTCATCGCCCGGGTCGACGGGCGCGCCGCCCTCGTCCGCGAACGCGGCCACGTCGCCGATGACGATCACCGCCGGGGGCGCCACGCGGGCCTGCGCCGCCGCCTCCGCGATCGACGACAGCGTTCCGGTCACCACCCGCTGCATGGGGGTCCAGCCGTTCTCGATGATCGCTGCGGGCAACGAGGCGGCCGCCCCGGCGTCGAGCAGCCCCGCCGCGATCCGCGGCAGGGCGGCGACGCCCATCAGGATCACCAGGGTGCCGCGGCCGGCGACGAGCGCGGGCCAGTCGACGACGCCGTCCATCGCGTCGTGCCCGGACAGCACCGTGACCTGGCGTGCCATCCCGCGATGCGTCACCGGTATGCCGGCGGCCGCGGGCACGGCGAACGCGCTCGTCACGCCGGGCACCACCGAGACGTCGATGCCGGCGGCGCGGCAAGCGGCGACCTCCTCGGCGCCGCGGCCGAGCAGGAACGGGTCGCCGCCCTTGAGCCGCACCACCCGCCTGCCGGCCTGCGCGTGCTCGATCAGCAGCCGGTTGATCTCGTGCTGCGGCACGGGATGGCGGCCCGGCGCCTTGCCGACGTCCAGCACCAGGACCGCGGGACCGAGCTCGTCCAGCACGCCCTGCGGCGCCAGCCGGTCGACCACCACCACGTCGGCCGCGGCGAGCTCGCGCCGGGCGCGCAGCGTCAGCAGGTCGGCGTCTCCCGGGCCGCCGCCGACCAGCACCACCCGGCCGGGACCGGTGCGATGGCGGCGCAGGGGCAACCCGCCCGAGTCCAGCGACTGGGCGATCGCGTCGCGGACCGCTGACGAGCGCCGCGGATCGGCGGCCCCGGTGGACACGACGCTGACCACGAGGTCGTCACGGCGCAGCACGGCGGGCGATCGTGCGGTGCCCGCGGTCGCGTCGTCCGCGCGGATGCAGAAGGTGCGCTGCGCGGTGGCCTCGGCCTCGACGGCGACGTCGGTCTCCCGGTCGCCGGTCGCCGCCACGGCGAGCCACGCGCCATCGAGGTCACCCGGCTCGTAGTCGCGCTCGACCCACTCGAGCACGCCGGCCACGGCGTCCGCGACGATGGCCTCGCACGCGAACGGCGCGACCACCACCACCTGCGCACCCGCGGCCACGCAGGACGCGACCTTGCGGGCCGCCACCGGGCCCCCGCCGACCACGACCACGCGGCGGCCGGCCAGCGCCAGGTGCAGCGGCAGGCCCCCACCCGGGGCACCGGGCATCCGGATGTCACCGCCCGGGGAACCGGGCGTCCGGATGTCACCACCCGGGGAACCGGGGCCGTCGGTCGTGCTCATCGGTTCACACGCCTTCCAGCTTGCGGTCGGATTCGCGCAGGTACACGAACCACGTCACCAAGAAGCAAACGGCATAGAAGGCGATGAACGCAACGTAGGCGGCCGTCGCCGTCTGGTACGCCAGGAACGACTGGCGGAACGCGAGATTGACCAGCACGCCGCCGAAGGCCCCGATCGCCCCGGCGATCCCGATCAACGCGCCGGCGTGCCGCTGCGACTTCGCCAGCGAGACAGTCGGATCCGCACCATTGATGATCTCGGTGCCGGACTTGGACCGGAAGATCGCCGGGATCATCTTGTAGACCGAGCCGTTGCCGATCCCGCTGAACGCGAAGAGCATCACGAATCCGACGAGGTACAGCGGCAGGGACTGCATGATCGACGCCACGAGGACCACCGCGGCGCCCATGGCCATCGCGACGAAGTTCACGAACGACACCTTCGCCCCGCCCAGCCGGTCCGCCAGGTGCCCGCCGACCGGCCGGATCAGCGAGCCGATCAGCGGTCCGATGAACGTCAGGTAGGCAGCCTTCACCGGCGAGGAGAAGATGTCCGCGAACTGCACCTGCAGCACCTGGCCGAACGCGAAGCTGAAGCCGATGAAGGAGCCGAAGGTGCCGATGTAGAGCAGCGAGATGATCCACGTGTGGCCGTCTCTCGCGACGTCGCGCAGCGCCCGCTTGCTGTTGCTGAGCTGGGCCAGGTTGTTCATCGTGACCGCGGCGCAGACGGCCGACGCCAGGATCAGCGGGATGTAGATCGCCACCAGCAGTCGCGGCTCCGACGCGCCGACGGTCGCCAGGATCAGCAGGCCGACGAGCTGCACCACCGGGACGCCGAGATTGCCGCCCCCCGCGTTGATCCCGAGCGCCCTGCCCTTCAGTCGCTGCGGGTAGTAGGCGTTGATGTTGGCCATCGACGAGGCGAAGTTGCCGCCGCCGACGCCCGCGAACGTGGCGATGACCAGCAGCGTGGTGTACGAGACACCAGGGGTCAGGAAGATCGCGATCAGGGTGGTCGGCACCAGGAGCAGCAGGGCGCTGACGATCGTCCAGTTCCGACCGCCGAACGTCGCCACGGCGAACGTGTACGGCAGCCTGAGCGCCGCGCCGGCCAGCGTCGGGAGCGCCGTCAGCAGGAACTTCCCGGCCGGGTCGATGCCCCACTCCGGCCCCATGAACAGCACGATCACCGACCACAGGCTCCAGACGGAGAAGCCGATGTGTTCGGACAGCACCGAGAAGATCAGGTTGCGCTTGGCGATCCGGGCGCCGGTCCTGTCCCAGAACTCCGGGTCCTCTGGTCGCCAGTCCTCGATCCAGTACTTGCCGTGGTGCGTCCGTGGGATGGCCGGTGCGTGCGGGGCGGTCAGCTCGGTCGGCGCCGCGGGCACGGGCTCGGCGGAGGTCCGGTCAGTGGTCATGTGGTGTCCTCGATTCCGCGCGTCGGGTCGGGTTCGGCGACCCGATCACCGGCCGGCGCGCTGGTGGGGTAGGCGGACGGCGGCGCCACTGCCCCGTCGGAGTGGGTGCCGCCGGGTGTCGCCCGCGGGTAGAGGACGATCTCGCCGCCCGCGTCCACCTCGACCGGGTACACCGGGAGCGCGTAGTCGCTCGTCGACGAGCAGCCGCTGCGGAACTCGAATGCATTCAGGTGCAGCGGGCAGACGACGCCGATCGCGTCGATCTGGCCGTCGGCGATCGGGCCCCCCCGATGCGGGCACACCGCCCCGAGCGCGAAGACCCGCCCGCCGCGCAGCCTGAACACGGCGACCTGCTCGCCGTGTACCGCGAACGCCCGCCCCTCGCCCTCCGGGATCTGCTCGAGCGGGCCGAGCCGCGCCCCTTCCCTGGTCTGCACCGCGGTCATCGGACCGGCACCTTCGGCAGCACCTCGAGCGGCAGCGAGGTGCGGAACTGACCCGGGGTGGCGGGCGCGGCGCCCTCCAACCACGGGTCCCGGTAGCCGTCGATCGCGTGCTGCATCCGCTCGTCGAGATCAGCCGCGATGCCCAGGCTGTCGTCCACGATCACCGCGCGCAGGAAGTCGATGCCCACCCGCGGCACGAAGTCGTAGGTGCGCTCCAGCCACTTCGCGTTCTCCCGGTAGTACTGCATGAAGCGGCCGGTGAGGGTCTTGGCCACCTCTGCGTCGTCGACGGTGGCGAGCAGGTCGCCCTTGCGCACGGAGGCGCCGGCCGCGCCGCCGACGTAGATCTCCCAGCGGCCGCCCTCGATCCCGACGATCCCGACGTCCTTGACATAGGACTCGGCGCAGTTCCGCGGGCACCCGGACACCGCCAGCTTCATCTTCGCGGGCGACTCGAGACCCTGGAACCTGCCTTCGATCTCGATGCCGAGCCGAGTCGAGTCACCCACCCCGAAGCGGCAGAAATCCTTGCCCACGCAGGTCTTGACCGTGCGAAAGCTCTTGCCGTAGGCGTAGCCCGACGGCATGTCGAGGTCGGCCCAGATGCCCGGCAGGTCCTCCTTGCGCACGCCCAGCAGGTCGATCCGCTGTCCCCCGGTGAGCTTGACCATCTTGACGTCCCACTTCTCGGCGACATCGGCGATCCGGCGCAGCTGTTCGGGCGTAGTGACGCCACCCCGCATCTGCGGGACAACGGAGAAGGTGCCGTCCTTCTGGATGTTCGCGTGCACCCGGTCGTTGATGAACTTGGCGTCCTTCTCGTCCAGGTACTCGTCGCCCCACATCATCTTGAGCAGCGAGGCCAGGCCCATCTTCGACTTCGCGTGCTCGGCGCCCTCGGGGGCCAGCGCCGCGAACACGGCCGACACCGATCGCAGGCCACGCTCACGGACGGCCGCCATCAGCGTCGGCTTGTCCAGCGGGATGCCCGGCACGTACCAGCTCGCCGACGGGTCGGCCTCCACCGCACCGCCGGCCGCCCACTCGACGATCTGGCAGACCATCGTCTTGCAGGACCCGCAGCCCTTGCCGGCCCTGGTCTTGTCCATGACGGCGTTGACCGTCCGGCATCCGCCCTCCACCGCGTGCACCAGGGCGGCCTTGGACACCCCGTTGCAGTTGCAGACCTGGGCGTCGTCGTCGAGCTCTGCAACCCCGACCTCGGCGGCCGGCGCGCCGAGGTCGAACAGCATCTCGAGCCGCTCCTCGGGCAGCGGGAGTCCGCGGTCGAACGCCTGCATGAGGAACGCGACCTTCGAGGTGTCGCCGAGCATCGTTGCCCCGACGAGTTTCTCGTCGCGGATGATCAGCGACTTGTAGACGCCGCGGCGCGGCTCGGAGAAGACGATGTGCTCGTCGGTGTCCTTCTCGGGCTCCTGCAGGCCCATCGACGCGACGTCGACACCGGCGACCTTCAGCTTGGTCGCGGTTCGCGAGCCGTGGTACGCGGCCGCCTCGTCGGCGCCGGTGATGTGCCCGGCGAGCACCACGGCCTGCTCCCACAGCGGAGCGACCAGGCCGTAGACCTCGCCGCGGTGCTGGACGCACTCGCCGACCGCGTACACGTCGGGGTCGTCGACGGTGCGCATCTGGTCGTCGACCACGATCGCCCGCTCGACCGTGAACCCGCTGGTGACGGCGAGGTCGACGTTCGGCCGGATGCCGGCGGCGACGACCACCATGTCGCAGTCCAGCTGCGGATGCTCCAGCAGCCAGACGCCGCGGACCTTGTCGTCTCCCATGATCGCCGTGGTCCTGGCCTTGAGATGCACTTCGATGCCGATCTTCTCGACACTCGTCCGGAGGATCTCCCCCGCCTTGGGCCCGATCTGGGCGTTCATCAGGTGCGGCCCGGCGTGCACCACGTCGACCGTCAGGCCGTAGCCCTGCAGCCCGCGGGCCGCCTCGAGCCCGAGGAGGCCGCCGCCGATCACCACGGCCCGGCGGTGGTCCTCGTTCCGTGCGTACTCCACCATCCGCCGGGTGTCGTCGATGGTGCGGAAGGCGAACACGCCCGGCAGCAGCTCGTCGTCGTCGGTGCGCAGTCCCTCGATCGCCGGCATGAACGACCTGCTGCCGGTCGCGACGATCAGTTGGTCGTAGGGCGTCTGGACGATCGACCCGGACGCGGCGTCGACGGCGTACACGAGCTTGGCGAACCGGTCGATCCGGGTCGCCCGCACCCCGGCGTGCAGGGTGATGTCGTTCTCCTCGTACCAGCTCAGCGTGTTGAGGAAGATGTCGGCGTCGCTCTCCTCGCCCGACAGCACGTGCGAGAGCATGATCCTGTTGTAGTTGCCGTACGGCTCGTCGCCGAACATGGTGATGGCGAACTGCTCGGCGCCGCCGCGGGCGAGGATCTCCTCGACCGTCCGCGCGCCGGCCATCCCGTTGCCGATGACGACGAGACGCCGTCTGGTGTCGTTGCTCTCGCCCGCGTGCAGATCGGCCGGTGCGGCCGAGTTCGGGCGCTCGGAGAGCAGGGTCATCAGACCTCCACGAGGCCGAGGTCGACGATCACGGTGCCCGACAGGCCGTCGACCGCCGCGAGGTACAGCTCGACGGCGGTCCCGCCCTCGAGGTCCTCGACGACCCGCAGCGGCACGTGCACGTCGGACCTGGCCCCGATCGGGAAGTACCGCATCGGCACGCCGTCCCGCATCAGGACCACGGTGATCACCTCGTCCGAGGTGTTCCCGCCGCGGAAGTACAGCGCCTGGGCGACGCTGCCGTCGGGCACCACGTAGGTGAGATCGGCATGCAGCGGCGCGGGCTTGTCGATGCCCTCGCCCCGGAACGGGTAGATGCCCTGCAGGAAGCGGTTCTTCGTGTGCATGCGGGAGCCCTTCGTGATCGGCGCACGTCGTGCGGCGGAACTGCTTCGGGTGACGGTGGTTTCGGCCGTTCCGGCCGGAGCGGAGGCCGCGGATGCGGCGGGCTGCGCCGGAAGCGCGGTCAGCAGCGCGGTGTCGTCCGGGCCGCCGATGCGGCGCGCGGTCACCGCGCAGACCTTGAACTCCGGCATGCGGGAGATCGGGTCGAGGGCCGGGTCGGTGAGCGCGTTGGCGTTGGACGCGCCGCCCCAGTGGAACGGGGTGAAGAGCACCTCGGGTCGGATGGCGTCCGTGACCTGCGCGCGGAACACGGCGGCGCCCCGACGGGTGCGGAGTTCCACGATGTCGCTGGACGCGATCCCGAGGCGCCGCGCGAGGTCGGGGTGCAGTTGCACGTGCGGGTCCGGCACCATCGGGCCGCCGAGGCGGCGGGTCTGCGTGCCGCTCTGGTACTGGGTCAGCAACCGCCCGGTGGTGAGGACGAGCGGGTAGTCACGGTCGGGCATCTCCGCCGCATCGCGGTGCTGGACGCGGACGAAGCGCGCGCGCCCGTCCGGGGTGGGGAATCCATGGGCGAACATGCGCGGGGTGCCGGGGTGATCCTCCGCGGGGCACGGCCAGAACACGCCCTGCTCCGCGTCGATCCGTTCCCAGGTGATGCCCTGGTAGTCGGCGATGCCGCCGGCGCTCGCCCGCCGCAGCTCGTCGAAGACCACTCGGGGATCATCCGAGAAGTACCGCCCGCGGCCCAGTCTGCGCGCGAGCTCGGCCAGCGCCTGCAGGTCGTCGAGGACCCCGGCGGGGGGTGGGAGCGCGCGGCGGCGCCGGATCACCCTGCCCTCGACGTTCGTCATGGTGCCGTCCTCCTCCGCCCACTGCGCGGTCGGCAGCACCACATCGGCCATGGCGGCCGTCTCGGACAGGAAGATGTCGGACACCACGAGCAGGTCCAGCGCGCCGAGCCTGGCGCGCACCCGGTTTGCGTCGGGCGCCGACACGACAACGTTGGACGCCAGGACGAGCAGTGCCCGGACGCCGCCCACGGTGCCGAGCCGGTCGAGCATCTCGAACGCCGACTTCCCGGGCGCGGGCAGCTCGTCGGGGTCGATCCCCCACACGGCCGCGACGTGCGCGCGCGCCGCCGGGTCGTCCAGTCGGCGGTATCCGGGCAGCTGGTCGGCCTTCTGGCCGTGCTCGCGGCCGCCCTGGCCGTTGCCCTGGCCCGTGATCGTGCCGTAGCCGGAGGCGTGGCGGCCGGGCAGGCCGAGCGCCAGCGCCAGATTGATGAACGCCTGGGCGGTGTCGGTGCCCTTGCTGTGCTGCTCGGCGCCGCGTGCGGTGAGGATCATCGCCGACGGGGCGTCCGACAGGATCCGGACGACCTCGCGGAGCCGGTCCACCGGCACGCCGGTGATCCGCTCGACCCTGTCGGGCCAGTACGCCGCCACCCCAGCGCGCACCGCCGCGAACCCCGTGGTGCGCTCGGCGATGTAGGCCTCGTCGAGGTGACCCTCGTGGATCGCGATGTGCAGTAGCCCGTTCGCCAGCGCGAGATCCGTGCCGGGGATCGGCGCGAGGTGCAGCGCGGCGCCGTCGGCGGTCGACGTGCGGCGCGGGTCGACCACGATGTGTCGTGCGCCGGCAGCGCGGCCCTCGTCGAAGTACTGCATCGCGGGCGGCATGGTGTCCGCCGGGTTCGCGCCGACCAGCAGGACGGCGGCGGCGAGCGCGATGTCCGACAGCGGGAAGGGCAGCCCCCGGTCCACGCCGAACGCGCGATTCCCCGCGGTGGCCGCGGACGACATGCAGAACCGCCCGTTGTAGTCGATCTGCGACGTGCGCAGCGCGACGCGCGCGAACTTGCCGAGCGTGTAGGCCTTCTCGTTGGTCAGGCCGCCCCCGCCGAACACCCCCACCGCATCGCGCCCGTGCGTGTGCTGGGCGCGGCGGATCCCGGCGACCACCGCATCCAGCGCCTCGTCCCAGCCGCCGGGCCGCAACGGGCTGGTCCGATCCCCCGGCACGGTGCGCAGCAGTGGGGTCAGCAGGCGATCCGGGTGGTCGAGCAGCTCGGCGGCCGTCCAACCCTTCGAGCACAGGCCGCCGCGGTTGGTCGGGAAGTCGAGGGGCTGCAGCGTGGCCGGCCGGTCGCCGGCGACCATGCTGATCCCGCACTGCAGCGAGCAGTACGGGCAGTGGGTCGCGGTCGGCTCGCGAGTGGCTGCCGGCCGCGCGGCGGCGGTCACGGAAGCAGTGTCAGCAACGTATGTTTCGGCGGGCGCCCCGCGCCGTTACGCCGCGATTGTGAAGACCTCACAGCCCCGCTCGGTCGCTGCGCGGGCGACGTCACGTGACCGTCGTGTTGCCGATCGGTGTCCACGCGCGACGCCGCGCGCCTCGAGGCGGGGCACGGTTCAGGGCAGGGGTCAGGGCAGGGGACTCACCCGGCGGCGATCGCAGCGACCGTCGCGGTCGACGCGCCGCGCATCGTCGCATAGGTCGCGGTGGGGCGAGGTCAGCAGCACCGCGCCGAAGTAGCGGTCGGTCCAACCGACGGAGTGCAGGTTCGCCGGCGTCCACCCCGGGTCGCTCCAGCCCTGCTTGGAGCCGTGGTCGCCGGTCAGGGCGTTGAAGCCGAAGCTCTGGTCGAACCCGTCCTCGCCGACCGGGACGGTTCCGGCCATCCACGCGAGCAGGGACGGCCCCACGACCGGATCGCGGGACGCCCCGAACAGGAACCGGGCCAGGTCATGCGCGGTGACCTGGTCTGACCCCCATGTTTCCGGGCTCTCCGCGGAGCTGGTCGCGGTGTTCGGCAGCGCGTAGCGGCCCGCGACCGTCGGGATGATGTCCGACTGCCACAGGTCGATCTGGATGCCGTTGCTGGACTGCGCGATGAGCGATCGCAGGTCGGCCGCGAGCGCCGGGCCAGGCGCCCCGCCGTGCTCGACGAGGTAGTAGGCCGCCGTGAACAGCTTGGTGAGCGACTCGGAGTTGACGGTCGCGTCGCCGTCCACCGAGGCCACGAGCTGCCCCGTCGCCCGGTCGACCACCGCCGCCCGCAGCTCGACGTCCAGCGCGCCCGCCGCGGCGGCCCGCGCATCGAGCGCGCGCTGCAGTGCGGCGGGGTCCGGCGGCACGCCCGGCGTGGCGGCCGCGAGCGGGTCGGCGCCGCCGACACCGCCCACCGGAGGACCGTGCACGGCACCCGGCTCGCCCGCGGCTCCGGCGGCCCCGGTGACCCCTGCGGCCACTGTTGCCCCGGTGGGCAGGCTTGCGGATCCCGGTCCCGACGCCGGCCGCGCGGCGGGCTCGGCCGACGCACGAGCCGAACAGGATGCCGGCGCCACCCAGGGCGAGGCGACCAGAACGACCGCGGCCGCGAACAGGACGGCCGCCAGCCGGCCCCGGCCGTGGCCGGACGGCCCGGTGTGGCGATGCGCGAATGTCATGGCGGTCCCAGAACCTGGCGCGGGCAGGAGCGCTGCCCGCGCTGGCAGCACGCCCCGACGCCCGGTGGGCGTCACCCGACCCGACCAGGCTACGCCGCGAGAGTCGTTTCCTGACGGAGGTTCTCGCACAGGTTTCGCACAGGGACGACGGGCCGGATCAGAGCGGGCGCACCTCGACGACCGCCGGCACCTGCAGCGGGCCGTAGATGTGCGGGAACTCCTCGCCGGCGTCGAACACATCCTCGACCACCAGCGGCACGTCCAGCAGGTCCGGGTCGATCGTCAGCAGGCACAGAGGTTCCCGGACGTCGGCGTAGTAGCGGGTGAACACGCCGTCGACCTGCTCCGGAAAGCTGCAGTGGATGAAGCCCTCCTCGGCGAGTGTCCTGCCGATGGTGGACTTCTCGTAGGCGCCGACGACCTGAGCCGCCCGCCAGTCCTCGACGAGCGCGATGTGCAGGATCCGCCGGCCCGGCGCCGCCCCGGTCACCGCGTCAGACCGCCAGCACCGTCGGCACGATCATCGGCCGGCGCCGGTAGGTGTCGGCGACCCAGCGGCCGACGACCCGGCGCACCGCCTGGGCGACCCGGTGGGTGTCGGTGACGCCGTCCGCCTCGGTCATCGCCAGCTCGGCCTCGACCAGCGGCACCACCGCGTCCAGCGCCTTGGGGTCGTCCGAGAAGCCCCGGCCCGAGATGGTGGGCGACGCGACCGCCCGCCCGGTCGACGCGTCGATGGCCACGGTGATCGAGATGAACCCGCCGACCCCCAGGATCAGCCGATCGGACAGGGTGGTGTCGCCGACATCGCCCACCGCATTGCCGTCGACGTACACCATGCCGACCTCGACGTGCCCGCTGACCGTGGCCACCCCGCCGACCAGATCCACGACCGTGCCGTTCGGCGCGAGCACCACGCGGTGTTCCGGAACCCCCGTCGCCACCGCGAGTTTCGCCTGCGCGCGCAGGTGGCGCCATTCGCCGTGCACCGGGATGACGTTGCGCGGCCTGACCGCGTTGTAGAGGAACAGCAGCTCGCCGGCCGACGCGTGCCCGGACACGTGCACCTTGGCGACGCCCTGGTGCACGACGTTGACCCCGATCCGGGAGAGCTCGTTGATCACCGTGAACACGCTGGTCTCGTTGCCCGGGATCATCGACGACGCCAGGATCACCGTGTCACCGCCGACGAGGTTGACCTGCCGGTGCTCGCCCCGCGACATCCGCGACAGCGCGGAGAGCGGCTCGCCCTGCGAGCCGGTCGAGATCAGGAGCACCTGCTCCGGCGGCAGGTCGAGCACCTTGTCGAGCGACCGGACCAGCCCGTCGGGCACGAAGAGCAGGCCGAGGTCCTGCGCGATCTGCATGTTGCGCACCATCGATCGGCCGACGAACGCGACCTTGCGGCCGTGCGTTGCCGCCGAGTCGAGCATCTGCTGCACCCGATGCACGTGGGAGGCGAAGGACGCGACGATCACCCGCTGGGTGGCCGCGCCGATCCACGCGTCGAGCACCGGGCCGATCTCCCGCTCCGGCGGGACGAACCCGGGGACCTCGGCGTTCGTCGAGTCGACCAGGAACAGGTCGACCCCCTCCTCGCCCAGGGTGGCGAAGCCGCCCAGATCGGTGAGCCGGCCGTCCAGCGGCAGCTGGTCCAGCTTGATGTCGCCGGTGTGCAGGACGGTCCCGCCGGGCGTGCGGATGGCCACCGCCAGCGCGTCCGGGATGGAGTGGTTGACCGCGAAGAACTGCAGGTCCCACGGCCCGAGCCGGCGGCGGTCGCCCTCGGCGACCACCTGCAGCTGCGGGGTGATCCGGTGCTCCTTGCACTTGGCGGCGATCAGCGCCAGCGAGAACCGCGCGCCGAGCACGGGCAGGTCGGGGCGGAGCCGGAGCAGCCACGGCAGGGCGCCGATGTGGTCCTCGTGGCCGTGCGTGATGACCACGGCCTCGATGTCGTCGAGGCGGTCCTCGACCAGCCGGAGGTCGGGCAGGATCAGGTCCACGCCCGGCTGGCCGTCCTCCGGGAACAGGACCCCGCAGTCGACGACGAGCAGCCGGTTGTCGAACTCGTACACGGTCATGTTGCGGCCGATCTCGCCGATGCCGCCCAGCGCCACGACGCGCAGCGCACCGCGGGCCAATCGGGGTGGCGGGTCGGGTGCGACGACCGCGGCAGCCGTGCGCTCGCCCGGCCCCGGGCTCACCGCAACGGCCCGATCTCGTCCAGATCCCGTGCGATCAGGTCGGTTTGCGCGTGCGTGGCGGGAATCTGCGGCAGCCGCGGGTCGCCGACCCCGAAGCCCTGGAGCCGCAGCGCGGCCTTGGCGAACACCAGTCCGGCGCCGCCGCCGGTGCGGGACATCGCGCGGTGCGCAGGCATCAGCATCTCGTGGAACTTGCGCGCCGTGGCGAAGTCGCCGCTGCCGGCGGCGTCGACCATCGCCCGCACGTGCGGGCCGACGACGTGCGAGATGATGCTGACCACCCCGACGCCGCCCACCGCCATCCAGGGCAGGGTGAGTGGATCGTCCCCCGAGTAGTAGGCCAGGTCGGAACCCGCGATCACCTTGGACCCGGCGTAGAGGTCGCCCTTGGCGTCCTTGACCGCGGTGATCCGCGGGTGCTCGGCGAGCCGCAGCAGCGTCTCCGGCTCGATCGCCACCACGGACCGCGGCGGGATGTCGTAGAGCATCACCGGCAGCTCGGTCGCGTCGGCGACCGCCGCGAAATGCGCCAGCAGGCCGTCCTGCTGCGGCCGCGAGTAGTACGGGGTGACGACGAGAGCGCCGTGTGCGCCGGCCTTCTCGGCCTGCTTCGCCAGCTTCACCGAGTGCGCGGTGTCGTAGGTGCCGACGCCGGACACCACGGTCGCGCGCCGGCCGACCGCCTCGACCGTCGCCCGGATGACGCGTTCCTTCTCGTCGTCGGTGGTGGTCGGCGACTCGCCGGTGGTGCCGTTCACCACCAAGCCGTCGTTGCCGGCGTCCACCAGCCGTTCCGCGAGTTGACCGACCGCGCGGTCATCGAGCTCGCCGGTGGCAGTGAACGGGGTGACCATCGCCGCCAGCACCGTGCCGAACGGTCGACCGTTCCGGCCCGACGGGCCTGCGCTGAGCGTCGTCATGGGTGAAAACCTACCGGCAAGCGGCCGGTGGGCAGGCGACGACCCGGCCCGCCGACCGGACGGCCGGCCGAGCCGGGGTCAGGTGCCGCGGCGGGCGTCCCGCAGGGCGGCGAGGTCGGCTTCGTCGCCACGGAACTCGACCGTGGCGGCGTCCCGTCCCGAAATCCACAGGATGATCTCGCCCGGCTCGCCCGCGAGGGTCACGCTGCCGCGGCCGTCCGGCGCCTTCTTCAGAGTCACCGTCCGGTCGGGCATCTCCGCGGTCACGCCGACGGTGGCGTGCCGCAGTGCCATCCTGGACAGCGACGAGTCGACCATGTCGGCGAGCACCTTGGCGCTCGCGTCGTCGAAGGCGCGCGGCGCCCAGTCCGGCTGCCCGCGCCGGGCGTCCTCGTGGTGGATGAACATCTCGCCGTTGTTCGTCAGCTCGTCGAGCTTGCCCCACCCCGTCGGGTTCCACACCGGCGCTCCCGACCGGTAGAGCTCGATCAGCTCCGGCCACGGCTGTCGGCCGTAGTCGGCCGCGGCCTTGTCGGTGAAGCCGTGCAGCGCCGACACCTGGTTGCCGATCGCGCCCAGCGGGCTCCGCTCGCGCACCAGCAGGTGAACGAGCAGGTCCTTGGTCTGCCAGCCCTCGCAGAGGGTCGGCTGGTCGGGCCCGAGCTCGACGAACAGGTCGGCGAGGGCGGCGCGCTCGGTCTTGGCGAGGGACATGCCTCGACCGTACGTGGGCGTCAGTTCACCAGGACCGTGGTCCCGCTGCCGTCCGGGTAGCCGACCCAGCCCAGAAACTGCTGGGTGTCCGTCAGCCCGGATGCCGTCGCGGTGACGGTCACCTTCTGACCGGGCGTGACGGTCGCGTTCGACGGGGTGACGGCGAAGCCGAACGCGGTGGGGGTGTTCGGCACGACGAACCCGTGGAACGTGAAGGGCGTGGACATCGTGGCGGGGGCGTCCGCGAAGCCCCGCACCTCTGCGCGGTAGGCGCCCGCGGTCGGGTTGGTGATCTCCACCGCCTCCTCCGCCGTCGACCCGCCCGACACGGCGACCAGCGTCGTCCCGCGGTAGACGTACAGGTCGATGTCGGCGACGGTCGGCGCCGGGACGCTCGTCGCGAACCGGACGATCCTGGTGCCGGCCGGCACGTCGACCGGGAAGCTCTGCGCCGTGGTGGCGGTGACCGAACCATCAAGGGCACTGCCCGCCGTCAACCCGCTGACCGCCAGCGGCAGCGATCCCGAGAAGCCCGTCGTCACCTGCCAACTCGCGCTGAACTGGCCGCCCTGGGAGGCCTCCTCGACCCGGGGCACGGAGACGCTCAGCTGCACCGGGCGCACCGCGATCGGGCTCCGCACGGACGTGTTCGCGCCGTTCCAGGTGAGGAAGCCGGTCGAGTACTGGCCGAACGCGGCCGTGGTCCGGGTCAGCGTGACCCGGAACGTCAGGGTCTGCCCCGGGGCGTAGAAGCTGAGGATCGACGGGGAGACCGTGGCCCGGAAGCCTGGCACGGTCACCGAGGCGCGGTACAGCCCCGGCGTCACGGCGGTCACCGCTGCGGGTCACCGTCTGGGTGCCGACCAGGTCGCCCGAGGCGATGGACGCCTGGTTGTAGTCGCTCGGATCGATCGCCGCCGAGCCGGTCTTCGTGTCCACGCCGAGGCCCTCGAGCACGCCGAACCAGTCGTCGTCCGCCGGCGTCGTAGACCAGCGCGGGGTTGAACATCCGGGTGGCGTCCACCTGGCCCGCGCCCTGCGCGAACGGATCCGCCGCGGTCGAGCCGTCGGGTTTCTTCAGGTTGTAGGCGGTCGTCATCAGCGCCGACTTGATCGCCATCGGCGACCACGTCGGGTACTTGGTCTTGAACAGCGCGGCCAGGCCGGCGATGTGCGGCGAGGCCATCGAGGTGCCGGACAGGAAGTCGAAGGACCGTCCCGCGCCGAGCCGGTCCGGCGAGATCGCGGCCAGCACGTTCACGCCCGGCGCCGCGATGTCCGGCTTGAGGATGTCGCCGCGGGTCGTCGTCGATGGTCCGCGCGAGGAGAACCCGGCGATCTGCGGGTAGGGCGTCGCGGACCCGGTGGTGTTGCCGGGCACCAGCGTCGCCGTGGCGTCCGCGGTGAGCGCGTAGGCCTTGATCGCCGGACCCGCCGGGACGTTGACGTGCACCGTCGGCACGCTGTGGATGTCGCCGTCGACGGAGTTGTCGGTGAGATTGGCCAGCACCATGCCGATCCCTTGCGCGCGCTTCACCTCGGCCGACTTGGCGACGCGGTCGTAGGTGCCGCGGTCGCAGACCACGATCTTGTCCCGTCACCTTGTCCGGGTCGAGCGTGCCCGGCCCGCAGAGCGCCGCGTCGGCGACCGGCTTGCCGTCGACCACGGCCGCTTGGGCGTGGATCAGCGGCCGCGGTCCGACGTTCGCGGTCACCGTCGTGCTGGACCCCGCGTACCGGGAGCCGTCGCCGAGCACGACCGTGCCCTCGTACGGCTGCACCGTGCTGGCGGCGACGGTCGTCGCCCAGGGCGACGGGTGATCGAGCGTGGACGCGCCCGGCCCCTGGTTGCCCGCCGAGACCGCGACGAAGATGCCGGCCGAGGCGGCCGACAGCAGCGCGAGCTCCAGCGGATCGTCGGCGTCCGACTCGGTGGTGCTGCCCAGGGACAGGTTCAGCACGTCGACCCCGTCCGCGACGGCGGCGTTGACGGCGTCGACGATGTCGGTCGTGGAGCCCGAGCCGGTGCCGGCCGGGGTGTTCCACAGCGCCTTGTAGACCGAGATCACGGCGCCGGGGGCCACCCCGGAGATCGCCCCGAAGTTCTGCGTGCCGATCGTGGCGGGCACGCCGTTGTTGCCGGCCGCGGTGGACGCGACGTGGGTGCCGTGACCGTTCCGGTCCAGCGGCGAGGCGTAGTCCGTCGCGAGCGTGCTGGCCGGCCGGTTCCGCGCGAAGAATCGGGCGCCGACGAGCTTGGTCGAGCACGCCGTCGCGGCGAAGCCTTGGCCCGGCTCACCCGCCTCGCAGGTGCCGGTGAAGGTCCCGCCGTTCGCCTTCTGCATCACGATCTTGTCGCCGGCGCGATAGGCCAGGTTCGGGTTCGCCGGATCCGGTGCGCCGCCGAGGTCGGGTCCGTCGAAGGACGCGCTCTCGGGCCGGACGCCGCTGTCGATCACCCCGACCACGACGCCCTTGCCGGCGTTGGCGGGGCCGCCGAAGGCGCTGTTCCAGAGGCCGTCGGCCGCGGCCGTGTCGGGGTTGTCCGACAGCCGGAGGAAGTCGACCGGGTTGCGGTCGTCGTACGGGTCGGTCGTGCGGATGGTGTCCTTGGCGACGGACACGACGTCGGGCCTGGCCTCGAGCGCCTGCACCTGGTCCGGCGACAGCTCGGTCGAGAACCCGTTCAGCGCAACCGCATAGCTGTCGTCCACGGTGGCGCCCACCGAGGCCGCGACCGCCGCCTGCTCGGACTCCAGCACCTGGGCGTACTGCTGCGCGGGAGCGCTGTCGGCGTCGAGGGTCCCCCCGGCACCGGGCTTCGTCGCCGGGATGCCGGCCTCCCCGCCGTCGTAGGCGGCGACGGGCGCCTTCGCCAGCGTCACGATGTACCGGCCGGGGATCGCGGTCCCGCTGTCGTCGGCGGACGGGTCGCCGGCCGCCGCCGTCCCGGATTCGACCACTGCTTCGACGCTGTCTCGACCACGGTCTCGACCGCCGGGTCGCCGGCGGACTCGTCGGGGGCGGCGGTCGCGGGTTGCTGGCCGACCACCAGCAGCGCCACGATGGCGGCGGCAACCAGACCGCCCCGGCGATGCGTCCTGGAGCGGGATCGGAACGCCGATCGACCCACGGACGCGCCCAACGACCCATTTCCCGACCGACTCATCCGAGCCGCCTTCCCCGCGCGCCGGCCGGCCCGAATCGACCCGCCAGCTAAGTTGACCGAACGTGCAGGAACGCTAGCCCTGAGTAACCGGAGACGCCATGGTTGAACCAAGAATGAGCCGCAAACCGAACGATTTCCTCCTCCGGTGGGCGTTGGCGGTGGTTCTGCTCGGCGCGCTGATGTCCGGGTGCGGCGGCGGGGAACCGACGAATCCGACAACCACGACAGCGGCCACCCTGACGACACCTCAGGAGCAGACGGACATGTCGACGCAGCCCCCCGGCACCGGGACACCCGGTGAGACCGTCACGCTGTCGGGCACGCTGCAGTCCGGCGTCGAGTCCGGGTGCGTCGTTCTGGTCGACGCGGAGGGCGCCGTGCTGGCCAACCTCGTGGACCTCGACGTCAGCGGAGCGCAGATCGGCGCGGACGTCGAGGTGACCGGCTCCTTCAACCCCGACCTGATGACCACGTGCCAGCAGGGTCAGCCGTTCGAGGTCACGGACTTCCGGGTGCTCTGAGAGTCGCGATCCAGCGCGGCCATCGCTGCGGCACGGGCTGGTCCGGCCGATGTTGATCATGGTAGGCGTATCCTGGTTCAACAGCTGACCACCCGTTCGACCATGGGGACCGTGTCGATCCGGATCGGCGTGTCGCGGGACACGCCACGATTTCCGGTCACGCGGCCCATGATCAACAGCTCCCACCTCCCGGACCACGCCGGCGCCATGATCAACTCCGGGGCGCCGGGGCGCCTCTGGATGCGCAGGCGTGCGGCGTCGCTCCCGCCGGCTCAGCGGGTGACGCCGGTGTGCCCGGTCGAGTAGCGGCCCGGCTGCGGCATGAGCGCGAGCCCGTGCGGGCCGTCGCCGACCGGGATCCGGGCCAGCAGGCTGCCGTCGGTCGTGCTCAGCACGTACACCTCGGCGTTGTACCGACCCGACAGCCAGAGCTGGCTCCCGTCCGCGCTGACGTTGCCCATGTCGGGGCTCGCGCTGCCGGGAATCTGCCACGTGGTGATGGGTGCCCCGGTGTACGCGTCGAGCACGCTGACCGAGCCCTCGTGCCGGTTGGTGACGAACAGGCGCTTCGCGTCCCGACTGAAGTACAGACCGTGCGCGCCGTCGCCGGTCGGGATGTGCTGGGTGACGGTCTGCAGGTCCTTGTCCAGCACCCAGACGCCGTCGGAGTCGGAATCGGCGATGTAGAACCGCGACCCGTCCGGGGCGATCCGGAGGTCCTGCGGGCCCATCGTGAAGTTGCGTGTCGGCATGTCGATGACCCGGATCAGCTGCCGGGTCTGCATGTCGACGACCACGACCCGGCCGTCGAACTCGCAACTGAAGACCGCTACCTTCCCGTCCGGCGTGAAATCGCCGTGGTCGATCCCCTTGCAGTCCGGGTAGCGGACGCGGTCGACCTCCTGCCAGGTCGTCGGGTCGTACCAGACCAGCGTCCGGTAGGCCTCGGCCACCGAGATCGCGTACTTCCCATCGGGTGTGAAGTACATGTTGTACGGGTCGAAGACTCCGATGGTCTCCCCCGGCCGGCCGGTGAAGGGGTCGATGCGCCGCACCACGTTGCCGAGGTCGTCCGTCGCGTAGAGCGAGCTCATGTCGTAGGAAGGCACGACGTGCTGCACTTCGATGCCGACCGGGAACCGGTCGACCACCTGGAAGGTGGCCTGGTCGATGACGTACACGTCGCCGGACTTCGAGTGCGGCACGTACGCGTAGGCCTTGGACCGGCGCGCGACGTCGCCGAGCATGCCGGCCCCCGCCTCGGAGTAGAGGTTCGTCGGGTCCGGCACGGGCGGCATGCCCGGCAGCACGTCGACGGCCGGCGCCGCGGCGGGCGGCGGGCCGGCGGGCTCGGCCGTGGTCACGGGCGCGACCGCGCTGCTGGGCGGCGTGGCCTCGATCGACGCCGCCGACGACGCCACGGAGGACATCGTCGAGTGGTCCATGCTCTCGTGCGGATCGGACGGGCGGGTGTCGGCGACGACCGGCGCGCCACTCGACGCCGGGGCGGATTCCGCGGATTGCCCGCCGGAGTCCCCCGACGAGCAGGACACGAGGACCGTCGCCGCGAGGATAGCGGCGACCGCGCTCGCCGTCCGACGAGTACGCGCCATCGCCGGGCGTCGTGTCATCCTGCCCCTACCCCTCCCCTACGAGCGGCGACGCCGCCACGGACGTGCCGTCCGGCAGCCGGCTGATCCGGAAGTCCGCGAACACCCGGGGCGCCAGCTGCTGGAGCTGTTCGAGGATAGCGATGGCCAGCCCGCGGATCTCCACGTCGGCGGCCTCCGTCGCCCGCATCCCGATGAAGTGCCGCCAGGCCCGGTAGTTGCCCGTGACGACGATGGCCGTCGCGACCGATGTGGGCAGGACCGCGCGCGCGGCCTGCCGGGCCTGCTTGCGGGCGAGCGTGCCGTCGGGCGCGGACGCCGCGCGGAGCTCCAGGGCGGCGAGCAGCTCGGCGTACGCCGCGGATGAGACGTCCACCGCCCGCTGGAATGTCGCGTGCAGCTCGGGATCGTCGGCGATGGCTGCCGGCTCCACCACCTGCGGGCCGTCGGGCGGCAGGTAGCGCTGGGAGAGCTGCGAGTACGAGAAGTGACGGTGGCGGATGAGCTCGTGCGTCACCGACCGCGACAGCCCGGTGAGATAGAACGTCGCGCTGCTGTGCTCCAGCACGGACAGGTGTCCCACCTGCAGGATGTGCGCGAGGTAACCGGCATTGGTGGCCGTCGCGGGGATCGGCTTGTCCCAGGACTGGTAGCAGGCCCGGCCGGCGAACTCGGCCAGCGCCTCGCCCCCGTCGGCGTCCGTGCTCCACGGCACGTCGTCCGGCGGCAGGAACTCGGTTCTCGCGACGAGCCGCACGCGCGGACCCGGCGTGCCGGCGCGCAGGCGAGTCACCCGGCGACCCTCTCACAGTCGGCCCGCGGAACCGGGGCAGCGCGCCGCCGGCGGCCGCGGGTCCGGGCCGGTCCCCCGCTACAGGCCGGCGCCGGTGATCAGCATCTCGAGGTTCGCCGGGTCGTACGGCAGGTCTCCGCGCTCGACCCGGTGCGCGATCTCCACCACGCGGGCGTTGGCCGGGGCCTCGGTGCCCAGCTCCGCGGCGCCGCGCACGATCGCGCCGTTCAGCTCGTCCACCTCGCTGTGCCGACCCTTCATCCAGTCGTGCAGCACCGTTGTCTTGGTGGTCGGCAGCGAGAAGTGTCCGAACACCGCGCCGACCATCTGCTCCAGCGCCCGGTCGGGGTCGTCCGGGTCGATGTCGGTGAGGCCGAAGATGGGAATCACCCGGTGGCCCAACCCCACGGCGGTACGCATGGCCTCCCGGCCGACGGCGAGCATGAACTCGCGCATCTCGGGGATTCCGTAGGCCTCCTTCATCGGCATGTTGACGATCGCCGTGGTGACCAGCTCCGCGCAGTTCACGACGAGCTTCATCCACTTGGACGACACGATGTCGTCGGAGACCTCGACCGCCCCGGAGTGCTTGAGCAGATCGACCACCTCCCACTCGCGGCCCTGCGTCGACGGGTCGATGCCGCCGACGGTGAACCAGGATCCGGAGGGCGGCGTGTGCCGTTCGACGACACCGGGGTGGTACATCGCCGACGACACCTCGAGCACGGCGCCCAACGCGCGCTCCGGGCCCATCACGTCGGCGATGGTGTGGATCGTCATGCCGTTCTGCACGCCGACGACCAGCCCGTTCGTCGTCACGTACGGCTTGATCAGCTCGCAGGCCCAGCGGGTGTCGTACGCCTTCATCAGCACCAGCACGATGTCGAACGGTCGGCGCAGCTCCGCGACCTCGCATAGGTGGATCGCCCGCACCTGCGTGGTCACCGTCTCGTCGGGCATCTCGACCCGTAACCCGTTGGCGCGCATCGCCTCCACGTGCGCGGGCCACTGCTCCACGAAGGTGACGTCGAGGCCGGCCCTGGTGAGGTCCGCGCCGATGGCGGCGCCGTTGGCGCCGGTGCCGAGGACGGCGATGCGGGTCATGTCGGTTCCATTCCTATCGCGTGGTTTCCGGGCTCGTGGCCGTCGGGCTCCCAGCCGCTCAGCCGTAGTCGACGACGGCCCGATCGGTGACGAGCGGGTCGATCCGCCCGACGACGGCCCGGTGCGCCGGGTGCGCCTGATAGGCGTCGAGATCGTCGATCGAGTCGAACTCGGTGACCAGCACGGCGTGCCAATGGTTCTCGATCGTGCCGAAGTCGGTGCCGACCTCCAGATGCCGCAGTGTGGGCACGACGCCGATCAGCGTCTCCAGCTGGTCGGTGAGCTCCCGCGCCGCCGCGGCGCGCTCCTCGCCCTCGGCCGCGGCGAGCCGGAACGCGACGATGTGCCGGATCATGCGTACTCCCTCTCGGTCGGTGCGTCAGGTTCCGCCGCCTGCGCGAGCAACAGCGGCAGGTTGTCCGGTCCGGGTTGCCGGGTGTGCCGCTCGATCTCGTGCGCGAGCCGGACGACGGCGGCGTTCGCCGGCGCCGCCCGGCCGAGGCCGCGGAGTTCAGCGGCCACCAGCCCGTTGAGGTCGTCGACCTCGCTGTGCCGCCCCTTCATCCAATCCTGCAGGATCGTGGTCTTGGTCGTCGACAGCACGAACCCGGCCAGCAGCGTGTCGAGAAGTGTCTCCACGATGGCTGTCTCGTCCGCGAGATCGGCCGCGGAGAGACCGAAGATGGGCAGCACGGGATGGCCGAGCGCGCGGCCGGCGTCCAGGGCCTCCTGACCGGAGCGGAGCATGAAGTCCCGCATGCCCGGCATCGCGACCGCCTCCAGCATCGGCACCCCGAGGATCGCGGTCGTCACCAGGGTGGTCGCGTTGCTCACCAGCTTCATCCACTTGGCCGCGCGGATGTCGCGGGCCACCTCGACGGCGCCGACCAGGCGCAGCAGGTCCGCGATCTCCGCCTCGCGGCCCGTCGCCCGGTCGTCGATCGACCCCACGGCGAACCAGGATCGCGCGTGCGGCGAGTGTCGTTCCACCACGCCGGGATCGAACATCATCGACGAGATCTCGATGACGCACCCCATCGTCCGCTCCGGCCCGACGACGTCGGCGATGGTGTCGACGGTCATCCCGTTCTGTACGCCCACCACGATCCCGTCCGCGGCCAGGTGCGGCTTGATCAGCTCGCAGGCCCACCGGGTGTCGTACGCCTTCATCAGCAGCAGCACGATGTCGAACGGCTCCGTGAACGTCGCGACCTCACACAGGTGGTGCACCCGCACGGGCACCTGCAGGGTCTCGTCCGGCATCTCGATCCGGATGCCCCGCTCGCGCATGGCGTCCACGTGCGCCGGCCACTGCTCGATCAGGGTGACGTCCAGGCCGGCCCTGGTCAGGTCGGCGCCGACCGAGGCGCCGTTCGCCCCGGCGCCCAGTACCGCGATCCTCCGGCCGTCGATCTCCGCTCACCGTCCCGTCGTTTCCACGCGCCCTGCAATCGATTGCAGCTCGCTGCACCACTGTGTCACACGCCGCGCGCACCGTCCACCCCCACCGCGCCGCGGATCGGTCCCGCCGCGCCGCGTCCCACGCCGAGATGTGTTGCCCAGTGGCGGCTGTCACTTCATCCTGTCAATCACCCTGCCACTCACCCTGCCACTTCACCCTGCCACTTCACCCTGCCACTTCACCCTGCCACTTCACCCCTGTCACATCACGGCTGTCGCATCACCGCTGTCAGGTCACCGGGGCGCCTCGGCGGTCACCTCGCCCGCCTCGGCCGGCTGCTGGGCCGGGCTGCCGGTCGCGAGCCGCCGCCGGAACCGCCGCCCGCCGCGGCGCCGCGCCTCGACGGAGCGGGACCGCGAGTAGAGCGCCGCGGCGAGCAGGATCAGGATGCCGGGCAGGGCGTACTGCCAGGCCGGTCCGAGCCCGAGAAAGCCGATGGCCGAGCTGATCTCCTGGATGAGCAGCACACCGGCCAGCGCGCTCACGAACGATCCGCGGCCGCCGAAGATGCTGGCCCCGCCCAGGACCACGGCCGATATCGCGGTCAGGGTGTAGTTGGTGCCCACGGACGAGTCGCCCACCGCCACCTGCGCGGCGAGCACCAGCCCGCCGAGCGCCGCGAGCACCGCGCAGAGCACGTAGGCCGAGATGATCAGCAGCGTGCTGCGGGCGCCGAGCCGGTGCGCGGTGTCCTCGTTCGACCCCACCGCCCGGATGCCGATGCCGAATCGGCTGCGGCGCAGCACGATCTCCATCCCCACGGTCACCAGCACCACGACGATGAACACAGCCGGGATGGGACCGAATGCGGTCTTGAAGGCGCTGGTGACGTCGCGCCGCAGGTAGCCGTCGGGCGTGGGCCGGAGCAGCAGCGCCACGCCGAGCAGGGCGATCGACATGGCGACGGTCGTGATCACCGGCGTGAGGCCGACGAACCTGATCAGGGCGCCGTTCACCAGGCCGACCAGGACGGCGGCGCCCAGCACGACGAGGAGCCCCGTCACGAGTTGCCCCGTGCCCTGGTCCTGGCCGGCGAAGAACGAGAAGATGACGACGGTCAGGCCCATCATCGGGCCGACGGCGAGGTCGACGCCCGCCGTCAGCAGCACGACGAGCTGGCCGAGGCTGGTGAACGCCAGCGCCGTCGCCAGGAACAGCATGCTGGTCAGGTTCCGTTCGCCCAGGAACAACGGCGCGTACGCGGTGGTGATGATGCCGAGCAGCAGGATCAGCACGGCGAGGATGACGCCGGGCGCGTAGTCGCCGGCGAGAAACCGGCGCAACCGTTCCCTGGTCGGGTGCCGGTCGCGCCCCGCAGCGCCCGCGCGCCGCTTGTCCGCCGTGAGAGCTGCCGTGGTGATGGCGTTCTCGGTGATCTGCTCACCCGTGAGCGTCTGCACGACCTCGCCGCGGGAGAACACCAGCACCCGATCGGCGAGGCCCTGCAGCTCGATGGCGTCGGACGAGAGCACGACGACCGCGCTGCCGTCCGAGGCCGCCGCCCGCAGGATCCGGTACAGCTCGAGCCGGGCGCCGGCGTCCACGCCGCGGGTCGGTTCGTCCGCCAGGAGCACGGCGGGTGATCGCGCGAGAGACCTGGCGAACAGCACCTTCTGGGCGTTGCCCCCGGAGAGCTTGCCGACGTCGGTCTCGCGGGACGGCGTCTTGATGGCGAGCCGGGTGATCTCGCGGTCGACCAGCTCCCGCTCCCGGCGGCCCGAGATGAACCCGGCGCGGGAGATCCGGTCCAGCACGCGGGCCGAGGTGTTCATCCGCACCGACTGGCCCTTGAACAGGCCTTCGGTCTGCCGATCGCCGGGCAGGTAGACGATGCCGGAGTGCTGCGCCGCCGCCGGGTCGGACACGTCGGCGGAGCGCCCGCGCACCCGCACCTCGCCGGCGGTGTCGCCGAACCCCGCCAGCGCGCGCAGAAAGGCGCGCTGGCCGTTGCCCTCGACGCCCGCGAGCCCGACGATCTCGCCGGCCGCGACGTCGAGGTCGACGTCGTGGATGCCGACGCCGGTCAGCCCGCGGACCGAGAGCACCGTCGCGGCGTCGGCCAGGCCCGTGGCCTTGTCAGGAAAGGTCTGGTCGATCGGCCGGCCGATGATCAGGTCGAGGATCTCCCGCTCCGACACGGTCGCGGCGTCGAAGGTGCCGCGGACCTGGCCGTCGCGCAGCACGGTGAGCCGATCCGCGATCCGCTTGACCTCCGGCAGCCGGTGCGAGATGTACACCACCGCAGTGCCTTCGGCCTTGATCCTGGCGATCTGCGAGAACAGGTCCTCGCTCTCCCGCTCGGTCAGTGCCTCCGTCGGCTCGTCCAGTACGAGCACCTTCGGCGACGAGGCGAGGGCCTTGGCGATCTCGAGTTGCTGGCGCTGCGCCGCGGTCAGGTTCTCCACCCGGGTGGCCGGGTCGTAGGTGATGCCGCAGCGGGCGAGCTGCTCGGCGACCCAGCTCGCCGTGTCGCCGGCGCCCGCCCGCATGCGGGCCGGCACGGCGTACTGCAGGTTCTCCGCGACCGTGAGATCGTCCAGCACCGACGTGTGCTGGTAGACCACGGCGATGCCGGCCAGCAGCGCGGCGCGCGGGTCGGCGCCGTCCAGGGCCACCCCGTCGACCGCGACCGAGCCCGAGTCCGCCGGCAGGGCGCCGGCCGCCACCGCGATGAGAGTGGACTTCCCGGCGCCGTTCTCGCCGAGCAGGGCGTGCACCTCGCCGCGGAGCACGGTCAGGGACACCGACTTCAGCGCGCGCACACCCGGGAACGTCTTGGTGACGTCGCCGAGCTGCAGCACGACATCGTCGGTCATCGGTGGAGTCCTCGCCTTTTCTGTCCGGCCGATCCGGGCGCCCGCGCCGGTTGCTCACCGTGCGCGGACGCCCGACGTCGGGCTCGTGACCGTCCCCCGCGGGCTCTCGGGTTCGGGCACGCGGCGGTCTAGGAGTTGGCGTTGCCGTACTGCGTCAGCTCCTCGGGCGTCAGCTGCGCCGAGAGGTAGGCGTCGTCCGGCAGCGACGGGTCGCAGTTCGGCGTCTGCCCGGCCAGCGTGTCCTCGTACAGCGGCAGCGGATAGATGTTCGGCTCGGTGTTCTCGACGTTGTTCACCGCCTCGATCGCCTTGCGCGCGGCGATCCGGCCGATCCAGTTGCGCGTGGAGATCGTGGCCAGCTCGTAGTCCGGGTTCGACGCCTTGACGTCCGGGAACTGGCAGCCCAGCGAGTTGTTCTCGAAGGTGGCCAGCGGCACCAGCGGCTTGTTGGCGCTCTGGTAGGCGCGGATCACGGCCGAGGAGGTGAACCCGTCGGCATCGTCGATGACGCCGTCGATCTCGGGGTACTGGGCCAGCAGCGACGCCATCACCTGCTGCGTCTTCGCCGCGTCCCAGTCGGTGACCGGGAAGTCGGTGTAGCCGGTCAGCAGCTCCATGCCCGGGTTCTTGTCGAACGACTCCTTGACGCCGGCCAGCGTGGCCACGCTCACCGGGTTACCGGCGGGCCCGCCGAGGAAGACGACCTTGCCCTGGCCGCCGAGCGCCTCGGTCATCCAGTCGGCCAGCGTGGTGCCGGCGGCCTTGGTGTCGTAGTCCGTGTACGAGACGAAGTCCTCGCCGTTCACGCCGCCCGGGTCCGCGGCCCACGGCACGACCTTGACGCCGGCGTCCGTCGCGGCCTGCAGCGACGGCAGCTGGGACTTCCCGAAGTCCGGGATGATCACCAGCGCGTTGATGCCCTGCGCGACCATGCCGTTCACCTGCGAGATCGAGTCGGGCAGGCTGCCGAGGCCGATCTGCACCACCTGCGTGACGTTGTCGCACTTGGCGGCCTCCGAACGGACCGCGGCCATCGACGACTTCGACCAGCCGTTCGTGCCGAGGCCGTCGTGGATGCCGAGCGTGATCGGCTCCGTGCCGCACCACGAGTTGTCCTCGGATTTCCCGGCATTCGCGATGATGGCGGTGATCTCGTCGCTGCTGTCGGCGGCGGAGCCCTCGTCGCACCGGCCGCGGACGACCGGCGGGCTGGACGAGGCGGCCGACGAACTGGATCGGCCGGTGACGAGGCCGGGCTGGACGCGGCGGCGGACGAGCTTCCGGCGGCGGCGCTGGTGCTGGACGAGCTGTCCCCGGAGGAACAGGCCGCGACGGCGAGACCCGCGACAGCGAGAACCGACACCCACTGCAGGCGGCGGCGTCGAACTCCGGTGTGCGACATGCGTGTCGATCCTTTCTGTGTGGAACCGATTGCACCTGAGGTGTGCGAATCCGGGTCGCGGCGCGCGCCGCACCCGGTCAGTGCCCTGAGACCTGCACCTCCCGGCCGTGTGTGCGGAATTCGGCCCGGTGCCGGCTCCACGCGCGCCAGCGGTTCGGCACGACGCGCGCGGCCATGCCGATCACGATGATCAGTGCGGTGATGATGTTCTGCACCGCGGCCGACGCGCCCATGCCCTGGGTGACCTGCTGCAGTTGCACCAGGAACAGCGCGCCGCCGGCGGTCGCCACCACGCTGCCGGCCCCGCCCAGCAGGGACGTCCCGCCGAGCACGACCGCCGCGACGGTCGGCAGCAGGTAGTTGCTGCCGACGAACAGGTTCGGCGTGCCGAGGTAGCCGGCCAGCAGGATTCCCGCTGCCGCGTAGGCGATCCCGGCCGCGACGTAGGTCCCGGCCCGGTATCGGGTCACGCGCATCCCGGCGGCCCGCGCAGCGCGCGGGTTGGTGCCGACCGCCACGAACCGCCGGCCGATGGTGCTGAACACGATCGCGCACTCCACGCAGACCAGCAGCACCGCCGCCACGATCGCCACATTCGGCACGCCGAACGTGCGGCCGACCGAGAACGCCGCCAAGGCAGGGGGCACCGTGAGCGCCGACGAGCCCTGGGTCATCTGCAGCACGAGCGCGTAGAGCAGGGCGTTCACGCCGAGTGTGGCAACGAGCGGCGTCACCTGGAACCACGTGATCACGACGCCGGCGAGAAGGCCGACCAGGCCGCCGACCACCAGGGCGACGACCACCCACAGCAGCAACTGCCCGTCGTCGCCCGCCGGATACTTGGTGACGATCACGGCGGACACCGAGATCGCGCCCGGCACCGAGAGATCGAGGCCGCCCTGCTGGATCACCATCGTCTGCCCGGCGCTGGCGATCGCCAGGATCCCGGCGAAGGCCAGCACGGTCAGGATCGACCCCTGGGACAGGCTGCCCGGCGCGAGCAGCGGGCTCACGATCAGCAGCACGGCCAGGGCGGGCCAGATCGCGAGGAACTGCCCGTGCCGACCCAGCCACGACCGGAGCGACGAGCGCCCGGTCCCGGTCGGTTCAGCGGTGGCCATGCAGCTACTCGGCCTTGACCGTCGACGGGATCCAGTCGCCGCCCAGCCGGGCGTCGGCGATGATCGCGTCGCCCGCCGCGGCGGCCAGCAGATGCTCTCGGGTCTCCAGCGCCAGGTCGCGGATCCGGGCGACGTCCAGGTCCGTGAGGCGGCCGTCGCGCTTGACCACCCGGCCGGCGACCAGGACGGTGTCGACCATCCCGGCATGCGCCGAGTACACGACGGCGCCAAAGGGATTGTTCAGCGGTGTCAACGCCAGTCCGTCGCGGCGGATCATGATGATGTCCGCCTCCTTGCCGGGGACCAGCGAGCCGATCTTGCTGTCCAGACCGAGGGTGCGCGCGCCCTGCAGCGTCGCGAAGTCCATGACGTCCCGGCAGGTCAGCTCGATGCGGTCCTGCTGGCCGGTCCAGCCCGCCGCCTGGTTCTCCAGGGCGCGCTGCGCGCTGATGGTGGTCTTCATGGCGTGGAACATGTCGCCGCCGTTGGACACGCAGACGTCGATCGACAGGCTGGGCCGGATCCCGACGGCGAGCAGCCGCCCGGTGGCCGGCCAGCCATGGCCCATCTGCGTCTCGATGTCCGCCGACACCGAGGCGGACCCACCGGTGTCGGCGATCATCTGCAGCTCGTCGTCGGCCAGCGTGTTGCAGTGCACATAGGTGACTTCCGGCCCCATCAAACCGTTCTCGTGCAGCCACGCGACCGGCCGGGTCTTGCCCCACTCGCCGTCACCGACGTGCACGGTGATCGGGCAGCCGACACGGCGGGCGAGCTCCCAGTCGAGCAGCGTCGTCGGGCGGGTCGCGAACTGGGGCCCGCGGGCCGCGAATCCGAGCGTCACCAGCTGATCGTCGGACGAGAAGTACTGGTCGCGGATGCGCAGCACGTCGTCCGTGTGCGGCAGCTCGCTCGGCACCTGCCACATGGAGGCGCCACCGCCGTGCGCGAACACCGCGCGCGAGCCCGACTCGAACAGGGCCTGGACGGCCGCGTCCGCGTGCGCGGGCGTCTCCAGGTTGTGCGACCAATCGAGCAGGGTGGTGATGCCGGAGTCGAGCGCCTCGGCGATGCCCAGGAGGTTGCCGATGTAGGTGTCCTGCGGCCGGTAGTGCCGGCTCATGCCGAAGTGCACGCCGGTCAGGTACTGGCCGAGGGTCCAGTCCGACCCCAGGTGGCGGATCACCGACTCCCACGTGTGCCGGTGCGTGTCGACGAACCCGGGCATGACGATGTGCGCGCTGCCGTCGATCACCTCGGCGGGCACGTCGATGTCGGGCCCGATGCGCGCGATCCGCGATCCCTCGATCAGGACGTCGGCGCCCTCGAGGGCCGCGGCGCCGGGTTCCATGGTCAGCACCACGGCGTTCTTGATCAGGATGCGATCGGGTGTCGACGGCGCCGTCATGAATCCGCTCCTCGTGTCAACGCTGAAGCCTCGAGATGGACCCGGTGCGGGACCGGATGACCCGGCGGCGCGCACCGTTCCGCGCGAGTCCGTCCGCGATCATGCAACCGATCGCATAGGACCGTATCCGTGAGACTAGCCCCGGTGCAGGGCTTGTCAAGCCTTACTGCACACGTTCCGACGACCCGCGGGTGCATCGGTCGCATCGGGACCTCGCGGGCGACCCTGCGGGCCCGTCGCCACGCGTCCGACGACCCGTCACCGGCGCCGGCGGGGCGGCCTTCTTTCGGCATCGGCCGCTCCGCCCCTGCCGTTCCGAATTCATCCTCCGGAATTCCCTCGACGGTCATGAATTTGCGACAAACAATTCCTGCGCAGGAAATCGGGTGAGCACCACGACCCCGTTCGCGGTCACGACGACCTCCTCCTCGATACGGGCGGCGGATATTCCGTCGGTCGCCGGGCAATATGTCTCCAGGGCGAACACCATGCCCTGCTGGATCTCCACCGGGTGCTCGAGGCTGTTCAGCCGGCTGATGATCGGTCGCTCGTGCAGCCCCAGCCCGAGGCCGTGGCCGAACTGCAGACCGAACGCCGCCATCTCGCTCTCGAAGCCGAGATCGACCGCGGCGGGCCAGAGCCGGGCGATCTGCGCCGTGGAGACCCCCGGTCGCACCGCCTCGATCGCCGCGTCCATCCACTCCCTCGCCCGCGTGTAGGCGTCGTGCTGGGCGGGCGTCGCGCTGCCGACCGAGAACGTCCGGTAGTAGCAGGTCCGGTACCCGTTGTAGGAGTGGATGATGTCGAAGAAGGCCTGGTCCCCCGGCCGGATGATGCGGTCGGAGAAGTTGTGCGGGTGCGGGTTGCACCGCTCGCCCGACACCGCGTTCACCGCCTCGACCTGGTCCGAGCCGAGCGAGTACAGGCGCTGGTTCACCAGGGCGACGATCTCGTTCTCCTTGATGCCCGGCTTCAGCACCTCGGAGATGTCCTGGTACACGCCGTCGACCATGGCGGCCGCCGTGTTCAGCAGGGTGATCTCGTCCGCGGACTTGATCTGCCGCGCGTCGAGCATCAGCTGCTGCGCGTCCACCACCCGCAGGCCCTGCCGCTGCATCTCGACGACGAACGGGATCTCGGCGATGTCGACGCCCACCGGCAGGTCGGCCACGCCGGCCTCCTCGAGCAGGCCCTTGACCTCGCGCACCGCATCGGCGATCAGGCCCGCGTCCGGCGCAATCGCCCCGCGAAGGCCGAGCATCCCCGCCCTGGATCGCTCCGGCACCAGCCACGGCGCGTACAGCCGATGGTGGCGCGCGGCCGAGCCGAAGTCCCACAGGTAGGGCTCCTGACCGCGGGCGAGCAGGCAATAGCGACTCATCTTGTCGCCGAGCGCGCCGCCGATCCAGGTTTGCGTGACATAGCGGATGTTATAGAAATCCAGCAGCAGAAAGGCGCCGCATTCGCTGGAGTCCAGGCTGGCCCGCGCCCTGGCCAATCGATGGGCGCGGAGGCGGTCCATGTTGACGCGCTGCTCGTAGTCGACGTTCATGCCGCCCGGAGATGCCAGTGCCGCCGATGCGGCTGACACCACGGCCTGAGCTGTCATCGATGACCCGCCATCTGTGCGATCGACATGCAATCGGTTGTGAGCTTGCCGCTCCCCCAGGGCGAAGTCAAGGCCTCGATCGCGCCGGGAACAGGTGTCGGGGCGTTAAGCTCAGCGGATGGTCGAGCGAGCCACGTTGAGCGATGTCGCGCGGTTGGCCGGTGTGCACAAGGGAACCGCGTCCCGCGCGCTGAACGAGGCGACCCGAGATCTGGTGCTGCCGGCCACGGCTCGCCGAGTGCAGGCCGCGGCCCGGCAGCTCGGGTACGCGCCCAACACGTTCGCCCAGGGCCTGCGCCGGCAGAAGTCCAGAACGGTCGGCGTTCTCATTCCCGACCTCACCAACCCGTTCTTCCCCCCGATCGTCCGCGGGATCGACGATGCGCTCGCCGAGCAGGGTTTCGTCGCGTTGCTGGCCAGCACGGACAACGACCAGATCCGCGAGCGGCGGCTGTTCGAATCCCTGGTCGCCCGGCAGGCGGACGGCTACATCATCGCCACCGCCATGCGCGATCATCCTCTGCTGCACGAGGCGCACGCCCAGGGTGCGCGTGCTGTTCTCGTGCAGAGATCAACGGACACACAGCTTTTCCCGGCCGTCCTGGGCGACGATTCGTCGGGAGTCGAGCAGGTCATCGCGCACCTGGTGGGGCTCGGCCACCGCCGGATCGCGCACGTCGCGGCCCCGCAGACGACGTCGACCGGCTTCCGCCGAGCCAGGGCGTTCCGCGAGTCGGCGGCCGACGCCGGCCTGCCGATAGCGGACACGCCGACCGTCGTCGGCGACTACCTCTCGATCGAGGCGGGCGCGGCCGCCACTCGCGAGATCCTCGAGCGGTATCCCGACGTCACGGCGATCTTCGCCGCCAACGACCTCATGGCGGTCGGCGCCCTGCGGGCCCTGCGCGCCGCGGGACTGTCCTGCCCGCAGGATGTCTCAGTGGTCGGGTTCAACGACATGGCCCTCGCCGCGGACCTCGCACCCGGCCTGACCACGATCCGCGTGCCGCTGCTGGACGTCGGCCGGCAGGCCGCGCAGATGCTGCTGGCGGAGCTCGCCGAACCGAGCACGCCGCGTCAGGTGCTCATGCCGGTCCAGCTGGTGCCGCGGGAGTCCTCGGCCGGGCCGCGCGCGGGGCCGGTCAGGGGCGGCCGGCGATCCACCGGGCGCAAGGCGGCCGTTCGCTGAGCGGTCAGTCGGCGAGCGGCGTGTACCCCGCCCAGTCCGACTGGTACAGAAAGGCATCCGCTAGCGGTGGCATGGGGGCCTGCGCCTCCAGCCAGAACGCCGCACCGCCGCCCGTGGCCACGAAGCCGTGTGGCGCACCGACTCCCGTCCAGAGCAGGTCGCCCTCGCCGAGCGCCAGCCGATCGCCCAGCACCACGGCGTCGACCGTGCCCTCCCGCAGGAAGTACAGCTCCTCGAACGGATGGTGGTGCTGGCGCACCGACAGACCCGTCGCCTCGGCGGGCGGCGCCGGGAGCCGGAGCCCGAAGAACGTGTGGTGCCGGGCGCCGTTCTGGTGGTCGGTCAGGTGGCGCGCGGAGAACCCCCGGAGGTTCGGGCCGCGATAGCCGGGCATCTCGGTGCGGCCGATTGGCCGGAAGTCGCCGATGTCCAGATGACTCACCCGCGGCGTGCCGACCTCGCCGTCCCGGACGGGCCGGATCGACGGCGCCACCACGAGTTCGGTCGCCCACGCGGCGTCGGCGCCCGCCGGCGGCAGCGGGGCGCGGACCGCGAACCACTCGGCCGTGCGCGTCCCGTCGTTGCGCCACGCGTGTGCGCCCGTGCGCTCGACGAAGGCGTGGTCGTCGGGGTCGAGGCGGAACGACTCGCCGGGCCGGTCGAGGACGACGGATCCCGCGAGCACGAACACGGACTGCTCGACCGATGTACGGCGTGCGGCGATCGACGCGCCGGGCGCAAGCGTGTGCAACCGCGCCGAGAGGTGCACCGCTCCCTGTTCCCTGCCCAGCAACTCGGTGATCTCGTGACCGGGGTCGACGGCGGACGCCCTGGTGCGCCGATCCTCTCGGCGCACCACCGCGTGGGCGGGACTCGCCGGGAGCCGATCGGGGCGGCCGGTCACGAGCGTTCGGGCTGCAGCTCGATCCCGGCGTCCCGGGCGGCGAGCAGGATGAGGGCGGCGAAGTCGATGCCGTCGCCGAGCCCGGACGCCACCAGCCGGGAGAACGCGACCTCCGTGGACGACAGCACCGGCATCGGCGTCTCGGTCTCCGCGGCGAGGCCGAGCGCGAGCCGGATGTCCTTGCGCTGGCCGACGGCCGTGAACGCCGGCGTCATATCGAGCTCGACCAGCGAGGCGGTCTTGTACCGGCTGAACGGCGAACCGATCGCGCTGTCGTTGATGAACGTCATCAGGTCGCCCCGGCGCACGCCGCACTTCTCGCCGAGCACCAGCACCTCGGCGAGCGACTGGATGAGCACCGCGAGAACCGCGTTGGTGCAGAGCTTCACGACCGACGCCTGCCGGCCGGTGCCGACGGCGTGCACGTTCCGGCCGATGACCCGGAGCGCCGGGAGCGCGGCGTCGATCGCCGCCTGGTCGCCGGAGATCGCGAACACGGCGTTGCCCGCGCGCACGGCGCCCGGGTTGCCGCTCACCGGCGCGGACGCGAACGCGACCCCCCACTCGTGGGCCGCGGTCGCGGCGCGGTCCGCCGCGGCCGGCGACACGCTGGAGCAGTCCACCCACGCCCGCGGCGCGCCGGGCCGGCCGAGGACGCCGTCGTCGGCCACGCGCAACGCGTCCAGTGCGGCATCGTCGGTGACCATGCTGAACACGACCGGCGCAGCCGCCGCCTCGGCCGGCGTGGCGGCGATCCGGGCGCCCCGCTCCGCCAGCGCAGTCACCTTCTCCGGGCTGCGATTCCAGACGATCACCTCCACGCCCGCGTCCAGCAGCCGCTCCACCATCGCCTGGCCCATGCGACCCGCACCGATCCAGCCGACCTGTCCGGAGTTCATCGCCGCCCCCTCGGGGTTCATCCGTCCTCGCCCTCGCGCATCACCGTGCAATCGATTGCAGGCAGGATGCTACTGCCGGTTCGCCCCGCGGTGCAACGCTCCCGCCCGCCGCGCGGGCCGGCGTGCGCGCGTCACCGCGCGGGCGCGAGCATCTGGTCGACCGGCGCGTAGTCGTCGGTGAGCGGGCCCTCCCCGCCGACGAAGGTCGTGACCCGCTCCCCGGACAGCACGTCGTCGGTGTCGCCGCGCTCGCGGATGTGCGCCCGGATGGCCGCGACGTCGATGGGCGCGTGCGATCCCACCACGATGAAGTTGCCGCCGATGTCGCCGGCGAGCCGGTCAGCCGGGCCGAGGATCGCCACGTGCTCGAAAACCGCTGAGAGGGTGGCGGTCTCGGCGCGGGCGAAGCGCAGCGGAGGTCGGTCGATGAGGTTGATGACGTAGGTGCCGTCGGGGGCGAGCACCCGGTCGACCTCGCGGACGAACTCCTCGGTGGTCAGGTGCCACGGCACGGCGAAGCCCCCGAAGGCGTCGCCGATGACCAGGTCGTAGCCGTCGTCGGCGAGGGTGCGGATACCGATGCGCGCATCCCCCGTCCGCACCTGCAGGTCGGGCGAGGTCACCAGACCCAGGTCCTCCTCGGCCATTTCGACGAGCGCCGGATCCAGCTCGAGCACCAGGCTGGTCGACCCCGGATTCTCGGCCTGCAGGTAGCGCGGCAGGGAAAAGCCCCCGCCCCCGACATGCAGCGCGCGCACCGGGGCGCCGCCCGGCGCCACCGCGGCGATCACGTCGCTCAGCGACTGGGCGTAGGTGAAGATCAGCTCGTCTGGCCGGCCGGGCACCACGCAGCTGTGCAGCACCGTGTCCAGATACAGCGTGAGCCCGCCGATGCACGGCGGCAGGTCCGCGACCACCCGCGCGCAGTAGTACGCCGACTCCCGGTCGCACGGATCGCTCGCGCGGTCGACGAGCACCACGAGGGCGCCGGCCGGCAGCGTCGCGATCAGCACCACGGCGAGCGCCCGGCCCGACCGGACGCCGTCCCTGGTGCGCCCGACAGTCGTCGTCACGACCACCCCCAGCACGATCAGGCCCACCGCCACGCTCAGGATGACGGGGGTGGTCGGCATGGCCGCGACCAGGATGAAGCCGGTCGCGAACGTACCCACGATCGCGCCGGCGGTGCCGAGCGCTGACAGCTTGCCGACGGTGCTGCCGGTCCGCGCGAGATCGGCGAGCTGCAGCTTGACGACGGTCGGCGGCACCGCGGACAGCACGGCCGCCGGCGCGAAGAAGCCGAGGAACGCGAGCACCAGGATGGCGGCGGGCCCCGCGCCGAGCGGCAGCGATCCGACGAGACGCACGACGGGCACGATGGCCAGCGCGAGCGCGCCGCCGAGGATGAGGGTCGGCCCGAGCAGCACCCGCGGATCGACCCGGTCGGCCAGCCGCCCGCCCAGCCAGGCGCCGAGCGCGATGGCCGCCAGGATCGTTCCGATGATCCCCGTGTAGGTCTCCAGGCTGACGCCGACGTAGGGCGCCAGCAGGCGCGCCGCCAGGATCTCCAGCACCAGCACCGCAGCCGATGTCAGGAACACCAGCGCCCCCGCGGTGGCGGGGCGCAGGCCGGTCGGTTCGAGCCATTCGGACGCATCGACGTCGCTCGGCAGCGGGTCCTGTGCACTCGGGTCGCTCGCCGCTGAGCCACTCGCTGCCTCGGGCACAGGCGCTCCTGGTGCCGCGGAGGCGGCCGCGGGCAGGTCGGTCGCCCGGCCGCCGTCGGCGGCGCCACCCGTCTGTGCGCCCTCGCCGGGCGGCGGTGCCGAGCTCAGAGCGCGCCGCCCGCCGCCTCCGGCGCCCCGGCGTCCATGCCCGAGTCGCCGACGGACTCGCGCGCGAGATAGGTCTCCACGTCGAACCAGTCGGACCCGGCACGCTGCGCGACGTTCAGCAGCGTGCTCATCGAGGACACCTCCTCGACCTGCTCCTTGAGGAACCACAGCATGAACTGCTCGCCGAGGAAGTCGCTCTCCTCGCGGGCCGTGGCGAACAACTGCTTGATCTGCTCGGTGACCGTGCGCTCCTGGGCGAGGGCGAGCGCGATCGGCTCCACGATGCTGCCGAAGTCGTTGATCACCTCGTCGACGCCCGGCACGGCGATCCGCAGGTCACGGTCGAGCATCCACTGGACGATCATCATCGCGTGGTTCCGCTCCTCGACCGCCTGCCGGTAGAAGTGCCCGGCGAGTTGCGGCAGGTCGTGCGCGTCGTACCAGACCGCGATCGCGATGTACTGCTGGCTGGCGTTGAACTCGTGCCGCACCTGCTCGGACAGCAGCGTCACGTACCGGCTCGGCTGCTCCGTAGCCGCATCGGCGGGGGTTCCGGGTGGGGGTTCCTGGGGGTCGGTCACACCCGGAATCCTAGGGATCGACCGCGCTGACACCATCGATGACGCCACTTTGCTTGAAATGACGTCATCATGGTGTCAAGATGACGTCATGGATCTCACTCCCTATATTCAGAGCCTGCGGGACGACCTGCTCACGGCGGCGTCCGTCGGCGACGAGGAAGCCCGCCGGGCCGCGACCATGCTGGCCTCGGCGATCGAGCCAGCCACCCGGCTGGCGATCATGAACGCGCTGTCCGACCTGGCCGCCGAAGTCACCGGGGCGCTGCAGGACACCACCGTGGACATCCGGCTGGACGGGCGCGATGTGCGGGTCAACGTCACCCGGCACGCGGCGCCGGCCGAGGGGCAGGACGCGCAGACCCAGTCGTTCCGGTACTCCACGGGCGGCGACCAGCGCTGGAACGCGGACGAGGCCGGCGACGGATCGGCGACGGCGGACGAGCTGCGGCGCGCCGTGCAGGACGCCGGCGGCGAGCTGTCGCGGACCACGGTCCGGTTGTTCAACGAGCTCAAGTCGCAGGCCGAGCGCGCGGCGTCCGACCAGGGCGTCTCGCTGAACACGTACATCTCGCGCGCGGTCGCCGACTCCGTGCGGACCGCCGTCCCCGGCAAGGGTCAGCACCGCGGGCGGGGGTCGAGCGGGCACACCGTCAACGGATACGTGCGCGGCTGACCTGCGGAGGCAGCTCCCACGTCGCCCGGCGCCACCCGGCGCCCCCGTCCGTCCCGGCGACCCGGCTCCCGTGGAGCCACCGTCGGACCCCCTTTCGAGCAACCGTGCGAGGAGACATGCACACTTTCCTGACCCCAGCGCCCATCGTCGTCGAGATCCGCAACGCCGCAGGCGATGTCCGCGTCGACCTGGCCGACACCGCCACCACCACCGTCGAGATCACGGCGAGCACCGCCCACCCGTTCGGCTTCCTGGACGACGTGCTGCGCTCGGTCGGTGCCCGCGGCCGCCGCGGCCGGGGCCCCGGGCCCGACGACATTCCCGGTGGGCCGGCGTCCTTCGACGAGGAGTCGATCGACGACCCGACCGAGCGGGTGCGCGTCGACCTGGTCGACGCCCCCGACGGCGCGCCCGCCACGCTGATCGTCGACACCGACCAGGCGCGGAACGGCTGGCGCACCGCGTTCAGCATCCGGATCACCGCGCCGCTGGGCTCCGGCGTCCGCGCACAGACCCAGTCCGCCGACGTCGTCCTCACCGGCGCGGCGGACCGCCTCGAGATCCGCACGGCGTCGGGCGACGTCTCGGTCGACCAGGTGAGCGGGCACGCGGTGGTGCAGACCGCTTCCGGTGACGTGTCGATCGGGTCGGCGGCACGGTCGGACGTCCGCACCGCGTCCGGCGAGATCAGCATTCGCGAGTCGTTCGACGACGCCGTCCTGCACACCACGTCGGGCGACATCCGGGTGGACCGCCCGCGCGCGGACGTGATGGCCCGCAGCGTGTCCGGCGACGTGCGGCTGCTCGACCTGGAGGCGGGCCGGGTCGAGAGCATCACCGTCTCCGGCGACGTCGAGATCGCCATCCATCCCGGCTCACTCGCCGCGATCGACCTGAGCACCGTGTCGGGCAACACCCAGTCCGAGCTGGAGGTCAGCGACGACTTGCCGGCCGTCGGGTCAGACAGCGGGACCGACCCCGAGAGCCAGACGGAGACGGCCACTCTCGACATCCGCGTGAAGACGACGTCCGGCGACATCCGGCTGCGCCGGGCGGTTGCGGTCTGACGGACCGCAGATGAGGCGCGGCGAGTCGTCGACCCGAGACCCGGGCGACGACGCCGCGTCTCGGCGACGGCCCCGCGGCCGGCAGGGGCACCTCGCCCACCCGGCACCGGCGGCGGTCGCAGATCCGCCCGCGGACGAACCGGCCGGCTCGATCACCCGGATGACCGCGCTCACCCTCGTCTGACCTCGCTCGCAGGGACTCAGCCGGAGACCCGCAGCGCGAGCCCGCCGCGGCGCGGGTCGGCGGCCGGCCCGTCCGGCGCCACCAGCGCGACGCCGCCGAAGTACGGGCGCTGCTGCGGCCACTGCACGACCTCGTTGCCGTCCCGCACCAGTGCCTCGATCACCTCCGCGGGGAACCCTGGCTCCAGATGCACGGCCGTCGGTGTCGCCGTGAGCCGGGGCGCCGCAACGGCTTCCGCCGCGGGTCGGCCGGCGACCAGGACGCCGGCGAGCACCTGCAGCAGCGCCGACCGGATGCGGCTGCCGCCGGCGGCGCCGCCCGCCACCAGCAGCGCCCCGTCGGGAGCGGTGACCACGAGCGGCACCATCATCGACGGCATCCGCTCACCGGGTCGCAACTCACCGCGGAGCAACTCGCCCTCACCCAGCATCGAGTTCCCGTGCACGCCGGCGGTCCACACCCCGGAGCCCAGGCCGAGCGAGTGCGTGGACGCGCAGGCGTTCCCGTCCGCGTCCACGGCCACCACGGTGGTGGTCTCCGCCCGGCGGGCGGGAGCACGCAGCGCATCGACCAGCAGCCGCGCACGGCCGACCGGGTCCGCGCCGGCAAGTCCCCGGTCGAGGGTGGCCGCCGTGTCCGCGAACCGGTCGAGATCGTTTCCCCTGACCCGGATCTCGCCATCGCCGAAGGCCGCCCGCTCGGCCGTCAGCTCGCGCACCCGGTACGCGGCCATGTCCGCGTCCGACATCGCGCCGCCGTCCGCGCGCACGGCCCGCACCAGCGCCCGCCCACGGTCGCCCGTGACCAGCGCGGCAGGTCCGTCCGACAGGTAGTCGTCGAAGGTGTCCGCCAGCCCCTCGTGGTGCAGGATCTCGCCGGCCGCGAGCGTGCGCCGGCCGCCCGATTCGTCCGGCCGGGTGTAGACCTGCACGCCGTCGCCGAGCACCATCGCGGCCGCGACGTCGGGCAGCAGCTCCGCGTGCTGATTGGGGAACGGCACCCCGGCGTGGGCCAGATCGCGCGCCGGGCGGACGATCTCGGACCAGTCCAGCCGGCCGAATCGTTCGTGCAGCGCCGCGACTCCCTGCGGAGTGCCGGGCACCGCGACGCTCGGGCCGCCGATCGCGTACGGCACCTCGACGTCGCCGAAGAGCACCTTGATGGCGCGCGGCGCGGCGGGCAACGAGCCGTCCAGGCCGGGGACGGCCACGAAGAAGTCCAGGCAGTGCACCTCGCGGGTGCGAGCGTCGTACACGGTCGCGAAGCCACCGCCCGCGAGACCGGTGAACAGGGTTTCGGCGACGCAGCCGGCCAGGATCATCGCCGCGACCGCGTCCGCCGCGCTCCCTCCCCGGACGAGGACGTCGTGGCCCACCTGGGCCGTCGCCGGGTGCCCGGCCGCGACCGACGGCGGCAGCGCGGGGGGCGGTCCGGGGGTCACCGGCGCAGGCTACCGGGCGGGCGCCGCGGCCTCCGCCGCGGACATCCCACCCACCCGGGCGAGCTCGCGGTGCGCATCGCCCCGCGGCTGCACCACCACGTCGTCCAGCCCGAGCCAGTCGGCCATGCGCCGCAGTTCGGGCGCCGCGGCCCGCGCCACCGCGGCCGCGTCCTCCCCCGGCTCACGCCAGGACGCCTGCACGAGCAGCCGCGACGCGGCCCGGTCCGCCTTCAGGTCGAAGCGCCCGACCAGCCGGTCACCGGAGAGCAGCGGCAGCACGTAGTAGCCGTGCACCCGCCTGGCCGCCGGGGTGTAGATCTCGATGCGAAACCGCATGCCGAACAGGCGTTCCGTGCGGTCCCGGTACCAGATCAGCGGGTCGAACGGGCAGACCAGAGCGGAGCCGCGCACGCTGCGCGGGATGCGCGCGTCGCGGTGCAGGAACGCGGGCTCCCGCCATCCGTCGACCGTCACGTGCTCGACGACCCCCTCCGCCGCGAGGTCCGCCAGCGCCGCCTTGGTGTGCGCCACGCTGATCCGGAAGTAGTCGGCGAGGTCGCCGACGGTGCCGACGCCATGCGCGCGGGCGGCGTGGTCGACAAGGGCGCGCTGGGCATCCGCCTGCGTCGGCGTCGGTGCCGCGAGCACGTCCGGCGGGACGACCCGTTCGATGAGGTCGTAGCGCCGCTCGAACCCACGCCGGTCGGCGACCCCGACCGCGCCGATGAGGAAGAGGTACTCGCACGCGCTCTTCGTCGTCGACCACCCCCACCAGCCCGCCGCCCGAACCCGCCATCTCCAGGGCAGTCTCGATCTCGCCGGCCGACATCGGGCCGCGGTCAGCGATCAGCTCGAGCAGCCGGTCGAACAGACCGGGGTGATCGCGGCTGAGCCGGGCGGCGCGCGGCTCCATCTGCGCGCGCATGTCGTCCTGCCGCCAGCGCAGCAGAGGCTGCAGGCTCATCGGGATCAAGGACGCGACGTGCGCCCAGGACTCGAGCAGGCCCCGGTCCGCGGACCGGGCGGGCCAGGCGAGCGACCTCCAGGACGGTCTCCGGGTAGCCGCCGAGCCGGCTGTACACGGGGATCAGGTGCGAGCGTGCGAGCACGTTGACCGAGTCGATCTGCAGCAGCCCGATGGTGCGGACGAGCCGGGACAGGTGCCCGCGGTTCACCGGCACGGGCCGGTCCGCGGGCGCCGGCTCGGCGAGCTGCTGGGCGGCGATCGCGATCCGGCGGGCCTGGTCCGCGCCGAGCTCGCGGGTCGGCGCGGGCAGCTTCGTGATCATCCGCACGATGCTGCCAGGGCGGCCCGACAGCCGCCCCGGCACGCTTTCGCCCAGCGCCCCCTCCGCCGCCGCCGGGATCATCAATCGGCGCTGCGGCGCATGGCGGAGATGCCCACCCACAGGCCGACGGCGGCGGTGCCGACGGCGGCGACCGCGCCCCAGAGCACCGTGGTGGAGGCGATCTCGCCCCCGAACAGCGCGCGCTCCGCGTCCACCAGGTAGGCCAGCGGGTTGAACTTCGCGGCGACCTGCATCCATTGCGGGCCGGACTCGAGCGGCAGCAGCATGCCGGACAGGATCATCAGCGGGAAGATCAGGGTCTGCTGCACCGCCCAGAACATCCACTCCTGCTTGCGCACGGCGATCGCGAGCGCGTAGCTGAGCGAGCCCAGGCCGATCCCGAAGACCGCCAGCACCAGCAGGCCCAGCACCGCGCCGGCCGGGTACAGCGTGAAGCCGAACGGGATCATGACCAGCACGATGATCACCGCCTGGCCGGCGAGCGGCACCATCTCCTTCAGCGCACGGCCGATCAGCAACGACGGCCGCGACAGCGGTGTCACGAGCATCCGCTCGTGGGCCCCCGTCTGGAACTCGAACAGCAGGTTCGCGCCGACCGTGGTGGTGCCGAACAACGCCGTCATGACCAGGATGGACGGCACGAACCACTGCCAGACGCTCTCGCCCAGCGTGCTGCCCGCCTCGTTGCCGAGCGAGCCGACCAGCAGCGGGCCGAAGAGCGCGAGGAACACCAGCGGCTGGATCATGCCGAAGATCAGCGAGAACGGGTCCCGCATCACCGGGCGGAGCTCCCTGGTCATCACGATGCCGGTGTCGCGCACCAGCGCGCGCACCCCGCGAAGCTTCGGACCGGTTGCCGGACAGCCGCTCTCGGCCGGTTGCGGTGGTGGTCGGGGTGAGTGCGACGGTGCTCATGCTGCGTCCTCCCCGGAGGCCTTCTCGTTGCCGGCATCGGCATCGGCGCCGGCCGGCGGGGACCCGTGGGCGTCGGTGCTCTCGGACTCGCGCAGGCTGCGCCCGGTGAGCGAGAGGAAGACGTCGTCGAGGGTCGGGCGGGTGGTCTGCGCGCTGGCCACGTCGACATCGGCGACGACCGCGGCGCGCACGAGCTCCGGCAACGCGGTCGGGCCGTCCGCGACGCGTGCGGTGAGCCGCCGCCCGTCGATCGCGACGTCGCGGGCGCCGGGCAGCCGAGTGACGAGCTCGGCGAGCGCCGGCGCCGCCGACGACTCGAGCACGATGAGGTCGCCGGCGAGGTCGGCCTTGAGCTTCTCCGCCGTGTCGTCGGCGATGATCTCGCCGTGGTCGACCACGACGACCCGGCCGGCCATCGAGTCCGCCTCGTCCAGGTAGTGCGTGGTGAGCACGATCGTCATGTCGTGCTCGTCCCGCATCCGCATGATGTGCTCCCAGAGATTCGCGCGGTTCTGTGGATCGAGGCCGGTCGACGGTTCGTCGAGGAACAGCAGCGACGGGGCGTGCACCAGGCCCATCGCGACGTCGAGCCGCCGGCGTTGCCCACCGGACAGGCTCGACACCTTGCGGTCCTTCAACTCGACCAGGTCGAGCGCCTCGAGCAACTCGCCGGCCCGCGTCCGGGCGCGGCGGCCGTCCAGTCCGTAGATGACGCCCTGGGTCCGCAACTCGTCCTGGGCGCGCTGGGCGTGCCCGGCACCGTTGCCCTGACCGACGTAGCCGATCAGCCGGCGCACCTGCGCCGACTCGCGGACCACGTCGTGACCGGCGACCGTCGCGGAGCCCGACGTCGGCGCGATGAGCGTGGTGAGCATGCGAATGGTGGTCGTCTTGCCGGCGCCGTTCGGCCCGAGCACGGCGACCAGCTCGCCCGGGTCCACCTGCAGGTCGATGCCCTTGACGGCGTGCACCGTTCGGGAACGTCCCACGACGAAGTCCTTCGTCAACGATCTGGTCCGGATCACGCTGTCCTCCCGGGATGGCTGTGCGGTTCGTGGTCGTCGGGTTCGAGTGTTCCTGAAGATCCGGTCAGGTCCTGTCCGCAATCCGGTGTCATTCTGGGGGCATGGCCGAAACCTCCGCCCGACTGCTGCGGCTGCTCTCCCTCCTGCAGGCGCGCCGCGACTGGCCGGGCGACACCCTCGCCGAGCGCCTCGAGGTCAGCCCGCGGACGATCCGGCGCGACGTCGACCGGCTGCGCGACCTCGGCTACCCGGTTCTGGCCACCCGCGGCCCCGACGGCGGGTACCGGCTCGACGCGGGCACCGAGCTGCCGCCGCTGCTGTTCGACGACGACCAGGCGATCGCCGTCGCGGTCGCGCTGCAGACGGCGACCACCTCGGTCGCCGGCATCGAGGAGGCCTCGCTCCGGGCGCTGGCCACGGTCCGGCAGGTGATGCCGGCGCGCCTGCGACACCGCGTCGACGCCCTGCGGGTCACCGCCGTGCCGCGCGACGGCAACCGCCCGCGGGTCGAATCCGAGGCGCTCATCGCCATCGGCACCGCGGTCCGCGCGCGGGAGGTGCTGCGCTTCGACTACGCCTCGCCGGCCGCCGACGGCACCGGCGGGTCCGCGGTGGCCCACGGCGGTTCCGCCGCGATGACGAACGTGAACGGCATGCCGACCCGACCGCCCCGCCGGGCCGAGCCGCACCACCTGGTGACCTGGGGCGGCCGCTGGTACCTGGTCGCCTGGGACCTGGACCGGCACGACTGGCGCACGTTCCGGGTGGATCGGATGACGCCGAAAACCGGCACGGGGCCCCGCTTCACGCCGCGCGAACTGCCGACGGGCGACGTCGCCGAGTACGTCTCGACGTCGTTCCAGCGCCACCAGTGGCCCTGCCGGGGCACCTTCGTGCTGGACGCGCCGGCCGAGCAGATCGCGCCGTGGGTCAGCGGCGACACCGTCGTCGAGGACGTCGGCCCTGACGTCGGGGTTGACGTCGGGGGCGGGGGCACCGGCCGCTGCCGGGTCACCGGCGGCTCGTGGTCCTGGACGGCGCTGGCGGCATGGATGGCCATGTTCGGTGTCGACGCCCACGTCGAGGGGCCGGACGAGTTGCGCGAGGCCGTCGGACGGCTGGCGACCTGGTACGCCGACGCCGCGCGCTGAGTCGACAGGTCGTCGCCGACCCCCCGCCGCCGGCCGACTCCCGGCCGACGACGTGCGAGACCCGTTCCCGCGGAACAACTGTCAGCCGATGATGCCCGCCGCCGGGCGACCCCGGCGAGTCGCGGCGAGCAGCAACCCGCCGACGATCGCGACGTTCTTCGCGAACTGGGTGCGCTGCGCGGCGCGCTGCTTGTCGTCGCCGCGCCAGAACGCGTGCCCGCCGACCGTGGTCGGCACCATCGAGCCGGCCAGCGTGAGAGCGGAGATCCGGGGCAGCATGCCGAGCGCCAGGGACGCGCCCGCGACGATCTGCACCCCGGCGTTCACCCGCACGAGCATCACGTCGTCGGGCAGCCTCGATGAAAGCCCGTCCGGCGCCCGCTCGCGCAGCCGGTCGAGCAGGGGCGCTGCGGTCCCGGCCCTCGGGGCCGGCGCCCGCATGGCGTCCACCCCGCCCTGCACGAAGATCCAGGCGAGTGCCGGTCGAGCGAGCATTCCGATCAGATCCATCCGTCGTCCTCGATTCGCGATGACCCGGCCCGCCGGGCCTGGCCGGGAGGTCGCCGTGGAGCGCCCCCGTGGAGCAGCCCCGCGGTGGCGCGGCGACCGGTGCCCGGTCGGTACCCGTCCGTCCGGGGGGCGAATCGATCCTCCGGGGGTGAGCGGCTCACGCGGGCGCCGCCCGGCCCGCTGCAGACGGTGGGCGTTCGCGGCCGCCGGGTCGGGACCGCCCGGTCCGACGTCGACATCGTCGTGCTGCGGGCCGTCGTGCTGATCGTCGGCGGGGTGATGGTCGCGCTGGCCGGACACCGCCGGCGCGGGCGGGTCACGGTCATCGACGAAGCAGCGCGACGATCACGGCAGGCGCCAGTTCTGGTTGCCGACGCCGGGAATCGAGGCGCCCTGACAGTCCCAGATCTGCAACCTCGTCCCATCCGCGGGGTTGCGGTCCGTGACGTCGATGCACCGCCCCGACTGCGGGTTGAGAACGGTCCCGTCGCCCCGCGCCCGCCAGACCTGCGCACCGGTGCCGTTGCACTCCCAGAGCTGGAGCTTCATCCCATTGGCGGTCAGGCCACCGGGCACGTCCAGGCATTTCCCCAGGGCGCGCAGCGATCCGCCCGGGTTGACCGTCCAACGTTGTGCCGCCGTGCCATTGCAGCCGTAGAGCTGCACCGCAGCGCCGTCCGCGAACAGGCCGGACCAGACGTCCATGCACTTGCCGGCGAGCCCGGTGATCGGCCCCGCCGGTCCTCCGAACGTGACCGGGCGGTCCTGCCGCCAGAATTGATTTACGCTCCCGTGGCAGTCGTAGAGTTGGAGCCGGACGCCGTCGGCGGTCGTCCAGCCGGGGACGTCCAGGCACTTGCCGGACTGCGGGTTGCGCAGGGATCCGTCCCCTTGCGGCTGCCACACCTGGGCGCCCGTGCCGTTGCAGTCCCAGAGCTGCAGCGGCGAACCCGACGCCGTCGATCCACCCGGCACGTCCAGGCAGCGCCCGTTGGCCCGCACCGCCCCGGCGGGGTCGAGCGTCCACCACTGCGCATTCGTCCCGTTGCACGCCCAGAGCTGGATCGGGGCACCGTTGTCCGCGCGGCCCCACAACACATCCAGGCACTTGCCGGCGATCCCGACGAGCGGCCCGGCGCTGCCGGTCCCTGCGGCCGTTTCGGCCATCGCGCCGAGCAGCGACGACCAGCCGGCGGTGTCGTTCGACAGCTCCCAGTTCATCAGCCCGCCGGCGTTGGCCATCGCCCATTGGGTCTTGCGGCGGATCGTCTGTCGGCCGTTGTAACAACGCTCCGTGCCCTGCACGACGGTGCAGTCCCGGTCGGCGTTCGAGCCGTCGGCGGCGAACAGTTGCGCGAACGACAGATTGCCGGGCCGGCTGAAGAACGGCACGCCGATCACCGCCTTCGCCGCGGGGAGGCCGCGAGCTTTCCACTCGGTCGCGCCGGCGACGGCCCAGTCCACGTTCGCGTGCGGGCTGCCGCCGTCGTACAGCATGATGTTGAGGAAATCGACGAGATCGAAGACCGCCGGCTCGACGCCCCTGGCCGTCGCCCCTCCGGAAACGACCGCGGCGGTGAGCAACTTTCCCCGGCTGTGCATCGCGGCACTCAGTTCTCGCATCAGGAGCGTGAAATTGGCCGCCGATGAACCCGGATCGGGATATTCCCAATCGACGTCGACCCCGTCGAGGCCGTATCGCTGCACCAGCGACGTCGCGTTGGCCACCAGCGCGGAGCGGCTCGCGGGATTCGCGGCCAGCTGTTCGAAGGCGGCGTCGTTGCCGTTGTTCCAGCCACCGATCGAGATCAGCACCTGCACGCCGCGCGCGTGCGACCTGCTGACCAGCGCCCGAAGCTTGGCCGGATTCCCCGCATCGGGCAGACTGCCGTCCGGTCCGGGAAACACGAACGCGTAGTTGATGTGTGTCAACGTGTCGTAGGGGATCGCATCGACGTCGCCCGCCCACGACGGCAGGTATCCGACGCTCTTGAAGCCGTTGGGTGGCGTCGCGGCCGCGGGCGGCACGGGCCCCGGAATGATCCCGAGCACGCCCAGGAATATCAGCGCGCCGGTGGTCACCAGCGCGCGGAGGGAAATTCCCGGTGTTCGGCGAGCGATGAGCATGCGCGAGAGAGTACGGTCCGCGACCACCCAGATCGGGCACAACACGGCGCGCCGGAGGAATTGGCCGGACCGGCATCAACATGTCGGCAGGCCGTACTATTTCGAAGGCGCACATTCCGGGAAATCCCGGGAGGCCGTCGCGCGGAGGCTGTCAGCCCCCGGCGAGATCGATCGCATGTCGCATCGAGGATCGCGCCCGCCGCCGGTCGCCCGCCAGGTCGTAGGCCTGGGCCAGCCGGTACCAGCCGCGCCAGTCCTCCGGCGCCGCCTCCACTCTGGCGCGCACGACGTCGAAATGCGCATCTGCCGCTGCCCTGTCGACCCGTCCCGACGGGCGGCGCGGCAGATCGGGCGTCGCGCCGGGGCCCTCGCCTTCGTCCGCCAGCAGCCGGCCGAGCCGCTGGGTCTGCCAGCCGAAGCGCAGCTCGAACGCGACCAGCACGGCGCCGATCAGCGGCAGCAGCAGCACGCCGATGCCGAGTGCGACGGCGGCCACGGACCCCGACCCGATCAGCGCCACGGCGCGGTCGGTGAGCAACACGAAGTAGACGACCAGCGCCCCGGTCAGCAGGGCGACGACGAGCTTGATGCGCACCCGGGCGTCAGCCGTCCAGGCCGAGCAGCTGTTCCAGGCCGAGGGTGAGCCCGGGGTGGCTCTGCACCGCGCGGATCGCGGTGAGCACGCCGGGCATGAACGACGACCGGTGCAGGGAGTCGTGCCGGATCGTCAGGGTCTCGCCGGCGCTGCCGAGCACGACCTCCTGGTGCGCGACGTGCCCCGGCAGGCGCACCGCGTGCACATGAATGCCGTCGACGAGAGTGCCACGGGCGCCCGCTGCCTCGATGGTGGTGGCGTCCGGGACCGGCCCGAGCCCGGCCTCCTTGCGGGCCAGCGCGACCTCGCGCGCGGTGGCGACGGCCGTGCCGGACGGTGCGTCCGCCTTCGCGGCGTGGTGCCGCTCGATGATCTCCACGGACTCGAAGAACCGGGCGGCCTGCCGGGCGAAGCGGGCGGTGAGAACCGCACCGATCGCGAAGTTGGGCACGATCATCACGCCGATCGCCGGCTTGGCGGCCAGCCACCCGCGCACGGTCTCCACCCGCTCCTCGGTCAGCCCCGAGGTGCCGGCCACGACGTGGATGTTCTGGTCGATACAGAACCGGATGTGGTCCATCACGACGTCGGGGTGGGTGAAGTCCACGGCCACCTGGCTGCCGGCGTCGGCGAGCGAGAACAGCCACTCCCGCCCCCCGACCGCGGCGACCAGGTCCAGGTCCGCTGCCTCGTCGACCGCCTGACACACTTCGGATCCCATCCGCCCGCGCGCGCCGATCACGCCGACTCGCACCACGTCTTCGGTCATCTCGTCCCAGCCTCGTCTCTCGTCGGCATCGCGCCGGCCGGCCGCCTCCCGGATCCTGCGGTCATTCTCCGGTGCGCCGGGGGCCGCTGCACACCACGCCTCGGTCGGATCGCCCGGATCCCCTCCGTCGGCGCCGCCGCCGCGGGGCCGCGTCGGACCGAGATCTAGGGTGCCCATCGTGGCGGGACTCGACTGGACGACCGAACTGGACCTGCAGCTCAGCTGGCACTGGGAGACCAACCTGTGGCCGCGTTGGGCCGGGCTGGCCGACGACGAGTACCGGTGGGAGCCGGTCGGCGACTGCTGGAACGTGCGGCGCCGCGGCGAGACCCGCAGCGCGAACCCGGCGGGCTCGGGCCCGACCGTGCTCGACTTCGCCTGGCCGGAGCCGGATCCGCCACCGGTGACCACCATCGCGTGGCGGATGGCGCACCTGCAGGTCGGCGTGTTCGGGGACCGCAACGCGCGCTACTTCGCCGGGCCGGCCACGTCGTGGGACGAGTACGACTACCCACTGTCGGCGGCCACGGCCCTCGACCGGCTCGACGCCGGCTACCGCACCTGGATCGCGGGCGTTCGTCGCCTGGGGCCGGCCGAGCTGGCCGAGCGCTGCCGCGAGCCGGGGTTCGAGTCCTCGTCCATGGCGGCGATGATCCTGCACGTGCACCGCGAACTGCTGCACCACGGCGCCGAGATCTGCCTGCTGCGCGATCTGTACACGCGGCTGCGCCGGCCGAGCGGCTGATCGGCTTCGCGCGATGTCGCCGGACCGTCCGGTCAGGCCCGATCGAGGCGCGGGAACAGCATCTCCCGGGCCAGCAGGATCAGCGCCGCGCTCACGGGTATGGCGACCAGCGCCCCGACCAGGCCGAGCAGGGCCGCCCCGACCAGCACCGCGACGACGGTGACCAGCGCCGGAATACGCACGGCCCGGCCGATGATCTTGGGCACCAGCACATAGTCCTCGACGATCCGGTAGACGACGAAGAACCCGATGGTGGCGATGCAGACCGGAACCGAGACGCTCAGCGCGACGGCACACACGATGACGCCGGCCAGGGTGGAGCCGACCACCGGCACCACGTCGAGGATCGCCACCAGGATCGACAGCAGCAGCGGGTACGGCACGTGGAACACCGTGAGCCAGACGAACGTCAGCGCGCCGGCGATGAGCGAGATGACCAGGTTGCCGAGCACGTAGCCGCCGACCTTCGCCATGATCTCGTCGCCGATCAGGATCGCCCGCGGCCGCCGGGAGTGCGGCACGAGCCGGTAGGCGAGGGCGCGCAGCCTGGGCATGTCGGCCAGGAAGTAGATGGTCAGCACAGCGATGATCAGCGAGTCCGCGACCGCGCCGAAGATCGCCTCGCCCGCGCCGATGACGCCCGTCGCGATCGCCGATCCCTCGTCGGACAGCAACGAGGTGATCTTGTCCTGGATCGCGAACCGCTCGTTCAGCTGGCCGATGAACGAGTTCTGGTCCTGCACCTGCTGCAGCAGTGCGGGCGCGTCCGCGACGAGATGCTGCCCCTCGCTGACCAGAGGCGGCACCGCGGCCGCGATGAAACCCGCGATGGCGGCGGCGATCACCAGGATGACCACGACGACCGCGAGCCAGCGCGGCAGCCGGCGCCGGACCAGCCAGGACACCGCCGGATCCATCCCGATGGCGAGGAACAGTGCGACGCCGATGAGCAGCAGGACCGGTCCGGCCACCCAGAGCAGTCCGATGATCCCGGCCGTCAGCGCCACCCCGGCCGTCGCGGCGAACCCGACGAAGAACGGCGACCGCCAGTTGAACCGCCGCCCGAGGGGCCCCATCGGGCGCTCGTCGGAGGTGATCCGGGACGCCGTGGCCTCCGCGTCGGCCACCGGGCCCTCGACGGCGGCGTCGTGCGGCTGACCGACGAGGCTGCGGTGCCCCTCGTCCGCCGCCCGGTCCCGGGCAGCGGGGGAATCCGTCGCCTCGGCCATCGTTCCGCCTCCTGCCTCGTCGGGGCCGGGACACGGACCCGGCCGTCCGACCTTCCCTGACATGCCCCGACGTGATGCGCGCTTACCGGGACATGCCCGGGCCATTCCCGGGCAGTCCCGGCCATTCCCGCGACCGGTCCCGCACTCTTGATTCCCGTCGCGATCCAGGTCAAACGGGACATCCGTCACGGACCACGCGCGGCGCCTCGACGGCACGATCGCGCGGTCGCGGGTCGCGACTTCAGGGTCCGGTGGGCCGGCGCAGCAGCGGGGGCAGCAGGGCGGCGCCGGGCGGATCGACCACCGCCGCCATCCGGTCGCCCGGGTTGTACAACGTGCACACCTTGAGCGACAGGCAGCCGCAGCCGATGCAGGAGTCCAGGCGATCGCGCAAAGCCTCGATGGCAGCGATCTTCTCATTCAGCCGGGCCCGCCAGCCGCGCGAGATGCGCCGCCAGTCGGCCGTTGTCGGTGCGCGGTCGGCGGGCAGCGTGGCGAGCTCGGCGCGCACCTCCTCGAGCGAGAGCCCGACGTTGCGTGCGGCGCGGATGAATGCCAACCGGCGGAGCACGATGCGCTGGTAGCGGCGCTGGTTCCCCCCTGTGCGGGTCGCGGTGAGGAGGCCCTCCCGTTCGTAGTACCGCAGCGCCGACGGTGCGAAGCCGCTTCGGCGCGACACCTCCGCCATCGTCAGCAGCTGATCGACCGCCATCCGGCAACGCTAGCTTGACTTGAACCTCACTTCAACTTCAAGGATGAACAGACCACCACATCGAGGAGGCACGCCATGCCCACCGCAGTGATCACCGGTGCGTCCGCCGGGCTGGGCCGGGCGCTTGCCGTCGCGCTCGCGGCGCGGGGCTGGCGGCTGGTCGTCGACGCCCGGCGGCGTGCCCGGCTGGCGACTTTGCCGGACGACCCCGCGGTCACGCAGCGCGGCGGTCGCGTCCACGCCGTTGCCGGTGACGTCGCCGTCGAGTCCCACCGGGCCGAGATCGTCGCCGCTGCAGCGCGACTCGGCGGCATCGACCTACTCGTGAACAACGCGAGCACCCTCGGGCCCACACCGCTCCGCCCCCTCGCCCGGTTGACGCCGACCGAGCTCGCCGGCATCCTCGCGGTCAACCTCACCGCACCGTTCGCTCTGATCACCGCCTCGCTGCCGGTGCTGCGAGCTGGTGCGGCGGTGATCGACATCTCGTCCGACGCCGCCGTCGAGAACTACCCGACCTGGGGCGGCTACGGCGCGAGCAAGGCCGCGCTCGATCACCTGACCGCGACCTTCGCGGTCGAGAACCCAGAGATCTCCTGGTACTCCCTCGATCCCGGCGACATGGACACCGAGATGCAGCAGGCCGCCTTCCCGGGCGAGGACATCTCGGATCGCCGCCGGCCGGCCGACGTGGTGCCGGCCGTGCTCGACCTGATCGACCGGCGGCCACCGAGCGGCCGCTACCGCGCCGGGCCCGGTGTCGCCGAACCCGCCCGGGCCGAACCTGCCGTCCCGATGCCAGCGCCCACGACGTCGGGCGCCGCCCGGTGACCGCGGCACACGCGCCCCTCGCTCCTCCCGGCATCAGCTTCCCCGCTCCGGACCACCGGACCGCCGCCCGCCCGGCCGAGTACCGCGGACTCCGTCGCGACGAGGTCCGGCTCCTCGTGGCCGATCCAGAGACGCTGTGTCACCGGCTGTTCCACGATCTACCCGATCACCTGCGGCCCGGCGACCTCCTGGTCGTGAACAACTCGGCCACGCTCGCCGCGGAACTCGACGGGCTCTCCTCGATCCGCGGTCCGGTCGTCGTGCATGTCGGCACCCGGCCGGAGCATCCCGGCCCCGCGGCGCTGCATCGGATCATCGAGCTGCGCGGCGCCCCGGATGCCTCCGCCCCCGTGCTGGACGCCGAGATCGGCGAGACCGTCGCCGTGCCGGGCGGCGTGACCTTCCGGATCGTCGCGGCCCATCCCAGCGGCGGCTCCTCACCCACGGGTCGGGGCAACCGGCTGTGGCGCGCCCAGGTCACCGGGACCGACTGCCTGGAGGAGCATCTCGCCACCCACGGGCGCCCCATCGCCTACGGCTACCTGGATGCGCGGTACCCGCTGGCCGACTACCAGACGGTCTTCGGCATCCATCCGGGCAGCGCCGAGATGCCCAGCGCGTCCCGTCCCTTCACGCCGGAGCTGGTCACCCGGCTGGTGGCCGGCGGCATCGCGGTCGCCCCCGTCACCCTGCACACCGGTCTGTCGTCGCAGGATGCGGGCGAGGCTCCGCAGGCTGAGTGGTTCGAGGTGCCGGCATCCACGGCGTCGGCGTGCACGGCGGTGCGGGTTGGCGGCGGGCGGGTCGTGGCGGTCGGCACCACGGTCGTGCGCGCACTCGAATCGGCCGCCGACGCCAGCGGTGTCGTGCATCCGCGGAGCGGCTGGACGGATCTGGTCGTCACCCCCGATCGCCCGGCCCGGAGCGTCGACGGGCTGATCACGGGATGGCACAACCCGGACGCCTCGCATCTCCTGCTGGTCGAGGCGATCGCCGGCCGCGAGCTCGCGCAGCGCGCGTACGACGCCGCGGTGGCCCAGGGATACCTCTGGCACGAGTTCGGGGACTCGAGCCTGCTGGTGCGGAGGTGACGTCCGCGCTCGTCGCGGGCCCGGAAAGCCCGCTTCCCACAAGGCGGATCACCGCGCCGCCGTCGAGCGTCAGGAGCGAGGCGGGGCCGTGCTGTCCCGGACGATGAGCTCCGTCGGCAGCACCACGTGCTCGGGGGGCGCGACGGACCGCGTCCGGCCCCGATCGGTCTCGGCGGCGCGCTGACCTCCGCCGGCGGCCATCGCGCGGAGCAGCGATGCCGCCGCCAGCCGGCCCTTCTCCGCGACGTCCTGGCGGACGGTGGTCAGCGCGGGTCGCAGCCGGGCGGCGAGCGGGTTGTCGTCGAAGCCCACCACCGACAGGTCGCCCGGCACCGAGAGCCCGCGATCCTGAGCCGCAAGCATCACGCCGTGCGCGATGGTGTCCGCGAAGCACAACACCCCGGTGATCTCCGGGTCGGCCGCGAGCAGGGCATCCAGGGCGCCGTAGCCGTCCTCCTCGGTGCTGTGCCGCTGCACGTACACCACGGGCTCGATGCCCGCGGCCGAGAGCGCGTCCCGCCAGCCGAGCGAGCGCTGCGCCGTCACCCACGCCTGCCGGCTGCCGGCGTCCTGCGCGCCGAGGCCGTGCGGCCCCACGACCGATGCGGTCACGATGCCGATGTGCCGGTGGCCGAGCGCGACGAGGTGACCCGCCGCCGCGCGCGCGCCGCCACGATCGTCGACGTTGATCGTCGACACGGTCGGGGCCGGCTCCTGGTCCACGTACACCAGCGGGAGCTTGCGCCGCTCGAGCCAGGTCAGCGCGGGCGACTGTGGGTCGCAGTGGTAGACGAGCGTGCCGTCCATCGGGACGTCGCGGGCGGGGACGCGGCCGCCGGTCTCCTCCGTCGACAGGAGCGTCAGCGAGAGGCCGGACGGCGCCAGTTCCTCGACGATGGCGCCGAGGAACTCGGTCGCCACCTCGTCGCCGAAGGCGGTCCCGATGACCGACGTCAGGACGATGCCGACCGCACCGGTCGTGCCCCTGGCAAGCGCCCGTGCCGCGGGGTCGGGACCGACGTAGCCGAGATCGGCCGCGGCCGCCAGGATCCGGTCTCGCAGGTCGGCGGAGAGCTGGTCCGGCCGGGAGAACGCGTTCGACACCGTCATCCGGCTGACCCCCACCTTGTCGGCGACGGTCTGCAACGTGATCCGCGCCAAGGCTTCTCGGCTCCCCTCCGGTGGCTCGACACCTCATGACCCAGCTCACAGAAACTATACCGACAGAGGGCTTGACCGGTAAAGCCCGGGCGTTCTACTGTAGCGGTACAGACATTCTGTAGCGGTACAGACGGAAGGAGCCCGCCATGCAGTTCAGCCCCCTCACCCTGATCCTGGCCGACGGAGCACAGCAGCGACACATCGCGGCGGCCCGCCTCGACGGTCGCGTGGAGGCAGATCGCCCGCGGCGGCGCGGACTGCTCGCGCTGTCCTTCGATCGCTCGGCGCCCCGGCACCGCGCCCGCCGGCCCGCGGTCGGCGCCGTCCGGCCGGCCTGACCCGCCGCACCGCGCGGTGTTCTTGCATGGCGGAAGCGACCCGCTGTCGGGTCGCTTCCGCCGCGGTGCTGAAATCGGACCATGTCCGACGCTCTCCATTCCGACTCCCTGACCGCCGAGACCATCACCCTCGCCGGCGCCGCCGGGCACACCATCGAGTCCTACCTCGCCCGGCCGGCGCACGCCACCGCCCGGGGCGGCGTCGTGGTCATCCATCACATGCCCGGCTTCGACGCGGCGACCAAGGAGATCACCCGCCGGTTCGCGACCCTGGGCTACGACGCCATCTGTCCGAACCTGTACTGGCGCGAGGCGCCGGGCGCCCACCCCGACGACGCTGCGGCGGCCGCGCGCGCCCGCGGCGGCGTCCCTGACGAGCGACTCGTCGGCGACATCCACGGCGCCGCAACCCATCTCCGCTCGCTGTCGACGTCCAACGGTCGCGTCGGAGTCATTGGCTACTGCTCCGGCGGCCGCCAGTCCGTGCTGGCCGCCTGCAGCCTCGACCTCGACGCGGCGGTCGACTGCTACGGGGCCTTCGTGGTCGGGGGACCGCCCCCGCCGGGCTATCCGATTCGGGTCTCCACACTCGAGGACAAGCTGCCGAACCTGGCCTGTCCGCTGCTCGGGCTGTTCGGCAACGACGACAAGAACCCCGCGCCGGCGGATGTCGACGAGCTCGAGGCGGTACTCACCCGCCTCGGCAAGACGTTCGAGTTCCATCGCTACGACGATGCGGGACATGCGTTCTTCGCCGTCAACCGCCCCGGCTATCGGGTCGCCGCGGCGAACGACGGCTGGGAGCGGATCGCCGAGTTCTTCGCCACCCACCTCGGAGGTTGACCGTGTGTACGTATGACACCGTCCACGCCGGGATCACCGGCAGCGCCAAGGGTCCCGGCACCTCCTGGTTCACCGTGCGGACCGCCACCGTGTACTTCGACCATCCCGTGCACGCGATGGCCGAGCACACCCTGAACATCGACCTCGCGGATCCCGAGCGCGGCCCTGGCGCGCGGGTCGCGGTCGAACTGACCGCCGACTCCGCGCGAGAACTGGTGCGCGCCATCGAGACGGCGCTCGGCGCGGTGCCCGCGAACATGCTGCGCTGACCCTGACGCGAAGCGGACGTCACTGCGCCGGCGGGCGATAGAGGTCGCGGACCGCGGCCTCGATCTTCTCACCCGATGGGTCGACCGGCTCCATGTACAAGCGCGCCGCGGAGATCAGCCCGACATCGGCCACGTGCAGGATCGTGACGCCGCGCATCGCAAAGGTTGCTCCGTCGACATGCGTCCCGCGCCATGACCATTCGCCCCACTCGGTGTCGCCGGCGACCGCCTGGTCGAGCAGGTCGGCGGCAAAGTCCGGGACCCCGCGGAACACGGCGGCCCAGTTCTCGAGCACCTGCGCGCGGCCCCCGAACCCGCGACCGGGGTGGATCGGCTGCGAACTGCGGTAATCCTCGGCGAACAGCGCGGCCACGCGCCCGGCATCGCGGGCGTTCATGGCCCGCGCCAGCCGTTCCAGCATCGTGGGCACCGGAGGAATCTACTCCGGCGACGCTGCCCGAAGGGATGCCCCGGCACATCGGGCGCTGGGAGACTGGCCCGGTGCTGATCCGGTCCCCTCAGGCCAACGACCTCCCGGTACTCGTCGACCTGCTGAGCCAGTGGGGTCATCCCCTGCCGGCCGCCGTCCTTGCCGATCAGTTGGCGATGTGGGAGCACACCCCGCATGCGGCCGTCCTGGTCGCCGACATCGACGGCGTTGTCGCCGGCGTCGCTGCCGTCGCGGCGACCCCTCATCTGGGCCGGCCGGGCAGGAGCGCCCGGCTCGTCGGGCTCGTGGTCGCCGACGGCCGGCGCGGGCGTGGGATCGGGGCGGCGCTCGTCCACGCTGCGGAGGAGCGCGCTCGGGACTGGGATTGCGACCAGCTCGAGTTGACGTCGTCGCGGTCCCGCGACGCGGCTCACGCGTTCTACCCCGCGCTCGGCTATCGGGACCAGTCCGATCACCACGCCCGGTACCTGCGAACGCTCTGACACCCGGCCCATCGACGCGATCCGTACCCCCCGGCGTCCCGCTCGACGGGAGTGCGGCCGCCCGGACCGGACGTCGTCGATCCCCGTCACGTCCCGGCGAGCCTGGCCACCACCGGTTCGAGTTCGCCGAGCCGGCCCACCATGAACGAGTTGATGCCCAGTTCGGCCCGCAGCTCCTCGAACTTCTCCGCCAGCCGATCGGCGGATCCGATGAACAGGTGCGGCGAATCCAACACGTCACGCTCGGAGAGCTCCACACCGGTCCGGTTGCGCAAAGCGGCGATCACCGTGGCGATCTCACCCGACAGGTCGTTGGTGAGCACGGGCGGCCACCCCGAGGGGTAGACGTTGAACTCCAGATCGGCGTACCGATCGCCGGCCGCCTCGGCCACCCACGACAGCTTCTCCCTGGTCGCCTCCAGGGTCAGCGATCGTCCGTCCAACCCGTTCGATGTGACTCGCGGAGCCAGCCCGACGATGTCCGCCTCCCGCCCGGCCAGCGACAGGGTCCGCCGGCCACCGCCGCCGATCATCACCGGCGGATGCGGCCGCTGCAGCGACGGCTGGCCCGTGTATCCCGAGATCCGATAGTGCTCGCCCACGAACGAGAACGACTCTCCCGCAAGACATCGCTTGATGACGGTCACTGCCTCCGCCAGCCTCGCCTGACGGACCGGAGCCGGGTCGAACGTCAGACCGATCGCCTCGTACTCATCAGTGTTCCACCCGGCGCCGATCGCGACGTCGAGCCGGCCCCCGGAGACGACGTCGACGGCCGCGAGATCCTGCGCCAGCACCGCCGGGTGCCGCAGGTCGTTGTTCAGGACGAAGGCGCTCACCCGCAGCGTGCTGGTGGCCGCGGCAATGGCTGTCATCGCCACGAGTGGCGACAGCTGGTCCAGCAGGTGATCCGGGATCACCAGCGCGTGGTAACCCGCATCCTCCGCGCGGCGCGCACGATCGGCGAGCTCGCGACCGGGCACGATCTCACGGGCTTCGGCCAGGAATCGGAACGGCGGCATTCCCACATTCTCGACGATCCGGCCGTCGCACAATGGTGCGGTGCCGATCCTGCCCAAGGTGCGCGATCCTCGGTTGATCACCATCCGCCGCGGAGGCAGCCTGACGGACGACGACCACCGGCTGCTCGCCGGGTGGGCGGCGGTGTGCGCCGACCACGTGTTGCACCTCTTCGAGCGCGACGCGCCGAGCGACCCGCGCCCTCGGCAGGCGCTCGAGATCGCCCGTGCCTGGATCCGGGGCGACGCCCACATGAAGGACGCGCACCGGGCCGCGTTCGTCGCCAACGCGGCGGCCCGCGGTCGGCAGGATCCGGCAAAGTTCGCCGCCCTCGCGGCCGGCCAAGCGGTCGCGGTCGCGCACGTCGCGGCTCACGACCTCGGCGCGGCTGCCTACGCGATTCGGGCGGCACAGGCCGCCGCCAGTCCATCCCGGGCTGGGGCGGAGCGGATTCGAGAGCGCGATTGGCAGCGCGACCAGCTCCCCGAGGCGGTCCGATCCCTGGTCCTGGACGACCAACGACGACGAGACGACATCTGCTGGCATGCGTTCAGCGACTGACCGGCGGGGACGTGCGTCGTCCGCCGCCGAGATCGGCGACCTGGTCGAGTCCGTGCTGCTGATCGACTGACGCGGCGTCCCCCGCACGGCGCGAACGCCGATACTGATCACATGGCCACCGAACCCCGCATGGTCTTCCTCGGCTTCGGCAAGTACGCGCGCGCCGACAGGATCTACGCCCTCGAACCGATCCGCGGCGAGGACCGCGGCGAGGGTCGCCGGACCCTGGTGTGGGTGGAGGGCATCGCGAACCCCGTCGTCGCTTCGCGCACGGAGCGCACGATCCTCGCGGACATGGGCCAGGAGCGGGCCACGGAGGCCTTCGTGGTCGACGAGGCGTTGGAGCTCGCCGAGCGGCTGGTCCGGGCGGCCGACGCCGGTCGCGTGGACCTGGGCGACCTCGGGCGGCGCGCCCGGCACCTGCTGGAGTCGGCGACGGCGGCGGGCGCCGCCGACGACAAGTCCTGAGCCACCGCTCGCCTCGACATCGCCGATCGCCCAGACGATCGGTTCTAACTTTGATACATTATCCTCCGCACCGCTCGCGATGCGGGCTCTGGCTGCCGCGTTCCGAGTTGTGTCCGGCGCGACGGAAGGAATGCGGTCCATGTCGCTCGGCGGCGCGAGTCCGGCCCCGGCCGGATCGACCGCACAGCCGGCCGATTCCCCGCGGGCCGCGAGCGGGCATCCGCTCCGGAACCCGCGATTCGTGGCCTACTGGCTCGCCGGGATCGTCTCCAGCATCGGGTCCTGGCTGCAGAACGTCACGGCAGGCGTGGTGGTCTACCAGCTCACGGGGTCGCCGTCGATGGTCGGCGTGCTGGCCTTTGCCACCTTCGCGCCGGTGTTCGTGCTCGCGCTGCCCGGCGGATATCTGGCGGACCGCTTCGGGCCCAGGGTCGTCGTGGTGGGCACGCACATTGCGGCGTTTGCGATCTCGCTGGCGCTGACCATCCTGGCGTTCGCCGGGCACGCGGGCGTCGGGGTGCTGATCGGGGTGGCGGCGCTGCTCGGCACGTGCCAGGCGCTGTCCAAGCCGGCGCTGAGCTCCCTCGTCCCGGCGCTGGTACCGAGGCGCCTGCTGGCCAGGGCGACGGCGATCAACACCTTCCAGTTCACGCTCGGCCAGATCGTCGGGTCCCTGCTGTCGGCCGTGCTGCTGGCATCGGCAGGCGCGTCCTGGGCCTTTGCCGTCAACTGCGTCAGCTTTCTGGTGCCCATCGCGGCGATGGCTGTCCTCGGCCGCGTCGGCCGGACCGCAGACGAGCGCCGCACCGAGCTGCGTCGCGCGCGCGGCGGCGCATTCCGGCTCGTCCGCGAGACCCCGCCCATGCTCAGCGTTCTGGTCACCGTCGTGCTGGCCAACGCGGCCGTGGAGGGCGTCCGCACGCTCGCCCCCGTCTTCGTCTCGGGCGCTCTCGCGCTGGCCGCCGACCAGGCGGGACTGATCATCGCGGGGTTCAGCGTGGGCAGCCTGCTCGGCCTGATCGTGTTCGGCCCCGCGCACACCCGCTTCGGCGGATTCACCCTGCTGCTGACCGCATTCGGGGTGACCGCGCTCGGCGCGACGCTGGTCGCGACCGCCGGTGTGCTCGCGGTCGCCATGGCGGGCGCCGGGCTGATGGGTGTCGGCTTCGCGTTCAGCGTCCCCGTGCTGAACTCGACCCTGATGCTGCTCGCGCCCGAGATGTACCGCGGGCGGGTGATGTCGCTGTTCGCGATGGCGCATCTCGGCGTGCGCCCGGTGTTCTCGCTCGTCGCCGGCGGCCTCACCGCGCTCGTCGGCCCGCGCTGGGCAATCGGCGGACTCGCCGTGCTGACCGCCGGCACGATGGTCGGGATCGTCCGGCTGCGCGCGGTGACCGGCGAGCGACCGGCGCCGCGGGGCGGACCAACGCCGCCGCCATCGGGCCGGATCGGCACGGGCCTGCGCAGATGATTTAGGATCCTGTATCCTCACGCCAGGACGAGCCCACCGTCGCTCCGCGCACGCGAATCTCGGGAGGAGCGAGCTGTGAGACCATCGCCGGCGTCGTCGAAGGACAGGTCCGACGAGCTGAACTCCATCGCGCAGACCGTCCGCGGCACCTTTCAGACGGTCGAGAGCATGACCCAGTCGTTCATCCGCGAGGCGATCCTGCGCGGCGTGTACGAGCCGGGCGAGCGGCTGAACCAGGACGACATCGCCGAGCGCCTCGGCATCAGCCGGATGCCCGTCCGCGGCAGCCTGCGGCAGCTCGAGGGCGAGGGGCTGGTGCGCATCGAGCCGCACAAGGGCGCCACCGTCTCGGTGCTGCGGCGTGCGGAGATCGCCGAGATCTACGACATGCGCGTGCTTCTCGAGTGCTACCTGCTCCGGCACGCGATCGAGAACCTGACGGACGAGTCGCTTGCCCGGCTCGAGATGCTGGCCCACGACGTCGATCACGGGCACGCGGCCGACCGTCCCGACCACCTCGAGGACCGGAAGGCCTTCTACAAGACCCTGTACGACCTCGCCGAGCGGCCGCGGGTGCAGGCGGCGGCGGAACAGCTGCGGGTCGCTGTCGGCCGCTACCTGCTGCTCATCCGCGTCGACGACGCCCGCCGGCACGACAGCCTCATCTCCTCGCTGCGCGCCCGCGACAGCGCCGCCGCGGAGAGGTGGCTCGCCGACCACCTGAACAGGGTCAGCGAGCGGCTGCAGGCCGTGTTCTCGGAGGACGGCGCCCTGCGGCGCGGGCCGGCCGGGGTCATCCCCGGCTGACGGCTCCGCCCAGCCGGCGCTGCCCGGCCGGTCGCGGACCGTCGCGCCGCCGCGCTACCTGGCCGGCCAGACCACGACGTCGACCAGCGCCGGCATGCCCGTGGTCGCCACCGCCTCGGCCGCGGTGGACACCGCGGCCCGCAGGTCGCCGTGATCCGTGACGGGCCCCCACGACTGCCATCCGAAGGACTGGGCGAGCGCCGCGAAGTCCACTGGCGGATCGTCGATGGTGATGCCGATCTCGGCGTTCTGTTCCGGGGTCTCGCGGGACCGGGCCATGTCCAGCTGATGCAGCCAGTCGTTGTTGTAGGCCCGGTTGTTCACCATGATCACCAGCAGCGGGATGCGGTAGCGGCTGGCCACCCAGAGCGCGCCGGCGTCGAACAGCAGGTCGCCGTCCGGCTGCAGGTCGACCACCAGCCGGCCGCTGCCTCTGTGCGCGAGGGCGACCCCGAGCGAGATGCCGATCTGCGTCGCGGTGCCCAGGCTGCGGCCCGGCGCGCGGTCCGGCGTGTCGAACGACCACAGCTTGGGCGCCCAGCCGTCGCCCGTTCCCGCGGTGAGCACCCAGTCCCGACCCTCGAGCACCGCGCCGACGGTGGCGACCAGCTGCGCCGAGGTGATACCCCCGCGTGGGTCGGCGGTCTCGGCCGCCCGCGCCCATTCCGCGCGCGCCGCGGCGTGCCGCTCGGTGAGCACGCGCACCCAGGCGGCGTTCCGCGGGCCGGCCGGACCGGCGGCCACGGCGCGACGGCAGGTGGCCAGCAGGTCCGGCAGCACCGCCGACGTGTCGGCGACGATCCGCTCGTCGGGCTCGTACCAGCTGCCGTAGTCGGCGGACCAGGACGATATCCCGATGTCCCCGAAGCCGATATCGATCAGCGTCGCGCCGTCGGCGAGCCGGAGCCGCCCGCCGCGGTCCCGCTTCGTCAGCAGCGTGGTGTGCTCGCCGACGTCCTTCACGTCCAGCAGCACGACGAGATCGGCCTCGGACAGCGACGGGGTGCCGGTCTGGTTCAGCGGGTGGGCGGTGGGAAAGTTGGCCCGGTGGCCGGTGTCGACGACGCCCGCGCCGATCGATTCCGCGAGATCGATGAGTACGTCCCACATCCGCCGGTCCCGGCCGACCGTGCCCAGCACGAGCATCGGGCGCGCCGCCGCCAGCAGCCGGGACGCGATTCCGTCCAGCACCGCGGATTCCACGCCGAGTCGGGACGTCGGCACCACCGCGGGCAACGGCGGCCAGTCCGCGGGCAGACGGTCCTCCTGCAGCTCCGAGTCCACCGCGACGTACACCGGGCCCGCCGGCGCGGCGAGCGCGATGCCCTGGGCGCGCGCGAGCGATTCCACCAGGGCGCGGTGCGACGCCGGGTAGTCGTCCCACTTGGTGAAGTCGCGGACGGCGGTGTTCTGGATGTTGGCCGAATGGACCCAGTCGATCCACGGCCGGCGGCGGGCGGCGTCGAGCGGCCCGGCGCCACCGAGGATGAGCATCGGCACCCGGTCGGTGTAGGCGTAGTAGATGCCGGTCGTCGCGTGCAGCAGCCCGACGAGGTCGTGCGTCACCACGGCCATCGGGCGCCCGGTCGCCTTGGCGTACCCGTGCGCGATGCCGACGGCGATCTTCTCGTGCTGCACCTCGATCAGCGCAGGGCCCTGATCGCCGGCGGTCACCAGCGACTCGTGCAGGCCGCGGAAGGACGCTCCGGGATTGAAGGCGACGTAGGTGATGCCGAAGCTGTTCAGCATCTCCACCACGGCGTCGGATCCGTACTCGCTGCGCACTAGCGCGCCCCCGTTCCCAGCACGCCGAGCCGCTTCATGATGAACACGAAGATCATCAGCACGATCACGACGAGCACGCTGGCCGCGGACAGCAGCCCGAGCTGGCCGTTCTGCCAATAGTCGAAGATCAGGATCGAGAACAGCCGCGTGTCGACCGTGTAGACCATGATGCTGCCGGCGAGTTCCCGCACCGAGAGCAGCGCCGCGTAGAGGAACCCGCCGAACAGCGTGGGCAGCACCAGCGGCAGCGCGATCTTGCGCATCCGGCGCACCCATCCGGCGCCCGACATCGCGCCCGCCTCTTCGAGTTCGACGTCGACCTGGGCGAGACCAGCGGTCGCCGTGCGCACGCCGTACGGCAGGAACCGGGTCACGTGCAGCAGCACCAGGATCAGCATCGTGCCGTACAGCGCAATGGGCACCTCGAGCGCCAGCGAGAGGAACGCCATGCCCATCACGATGCCCGGCACCACCAGGGGCACCGACGCGATGGTGTCGAGCAGCCACGCCGCGCGCACCCGGGATCGCACCGTCACCCAGGACACCACCAGCGCGATCACGCTGATGATCAGCGCGCTGGACACGGCGAGGATCGCGGTGTTGGACACGGCCTGCTGGAAGTCGGGGCGGCTCAACACGTTCGTGTAGTTGTCGAAGCTCATGCTGGCGAAGGCGGCGGCGCTCGGCACCTGGAACGACGGCAGCAGCGACGTCCAGACCAGCACGAGGACGGGCAGCACCACCACGATCAGCGCGTACAGCAGGACGCCCGCCGTGACCGCCCACCGCCACCTGCCGAGATCGAGGCGGGTGTTGGCCGCGCCCTTGCCGCTGATGGTGGCGAACTGGCCGCTGCGGCGCAGCACCCGCCCGTACAGGTAGATGCCGATCGACGTGAGCACGACCAGCAGCACACTGTACGAGGCCGCCAGCGGGAAGTCCGGCGGGGAGTCCCTGATGGCCAGGTAGATGCGCGAGGTGAACACCGGGATGCGCGCGGGAATGCCGATGAGCGCGGGGGTCTCGAAGCTCTCGATGGTGCGCACGAAGATCAGCAGCAGGACGCCGAGCAGCGTGGGCGCGCCGAGCGGCGCGGTGATCCGGCGCATCGTCCGGCTCACGCCGGCGCCGGCCACCCGGGACGCCTCCTCCAGCGAGCTGTCGACCGACTTGAGGTAGCCGGCGATCATCAGGTACGCCAGCGGCGACGCCTGGGCGCCCTCGACGAGGATCATCCCGGGCAGGGTGTAGATGTTGATCACGTTGTCGATCGGCAGGAAGCTCGCGAAGAACTGGTTGGCGAGCCCGGTGTCGGGCGAGAACAGCAGGATGCCGCTCAACGTGAACAGCACGCCGGGGATCGCCAGCGGCATCAGGCCGATCGGCAGCAGCCAGCCCCGGAGCGGGGCGTTGGTGCGCTCCCCCACCCAGGCCAGCGACCCGCCGATGGTGACCGCGATCAGGCAGACCCCGATGCCGTAGACCAGCGAGTTGAAGATCAGCGTGGGCAGTCCCGGCGAGCCGAACACCTCGCGGTAGTTGTCCAGCGTCCTGCTCTGGTCCCGCGACAGCAGGCCGGGGCTGAAGCTGGTCCACACCAGGTAGACGAGCGGAACGAGCAGGAACGCCATCAGCGCGATGGCGCCGGCCCAGCCGAGTTTGGGCAGCAGGAAGCGGCGAAGCCCGCGTCGCTCGTCCGGGTCCGGGCCGGCCGCCGCCGGGGGGCGGTGGCCGGCCTCGGTCGTAGTCACTGCACCCCGAAGACGGCCTGGAAGTCGTCGGCCGCCTGTTGCTGCTCCTGCGCTGTCTCCGGCGAGAGGATGAGGAGGTCGGGATCGGCCAGCGCGTCCGCCGTGCCCTCGTCGCCGATCCGGTTGAAGCCGAGCTCGGCATCGGTCGCGACACCCTTGTCACTGAACAGCCAGGTCAGGAAAACCTTGGTGGCGTCCGGATTGGGGGCATCCTTGAACGTGGCCAGCCAGTCGATGTTCAGCAGCGGCGGCACCCATTCCGCGCCCTTGATCGGCAGCCCCTTCGCCTCCCGGTTCGTGACGTGGTACGAGAGCGTCATGATCGCCGCCTTGGCCTGGCCGACGGCGATCAGCTCGGCGATGGCGCCGCGGCCCTCGTCGCGGATCTGCGGCTCCTGCGCGGAGATCTGCTCGAAGAACTTCTGGCCCTCCTCGCGACCGATCGACGCCTCCACCTGGTAGGCCCACTCCACGTCGTTCGCGCCGACGATGAACTGGCCCTTCCAGTACGGCTTCAGGAAGTCCTGATAGCTGGTCGGCCACTCCTCCTGCGGGACCAGTTGTGTGTTGTACGGCGTCAGGTGCCCGAAATACCGCGTGCCGGCGTAGCTTCCGTCCGCCGCCTTGGCCCGATCGGGCAGGGGGTCGGTGATCTCGGCCGGCAGCGTACCGAGGATGCCGGCCGCCGACAGGTCCGCCATCGGCAGGGAGTTGATCTCCACGACGTCGGCCTTCTGCTGCCCCGCCTGCGCCTCGGTGAGCAGCCGGGCCACCATGTCGCTGGACGAGGCGCGGATGATCTCCAGGGTGTAGCCGGGATTGTCCTTCTCGAACGCCTCCTTGAGCGGGGGCAGCCCGTCCTCCGGCCGCGTCGTGTAGTAGGTGATCGCGGTGCCGCCGCCGCTCGCGGCGGCCTCCGAGGAGTCGCCGCTCGAGCCCGCGGAGCCGCTGCTCCCGCCGCCTCCGCAGGCGGCGAGCACGAGGGTGAGAGATGCCGCCGCGCCGATGAGCGCGCGCCGAGTTGTCGCCATCTCGGTGTGCCTTTCTTCCGGGTGGATGGACCGTTCAGGGAGCAGTGGGTGAGGAGGTGATCGATGGGAACCGGGCGAGTTCCTCGTCGTCGTCGTCGATCTCGGCGGAACCGGTCTCGCTGGGCCGGGTCCACGACGGGTGTGCCGCATCGGGTCCGTCGTCCGCGGTGGCGAACAGCCGGACCTGGTTCCGTGCGATCCGCATGACGATCGGGTCGCCGCGGCGGAACTCGGCCGACGGGTGCAGCTGGCCGCGCACGATGGCCCCGTCGATGTCCAGCTCGGTGTAGACGTACTGGCCGTAGAACACCGACCGCGCGATCGTGCCGGGCAGCACGTTCCAGTTCGGGCCGCCGATCGACCCGCGCGCCTCCGCCGGGTACACGTCGACCTGCTCGGGCCGGAAGATGAGCTCGCAGGGATCGCCCGGCCGCAGGGACGACACCGCGTCACCGGCGGCGGTCGAGACGAGCCGGCCGATCGGGCTGTCGATCGTCACGGTGCCGTCCAGCGACTCCACGAACGTACTGGTGAAACGGTTGATGCTGCCGACGAACTCGGCGACGAACGTGGTCGCCGGCTGGTTGTAGATCTCGCGCGGGGTGCCGACCTGCACGACCTCGCCGGCGCGCATCACCGCCACCAGGTTCGACATCGACAGCGCCTCGGCCTGGTCGTGCGTCACGTACAGCACGGACAGCTTGAGACGACGTTGCAGTGAACGGATCTCGAGCCGCATGGCCTGGCGCAGGCCGGCGTCGAGGTTGGACAGGGGCTCGTCCAGGAGCAGCAGCGCCGGGTCCGTCACCAGCGCACGGGCGAGCGCGAGACGCTGCTTCTGACCGCCCGACAGCTGGTTCGCCGGGCGATCGTAGTGATCGTTCAGCTGGACGGCGGCCATGGCGTTCTGCACGCGCTGCCGGATCTCGGCGCGGCTCGGCCGGGCACCGCGGGAGAGCGACTCGAGCGGGAAGGCGACGTTCTGCGCGCACGTCATGTGCGGCCAGATCGCGTAGCTCTGGAAGACCATCGCGAGATTCCGCTTCTCCGGCGGGATGTGGATCTTCCGCGTGGCCGAGAAGACCGTCCGTCCGTCGATGCGGATCTCGCCGCCGTCCGGATGCTCCAGCCCGGCCACGGAGCGCAGGGTGGTCGTCTTGCCACACCCGCTGGGGCCGAGCAGCGTGTAGAACTTCTCGTCCGGCACCGCGAGGTTGATGCCCTTGAGCGCGTGCACCTCCTCGCCGCGGGCGAGGAAGACCCTGCGCAGGTCCTCGATCTCGATCATGCGCAACCTCGGCCGGTAGGGCGGACGCGGGCGGGCGCCCCGCCGATCACCCGGGCACGGTCGGCCGCGACGAACGGCCGATCGCCGCCGGGCCGGACCGGCCGCGGCTCGCGGAGGGGGCCACCGAGCCGCGCGCAGGGACCGCGGCGGGCCATCAAGGAGTTGTCAGATATTTGATCCATGATCTGAGAAAGACTAGCCCAAGACATCGCGGGATGCCAGATGCCCGCCACGGTTTGTTCACTCGAGCTTTACATGCGGCGGGGTCGCGGCCGCTGGGCGGCCCGCGTTGCTCAGCCGAAGAGCGCGCGCAGCTCCGCGGGCAGGTCGTCGACGCCGCCGAACGGACCCACCACGGCCGCCGAGAGCGGCTGCCGCAGCATCGATGCCGCGCGGGCCGCCACCTGCTCGGCGGTCACCGCGCGGATGGCGGCGATCTCCTCGTCGACAGACCGGAAGTCGGTGCGCACCAGCAGGTTCTTGCCGATCCGGCTCATCCGGGACTCGGTGTCCTCGAGCGCCAGCACCAGCGAGCCGGTGAGCTGACCCTGCGCCCGTGAGAGCTCCTCGTCGCTGATGCCGGCCTCCGCCATCAGCGCGAGTTCCTGGCCGACGAGCTTGGCGACCTCGCCGAGGTGCTCGGGCTGGCAGCCCGCATAGACGGAGAACGACCCGACGTCGGCGTAGGCGGACGTCGAGGAGTAGCACGAGTACGCCAGGCCTCGCTCCTCGCGGATCGTGCGGAAGAGCCGGGAACTCATCCCCCCACCGAGAGCGGCCGACAGCACGCCCAGCACGGCACGCTCCGGGTCGTGCCGGGACGGCGCCGGGACGCCGATGCAGAGGTGGGCCTGCTCGATGTCGCGCTGCACGACCAAGGCGGGCACCGGGGAGGTCCGGCCGCGGCCCGCGCGGGGCGGCTGGGCGGGGGCATCGCCGGTCGCCAAAGCGCCGGCGCGGTCGTCGAACGCCGTGCGCACCCAGCGCACCACGTCCGGGTGCTGCACCCCCCCGGCGACGGCGACGACCATCCTGTCGGGGGTGTACCGGCGGTGGTAGTAGCCGGCGACCTGCGTGCGGGACATCGCGGAGATCGTCTCGACCGAGCCGATCACGGGCGCGGCGACCGGGTGGCCGGCGAACACGGCGGCGGCGAAGGCGTCACCGAGGGTGTCCTCGGGATCGTCCTCGCGCATGGAGATCTCCTCGAGGATCACGCTGCGCTCGGTGTCGACGTCCGCCGCCGCGATGGTCGCCGAGAGCACGACGTCGCAGACCAGGTCAACGGCGAGCTCGGCCTGCTCGGCGAGCATGCGGGCGTAGTAGCACGTGTACTCGTGCGAGGTGAAGGCGTTCAGATCGCCGCCGACGGCATCGACGGCCGCGGCGATCTCGTAGCCGGTGCGGTGTCGGGTGCCCTTGAACAGCAGGTGCTCGAGGTAATGCGACGCGCCCGCCAGCCGCGGGGTCTCGTCGATCGAGCCGATGCCCACCCAGACGCCGACCGACGCGCTGCGGGCGCCCGGCACGCTCTCGGTGATCACCCGGACGCCGCCGGGCAGGGTCGTCACCGAGACGACGGACCCGTCGGACCCTCGCTCGAGAACGTGGGTCCGACGGGTACGGGTGGTCATCTCGGTCGTGATCAGCCGCGCTCAGCCCTGGGCGGAGACGCCCGCGCCGACCGGGGCCTCCTGCGCCGCCGCGGCCTGGTCCGCCTGCACCGGCACCAGGCTGATCTTGCCGCGGGCGTCGATCTCGGCGATCTCCACCTGGAGCTTGTCGCCGACGTTCACCACGTCCTCGACCTTGCCGATGCGCTTGCCGTTGCCCAGCTTGCTGATGTGCACCAGGCCGTCCCGGCCTGGCAGCAGCGAGACGAACGCGCCGAACGCCGTCGTCTTCACCACGGTGCCGAGGAACCGCTCGCCGACCTTCGGCATCTGCGGGTTGGCGATGGCGTTGATCTTGTCGATCGCCGCCTGCACGGCGGCCCCGTCGGCCCCGGACACGAAGACCGTGCCGTCGTCCTCGATGGCGACGTCCGCTCCGGTCTCCTCGGTGATCGAGTTGATCATCTTGCCCTTCGGCCCGATCACCTCGCCGATCTTGTCGACCGGCACCTTGATCGTGGTGATCCGCGGCGCGTACTGGCTCATCGGATCCGGCTCGTCGATGGCCTCGGCCATCACGTCCAGGATCGTGAACCGGGCCTCGCGGGCCTGCAGCAGTGCCGCGCTCAGCACGTCGGACGGAATCCCGTCCAGCTTGGTGTCCAGCTGCAGCGCGGTGACGAACTGGCGGGTGCCGGCCACCTTGAAATCCATGTCTCCGTAGGCATCCTCGGCGCCCAGGATGTCCGTCAGCGCCACGTACTGGGTGGTGCCCTCGACGGTGTCCGACACCAGGCCCATCGCGATCCCGGCGACGGGCGCCTTCAGCGGCACGCCGGCGTTGAGCAGGCTGAGCGTCGACGCGCAGACCGAACCCATCGAGGTGGAACCGTTGGAGCCCAACGCCTCCGACACCTGTCGGATCGCGTACGGGAACTCCTCGCGGGAGGGCAGCACCGGCACCAGCGCGCGCTCGGCGAGGGCGCCGTGGCCGATCTCCCGACGCTTGGGCGAACCCACCCGGCCGGTCTCGCCGGTCGAGTAGGGCGGGAAGTTGTAGTTGTGCATGTAGCGCTTGCGCGACTCCGGCGACAGCGTGTCGAGCTGCTGCTCCATGCGCAGCATGTTCAGCGTGGTGACGCCCAGGATCTGGGTCTCGCCGCGCTCGAACAGGGCGCTGCCGTGCACGCGCGGCAGGTAGCCGACCTCGGCACCCAGCGTCCGGATGTCGGACAGCCCGCGGCCGTCGATCCGCACCCGGTCGCGCAGCACGCGCTGCCGGACCAGCTTCTTGGTCACCGACCGGAAGGCGTTGCCGATCTCCGACGAGCGGCCCTCGAAGCGCTCGGCGAGCTGGTCGTACACCGCGGCCTTGATCTCGTCCGTGCGGCCCTCACGCTCCTGCTTGCCGGCGATCGTCAGCGCATCGGCCAGCCCACCGGCCGTCGCGGCCGCCTCGACGGCCTCGTACACGTCGTCCTGGTAGGGCGGGAACACCGGGAACTCGGCGACCGGCTTGGCCGATCCGGCGGCCAGCTCGGCCTGCGCCTCGCACAGCGTGCGCAGGAACGGCTTGGCGGCCTCCAGCCCGGCGGCGACGATCTCCTCGGTGGGGGCGGTGGCGCCGCCCGCGACGAGCGCGACGGTGTTCTCCGTGGCCTCGGCCTCGACCATCATGATCGCGACGTCGGAGCCTTCGCCCGAGCCGACGACCCGGCCGGCGACGACCATGTCGAACACCGCGTTCTCGAGCTGGGAATGCGTCGGGAAGGCGATCCACTGGCTGCCCTCGGCGTCGGCGACCAGCGCCACGCGCACGCCGGCGATCGGGCCGGAGAACGGCAGCCCCGAGATCTGGGTGGACGCGGACGCGGCGTTGATCGCCAGCACGTCGTAGAGCACGTCCGGGTTCAGGGACATCACCGTGATGACGACCTGCACCTCGTTGCGCAGCCCCGCCTTGAAGGACGGGCGGAGCGGGCGATCGATCAGCCGGCAGGTGAGGATCGCGTCCTCGGAGGGCCGGCCCTCGCGGCGGAAGAACGAGCCGGGGATCCGGCCCGCGGCGTACATCCGCTCCTCCACGTCGATGGTGAGCGGGAAGAAGTCGAACTGCTCCTTCGGGTGCTTGCCCGCCGTGGTGGCGGACAGCAGCATGGTGTCCTCGTCGAGGTACGCCGCGACGGAGCCGGCCGCCTGCTGGGCGAGTCGGCCGGTCTCGAAGCGGATGGTGCGGGTGCCGAAGCGGCCGTTGTCGATGACAGCGGTGGAGCTGGTGGCGGTGGGGTCTGACATGCGTCTCCTCGTGTGGCGGTAGCCGGCCACATCGGGACGTCTGTCGAGTTCGGGGTCGGCGGCGGGAGGTGAGCCGGCCTTCGATCGAAGCCGCCGGAGGAACATGGATGCCCGACTTCCGGGGGCCACTACCGAGGACCGGCCGTGACGCTGCGCCGAACCGGCCGGACTCGCGCAGATCGCGCGACGTGGCTGGTTGGCTGTTCAGTTGTGGGTGCCGGCGAGCGCGCCGGCGCTGGTCTGTCGACGCTGGTCTATCGACGCAGCCCGAGGCGCTCGATCAGCGAGCGGTAACGGTTGATGTCGATCGTCTGCAGGTACCGCAGCAGGCGCCGACGACGTCCCACCAGGGCCATCAGGCCGCGGCGGGAGTGGTGGTCGTGCTTGTGCTGCTTGAGGTGCTCGGTGAGATCGGAGATCCGCTTGGTCAGCATCGCGACCTGGGCCTCGGCGGAACCGGTGTCCGTCTCGTGCAGCCCGTACTCGGCGAGGATGTCCTTCTTCTGCTCGGCGGTCAACGCCACGTTCGTTACTCCCTGATGACTTCTGTCCGTGCACTGCCCGCACCGGGCACGTGCGCCGGGGGGATGTCGGTGGCGGCCGCCACGAACTGCAGCCGTACCCAAGGAACAATCTTACCAGCGCGAACGCGCCGTCCCCGCCGCCACGCGCGGGGGCCACCGGGTCGACCGGTCAGGGGGATTGCGAGGTCTGCCGCCACCATGCCCGGACCATGGCCACGAGGGTGAGGCCGAGGGCGACCAGAACCCACAGCACCACGGCGATGTCCACCCAGGAACCGGGCGGCGGGGAGCCGGGGAAGAAGTTGCGGATGGGCAGCGCCGCGAACAGCATCGCCCCGCCCCACGACAGCATCGTGGCCTCGAGCCGGCGCCTGCCGAGCAGGCAGCTGATCGCGACGGTCAGCCCGAGCGTCCCGAGGGTGATCAGTACGCCCACGAGCAGCAGCCCGGTGCCGATGATCGCGACCGTCCGATGGATCGCCAGCGCGCCGATCTGCTCCTCCGTGGCGCCGTCGATGCCGTGATTCCCGCCGGCGTGGTCCACCGCGAGATGCCAGCCCTGGATGTTGCCGGTGATCGCCAGCGCGGTCGGCACCGGCTTGGTCGCACCGTCCGGCCCGACGTAGGCCTGGGCCCCGACGAGCGCGTCGTACCCGTCGAACGGCCAGGCCTGGATGTCGCCGTCGACCACCAGCGTGGCCTGCGCCGCCGCGGGGCGGCGGTGGGCGACCCAGGTCAGATCGGCGTCGTCCACCGTCGGGAGCAGGGTGACCGTGACCTGCTCGGCGGGGCGCTCCCCGTCGGTGACCAGCGCGTCGTCGAGCTCGATCCGCACCTCGAAGGTCACCGACGCCGCGGCCGCGTCGATCGACTCCGCCTCGGCGACGACCAGCACGCCGCCCGCCGGTACGCCCGGAGCGGTCCCGGTGATGACGGTGCCGCCACCTGCCGCGTACGCGTACAGCAGCGCCGCGTAGGCGAGCACGAGAAATCCGACGCCGCCCAGCAGTCGGGACCGTCGCTGGCGCCAGACCCGCAGATCCACCCACTGGGCGATGGGGCCGCTCGTCGCGTCCGGTGCCATACGGGACATTCTGTCGGGGCCGCTCCGGCCGCCGACTCGCCGCATCCCCGGCACGTCGCGGCGACCGGTGCCGAGGGTAAGTTACCGGCGAGTAGGATCGCCGTGGCCCCACGGGAGGAGCGCGAGATGGCGAAGCCGGGTTGGCGGGTGCGATCCCTGGCCTGGGTGCTCGCGCACGCCCCGCTGTCCGCCGTCTCGCGGATGACGCCGGAGCAGCTGCTCAAGGCCCAGGAGCGGCTGGCCGCGCACCCCAGGCTGGCCGTCGGGGTGACGGGCGGCCTCGCCAAGGGCGTCAGCACCGAGAATCGTGCGGTCGAGCGGCCCGACGGGCCCATCGCCGTGCGGATCTACCGGCCGGAGCGGCTCGCCGACGGCGGCCCCGTGATCGTGCACTTCCACGGCGGCGGCTGGACTCTCGGCGCGCTCGACCAGTCGGACTGGCTGTGCAGCCAGGTCGCGCTCGGCGTCGGCGCCGTGGTGGTCTCGGTCGACTACCGGCTCGCCCCGACCCACCGCTTCCCCACCGCGGTCGTGGACAGCGTCGACGCGATGCTGTGGGTCGTGGAGCACGCCGCCGACCTCGGCGTCGACCGGGACCGGCTGGCGGTCATGGGAGACAGCGCCGGCGGCAACCTCGCGACCGTCGTCTGCCAGATCCTGCGCGACCGGTCCGGCCCGACGATCACCCACCAGGCGCTGATGTACCCGGCGACGGATCTGCGCACGCCGGCCGACTTCGACCCGTCGAACCCCGCGCGGTCGGACTTCCCGATCCTGTCCTCCGCCTCGATGGTCAGCTTCCGCGACCACTACATGGGCCCCGACGGCGACCCGACGGACCCCACCGCCTCGCCGATCCTGGCCGACGACCTGTCGGGCCTGCCGCCGGCGCTCGTCCAGGTGGCCGAATTCGACCCGCTGCGCGACGACGGCATCCGGTACGCCCGCGCGCTGCAGGACGCCGGGGTCACCGTCCGGCTGACCGAGTACGTCGGCCTGCCGCACGGTTACTTCAGCTTCCCGAAGGTCATCCGGGGCACCGTCGTGCAGGCGCTCGCGGAGGTGTGCGCGGAGCAGCGGTACGCGCTGCACAGCGAGCCGCCGCCGAGCGCGTTCCCGCGGGTGGTCGCGGAGCCCGACCCGGGCCGCGTGCGCGCGGCCGACGAGCCGGTGGACCCGGTGGCGTCGCGCCGGGTCGACGACCATCCCGTGGGCCGGCACCAGGTGCCGCAGCACCACGCGGAGCAGCCGGCGGGCTGACCGGGGGTCGGCCCTTCGCCGCGCGGCCACCGCGGCGCTGCGCCGCCCACCCGCGGGGCGGACCGAGTCAGCCTGCGACGCCCAGGATCTCGCGCGTGCGGCGGACGTCGGCGTCGATCTGCGCGATGAGCTCCGGCACGGATTCGAACCGGACCGTGTCCCGCAGCCGCACCACGAAGTCCAGCGCGACGCGGCGCCCGTAGAAGTTGCCGCCCTCGTCGATGACGAACGCCTCGACCGTGCGCACCCGGCCGGAGAACGTCGGGTTCGAGCCGATGGAGATCGCGGCCGGCGAGCGGCGGTTGCCCAGCAGGAACCAGCCCGCGTAGATGCCGTCCGCGGGCACCGCGGCGTGCGCGTCGAGGTCGAGGTTCGCCGTGGGATACCCGAGCTGGCTGCCGCCGCGTCCGTCGCCGTGCACCACGAAGCCCTCCAGCCGGTGCGGCCGGCCGAGCGCCAGGGCGGCGGCCCGGACGTCGCCCGCGGCGACCGAGCTGCGCACGTAGGTCGAGGAGACAGGCACCGGATCGAGGTCGGCGGCCTCGCCGTCGGTGATCAGGCCGACCTCGAGGGCGGTGAAACCGAAGCGTGGGCCGAGCTCGCGCAGGGTGGCGATGGACCCGGCGCCGCGGTGCCCGAACCGGAAGGACTCCCCCACCACGACGCCGGCGACGTGCAGCCGGTCGACCAGCACGTCGTGCACGAACTCCTCGGCACCGACCTGGGACAGCGCCGGCGTGAACGGCATCACCAGCAGCGCGTCGACGCCCAGCTCCGCGATCAGCTCGGCACGGCGCCGGATCGTGGTGAGCACGGCCGGGTGGCTGCCGGGGCGCACCACCTCGGAGGGATGCGGGTCGAAGGTCATCACGACCGCCGGCAGGCCCTGCGACCGGGCGGTGGCGACCGCGCGGCCGATCAGCGCCTGGTGCCCGCGGTGCACGCCGTCGAAGACGCCGATGGTGAGCACGCACCGTCCCCACGATGCGGGGATCTCGTCGATGCCGCGCCACCGTTCCACGGCCGTCAGCCTGCCATCCAGCCCAGCACGGTGCGCGCCGCCCCGTCCCGCTCGGCGACCAGGGCCAGCCAGGCGCCGTCGGGGCCGAGGACCGCGTACGTGCCCGCCAGGCCGGCGGGCGGGATCGGCCTGCCGTGGCGGACGTCGCCGGCCGTCCGCTCGTCCACGGTCCGAGTGTCGAACGACGCCGTCACCGCGCGCGCCGCCGGGATCAGCCGGTCGCGGGCAAGGCCGGCCGCGTCGTCGGGGATCACGTCGACCGCGTCGGCCACGTCGAACGCACCCACCCGGGTGCGGCGCAAGCGGGTCAGGTGCCCGCCGATGCCGAGCGCGGCGCCGAGATCCCTGGCCAGCGCGCGGACGTAGGTGCCGGTGCTGCAGTCGACGACGACGTCCAGGTCGATGACGTCCGTCGTCGCGAGGCCGGGTGTGGTGCCGGCGGCGTGCCGTCGCGCCGGCCGGACGAGCTCGAACCGGGAGACGGAGACGGGACGGGCGGCGAGCTCGACCGTCTCGCCCTCGCGGACGCGCCGGTAGGCGCGGACCCCGTCGACCTTGATCGCCGAGACGGCGGCCGGCACCTGGCGCAGCTCACCGGTGAGCGCACGCAGGCCGGCCCGGATCTCCTCGTCGTCGACGGCGGCGACGGCACCCGGGTCCGCGGTCGCGGCGATCTCGCCTTCCGCGTCGTCGGTGCTGGTCGCGACGCCCAGCCGGATCGTCGCGAGGTAGGTCTTGTCGGTGAGCGCCAGGTGGCCCAGCAGCTTCGTGGCGCGGTCGACGCCGAGCACGCAGCAGCCCCGTGGCCATCGGGTCGAGCGTGCCGGCGTGACCCACCCGGCGGGTGCCGAGCAGCCGGCGGACCCGCGCCACCACGTCGTGCGAGGTGCGGCCCGCCGCCTTGTCCACGAGCAGCAGGCCGCCGCCGGGCGGGAGCGGCGCCGCGGGAGCGTCAGCCACCGGATCGGCCCGGGGACGAGCCGGCTGCCGGCGCGCGCCCGGCGGTGTCTTCTCGGTGTCTTCCCCGGTGTCATCTCCGGTCTCCTCCGCGGGCTCCCCGGCCCCCCGGTCGAACCAGTGCGGGACGAGCCGGACGGGCACGCGCTCACCGCGGGCGGCGGCGGTCAGCACCGTCGATCGCGTCCGCAGCAGCCACACCGTCATGCGCCAGATGCCGAACGCGGTGAGCACGGCGATGGACAGCAGCGCCCAGCGATAGGCGTCCAGCGAGTGCACGGCCGCGCCGGGCTCGAGGCAGTCGAGCACCTGGCCGACGGCGAAGACGCCGATGACGGCGCCGCAGAAGCCGCCGACGTTCACCACACCGGTCGCGGTGGAGATCCGGTGCCGCGGGTTGTAGTCCCTGGCCAGCATGAAGGCGACCGCGGAGGCCGGGCCGCCGACGGAGAGCACCAGAAGCACGCCGATCACGATCGCGGTCGGCGGCTGCCCGCCGGGCCAACCGAGCAGCACGAGCCAGGCGGTCAGGCACGCCACGGCGACCGCGAGCGCGAGCGGGCTGCGCAGCGCCGGCCGGCGGGCGAGCAGCGGCCCGATGATCAGGTTGGCCGCGACGCCGCCGCCGACGAGCAGCATCAGGAAGGAGGATGCGACCTGCGGCGGGTAGCCGAGGCCCTGGGTCAGGTACGGGAACGCCCAGAGCACCGCGAACGCGGTCGGCCCGGCCATCGCGGAGAAGTGGATCCAGAAGCCGAGCCGGCCGGCGGGGTGCCGCCAGGCCTTGCGCACCTGGGCGAGCACGCGCTGCCCGCCGACCGGTCCGTACGCACCGGTGTCCTCGGCGCCGGGGATGGCGGCCGTGGCGTCTGTTCCGCGGTCGCGGAACGGCGCCGCGACCGCCGGACGCAGCAGGAGCAGCGCGTAGCTCAGCGAGATGCCGCCGGCGATGGCGAATGTCGGCCCCCAGCCCAGCCCGCCGAGCACGAGGGTCAGCGGCACCGTGGCGAGCAGGTTGCCCGTCATCCCGACCAGCCCGGTGAAGGTGGTGAGCACCGGGAATCGGCGGGCCGGGAACCAGCCGGCGATCAGCCGAAGCACGGAGATGTAGGTCATCGCGTCGCCGACGCCGAGCAGGCCGCGCGCCAGGAGCGCCAGCGGGTAGCTACTCGACGACGGAGAAGAGCAGCTGCGCCGAGCCCATCAGCACGGTGGCCGCGAGCAGCATCCGGCGCGGGCCGAACCGGTCGACCAGGATGCCCGTCGGCACCTGCATCGCGGCGTAGACGCCGAGCTGGAGCATCACGAACGTGCTGAGCTGGCCGGCGGTGATCTCCAGCCGGTCGACGGCGAGCGGACCGGCGACGCCGAGCGAGGTGCGGTGGAAGACGGCGAGCAGGTAGACGGCGGCGCCGACCCCCCAGATCGCGTAGGGCCAGCGCCGCGCGCGGTCGGCGCCGCGGGCGAGGGCGGGCGCGCCGATCACGGCGTCACCGCCGGATCCGGGAGGCCCTGGATCGCGCGGTCCGCCCTGGCGATGTGCTCACGGGTCAGCCGCTCGGTGAGCGCGGCGTCCCCCGCCGCGATGGCGTCGGCGATGGCCCGGTGCTCGACGACGGTGCGCGCCATCCGTGCGGCGTCCGGCCCGCCGTCGGCGAGAGGTTGGCGGCGCCCATGCGCAGCTGCCGATCGCGCAGCGATCCGTAGAGGCGGTTCAGGATCTGGTTGCCGCCAGCGGCCACGATCGAGGCGTGAAAGTCCCGATCGGCCGCGACATAGCCGGGCACGTCGCCGTTCTCGGCCGCGTCGGCGAGCGCCTGCAGGGGGCCGGCCAGCCGCGTGGCCAGCGCGGGCCCGTCGCCGGCGGCGAGCACCGACAGCGCGGCGTGCAACTCGACGAGCAACCGGGTGTCCAGCACGTCCCGCCACTCCGCGGCCGTGACGGGCAGCACCAGGGCGCCGCGCTTGGGCAGCAGGCGGATCATGCCCTCGGCCTCGAGCCGGAGCAGAGCCTCGCGGACCGGGGTTCGGGAGACGCCGACCTCGTCCGCGATCGCGCCCTCGGCGAGCAGCTCGTGGTCGGGATAGCGGGCGGACAGGATGCCGTCGCGGACATGGGAGTAGGCGCGGTCGGCGGCGCTGGGCAGCCGTGTTGCATCCATGATGTATCTATCATGCCCGACGGTCTCGGGACGCGTCCAGCGATCGGGCGGCCGACGTGGCCGTTCTCACCCGCACGCAACCCCGTCCGCGTCCCCCGACGGAGCGGGCGACCGGCGGGTCAGCGGCCGAGGATCGTCAGCAGCGCGTCGATCGCGGGGGCCGGCACGGGGCCGTGGTGGGTGAAGCCGGCGGCCCTGACGTGGCCGCCGCCGCCGAGCGCGCTCGCCACCGCCGACACGTCGATCGACGGACTGGACCGCAGGGAGACCTGCCAGGTCGTCGGGTGGGTCTGCTTGAAGACGGCGGCCACCCCCGCCTCCTGGGCGGTGCGCAGGATGTCGATGACCGAGTCCAGCTCCTCCGAGCGCAGGCCGGCCGCGGTGTGCGCGTCGATGACGGCGTACACCAGGCCGTGCCCGCCGGCGGCCGTCGGCTCGAGGACCGCCGTGCCCAGCACGCGCGACAGCATGCCGAACCAGCCGAAGGGGTGGGTGTCGGTGATCGGCAGCAACAGTTCGGACGGCCGCACCCCGAGGTCGAGGAGACGGGCGGCGAGCCGGTGCGCGTCGGACTTGGCGTGCCGGAAGTGGCCGGTGTCGGTGGCCAGCCCGGCGTAGAGGTTCTCGGCCATCGCCCGGTCGAGCGGGACGCCGAGCCGGTCGAGCAGCCGGACGACGAGCACCGTGGTCGACTCCGCGGTGGCGTCCACGAGGTGGTGGCGACCGAACCGGGTGTTCGACGCGTGGTGGTCGACCACCAGGCTCTGCTTCGCCGTGTCGAGCAGCCGGGCGAGTGAGCCCAACCGGGCGACGGAGCCGACGTCGACGGTGACGACGAGATCGGGGCGCTCCGGAACGGCTGCGGGCGGCACGATCAGCTCGCGACCCGGCAGGCCCGCCAGGGACTCGGGCACCCCGTCGGGCTCGGCGAACGACACCCGCGCGTCCGTGCCCAGGTGCCGCAGTCCCATGCCGAGGGCGAGCGCGCTGCCCAGCGCGTCGGCGTCCGGGAAGATGTGCGGCACCAGCACCACGCTGCGGGCGGTGGCGAGAAGTTCTCCCGCGCGGTCGATGTCGCTGATGGCGCCGTGCTGTCGGGGGTGCGCGGACTCGCCGTTGCCGGACCCGGGACGGGTGGTTCGGAGTTGCCAGGATCGCGCGCGCACCGCATGGGTGTCGGTCACGCCGCCTCCGCCCTCGACATCCGGAGAGTCGTTCTCGTTCGTGATCGTGTCACCGTTCGGCCGCGCCGTCGAATTCGGACGGTCGCCGTGGGTCATGGCCCGGGCCGCCGGCGGGCGCCCGGTGCGGCGGGGTGCCGTCGGTATCGCCACGGCCACCGCCATCGCCACCGCCATCGACATCGCCATCGCCGGCGTAGGTCGCGCCGGCCGCCCGCTGCGCGGACTCGGCCGCCGTCTCGCCGTCGCCGTCCGTGGTCGTCCGGTAGGGATCGGCGTCGCCCGCGTAGCTCGCGCCGGCCGCGCGCTGAGCCACCTCGGCGTCGGCGTCGCGCGCCGCGGCGATCAGCTCGTCGATCCGGTGCACGGTCTCCGGCACCGTGTCGAGCTCGAAGGTGAGCGTCGGGGTGAACTTGATCCCGGTCTGCTGCCCCACCGCCGACCGCAGCACGCCGGTCGCGCTGCTGAGCGCCGCGGCCGTGGCCGCCACCTCGTCGTCCTCGCCGTACACCGTGTAGAAGACCTTCGCGTCGCGGAGGTCGGGGGTGACGGTCGCCGCGGTCACCGTCACCATCGCCAGCCGCGGGTCCTTGACCTGGTGCTGCAGCTCCGTGGCGACGATGGTCACGATGCGCTTGGCCAGCCGCTGGGCACGCGCCCTGTCCACCATGGACGTCCTCCTCCGCTCCGTCGGCCGGTCGGCTGTCGCCGCCGGGCCGGGTTCGTCCCGCTCGCTCAGGCCCGGCCGGGCGGGCCCGTCGGCTCGTGCTCGTCGTGCGGGCCGATCGTCCGCCGCCGCACGGACAGCAGCTCGAGTTCCACCTCGCCGGCGAGCTGGCGCTCGCAGGTGTCGAGCGTCCGTTGCACCGGACCGGGCGCGCCCGACACGGTCGAGACCGCGATCAGCGCGCGGCCCAGCCGGTCCGGGTCACCCGCCTCGGCTGCCGCGACCTCCAGCCGGCGCAGCCGCGCCAGCACGGGGCGCACCACGGCGCGCTTGCGCTTCAGGGTGAGCGGGGCGCCGTGCGGATCGACCAGCGCGTCGCACTCCAGCACCCCGACGTAGACACCGTCGCGATCCCGAACCACCACGCGAGCTTCCCTTCCCGAGACCGGCAGTGAGGGGGTCCGGCGATTCTCCGCACCCCCGCGGCGCGGGCGCACGCGCACGCCGGAAGGCAGGGCATCGACGCCGCAGCCCTCGCTCGCGCCCCGGACGGTCTCCCGGCCGGGGCGCCGGAGGTGCCCGCTCAGGCGCGCGGCTTCTCGCGCACCTCGTAGGTCTCGATGACGTCCTCGACCTCGATGTTGTTCCACGAGCCGAGGCCGACACCGCACTCGAAGCCCTCGCGGACCTCGGTCGCGTCGTCCTTGAACCGGCGCAGCGAGTCGATCTGCAGGTTGTCGTTGAGCACCACACCGCCGCGCAGCAACCGCGCCTTGGCGTTTCGCCGGATCTCGCCGGTCCGCACGATGCAGCCGGCGATGTTGCCGAACTTGGAGGAGCGGAAGACCTCGCGAACCTCCGCGGTGCCGATCTGCACCTCCTCGAACTCCGGCTTGAGCATGCCCTTGAGCGCCTGCTCGACCTCGTCGATCGCCTGGTAGATGACCGTGTAGTAGCGGATGTCGACGCCCTCGCGGTCGGCCAGCTCCTGCACGCCGCGCACCGGCTTGACGTTGAAGCCGATGACGATCGCCTCGGTGGTGGCCGCCAGGTTGATGTCGTCCTGGGTGATGCCACCGACGCCGCGGTGCACCACCCGGAGGTCGACCTCCTCGCCCACGTCGAGCTTCATCAGCGAGTCCTCGAGCGCCTCGACGGTGCCGGAGTTGTCGCCCTTGATGATCAGCGTGAGCTGCTCGATCTTCCGCTCGGCGAGGGCGGCGCCCAGGTCCTCCAGCGAGATCCGCCGCCGGTTGGCGACCTGCGCCTTGCGGGCGCGGGCCTGCCGCCGCTCGGCGATCTGCCGCGCGACCCTGTCCTCCTCGACGACCATGAACGAGTCGCCGGCGCCGGGCACCGAGGTGAACCCGAGCACCTGCACCGGCCGTGACGGCAGCGCCTCGGTGAGGTTCTCGCCGTGGTCGTCGAGCATGGCCCGCACGCGCCCGTAGGCGTTGCCGGCGACGATCGAGTCGCCGACGTGCAGCGTGCCGCGCTGCACCAGGACGGTCGCCACGGCGCCGCGGCCGCGGTCGAGGTGCGCCTCGATGGCCACGCCCTCCGCGTTCATCGACGGGTTCGCCCGCAGGTCCAGCGCCGCGTCCGCGGTCAGCAGGATCGCCTCGAGCAGGCCCTCGATGTTGGTCCGCGCGCGCGCCGAGACCTCGACGAACATGGTCTCGCCGCCGTACTCCTCGGCCACCAGCCCGTACTCGGTGAGCTGCTGCCGGATCTTGTCCGGGTTCGCGCCCTCCTTGTCGATCTTGTTGATCGCCACCACGATCGGCACGTCCGCGGCCTTGGCGTGGTTGATCGCCTCGACCGTCTGCGGCATCACGCCGTCGTCGGCGGCGACCACCAGCACGACGATGTCCGTGGACTGCGAGCCGCGGGCACGCATGGCGGTGAACGCCTCGTGACCCGGGGTGTCGATGAAGGTGATCAACCGCTCCTCGCCGCCCAGCTCGGTGACGACCTGGTAGGCGCCGATGTGCTGGGTGATGCCGCCGGCCTCGCGGTCCACCACGTTGGTGTGGCGGATCGCGTCGAGCAGCTTGGTCTTGCCGTGGTCGACGTGGCCCATCACCGTGACGACCGGCGGGCGGATGACGAGATCGCTCTCGTCGCCCTCGTTCTCGCCGTAGGACAGGTCGAACGAGTCGAGCAGCTCGCGGTCCTCGTCGTCCGGGGAGACGATCTGCACCTCGTAGCCCATCTCCGAGCCGAGCAGCTCGAGGATGTCGTCGGACACCGACTGGGTCGCCGTGACCATCTCGCCGAGGTGGAACAGCGCCTGCACCATCGACGCCGGGTTCGCGTCGATCTTGTCGGCGAAGTCGCTCAGGGAGGAGCCGCGGGCGAGCCGGACGACGGCGCCGTTGCCGCGCGGCAGCGTCACGCCGCCGATCGTCGGCGCCTGCATGTTGTCGAATTCCTGACGGCGCTGCTTCTTCGACTTCCGGCCCTTGCGCGCCGGTCCGCCCTGCCGACCGAAGGCACCGGCCGCGCCACCGCGACCGCGCCCACCCGCACCGGGCCGGGCACCGCCGCCGCCGCCGCCACCGGGGCCGCCGCGATAACCGCCGCCGGCACCGCCGCCGCCGGGTGCGCCGGCACCGCCGCGATAACCGCCGGGGGCGCCGCCGGGCCGGGCGCCCGGGGCGCCGGGCCGGGCGCCGGGTGCGCCGGGACGCGCGCCGCCGGGGACACCGGGACGGGCGCCGCCGGGACCGGGGCGCATGCCGGGGCCACCCGGGGCGCCACCGGGCCGACCCGCGGGCGGCCGCGGCGCGCCCGGAACTCCACCGGGACGCGGGGGCGCGTTGCGCGGCTGGCCGACACCGAAGGGGTTGTTGCCCATGCGCGGCGGGCGGGGCGCGCCGGGAACACCACCGGCGGGACGGGCGGGACGCGGCGGGGCCTGGCCGTCGGGCCGGGCCGGCGGGGCGTCCGCACGGGCCGCCGGGACGTCCACGCGGGCCGGCGGGGCGGACGGCGCCGTCGTGGTGGGCTGCGGGCGTGGAGCGGCCGCGGCCGGTGCCGCGGCGGCGGGCGCCTGAGCAGCGGGCGGCGGCCGGCGGGGCGGCGGCCGCGGGTGCCGCCGGGGCGGCGGCGGCCGGGGCGGGAGCCGGGCGGGTGCCCGGGACCGGGCGGGTGCCGGGCGCGGCGGCCGCGGGCCGGGACGCGTCGGGCCGGGCCGCCGTGGCGGTCCCCGCTGTGGTCGTCCCCGCCGTGGCTGCCGCGGCGGCGGTCTTCCCGTTGCCGGAGCCGTTGGCGGCCGCCGGGAAGGCGTCGCGCAGCTTGCGCACGACGGGCGCCTCGATGGTGGACGACGGCGACTTCACGAACTCACCCATGTCGGTGAGCTTCGCCATGATCTCTTTGCTGGTCTTGCCGAGCTCTTTCGCGAGCTCATGTACTCGGGCCTTGCCTGCCACTGCTCTCCTCACGGTGAGGGCGGGCGGGCTCTTCGGCCGCTCGACCTCGTCTAGATGTGCCGGGTGCTGCTCATTGCTGCTTCACGGCATGCTCACGATGGGTCGACCTGCTTTCCGGTCGTGCTGGGCGGATCGGGCGCGGCCGCAGTGTGCGGCCCCGCCCCCGGTTCGGTGGTGCTGCCGTCCGATCCCCGATCGTCCAGGAATCGCCGGATCGTGCTGGTGTCGAGCGGCCCGGCGTGGCGCAGTGCCCTGCCGAACGCCCGACGTCGCTCCGCGATCGCCAGGCAACCGGGATCGGGATGCAGCCACGCACCCCGGCCCGGCAGGCGATGCCGGGGATCGGGAACGAGGACTCCGTTCACGGCCACCACACGGAACAGCTCGGTGGTCCGCTCCCGGGCTCGGCAGCCGATGCACGTCCGAACCGGACCTGGTGATCCGGAGGGAAGCTCATCGGCGTCCGGGGACGGCGAACGGGCCGACATGGAAGTCTACCGCCTTGGCTGTGGGAGATCCGACTCGTCTTGGTCAAGGGCTCGGTCACGGGCTCGGGCACGGGCTCGCACGGGCATCGGGATCGGGAGGGAGCCGGTCACTCCGCGGGTGCGGCGTCGCTCCGGATGTCGATCCGCCAGCCCGTCAGGCGGGCGGCCAGCCGGGCGTTCTGGCCCTCCTTGCCGATGGCCAGCGAGAGCTGGAAGTCGGGCACCACGACGCGGGCCGCGCGGGCCACCCGGTCGACGACCGTCACCGACAGTGCCCGTGCGGGCGACAGCGCGTTGCCCACGAAGGTCGCGGGATCCTCGTCGTAGTCGATGATGTCGATCTTCTCGCCGTTCAGCTCGCTCATCACGGCGCGCACCCGCGCGCCCATCGGGCCGATGCACGCGCCCTTGGCGTTGACGTTCGGCACGGTGGCGTGCACCGCGATCTTCGAGCGATGCCCCGCCTCCCGGGCGACTGCCGTGATCTCCACGGTGCCGTCGGCGATCTCCGGCACCTCGAGCGCGAACAGCTTGCGCACCAGATTCGGATGCGTACGGGACAGCGTGATCTGCGGTCCCCGCGGCCCGCGCGCGACGGCGACCACGTAACAGCGGAGCCGCTGCCCGTGGGTGTAGCTCTCCCCCGGCGCCTGCTCGGCGGCTGGGATGATGCCCTCGACGTCGCCGAGGCTGACCACGACGACGCCGCGCGCGTTGACCTTGGCGTCCGCCGAGACGGTGCCGGTGATCAGGTCGTGCTCGCGTCCGGCGAAGTCGCCGAACGTGCGCTCGTTCTCCACGTCCCGCAGCCGCTGCAGGATGACCTGCCGCGCAGTGGTCGCGGCGATCCGGCCGAAGTCGTCGGGGGTGTCGTCCCACTCCTTCTCGACCTCGCCCTCCTCGTCGACCTGCTGGGCGAGCACGCGGATGTGCCCGGTCTTGCGATCGATCTCCACCCGGGCGTGGCCGGCGTGACCCTGGGTGTGCCGGTAGGCGGTGAGCAGGGCGGTCTCCAGCGTCTCGATGAGCGAGCCGAACTCGATGCCCTTGTCCTTCTCGACCGCGCGCAACGCCGCGATGTCGACGTCCATCACTCCGCCTCCTCCCGTGCCCGTTCGTCGGCCCCGTCGTCCTGGTCGTCCGGTGCGTCCGCCCGGACGATGCCGAGCCGTTGCTGCAGCGCGGGAGACGGCACGCGGAACTCGACCTCGACCGCGGCCCTGGCGATGTCGGCGTACGGCACGACGAGGTCCGCGCCCCCGTCCGGCCCCGCGACCAGGTGCACGGCGTCGTCCGAGGCGGACAGCACGTGCCCCGTGAGCCGGCGGCCGTCGGTGGTGGTGACCGCGAGCAGGCGGGTCCTGGCCCGCCGGTAGTGGCGCGGCAGGGTCAGCGGACGCCCGATGCCGCGGCTGGTCACCTCGAGCGTGTAGGCCTGTGGGCCGAGCACGCGGTCCGCGTCGTCCGCGTCGAGCTCGGCGGAGATCGCCCGGCTCACGTCGGCGGCGTCGTCCAGGCTCACCCCGTCGTCGGAGTCGATGATCACCCGGACGACCCGGCGGCGACCGGCGGGCGTGACCGTGATGTCGTCCAGGTCGTAGCCGGCCCCGGTGACGATCCGCTCGACGAGCTGACGGAGCGCCGTGTCGGTGCCGGGCTCCGGGCGGGAGCCGGTGCGGTCTGATCCCGTGCGCGGTCCGGTGCGCGATGCGCCGCCTGATGACATGGGCCGCCTCCTGTGCAGTTGTCCAGCGCCGCGGGTGGCCACTCGCGAACACCCGACGCTGGCCGACCAGCCTATCGGCCGCGGCGGGACGGTGCCCCCGCGCGGGCTGTCATGATGTCGTGGTGGCCCCCCTCGACCAGCGCGTGCGCCGCCGCACGCTCTTCGCGGGTGCCGGTGTCGCCGCGCTCGCCACCATCGTCTCGGTGAGCGGCTGCAGCTTCTTCTCGCCGGACGAGCCCGACATTCCCACCGTGACGCAGACCCCGGCCATGGCGGACCCGATCTCCGGGCTGATCGCCACCACGCGGCTGCACGCGTTGCGCCTCGAGGCCGCCGTTGCCGCCGACCCGGCGGACGCAGCCCGGCTCACCCCTCTGCTGTCCGACCGGTACGCGCAGCTCGACGCGCTGGAGGCGGAGTTCCGCAGGATGAACCCGTCGGTCGCCGAGACGGCGGCCACCTCGGCCGCGCCGCCGCCAGCGCAGATCGAGCTGCCCGCCGCCCCCGAGGAGATCATCTCGGCCGTGCGCGGGGACGCGGCGACCGCGCAGGTCGCGTTCACGGACGCGATCAGCACCGCCTCGCGCTACCGGGCCGCCATCTACGGGTCGATCGCGGCGGCCCTGGCCACCCACCGGGCGGTGCTGGCGTGACGTCACCCACCCCGACGACCGGCGCCAGCGCATCCGCCGACCCCAGCGCGGGTGTCGACCCGGGCACCGGCACGGCGGTTTCGTCCACAGCAGGGTCCTCCACGGCCCCCACGAGCGCGCCGGCAACCAGCGCCGCGCCGGGCCCGCTGTCGCCCGATGCCGTCACCACGCTGCAGCGCGCGCTGGCCGCCGAGCAGGCCGCTGTGTGGGCCTACGGCCTGGTCGCCGCGTACAGCCGGGACGACGCCGACATGATCAACGAGGCCCGCGCCGGGCACCTGCTGCGACGGGACGCGACGGCGGCCCGGCTGGTCGCCGGCGGCTCCGCGGCGCCGGAACCCGCGCCCGCGTACCAGGTCTCGGTCGCCGTGATGGACCCGCCGAGCGCCCGGCAGCTGGCCCAGGACATCGAGTCGGACGCCGCCGGCGCCTGGCGCGCGGTGATCGGCTCGACCGACGACGCCGAGCTGCGCGGCTTCGCGCTGCTGGGCCTGTCCGACGCGGCCGTGCGGCTCGCCATGTGGAAGCAGGTGGCCGGCGTGGCGCCGAGCACCGTGCCGTTCCCCGGCCAGCCCTGACGCCCTCGCCGCCGCACGCCCCTCGTGCGGCCGGGAGCCCCGTCCGCGGGTATGACCGGCCGTTCGCAGGTATGACCGTGACGTCCCTGGTATGACGTTCGAGCGTCAGACCAGGGACCGCACGGTCATACCGGGACCGGACCGGTCATACGAGCGCACTCCGGTCGGTCGCGCTCGCGTCGGCGGCGCTCCCCCGAACGCGGCCCCTTCGGGCACCACGCGGGTCAGCCGCGCGCGATGGCGCGCAGTCGCTCGACGATCTCGGCGATCGAGACCTCGTCCTGCGCGCCGGTCGCCCGGTCCCGCACCTCGACCACCCCGCTCGCCACGCCGCGGCCGACGACGCAGATGGTCGGCACGCCGATCAGCTCCGCATCCGTGAACTTGACGCCCACCGACGCGGTGCGGTCGTCGAGAAGCACGCGCACGCCGGAGGAGTCCAGCCCGGCGGCGATCAGCTCCGCGGCGTCCGTGATCTCGTCACCCTTGCCGGCCATCACGATGTGCACGTCGGCCGGCGCCACCTCCCGCGGCCAGATCAGACCCTTGTCGTCGTGCCCGTTCTCGGCGATGGCAGCCACGGCGCGCGACACCCCGATGCCGTAGGAGCCCATGGTCACGGTGACCAGGGCGCCCTTCTCGTCCAGCACCTGCAGGCCGAGCGCGTCCGCGTACTTGCGGCCGAGCTGGAAGATGTGCCCCATCTCGATGCCGCGCGCGGTCGCCAGCGGCGCGCCGCACACCGGGCACGGATCGCCGTCGCGCACCTCGGCGGCCTGGATCGTGCCGTCGGCGGTGAAGTCCCGACCCATCACCAGATCCAGCACGTGCCGGCCGGGCTCGTCCGACCCGGTCACCCACGCCGTGCCCTCGACCACCCGCGGGTCGAGCAGGTATCGGATACCGCTGGCGTGCCCGGTGCCGAGGACGCCGGGCCCGATGTAACCGCGGGTCAGCGCCGGCCTGGCCGCGAAATGCTCCTCCGTGAACGGCTCGACCTCGGCCGGCGCGACCTGTGCCTCGAGCCGCTTCGCGTCGACCTCGCGGTCGCCGGGCACGCCGATGGCCAGCGGTTCGCGGGTGCCGTCCGGGTGCCGCAGCATCACCAGCACGTTCTTCAGCGTGTCGGCGGCGGCCCACGGCCGGTCGGCCCGGGGGAAGCGCGCGTTCAGGTCGTCGACCAGCGTGTCGATGGTCGGCGTGTCCGGGGTGTCCTCTCCGTGCGCCGCCGGGATGGCGGCCACCACGTCGGCGGGCAGCGGCGGCGGCGCCGGCACGGTCACCGCCTCGACGTTCGCCGCATAGTCGCAGCGGCTGCACCGCACGTAGGTGTCCTCGCCGACCTCGGAGTCCGCCAGGAACTCCTCGGACGCCGACCCGCCCATCGCCCCGGACATGGCCGCGACGATGACGTACCGCAGCCCCAGCCGGTCGAAGATCCGGACGTAGGCCTCGCGGTGCCGGTCGTACGCCGCGGCCAGCCCTGCGTCGTCGACGTCGAACGAGTACGAGTCCTTCATGACGAACTCGCGGCCTCGCAGCAGGCCGGCGCGGGGCCGCGCCTCGTCCCGGTACTTGGTCTGGATCTGGAACAGCGACAGCGGCAGGCCCTTGTACGACGACACGATGTCCTTGACCAGCAGGGTGAACATCTCCTCGTGCGTCGGCCCCAGCAGGTAGTCCGCCCGCTTGCGGTCCTTCAGCCGAAAGATGTTGTCGCCGTACTCGACCCAGCGCCCGGTCGCCTCGTACGGCTCCCGCGGCAGCAGCGCAGGGAAGTGCACCTCCTGCGACCCGATCGCCACCATCTCCTCGCGGACGATCCGCTCCACGTTGCGCAGCACGGTGTAGCCGAGCGGGAGCCAGCTGTAGATGCCCGGGCGCGGCCCTGCGGATGTAGCCGGCGCGCACCAGCAGGCGGTGGCTGGGCACCTCGGCGTCCGCCGGATCCTCGCGCAGGGTGCGGAGGAACAAGGTGGACAGGCGTGTGATCACCGCGCCAGGGTAGTCGGGACGACGAGGTCACCCGGCACCCCGGGACGCCGGGTGGCGGGCCACCACGTATCACCCTTTCGGCGCATCCGCTCCCTCTGAGGGCACCGCGAAGCCGCGGCGCCCGACGACGGGGGTCCGGATGGGCAGGCACCACCGCGAAGAGGCGAAGGCGCGACTTCTCGATTCCGCCGGGGACCGGCGCATCGACACCGCCGGGGACCGGCGCATCGACACCGCCGGGGACCGGCGCATCCACACCGCCGGGGACCGGCGCATCGACACCGCCGGGGACCGGCCGGGCCCGACCGACGCGCGCGTGGGCGGGGCGAGCCTGGCCGACATCCGCGCGCATTTCGACCTGGCCCGCAGCGGCCGCATCGTCACCAACAACGCCGCGAGCACGCAGCCGCCGGACGACCTGCTGGACCTCTACCGGGATCTCGTCCCCCGCTACGAGAACGTGCACCGGGGCCAGTCCACCGCGTCCGTCCACACGACCGGGCTCTTCGAGTCGTCGTACGACACCATCGCGCAGTGGCTGAACGCGCCGAGCCGGCGCGGCATCGCCACGTACCGCAACACCACCGAGGCGATCAACGCGGTGATGTACTCGCTGCTCACCGAGTTCCGCGACGGCGACAACGTGGTCACCACCATGCTCGAGCACAACTCGAACTTCGTGCCCTGGTACGGGCTGTGCCGGGAGATCCTGCCGCGCCTCGGCCGGACGGTGCAGTGCCGCGTCGCGCGGTTCGACCCGCAGACCGGCGAGCTGGACCTGGATCACCTGTCCTCGCTGGTCGACGCCCGGACCAAGCTGGTCTGCTGCTCCGGCGCGTCGAACTTCCTCGGCACCAAGCCGCCACTGCCGGCCGTGCGCGCGATCGCCCGGCAGAGCGGGTATGTGCAACCCGATCTCGAGTCCGGCTCGCGCCTGCTGGTGGACGCGGCCCAGCTGGTGCCGTCGAGCCTGGTCGACGTGCAGGCGCTCGACGTCGACTACCTGGCCTTCTCGTTCCACAAGGTCCTCGCGCCGTTCGGCGTGGGCGTGCTGTACGCGAAGGAGCACCTGCTGGAGCGGGCGCTGCCCTTCCTCTACGGCGGCGACATGATCGCGCCCGGCGCCGTCAGCACCGCACGGGTGGACTGGAATGAGCTGCCCTGGAAGTACGCGGCGGGCACGCCGAACATCCTCGGCGTCATCGCATCCGCCCAGGCCCTGCGGCTCCTGGCCGACCTGGTCGCGCCGCCCGGCGCCCCGGCATCCTTCCGCTCCCCCGCACCGCTGCGGCCGAATGCCGTGCGCGACACCATGTCCGCCGTCGGGAAGCACACCAGGGCGCTGACCGAGCTCGCCCTGCAACGACTGTCGGCGATCCCGGGACTGACGGTGTACGGCCCGCGGGACGCCGGTCGGCGCACATCGCTCGTGTCGTTCAACGTCGCCGGATGGCATCCCGTGGAGCTCGCGACCGCTCTCAACGACGCGGGCGTGGAGTCGAGGGCCGGCTGCCACTGCGCGTCCCTGGCGCACCGGCACCTCGCCCTGGATCCGCTCGCCAGCTGCCGGCTGAGCTTCTACCTGTACAACTCCCCCGACGAGGTGGAGTTCGCCACCGAGGCCGTGCGGCACATCGTTCAGAACCGGCGCCCGACCACCTGGTTCCGCGCGATCGTGGAGAACCCGGCCCGCTCGTACAGCCGCCCCGCCCCCGTGGGCGAGTCCGCGTCGACGGCAAGCTCGACGAACGGGTAGCCGTGCGCGGCGAGGTCGGCCATGGTGTGCGCGAGCAGGGCGGTCGCGATGCCACGGCCGCGCGCCGAGCGGAGGGTGCCGATGCGCGACACGTAGCCCGACGGGTACCCCCGCGCCTGCGTCTCGCCCTCGAACTCGGCGGTCATCAGGTACCCGACGATCCGGCCGTCCGCCTCGGCGACGAACGAGTGCTGCGGGCGGAAGGACTTCGCGTCGGCGTACTCGGCGCGCCAGCGCTCGGCGTCCAACGGAGTGGATCCCCAGTGGTCGCCGAACGTCTCGTTCGACACCCGGCGCACCGTCTCGTCGTCCTCCGCGCGGAACCGCCGGATGCGCACGCCGGCCGGCGCCGGGCCGGCGTCGCGGTCCGGCCGCAGGGGGGCGCGCATGCGGAAGAAGAAGCGCCAGGTCTCATATCCCTCCGCGGCGGCGAGAGCCGCGGTGCCGGGACGCTTCTCGTCGACCCACAGCTTGATCTCGCCAGGCAGGCCCGGCGCGTCCGCGTCGCGGATGGCGCGCGCCGCCGTGGCCAGCCGACGGAGGATCTGCGTGCCGATGCCGCGGTGCGTCAGGTCCGGGTGCACGCCACCCCAGACGGACGCCTTGAACTGCGAGCCCGGGTCGCTGATCCACAGCAGGCCGAAGCCGACCAGCCGGTCGCCATCGAACACGCCGACGCTGCCGCGCGCGAGGTCGGCGGCGGGCGAGGTCAGCTCCTCGACGACCTCCTCCTCGTCGTAGCCCTCGTCCACCGGCTCGGCCCGCTCCATGGCATCGAGGAGCTCGTTGATCGCCGCCGCGTCGGACACCAGGAGCGGGCGCTCCGCACGATCACGGGCGAGGTCGGGAGGAAGGTCATCCGGCATGGCAGGCACCGTAGTCGGCGCCCCGCCGGTCGATCGACGGGTTTACTCCGAACGACGCTGCGACCCGGACCGCTAGCCTCGGAGGAGCTCTCGCGCCACCGTCCCCACCGACGCTCCGGAAGGCAGTCTGCATGCCGCGCACCATCGCGACCACCACCTCCGTCCAGCGGGACGACCTGCTGGATTTCGCGCGGCCGCGACACCACATGGTGCTGCTGACGACGCGGGCGGACGGCACGCCGCAGGCGTCGCCCGTCACGGGCGGCGTCGACGAGCGCGGTCGCGTCGTCGTCTCGACCTACCCCGAGCGCGCCAAGGCCAGCAACGTCCGCCGCAGCGGAACGGCGTCGGTCCTCGTGCTGTCCGACGACTTCGGCGGGGCCTGGGTGCAGATCGACGGCACCGCCGAGCTTCTCGAACTGCCCGCCGCGCTGGAGCCGCTGGTGGAGTACTACCGCTGCATCTCCGGGGAGCACCCCGACTGGGACGAGTACCGGCGCGCGATGATCGCACAGGGCAAGTGCCTCATCCGGATCTCTCCGGCGCGCTGGTCGCCGATCGCGACCGGCGGGTTCCCGGCCCGGCTCGCCTGAACCGGGTGCGACCCGACGGCGCTGCCTGATTCCGGGAAATTCGCTTGCCGAGTGGGCCGGACGTTGGTCAGGCTGAACCCGGAGAGCCACGCTGGAACCGATCCAGCAACGGCCGGCGCCGTGCCGATGGGGCGCCGGTCGCGGTCCGAGCAGGAAGGGGGACGTCATGACTGTGTTCGCGGCTGCCGACACCGCCGAAACCCGCCCCTTCCCTGCCTCGGAGACCCCACAGTGCCTCGCTTCCGCCTGACCCCTGACACCCGCTTCACCGACACGGATCCGGACGACCCCGACTCCTCGTTCGACGACCTGCACGACCACTTCGATCGCCGGTCCCCCACGCCGCGACGCCGGGCTCCGCGCGCGGAGTTCGCCGGCCCACGCATCGTCGACCAGGGCCGGTCCGGCCGCATCCTGGTGGACGTCGACACGGTCACACTGACACCGACACCGACACGAGCGGCGACACCGTCGACGCCGGCGGTGATGTCGCACTCGCGCCGCCCGACGAGGCGCCGTACTCCAGCTACGACGTGGCCGCCCGCGGGCCCGAACCGGCGCCGGACTGGCTCGTCACCTCGCTGTCGGCGCGCGACACCAGGCTGGGCGTGATCAAGACCGGCAAGGAGGCCGACGTCGGCCTGCTCGACCGCTCCCTGCCTGGCGGCCCCGGCTGCCTGCTGGCGGTCAAGACGTTCCGCTCTGCGGAGCACCGGATGTTCCACCGCGACGCGGGCTACAACGAGGGCCGACGGGTCCGGCGCTCCCGCGAGACGCGCGCGATGGCGACGCGGACCGCCTTCGGCCGCGAGCTGCTGTCCGGCCAGTGGGCGACCGCGGAGTTCCGCGCGCTGAGCGGGCTCTGGGCCGCCGGGGCCCGGGTTCCCTACCCCGTGCAGCTGATCGGCTCCGAGCTGATGATGGAGTTCATCGGCAGCCCGGACGGCGAGGCGGCACCGCGGCTGGCCGGCGTGGACGGGACGACGGCGGACTTCCTCGAACTCTGGCACAGCCTGGTGGCGAGCCTGGAGGTGCTGGCCGAGTCCGGCTACACGCACGGCGACCTCTCGCCGTACAACGTGCTCGTCGACGACGACGGATGCGTGCTCATCGACCTGCCGCAGGTCGTCGACCTGGTCGCGAACCCGCAGGGCGAGACCTACCTGTGGCGCGACTGCCGGGTCATCGCGGACTTCTTCGCCCGCAAGGGCGTGCTCGCCGCCGATCCGGAAACCCTTGCGCTGCACCTCGGGTCGCTCGCGAAGCCCTGACGCGCGCGGTCGTTCCGGGCCGGCCAGGTAGGGTCTGCACCCGAGGCGTGGCCGCGATCGGGCGCCCGACCGCAGCGCGACGGAGAATCGGTGATCACCGGGCCTGCCGGCCCGCCCACTCGGGCAGACGATCGGACCAGGAGGACCGGATGAAGCGACCGCACAACCCGGCGGGGGTACCCGCGTCGCCGTTCTACAGCCAGGGCCTGGAGGTCGCGAATCCCGGGCGCTGGCTGTTCGTCGCCGGCCAGGTCGGCGTCGACGGCTCGGGAGCGGTGCCGGACGACGTCGGTTCGCAGACGCGGCAGGCGCTCGGCAACCTGGCGCAGGTGCTGGAGGCGGCCGGGATGAGCGCGGACGACATCGTCCGGATGACCATCTATCTCACCGATCCGGCCGACGTCGAGGCCTTCGTGGCGGCCGCGGCGGACTCGTCGCCGGCGGTGCCACCCGCGACCACGCTGCTCATCGTGCAGGCGTTGGCCGATCCGCGGCTGCGGGTGGAGATCGAGGCCGTGGCCGCGGCGGACTGACCGGCGTCGCCGCCGCACCCATCCGCCGGTCGCCGATCAGGCCGTCCCGACGAGCGACGCGAAGGCCACGATGTTCGACTCGTAGCTGCCGGCATCGGGATCGAACACCCCGCCGCAGGTGATCAGCCGCAGGCCGGCGTGGTCGATGTTGCCGTACACCTCCAGGGTGGGGAACGCGTCCTTGTCGTAGGCGCGCACGCCGTCCACCCGGAAGACCGCGACACTGCCGTCCTGGCGGCCGATCTCGACCTCGTCGCCCGGCCGCAGCGCGCCGAGCGAATAGAACACGCCGGGGCCGAAGGCGCGGGAGTCGATGTGCCCCAACAAGATCGCCGGCCCGGCCGTGCCCGGCTCCGGCGAGCCGGTGTACCAGCCGGCCTTGGAATCGGGGTCGTCCAACGGCGGCACCTGGACAGTGCTGTCCGGGTTCAGGCCCAGATCGATGACGGCGGAGTCGACGCCGATCGCAGGAATGCGCAGCGACACCGGCGGCGCCGGCGCCATCACCGGCCCGGTGACAGCGGGGGGTCCCGGGGGGCACCGGCCGGCCCGGGCGCCGTCGGGGGCGCGGTGGGCGCGGCCGGTTCCAGCGGGGTGACGGCGCTCGGCGCGACGGCGTCGCCCGCCGCCGGTGCCGCTGCGGTCTCTGCGCTGGTCGCCTCCGCGGCGGCCGGATCAGCCGCGGCCGGCGGTGTCGACGAACCGGCCGCCGGCGCACCGATTCCGGACCCGGACGCGTCGGCGCGGACGGAGCCGACCGCCTCCGGTCCCGGCTGCGGAGCCGTCGTCCGCGCCGCGCATCCGGCCGTGACCAGCGCCAGCGCCGCGGCGAGGGCGACGATCGTCACCCTGCCGCGGCGCCGCGTGCCGGTCATGGACGCGGTCAGCTCTCGCCGGCCCGGCGGCGGCGGTAGAGCGCGAGGCCCGCGCCGCCCGCGAGGGCGAGGACGGCGACCGACCCGAGCGCGATCGATTCGCTCGCCGAGCCGGTCGCGGTGGACCCGCCGCCGGTGTCGGCCGCACCCGCCGGCACGCCGGCCATCTGCATCGGCACGAACGCGCCGCAGAGCGCGGGATCGGTGGCCTCGGCGGGCAGCATCGGATCGAGCTCGCTGGCGCCCAGCACGTCGTCGTAGGCGCCGTTGCCGTTGTAGTCGATGCCGTGCACGACGAGCACCGCGGTGCCCTTGGCCAGGTTCGCCACCACGTTCGGGTCGAGCTCGATCGTGCGGGTATAGGTGTACGACCCGGTGCTGGGGAAGCTGCCGACGTGCAGACCGGCCATCGGCGTGGTGTCGCCGTCGGTGGTCAGCGACGTGCCGATGCCGCCGTAGAGCGGGGCGCCGTCGGCCACGTTCAGGGACAGATTGCCGTTGTGCTGCTGGGCATTCGCGTCGGTGGGGCACTGGCCGAGCGCGTCGACATGGATGTGCTGGGCGTGCGGCGATCCGTCGAGCAGGCCGTTGACCTGCATCTTGACCTCCGCGGTCGTGCCGTTCACCGTGATCCACGCGGCGCCGTTGCCGGTCACCTTGTTCACCGTGATCGGGTTGAGGGTCGCCTCGTAGGACACCGGTTCCGCCGCGGCGGCCGTGCCGGGCAGACCGACCGCGAGCCCCACCGCACAGACCGACGCCCCGACCGCCGCCATCAACCGCTTGCTCATCCGCGTTCCCCTTCCGACCCTCCGACCGCTGACCGGGGTGGTTCGGGGCCGAGCACCCCGCGGTTGGGTGCGCGCGGAAATTCGAGCCATCCGTGCTCACCACCGGTGACGAATACCGACCATGGGTGTGAGGAACGGGAGCCGGGCCGCTCAAACGCTACGGACGGAAGCCGTCCCGGGGGTCCCGAGAGGTGCCGCACCGCCCGCATTGCTCGCCGGGGGCGCATCACCTGCGGCCGGGTCACGACCCGGCCCCGAACGGCACGGATCGCCCGGACCCCGCGTCCGGACACGACGACCCCCGCCGCGCGGCCTCGGCGCGCCCCGACGCCCCCGTCCCGACGTCCCACGTCCCGACGCCCCGCGCCCGGCCGGCCCCGCGCACCACGACCGCGCACCGTTCCGGATCGGCGGCGGATCCGCGCGGCACCTGCGGCGCGGTCCCCGCCGGCGATCCTGGCTGATCGCCGGCACCCTCGCGGCCGGGGTGGCGGTCGTGCTCGCGGGTTCGGCGTTCGCCGCCGCCCGCTCCGAGCCCACCGACGCCCAGCCCGTGCCGCCGGCCGAGTCGGTGCCGTCGCCGACCACACCCGCCGCCGGTCCCGCCGACGTCTCCGTCGACCCCCCGCCGCCGGCGACCGATCCGGCGACCGATCGGGAGGCCGATCCGGCCCGCGATCAGCGGACCGGGCCCTCGCCCGCCGCAGGTCCGACCGCCGCGCCCGCGCCCGCTGCGCCGTCGGCGGGACCCGCCGCCGACCGGCGTGCCCGCGCGGTCCGCGCCGGCACCGGCCGTGGTCGAGACGCTCGATTCGGCGACCGCCTCCGGCGGCAACGCCCTCGGCTCGTGGGACTCGATGTCGGGCTGGTCCCAGCCCGCGGGAACCCCGGCCGACGGCGCCCCGCCGGCCGGCTGAGGCCGGATCCGCGCCGGCCGGGACCCCGGGCCTTCCACGCTGCCGCCGACCGCCCGAACGGGCCTATGCGCACCCCCGCGCCCGACGCGGAGGTAGCGTCGCAACAGCGCCCCGATCGGACAGCCGGTTTCAGGAGAGGACCCCCGTGAGCCTGGATCGCCCCGTCGCCCCCGACCCCTACGCGTTGCTCCCCGCAGTCGGGTCGTTCACGGTCAGCAGCCCGCACGTGCGCGATGGCGAGGCCACCGCGCTGGAGTACGTCTACGGCCCGGACGCACCCGGCGGCGCGAACCACTCCCCCGCCCTGTCGTGGTCCGGGTTCCCGGAGGACACCCGTTCCTTCTGCGTCAGCATGTTCGATCCGGACGCGCCCACCCCCTCCGGATTCTGGCACTGGACCGTGGTCGACATCCCCGTCGGCGTCACGGAACTCGCGAGTGACGCGGGCAACCCCGGCGCGGACAACCTGCCGGCCGGCGCGTTCCACGTCGCCAACGACTTCGGCACCAGTGGGCTACGACGGGCCGGCCCCGCCACCCGGCGACCAGGTGCACCGCTACTACTTCGTCGTGCACGCGGTCGACCTGCCGACGCTCGGCGTCGATGCGTCGGCGAGCGCCACCGCGGTGTCCTTCAACCTGGCGTTCCACACGCTCGCGCGGGCGATCCTCGTCCCGACCTACGCGTTCTGACCGCCGTGGCGGACTTCGACCTCGTCATCATCGGGACCGGCTCCGGAAACTCGATCCCCGGTCCGGAGTTCGCGGACTGGCGGATCGCGGTGGTCGAGGCCGGCGACTTCGGCGGCACCTGCCTGAACGTCGGCTGCATCCCGACCAAGATGTTCGTGTACCCGGCCGACGTCGCAGAGGCCGCGCGGGAGGCCCGCCAACTGGGCCTGCGGACGACCGTCGACGGCGTGGACTGGATCAGCATCCGGGACCGCGTGTTCGAGCGGATCGACGACATCGAGCGCCGCGGCCGCGCATACCGGAAGGGCCCGAAGTCGCCGAACACCACCGCGTTCGAGGGCTGGGGTCGGTTCACCGGCCCCCGGTCGATGACGGTGGCGATGAACGACGGCTCGTGCCGGACGTTCACCGGCGACCGCTTCGTCATCGCCACCGGATCGCGCCCGGTCATCCCCGACATCCTCGGACTGGACCCGGATCTGATCGGCACGGTCGTGCACACCTCGGACACGATCATGCGGATCGACGAGCTGCCGTCGCGGATCGCGATCCTCGGGGGTGGATACATCGCCGCCGAGTTCGCCCACGTCTTCGCCTCGTTCGGCAGCCACGTGACCCAGCTCGTCAGGGGGTCGCGGGTGCTCAAGCATCACGACCGTGACATCTCAGACGCCTTCGGCACTCTCGCCGCGAAGAGGTACGACCTGCGGCGGGACACCACGGTCTCGGCGATCGAACCCGGCGACGACGACCGCGGCGTGCGGATCCACCTCGACTGCCCGTACGGCGACGAGACCGTCGACGCGGACGTCCTGCTCATCGCGACCGGGCGCCGGCCGAACACCGACCGGCTCGGGCTCCGCGCGGCCGGGGTGCGCGTCGACCACCACGGCCAGGTGGTGGTCGACGAGTACCAGCGCACCAGCGTCGACGGCATCCTCGCGCTCGGCGACGTGAGCTCCCCGTACCAGCTCAAGCACGTGGCCAACCACGAGGCGCGGGTGGTGGCACACAATCTCGCGCATCCCGACGATCCGATGGCGGTCGACCACCGCTTCGTGCCGGCCGCCGTGTTCACCGAGCCGCAGATCGCCGCGGTCGGCCTCACCGAGCAGCAGGCGCAGGCGCGCGGGGTCCGGCATGTCGTCAAGCGCCAGCCCTACTCGCGGATCGCGGCGGGGTGGGCGCGCGAGGACACCACGGGGTTCCTCAAGCTGCTCGCCGATCCCGCCACGGGTCTGCTGCTCGGTGCCCACATCATCGGGCCGGAGGCGGCCACCATCATCCAGCCGCTGATCCAGGCGATGTCCTTCGGGCAGACCGCGCACGACCTGGCCCGCGGCCAGTACTGGATACATCCCGCGCTGCCGGAACTGGTCGAGAACGCCCTGCTCGGGCTGGATCTCGACGCGCCTACAGGGTGATCAGCTCGAACTTCTCCCACTGATCGATCGCGGTGCGGTTCGGCAGCAACGGCCCGGCGCCGGCGCTCTCCGCCGTCACGACCCGCCCGTTCGACCGGGCGCGGAGACTGACGGTGCCGTCGGAGTTCCGGATCAACTCGAACGTCTCCCACGTGTCCACCGCGGTCCGGTTGGCGACCAGCGGCCCGGCCCCGCCGCTCTCGCTGCACACGAAGAGATCGTTCGCCATCGACCGGAAGGCCACGTTGCTGCCGCCGCGCTTGTACAGCCCGAACTGTTCCCACTGCGCAACGGACGTGCGGTTCGCGATCAGCGGCGAGGCGCCGGCATTCTCGGCGACGACGAAGCGCCCGTTCACGACCGCCCGGAGCGCGACCAGCTGGTCGGGCGGCGGCCCACCGATGCGCGCGGCGAGGGCGGGCAACGCGGGGCTGCTCGGACCGACGTTGATCTCGAAATGCATCTCGTCGGTCGTCCCGCGGTAGTCCCCACCCCAGTAGACCACGGAGCCCAGCGTCGCGAGAATGTTGCGGATGGCGGCGACCTGCGCCGACGTGAACGTGCCCTTCGCGCCGTTCGGGTGCTTGTCCCAATTCAGGTCGATCGCGGTGCCCGACGCGTGATTCGACCACACGCTGGTGTTGTTCACGTTGCGGCGGTAGCTGTATCCGCCCGCCAGGCGCAGCGGTTCGACCTCGGCGTGGAACCGGGCGGCGAGGTAGGTGAGCACGGTGCCGACGTCGCCGGACTTGACCTCGATCCGCAGGGACGTCCCGGGGATGGCCTGCGCCGTGACGTCGATCGCGGACGCCGGCGTCCCGACCTGCCAGCCGTTGTAGGAGGTCTCGACCGCCGCGGCCTCGAGCTGCGCCGACTGTTCGAAGGCATCGGCGAAGCGCTCGTCCCCGGCGGGCGCACCGTCCGCCCCGTGGTCATCGGACCGCGCCGCCCACGCGGCGCCCCCACCCGCCGCCCCGAGAAGCGCGGCCGGGACGGCGACCGACGCCGCCCGCAGGAGCCCGCGTCGCGACATGCCGTGCGTCGGAGGATGCATGCGACGATTCCTTTCGTCAGCGGCGCGAAAGTCCGCCCGACGGTACAGACTCGGCGGCGGACCCTTCCTGTGCAAGCGACCGACATGTGGGCTCGCAGCGGATAGTGCGCGGGGACGCCCGGGACGGCACCCATCGGTGCGTGTGAGCGGGCAACCTCGCCGACCTCATGGACGAGTCGTCACGCGCTGCCGACCATTTCCGCCGTCGGTCGTTCGAATCATGGGCCGAATGGCGGATTTTCCCGCAACGGGGAGCGACCGGCTCAGGGCAGGGTCAGGACCTCGGCGCCGGCGGCCGTGACGACGAGCGTGTGCTCGAACTGTGCCGTCCACGACTTGTCTTTCGTCGTCACGGTCCAGTCGTCGTCCCAGAGGTCCCACTCGATGCCGCCGAGGGTGATCATCGGCTCGATGGTGAAGGTCATTCCCGGCTCGAGAACCGTGGTCACCGAGGGTTCGTCGTAGTGCAGCACGACCAGCCCGGAGTGGAAGGTCCGACCGATGCCGTGGCCGGTGTAGTCGCGGACGACGCCGTAGCCGTGGCGCTTCGCGTAGGACTCGATGACCCGGCCGATCACATTCATCTGCCGGCCCGGCGCCACCGCCTTGATCGACCGCCGGAGCGCCTCCGCGGTGCGCTCGACGAGCAACCGGTTCTCGTCCGACACGTTCCCGGCCGGGTAGGTGGCGTTCGTGTCCCCGTGCACGCCGTGGATGTATGCGGTGACGTCGATGTTCACGATGTCGCCGTCCTGGATCACGGTGGTGTCCGGGATGCCGTGGCAGATCACCTCGTTCAGCGACGTGCAGCACGACTTCGGAAAGTGCTTGTAGCCCAGGGTGGACGGGTACGCGCCGTGGTCGCAGATGTACTCGTGCACCACGCGGTCGATCTCGTCGGTGGTCACGCCGGGTGCGACGGCACGGCCGCCCTCGGCCATCGCCCTGGCCGCGATGCCGCCCGCGATGCGCATCTTCTCGATGATCTCCGGGGTCTGCACCCAGGGATCGGTGCTCTTCGCCGGCCGGTCGCGACCGACGTACTCCGGGCGCGGGATGCCGGCCGGCACCGTACGGATGGGCGTCGGCAGGCCGGGGCTGAGGGCCGTGCGCAGCATGGTGCCGAGCGTACGTCGCCGCGCGCCCGGTGGCGTGATCGTTCTCGCACGCGCGCCGTTCTTGACACCACCCGGCGACGACTGTCTGATTCGCGGTGATCACTTATCCAAGGTCAGCACCTGGGGGATCCGTGTCCAGTTCCGCCGCGTTGCCGCCCACCACCGCCCGATCGAAGGGCCTCGCGCTGGCCGCGATGGTGTTCGCCGTCGCCATGACGTTCATCGACCAGACGATCGTCGCGATCGCCAGCCCGGACATCCAGGAAGAGCTCGGCCTGAGCCGCAGCGGCGTGCAGTGGGTGATCAACGGGTACCTGCTCGCGCTCGCGGCCGGCTTCGCCCTCGGCGGCCGCATCGCCGACCTGCTCGGCTCCCGCCGGGTCGTGCTCATCGGCATCATCGGCTTCGCCGTGTCGTCCGGCCTCTGCGGCGCGACGCCGAAGGGCAGCCTCGCCGAGACATGGATCATCGTCTTCCGGGTGACGCAGGGCCTGTCGGCGGCGTTGATGATCCCCGCGGCGCTCGCCGTCGTGGTCTCCGCGTATCCGATCTCGGAACGCGGGCGCGCGCTGGCGATCTTCTTCGGCATCAGCGGCGGCCTGACCGCGATCGGGCCGATCGCCGGCGGCTACCTGACGGCGTGGACGTGGCGGGCGATCTTCTGGATCAACATCCCGGTCGCGATCGTGGCGGTGGTGCTCACCGTCGCGGCCGGGATCCACTCGACCCCGCGGCGCGAGAAGATCGACTGGCCCGGCGCGTTCCTGGTGGCGGCCGGCATGGCGCTGTCCGTGCTGGGTTTCGAGCAGGCGTCGAGCTGGGGCTGGGACAGCGCGCTCACCTGGGGTTGCATCGTGACCGGCCTGGCGCTGCTCGTCGTCTTCTGGATGGTGGAGCGCCGCACGCGGGTCCCGCTGATCAAGGTGCAGATCTTCAAGGACCGCGCGTTCCTGGTGGACAACGCCGTGCTGTTCTTCTCGATGATCGCGTTCGTCCCCGTGTTCTTCTTCGCCAGCGTGTACTCGCAGGTCTCGCTCGGCTACGACGCCGACAACGCGGGCCTGTACCTGCTGGTGATCTTCGCCGGGTTCGCGCCGGCCGCGCAGATCGGCGGCCGGATGCTCGACAAGGGCGGCGCGAAGGTGCCCGTCATCGTCGGCAGCGCCCTCGGCGCCGTCGGCTTCTACTTCTGGTCCCGACAGCTCACCGACCTGAACCTCGGCAACCAGTGGTGGGCCATGGTGCTGGCGGGCGCCGGCATCGGCCTGCTGCTCGGCCCGGCGAGCACGGACGCCACCAACCGCGCCATCAACGCCTCGTACGGCGAGGTCACCGGCATCACCCAGACCGTGCGCAACTACGGCTCGGCGCTCGGGCTTGCGGTGCTCGGCACGCTGCTCACCAACGTGTTCGCCCGCAACCTGACCAGCACGCTGACGACCGCCGGGGTGCCGGCGGACCAGGCGGCGACGATCGCGGACCAGGCGGCGACCAGTAGCACCGGTGGTTCGTCGGCCTCCGGCTCGGACGTGCCGGCGGCGATGCAGGCGCAGATCGCCGAATCCGTCGGGCACGACTTCGCCGTCGCCACCCAGGCCGTGCTGCTCGGCATGGCCGTCGCGCTGGCGATCTCGTTCGTAGTCGCGCTCGCGCATCCCGGCGGCAAGGTCACCGAGCCGGTGGTGGAACCGGTCGCCCCCGATCCCGAGACACCCGAGCCGGAGCCGGCGAGCTGACCCGCGGGACGATCAGCCCGCCAGCGACGCCAGGAATGCGCGCGCCGCCTCGATCGTGTAGACGGAGTCCTCACCGCCGACGATCAGCGTGGCGAACGCCAGGTCGCCGCGATAGCCGATCGTCCACGCGTGCGCGTGCTGGGTGCCGTCCTCCGCGGTGAACTCCGCCGTGCCGGTCTTGGCGTGCACGTCGCCGAGGTCGATCAGGCCGATGCCGGTGCCGTGCTCGACGACCGCCCGCATCAGCGTGCGAATGTCCTGCTGCACCACGGGCGAGCGCGCCGGCGCCGGCCTGTCCACCGTCGTGGTGGTGCCGCGGATCAGCAGCGGCATCGGCATCGTGCCGTTCGCGGCCGTGGCGGCCATCAGCAGGGCGGAGAACGGCGTGATCAGGATCGTGCCCTGACCGAACCCGTTCTCGGCCCGCTGCACGGTCGTGTCGGCCACCGGCGCTGACCCCGTGAGGGTGGTGATGCCCTGGACCACGAAGTCGAGGCCGATGCCGTAGTCCGGCGCGGCGGTGGTCAGCGCGTCCGCCGGCATCTGTGCGGACAGCGCCGCGAAGGTGGTGTTGCACGACCGGGCGAACGCCAGCACGGAGTCCACGGTGCCGAGCGCGAAGTCGTGCGAGTTGTCGACCTGACGGCCGTCGATCACGACGCTGCCCGGGCAGTCCACCGGCCGCCCTAGGGCCATCAGGTCTCGATCCAGCGCCGCGGTCGCGGTGACGATCTTGAACGTCGACCCGGGCGGGTACCGGCCGGTCAGCGCGGGCGTGCCCTGGGCGTCGGCCGGCGCGTTCTGCGCGACCGCGAGGATCTCGCCGGTCGACGGCTGCATCGCGAGGAAGACCGCCGGCTTCTCGATGCCCGCGATCGCGGACTCCGCCGCCTGCTGGATGGTCGAGTCGAGGGTGAGCACGACCCGCTGCCCGGCCACCGGCGGCGTCTCGCTGAGCGTCTCCAGCGAGCCGCCGGTGGTGTCGACGGTGATCACCTTCCAGCCCGGGGTGCCCTCCATCAGGGGCGCCACCGCGGGATTCACCTGGGCGAGCAGGGCACGCGCGAAGTTCCTGGTGGGCGGGAGGTTGCGCGTCTCGGACGGAAGGACCAGCCCGGGGATCGCCTCGAGCCGGGCGCGGAGCGGCTGGAAGTCGTTTTCCCGCAGGTTGATGACCGTGTAGCCGACACCGTTCCCGTCGGCGCCGTTCCCGTCGGCGCCGGTCTCTACAGCGCCGGTCTCGTCAGCGCCGTTCCCGTCAGCGCCGTTCCCGTCTGCCGCTGTCGTGCCGCCGGCGGCCGGGGTCGGGCTGGTGGCGCCGCTCGACCCGGCGGCGCCGGGCGTCGGCCCGGCCGTGCCGCCGGCGGTCGCCTCCGCGATGGCGGCCTGCGCGCCGGCGACGATGCCGTCGGCGGTGATGCTGGGGTCGACGCCAGCCAGGACCTGCGCCAGCGCGGCCGCGGTGCCCGCCAGGTCGGGGGTCCTGCCGGTCAGCAGCACCACCGAGAACACGCGGATGGGCGAGACGACCTGGTTGCCGTTCCGGTCGACCAGCGCGCCCGGATCCGCCTCCGCCGAGCGCGCGGCCAGGGTCTGCCGCTCCCCGAGCCTCGGGTGGATGACAGCGGGCGACCAGTCCAGCGCCCAGTCGTCGCCGTCCTGCCGCCACGTCCAGTCGACCGGGTAGGTCCAGGTTCCGGCGTCCGGCAGCGCCCAGCTGATGGTGGCCTGGGTGGTGGCGGTGCCGCCCGTCCTGACCACCGGCCCCGTCTGGATGGCGATCGAGTCGGGTCGCAGGTTGGTGATGACCTCGTCCAGCACCTGGGCGGCCTCGGCGGGGTCGGTGGTCGCCTGCGCGGCGTCGTCGGGGCGGAGATCCTGCCAGGCGTCGACGAACTCGGCGAGCGCGGCCTCGGGGCCCGGTGTCTGCTGCGGCGCCTGCGTGCAGGCGGTCAGGGCGAGGGCACCGACCAGCAGTGCCGCCAGCAGGGACAGCGGCGCGCCCCGCCGCGGCCGGTGGTGCCGCGAGCCCACGGGCGATCCTGAACGAGACGAACCCACTCAGCCAGTATCCCGGCCCGGTCTCACAACCAGGTGTACACGCGCACGGCCGTGCCCTCGGACGTCGAGCGGATCTGCACCAGGTCGCAGAGCTCGTTCGCCCGCCGGATCGACCGGCCCCGCCGGCCCTCGTAGCGCGGCGGCCGCCGGCCGACCATCGGATCAGCCACCACGCTGGAATCGAGCACCTCGCAGACCAGCGCCCGCCCGTCCCGCCAGAGCCGGACGAGCCCGTCGCCGTCGCCGTCGCGCAACCCCCCGCGGCTGATCTCGTGGACGGCCGCACTCAGCCGATCGGCGCGATCCTCGGACAGCCCCGCCGCGGCGGCCCGGACGTACAGCCAGCCGGTCAGCTCGTGGCAGTTGCCCTCCGTGACGATCCGGTGCTCGATCAGGCCGCACGGCTCCGGCAGCGGCTGCCCGAACATCGCGCCGGCGTGGTAGGCGCCGCCGTAGCTGGTGCTGCCGCGGTAGTCGTCGCGCTCGATCACCACAGGGTGGCTGCGGTGCGCCTCGATGATCACATCGGAGTCCAGTGCGTCCAGGTCGTAGGGGCAGACCAGCCAGAGCGGGGTGTCCGGCGCGACCGCGAGGTTCAGCAGCGCCTCGTGCAGCTGGCACTCCAGCAGCTCGGCCGCGCGCCGCCCGGCCCACACCGGCTCGCCGACACCGCGGATCGGCACCCCCTGGGGCGCGTGCACCTCCACGAATTCGCGCCAGGCCGGGATGATCCTGGCCGGATTCGCGCCCAGCTCGGCCATGTCGACGAAGGTCACCCAGTCGGCGCGCGGCCCGAGCGCCGAGCGCAGGAGCGAGATGCGCGGCTCGATGACCGCGACCATCACCGGCTGGCCGAGATCGATGCCCTCCCGGACGAATGGCTCGACAGCAGAGACGAAGCCGCCGTCGCCCCGGTACAGCAGTGCCTCATGCCGGTAGGCGCGGTGCGCCCTGATCGCCGTGGTCATGGGCAACGTCCGGTCTCGATGGGTCACACCCCGTGATCGAATCGGCTGGAATCGCAGATCTCGTGTCGATGCTACGCCCGCTCGGGTCGCGCGGGCCCATCGCTAGCCGCGCTGAGCAATCGGCGGGTAAACGGTCGTGCTCCGACCGAAATGCGCTGAGTCAGAACGATCCTCGGCCGAACATCGGGCCCCGGCGGCCGGTGGCTGCCCGTTGTCAGTATCGTCCAGGCGTCAGAAGAGGACCGAGGCGAACCTACCGACCTGCTCGAATCCGATGCGCGCATAGGTGCGCCGCGCGGGTTCGTTGTAGCGGTTGACGTACAGGCTCGGAACGCGTCCCATTGCCCGGATCGCCCGCACCACGGCGGCCATGCCGGGGCCGGCCAGGCCGCGCCCGCGCAGGTCGGGATGCACCCAGACGCCCTGGATCAGCGCCACCTGCCGCGACAGCGACCCGATCTCGGCCTTGAACACCACCTGGTTTCCGTCGAACCGGGCGAACGACCGGCCCTCGGCGATCAGGTCCACGATGCGCGCGCGATAGCCCTGCCCGTTGTCGCCGGCCCGCGGGTCGACGCCGACCTCCTCGGTGAACATCGCGACGGCCGCCGGGAAGTAGGTGTCGATCTCGTGGGGCCGCACCTGCCGGACACCGTCGTCGACGAGACCGGACGGCTCCCGCGCGCACACCAGCAGCGGCTGGTCGGCGCGCACGTCGCGGGCGGCGCCCCACCGCGGTTCGAGCCGCTCCCACAACGGCATGACGAGCTCGGCCGGCCCGAGGATCGTCGCGCACTGCCGGCCCCGGCGGGCCGCGACGTTCGAGAACGACCGCATGGCAACGGCGTCACCGGCCAGCGGCACCATGGACGCGCCGGCGAACAGCAGCCCGTCGCGTCCGCCGGCCACCCCCCAGAACTGCCCGCCCAGCGCAGCGTCGTTCATCCCGACCTGCTCGAAGCGGGCGGCCACCATGCAGCCGACCACCGGGTCGGCGGCGAGCACCCGGCTGACCTGGGCGGCGTGCGCGGGACCCAGCACGCGCGCGAAACTCGTGGTCAGCACGGATCAATCAAACACCAACCGGCGTGACGGCCAACCGCTCCGCCAGCACGTTGATGATGGGCCGCAGCTCCATCCACCACTGGTCGAGCGGCCGGCGGTGCTCCCAGTCGGCGAGCTCCTCCGCGCGCCGGAACGGCAGGATCCGCACGCTGCCCTCGTGCAGCCCGATGACCGCGCCCTCGGTCTTGCGGGTGTCGATCTGGTTGCTCAGCCAGTCGACGGAGTGGGCCGCCAGCCGAGTGGCCAGGATCCGGTCGAACGGCGACGGCGCGCCGCCCTGCTGGGTCTGACCGAGCACCACCTGGCGCGCGTCGAACAGGTCCTGGCTCTCCTGCTCGAACAGCCGGCAGAGGAAGTCGCTGGTGTACATGGGGCTGGCGTTCTCGTTCATCACCGTGAGGAACAGTCGCTGGCCGACCCGGAAACTGTCGACCATCTGGTCGATGTCGGCGGCGAGCTCCTTCAGCGTGATGCCCTGCTCGTTGAGGTACACGCGCACCGCGCCGCCGGACAGGCCGCCCATCAGCGCGAGGTAGCCGCAGTAGCCGCCCATCGTCTCGACCACGAAGCAGCGCCGGGACGCCGTGCCGGTCTGCCGGATCCGGTCGATGGAGTCGACGATGTGGTTGAGCGCGCTGTCCGCGCCGACCGAGACTCGGAGTTCACGATGTTGTTGTCGATGGTCGCCGGCAGGCAGATCATCGGGAGCTGGAAGGCCGGGTAGCGCTCGGCCTCGCCGCGCATGGGACAGCGCGGCCTGGAACGCGTCCCAGCCGCCGATGATGAGCAGGCCGTCGACGCCGTTCTGCTCGAGCCCGCGCCCGATCGCGTACAGGTCCTTGACGGTGGGCACGTGCCGGCTGATGCCCAGCTCGGCGCCGCCCCGCCCGGTCCAGCCCTCGACGTCGCCCCAGGCCATCTGCCGGACGTCGCCGTCGATCAGGCCCTGGAAGCTGCCCTCCACCCCGAGCATGACGTGTCCGCGATCCAGCCCCAGCCGGATCGCCGCGCGGGCGGCCGCGTTCATCCCCGGCGCCAGCCCGCCCACGTTCAGCACCGCGATCCGGCTCGACTTCTTCCGCCGCTGCACCGTGGGCAGGGCGTGGGTGAGCGCGTGGAACACGTGCAGCATCTCGGTGTAGCCGTCGCCCCGCATCGCCAGCGCCGTGTCGAAGTCCTTGGCCTCGATGCGCTTGGTCAGCTCGCGGGTCTGCGCGACGCACTCCATCAGCGGCACCTTGGAGACCCGGTTGCCGCGGATGCCGATCAGCTGCGGGACGCTGTCCGGCGTCGCGGCGAGCACCTCCTCGACGGCGGCGTGACCCAGGATCGAGCTCATCGAGCGGTCGAACGCGCTCGGCGCCCCGCCCCGCTGCACGTGCCCGAGGATGGTCACCCTGGTGTCCTCGCCGAGCTGGTGCTCCAGCACGTGGTGGACGTACTCGCTGGTGATCGGCTTGTTGTCCGAGTCGTGCGCGCCCTCGGCGACCACCACGATGCTGTTCCGCCGCCCCGCCGCGCGACCCTGCCGGAGCAGCTCGCACATCTGCTCCTCCCAGCCGGGGTCGGGCGGATCCTCCGGGAGCAGCACGTAGTCGGCGCCGCCGGCGATCGCGCTCATCAGCGCCAGGTACCCGCAGTGCCGGCCCATCACCTCGACGACGAAGCTGCGCTGATGGCTCGCCGCGGTGCTCTGGATGGAGTCGATGGCCTCGACGATGCGGTGCAGCGCCGAGTCCGCGCCGATCGTCATCGTCGGTGCCGACCATGTCGTTGTCGATGGAGCCGACCAGTCCGGCGATCATCAGCGCTGGGTGCCGGTCGGCGGTCTCCTGGTCGATCTCGCCGGCCTCGAGCAGCTCGGCGACCATGCGACGGCCACTCGGACCGCAGCGCGTCCGCCCCGCTCAGGCTGCCGTCGCCGCCGATGACCACCATCCGGTCGATGCCGATGCGCGAGCAGGTTCTGCACCGCGCGGCGGCGGCCGGCGCGCTCCCGGAACTCCGTCGACCGGGCCGTGCCGATGACCGTGCCGCCGCGGTTCAGGATGCTGCTGACGTCGTCCCAGGTCACCGGGCGGATCCGGTCGCCGCCCTCGACCAGCCCCTGGTACCCCTCGAACACGGCGTAGATCTCCGCGCCGAGGTTGAGGGCGGTCCGGACCACCGCGCGCACGGCAGGGTTCATCCCCTGCGCGTCGCCGCCGCTGGTCATCACGGCGAGCCGGACGGCGACCGCGGTGCCACCGCCGGGGCCCCCGGGCGGCGCGCCACCACCGGCGCCGTCGGCCGAGCCGCCCCCGGTCCCGGCGGCGCCCGCGGGGGCCGGCGTCGACTCAGTCATCGGTCAGGAGACCTTGCCCGCCATGACATCCCGCACGTCGTCGTAGAGCGGATCGCCCGGGCTCAGCCCGGTGATCCTGGTGGTCGCCTCCTCGGCGGACAGCGTCCTGAGCAGCTCCTGCAGCTCGACGCTCTCCGGGATCCTCGGGCACGTCGAAGGACAGCGCCGCGGCGACGGTGGCGAGCAGATAGGTCGGCCGCTCGCCCAGCGCGGCCAGCTCCGCCGCCGGCCCGATCAGCCGCTCCTTGCGGGACAGCTTGCGCAGCGGCTGCCGGCCCACGCGGTCGACAGTGTCCGGCAGGTAGGGATTCGCGAACCGGGTGAGGATCTTCTCCACGTACGCCTGCTGCGCGTCCGGGCTGAACTCGTGCTTGTCGACCAGCAGCCGCTTGGTCTCGGCCAGGACGCCTCGAGCACGGCGTCGCGCACCTCGGGTCGGCCAGGGCATCGCTGAGCTTGCTGATGCCCCTGGCGAACCCGTGGTACGCGGTCGCGGCGTGACCGGTGTTGACGGTGAACAGCTTTCGCTCGATGTACGGGGCGAGGTCGTCCACCCACGTCGCGTCCGGGATCGACGGCTCCCGGCCGCCGAACGGCGCCCGCTCGATCGGCCCACTCGAAGTAGGTCTCGACCGTGACGTCCAGGCCCTGGTCGCCGGCCTGCCCCGGCACGATGCGGTCGACCGCGGTGTTGGCGAAAACGGCGCGGGCGGCCAGGGTCTCCCACTCCTCGTCCGGCACCCCCGAGCGCATGTGGTCCACCAGCACGTCCGTGGCGTTGATCGCGTTCTCGCAGGCCATCACGGCCAGCGGCGGCGCACCGTCCGCGCGCGACCGCAGGCCCTGCACGACGACCGGCGCGACGAACTTCAGGATCGTCGGACCGACCGCGGTGGTGACGATGTCGGCCCGCGAGATCTCCTCGGCGACGTCCGCCTCGTGGGTGCGGCTGTTGATCGCGCGGTAGTTGTCGACCCGCTCCTCGCGGGACTCCAGGCCGACCTCCTTGACCAGGTAGCTCGGCGTCTGCTGCAGCGCGGTCGATCAGCGGCGTCGGCGACGTCGGCGAACACCACCTCATACCCGGCGCGGTGCAGGATCAGCCCGACGAAGCCGCGACCGATGTTGCCCGCGCCGAAATGGACAGCGGTGCCGCTCATTCTTCGTTGACCGCGTTGAGCAGCTCGAAGACCTCCTCGGCCGAGCCCGCCGCGACCAGCTTGTCGACCTCGTCCGTGTCGGCGAAGACGATGGCGATCTTGGACAGGATCTCCAGGTGGCCGCCCTCGTGGCCGGCGATGCCCACCGCGAACCGCACCTCGTTGCCGTCCCAGTCGATCGGCGGGTCGTACCGCACCACGGACAGCGCGGAGCGCGAGATCTCCTCCTTGGCCTCGTTGGTGCCGTGCGGGATGGCCAGGTAGTTGCCCATGTAGGTGGACACCGACTTCTCCCGCTCGAACATCGCGTCCACGTAGGCGTCGGACACGGCGCCCGCGGTCGACCAGGATGCCGCCCGGCCTCGCGGATCGCCTCGCTCTTGGTGGTGGCGGTTCCGGGAACCTTGATCTGGGAGAGCGTCAGGATGTCACTCATGCTGCGGGGAACTCCTTCTTCTCACGGAACTCGACGGGATCGGTCGGTGCCTGCCCATTGTCGGACCTCGGCGGTCCGACGGCATCACGACAGGGGGGACGCGCTTCGGCGTCCCCCCATTCGATGATCTGCGGCAGATCGAGCGGTCAGCCCGACGACGCCTTGTTGGTGTGCTTGAGCTCCTCCACGATCTCGTCGTACTTCGGGCTGTTCATGAAGTTGTCGACGGAGACGTGCTGGGCGCTCGGCGCCATGTCGCGGGCGCGCGGCGTCAGGTCCTGGTGCGTGACGATCAGGTCGATGTCGTCGGTCAGGTTGGCGATGGCGACGTTGACCACCGTGATGTCGGTGAACCCGGCCTTCTTGACCTTGTTGCGCAGCACCGAGGCGCCCATCGCGCTCGAGCCCATGCCGGCGTCGCAGGCGAAGACGATCTTGTGGATGGGGGTCCGGCGGGACTTGGCCTCGTGCGCCTCCTCGGCCGCCTCGGCCTCGGCCTCGATGTCGGTCAGCACGCCGGAGACGGAGCTCTTCTTGCCCTTCATCTGCTCCATCTGGGCGGTCGCCTGCGGCCAGGTCCGCCGACTTCGTCCTGCTGGTCCGCAGGATCAGCGAAGCAGATGATGAAGGACACCGTGAACGCGAGCATCACCGCGAGTATCACCCCGACGAAACTGCCGCCGGGCGTCTGGATCAGCACCGCGATGATCGACCCGGGAGCGGCCGGCGCGCGCAGCCCGGCACCGAAGATGGTCAGGGTCAGGATGCCCGTCATGCCGCCGGCGATGGTGCCGATCAGCAGGATCGGCTTCATCAGCACGTACGGGAAGTAGATCTCGTGGATGCCGCCGAAGAACTGGATGATCGCGGCGGCCGGCGCGGTGCTCTTGGCCAGGCCCGTGCCGAAGATCGAGTAGGCGAGCAGCACGCCGAGGCCCGGACCGGGGTTCGCCTCCAGCAGGAACAGGATCGACTTGCCCGTCTCGGCCGACTGTTGGATGCCCAGCGGGGTCAGCACGCCGTGGTTGATGGCGTTGTTCAGGAACAACACCTTGGCCGGCTCGATGATGATGCTGGCCAGCGGCAGCAGGCTGTGCTCGATCAGCCAGTCCACGCCGTTGCCCAGCGCGGTCGAGATGCCCTCGATGACCGGGCCGAACAGGTAGTAGCTGACGACCGCCAGCAGCGCGCCCAGGATGCCGGCCGAGAAGTTGTTGACCAGCATCTCGAAGCCGGGCTTGATCTTGCCGTCCCAGATCGCGTCGACCTTCTTCATCAGCCACGCGGCGAGCGGGCCCATGATCATCGCGCCGAGGAACATCGGCTGCGCCGGTGCTCATGATCACGCCCATGGTCGCGACCACCGCCACCACCGCGCCGCGCACGCCGTAGATCATCCGGCCGCCCTGCGCCGCGATCAGGATCGGCAGCATGTAGCGGATCATCGGGCCGACGAGCCCCAGGTACGGCTCGCCGTCCGCGTTCTCGCCGAACCCGCCGATCGGCCCCAGCGGGAACGGCCCGTCGCGATGAACAGCGCGGTGATGACGCCCCAGGCGATGAACGCGGCGATGTTCGGCATGATCATCCCGGACAGGAACGTGCCGAACTTCTGGACTGCGACTCGGGTGCCGCTCTTGCCGGGCGGCGCTGCGGGTGCTGCGGCTGCTTCGCTCACGAGAAACCTTTCCGTCGGCGCGCAGGGGGAGGTTCCCCGACTACGCATCCGGCTCCATCGAACGATGCCGGGACCGGCTCTGTGCGGCTGCGTCGGCAACCGGCGGGCGCCGGCAGCGACCTGTGTTGTCCCCGTGCCAGGGCTGCGCCGGCACGGCGGGGTGCGACTAGGGACTAAACGATAATCGCGCTACCACGATCCGCAAGACAGCGCCTGAATCGACGTCCTACGTCGAGTTGTCCCGCCCACCCGGTCGGGGTCGGTGCGGCGGCGCGGGATGCCCGAACAGTCCGGAAACCGAGCGCGGCGACCGGTTCTCACCGTGACCCGAGCGTGACCGTTCGGCGCCGCGCGCGGCGCCGTTCGAGGCCGCCGCGTGCTGCATTCGTGATGATCTTCGCTGCGCCACTCCGGCGTGTCGCGCCGCGCGCGGCCGCATCGGGTGCCGCAACGCCCGTCGGGGGCCGCGCGACGGTCGGGCCGGCGTGGGTGAACCCGTGGTGGCAGGTGGGGTGAGGAGGTCGGAGCGGGAGTGGGGTCAGGCCATGCTGACGGAGGGCTCGCCGCTGACCGCGCCGGCCGCGCGCATCTCGTCGGCCATCCGCATCGCCTCGTCGATCAGGGTCTCGACGATCTGCGCCTCCGGCACGGTCCGGATGACCTCGCCCCTGACGAAGATCTGGCCCTTGCCGTTGCCGGACGCGACGCCCAGGTCGGCCTCGCGCGCCTCGCCCGGCCCGTTCACCACGCAACCCATGACGGCCACCCGGAGCGGCACGTCCAGCCCCTCGAGGCCCGCGGTGACCTGCTCGGCCAGCGTGTAGACGTCGACCTGGGCGCGCCCGCAGGACGGGCACGAGACGATCTCCAGCCCGCGTTCGCGCAGGTTCAGCGACTCGAGGATCTGCAGCCCGACCTTGACCTCCTCGACCGGCGGGGCGGACAGCGACACCCGGATCGTGTCGCCGATGCCCTGCGCGAGCAGCGCGCCGAAGGCGACCGCGGACTTGATCGTGCCCTGGAAGGCCGGGCCGGCCTCGGTGACGCCGAGGTGCAGCGGGTAGTCGCACTGCTGGGCGAGCAGCTCGTACGCCCGGACCATCACCACCGGGTCGTTGTGCTTGACCGAGATCTTGATGTCGCGGAAGCCGTGCTCCTCGAACAGCGAGCACTCCCAGAGCGCGGACTCGACCAGCGCCTCGGGGGTCGCCTTGCCGTACTTCGCGAGCAGCCGCTTGTCCAGCGACCCGGCGTTCACCCCGATCCGGATGGGCGTGCCGGCATCCGCTGCGGCCCGGGCGATCTCGCCGACCCTGTCGTCGAAGGCCTTGATGTTGCCGGGATTGACCCTGACCGCGGCGCAGCCGGCGTCGATGGCGGCGAAGACGTACTTGGGCTGGAAGTGGATGTCCGCGATCACCGGGATCTGCGACTTCCTGGCGATCACCGGCAGCGCGTCCGCGTCGTCATTGGTCGGCACCGCGACCCGGACGATCTGGCAGCCGGACGCGGTCAGCTCCGCGATCTGCTGCAGCGTGGCGTTGATGTCGGCCGTGACCGTCGTCGTCATCGACTGCACGGAGACCGGGTGGTCGCTGCCCACCCCGACGCCCCCGACGTCCAGCTGGCGGGTCGGCCGGCGCGGCGCCAGCACGGGCACCACCCGGTCGGCGGGCAGGCTCGGCATGCCCAGCCCGACCGAGGACCGTCCGGCCGGAGCCGACGGGCCGGTGCCTGCGGGCGGGGTCGAGCGGTGCGGTGCGGCGGCGGACATGGTGACTCTTCCTCTCGGACCCGGGTTCCGGGCCAGGTGGCTCTGGGGGCCCCGGCGCGCGGGCTCAGCCGAACAGTTTGACGGGGTTCACGACGTCGGCGACCAGGGTGAGCACGGTCAGCCCGACGAACAACAACGCCACCACGTACGCGACGGGCATCAGTTTGGCGACGTCGAACGGTCCGGGGTCGGCCTTGCCGCGCAGCCGCGCCCAGCCCTTGCGCACCCACTCGATGACCGCGCCCAGGATGTGGCCGCCGTCCAGCGGCAGCAGCGGCAGCATGTTGATCAGGAACAGGCTCATGTTGAAGCCGGCGACCAGGTTCAGGAAGAGCACCAACTTGTCGGTGTTCGTGGTGTCCGACGCCAGGATCTCGCCGCCGATCCGGCCGGCGCCGACGATCCCGACGGGCGTGTTGATGTCGCGCGGCGCGTCGTCGAAGATCGCCGTCCACAGCGCCGGGATGCGCGCGGGGATGGCCACCACGGCCTGCGCGGCGGACCCGATGAACTCGCCGGTGCGGGTGATCGCCGCGCCGACGGACTGCTGGGTGTAGGGACTGGTCACGGAGACGCCGAGGAAGCCGGCCGGCTCGATCCCGACCTGCCGGCCCTGGTCGTCGAGCACCGGACGCTGGGTCTGCACGATCGGGACGGCGACCGTCGCGGACTGCCCGTCGCGGACGTACCCGATGTCGACCGTGGTGCCCGCCGAGGCGCGGATCAGCGTGGTGAGCTGGTCCCAGCCGGTCACCGGCGCCCCGTCGAACGAGACGATCTCGTCGCCGGCCTGCAGGCCGGCCGCGGCCGCCGGGGTGGCCGGGTCGTCCGGTGCGCACTGGGTGCGCTGCTGCGCCGCGTCGGCGGCGGCCGGGATCACGCAGGCGCTGACCTGGCTGACCGTGGTGCTCGGCGTCGGGACGCCGATTCCCACCATCAGCACGGCGAAGATGCCGACGGCCAGGATCAGGTTCATGAACGGCCCGGCGAACATGACGACGATCCGCTTGGACGGGTGCAGCTGATAGAACTGCCGGCCCTCGTCCGCCTCGGTGACCTGGGTCCGATCGCTGGCCCTGGTCTCGTCGATGATGTTGCGCACCATGCCGGCGGCACCCATCGCGGTCGTGCTCGGCGCCGAGCGCCACCGTCCCCGGCGGGCGGACCCGCGCGGCCGTTCCGGCGGCACCATGCCGATCATCCGGATGTAGCCGCCGAGCGGGATCGCCTTGAACCCGTACTCGGTCTCACCGACCTGCTTGGACCAGACCGTCTTGCCGAAGCCGACCATGTACTGCGTGGTGCGGACGTTGAACAGCTTGGCGAACGTCAGGTGACCCAGCTCGTGCCAGGCGATGGAGAACAGCAGCGCCAGCGCGAACAGCACGATGCCGATCACGGTCCACATCTAGTTCGACGCCCCTACCCCACTGACGGTCGCCGACTGCGACTCGATGATCTCGCGTGCACGCTCGCGGGCCCACTCTTCCGTGTCCCAGACGTCGGACAGCTCCCGCGGGTTGTCCCGCAGGTCGCCCGCCTCGTCCAGGATGCGCTCCAGCAGGTCCGAGATGCCTGTGAATCCCAGATGCCCGGCACGGAAGGCGTGCACGGCCTCCTCGTTCGCGGCGTTGAACGCGGCCGGCACGGTGCCGCCGGCGCGGCCCGCGGCGAAGGCCAGGTCCAGCGCGGGGAACGCCGCGCGGTCCACCGGCTCGAACGTCCAGGCACCCGGCACGGAGAAGTCGCACGCGCTCGACGACCGGGTCGAGCCGGTCGGGCCAGGCCAGGGCCAGCGCGATCGGCAGCCGCATGTCCGGCGGGCTGGCCTGCGCGATGGTCGCGCCGTCGACGAAGGTCACCATCGAATGGATGACCGACTGCGGGTGCACGACGACCTCGATGCAGTCGTACGGCATCCCGAACAGCAGGTGCGCCTCGATCACCTCGAGCCCCTTGTTCACCAGGGTCGCCGAGTTGATGGTGACGACCGGTCCCATCGCCCAGGTGGGGTGGGCCAGCGCCTCCCGCGCCGTCACCGCCTGCAGCTCGTCGCGTGTCCGGCCGCGGAACGGGCCACCGGACGCGGTCAGCACCAGCGAGCTCACCTCGGCCGCCGCGCCGGAGCGCAGGCACTGGGCCAGCGCGCTGTGTTCGGAGTCGACCGGCACGATCTGGCCGGGCGCGGCGAGGTCGGTGACCAGCCGGCCGCCCGCGACCAGCGACTCCTTGTTGGCCAGCGCCAGTGTCCGGCCGGCACGGAGGGCGGCCAGCGTGGGTGCGAGGCCGATGGATCCGGTGATGGCGTTCAGCACCATGTCGGCATCGACCGACTCGATGAGCTCGATCGCGGCCAACGCGCCGACGGCGACCGCCGCCCCCGGATGGGCGGTCCGCTGCGCCGCCAGCAGGTCCGGCCGTGAGCCACCGGCGGCGAGGCCCACGACCGCGAACCGGTCGGGGTGATCGCGCATGACGTCCAGGGCCTGGGTGCCCATGGACCCGGTGGAACCGAGCACGACGACGCGTCGGGGGCCAGCCGTATCGCGCTCGGTCGTCACGCCGGTCATTGTCCTCCACGGAACGCGTGGGCCACTCGACATACTGGCGGGATGGCCGGCCGCAGCGGATTGAGCGCGCGCTGGCTCACCGTGATCCTGATCGTGGCCGCCATCGCTTCGGTCGCCGTGGTGTGGGGCCTGATCCAGGTCACCGGCGACTCGCCGGCGGCCTCGAGCGCGTCGTCGTCGGCCGGTTCGTCCGGCGAACCCGTTCCGTCGGGTCCGGACGAGGCGGGACCGGACGAATCCGGAACGAGCGCTGCACCAACCGAACTGGGACCCAGCGAGTCCGCCGGCGAGTCCGGGCCGGCCGCGTCCGGGTCGGCCGGCGACGGGGCGGGGAGCACCGGCGGCGCGACGGCCCCGGCCACCACGTCCACCAGCCGGCCGCCGCCCCCGCTGCCGGGCTCGGGCCTGCGGGTGCCGGCCGCGTGGAGCGGCACCGCGGAGGTGACGCTCACCGTCCTCGGCGAGTGCGCGGCCGTCGGCGGCACCTCCTCCTACGTGCTGCCCGCGGACCTGGCCGTGCAGCGCCCCGTGGCCGGCCGGGGACCGTTCCCGGACGCGAACCCGATCTCGCTGACGCTCGGCATCACCCCGGGCGGCATCCCCGGCTTCGCCGCGAACTCGGCGGTCGTCGACGCGGGCGGCGAGGTGCAGCGGCTGTGGTGGCTGACCACGGGGGCTGGCCCGAACGGCGAGACGATGCTCTCGGGCGTGCTCATCGCCGACCAGCCGGTGGACGGCCAGCTGCCGCCGAACCTGTTCACCGACAACGAGACCGACCTGCAGCCCTGCGAGAGCGGCGGCACCGTGGGCGTGCCGCGCACCCTGGCGGCCGGCGCGACGCTCACGGGCTGGATCAGCGAGACCGCCGCCGAGCTGACCCTGCACGGCGTCAGCACCGACGGCGAACGCCAGATCGACGCCCGGGTCACCGCGACCCGGGTGCCCTGACGTGACAAGATGATCGACACCTGACCCGCGCCGCCGGCGCGCGACGGATCCGCCGGGAGGACGCGTGGCCGACGACTCGTTGGAGAAGATGGGTCCCGGATCCCCCGGCGACTTCGGCCACGGCAGGGCGATCGACATCGCCCACCACGGCGAGGTGGTCAGCTACAACCCTGACGCGCCGAGCGAGGAGTGGGGCTGGCACGGGTCGTGGCGCGAGGGATCGCGCCCCGCGGCTCCCGGATCCTGCTCTGGCTGGCGCCCATCGGCCTGGTGCTGATGGCGCTGTTCGGCAATCACGAGTCGCACGTCGAGGACTGGTGGCTGTTCTCGCTCGCCGGGCTGATGGTCCTGTGGCTGGTCGCCGGGGAGATCACCATCCGGAAGAAGCGCGCCCGCCGGCCGTAGCCGGGCAGCACCGCGGCACCCCGGGTCCGCGACCCGGACCTACCGGGTCCGCGCGGGCGTGACGCTCAGCGCTCGGCGGCGGCGAGCTGCCCGCAGGCCGCGGCGATCTCCTGGCCGCGGGTGTCGCGGACCGTGCAGGCCACCCCGGCTGCCCGGACCCGCCGGACGAACTCGTCCTGCACCGGCTGCGGCGACGCGTCCCACTGGCAGCCCGGGGTCGGGTTCAGCGGGATCAGGTTGACGTGGACCAGCCGGCCGAGGTGCTCGCGCAGCAGCGCGCCGAGCAGGTCCGCCCGCCACGGCTGGTCGTTGATGTCCCGGATCAGCGCGTACTCGATCGACACCCGGCGCCCGGTGGCGTCGGCGTAGCCGCGCGCGGCCCGCAGCACCTCGTCGACCTTCCACCGATCGTTGACCGGCACGAGGGTGTCGCGCAGCTCGTCGTCCGGGCAGTGCAGCGACACCGCCAGCCGGACCTGCAGGTCCTCGGCGGTCAGCCGCTCGATCGCCGGGCACCAGCCCCACCGTGGACACCGTCACCGACCGCGCCGAGATGCCGAGCCCGCGCGGGACGGGGCGGTGATCATCCGCACCGCGGCCAGCACGCGCTTGTAGTTGGCCAGCGGCTCGCCCATGCCCATGAACACCACGTTGGACAGCCGGCCGGGCCCGCCGAGCGCGCCGTCGCGGGCCGCGCGGGCGGCCAGCCGGACCTGCTCGACGATCTCCGCCGCCGACAGGTTCCGTTCCAGCCCGCCCTGCCCGGTGGCGCAGAACGGGCAGGCCATCCCGCAGCCGGCCTGGCTCGACACGCACAGCGTGATCCGGTCGGGGTAGCGCATCAGCACCGACTCGATCAGGGTCCCGTCGTGTGCCCGCCACAGCGTCTTGCGGGTGTCGCCGGCGTCGCAGGCGATCGACCGCACCTCGGTGAGCAGTTCGGGCAGCAGGGCGTCGACGAAGTCCGCCCGGCCGCCGGCCGGCAGGTCCGTCATCTCGGCCGCGTCCCGGGTCAGCCCGCCGAAGTAGTGCCGGGCCAGCTGGTCCGCGCGGAAGGCCGGCTGGCCCGCGTCGCGCACCGCGCTCGCGCGCGACGCGCCGGTCGAGGTCGGCGAGGTGGACCGGCGGCGGGCCGCGGCGCGGGGCGGTGAAGACCAGGGGCAGGGAGCGGCTCATGTCGGACCGAGTGTCCCACGGCCGGTGCGGCCACAGTTGCGTAACGATTCTCTCCCGTCACTGCTGTCACATTCGTCACACGTCCGACGCCCGACCGTGATCGGCGCCGCCGTCGGGAGTCCGCAACACGATCGCACCCGGGTCTGAATCCCCAAGAACACGCAAAACCGGCACAAACACACATCGAATCGCGTCCGTTTACTTCCGAATGGTTCCGAACATGTTGACATCGGCCACCAAAGCCCGTAGAACTGTCATCGCGATGTGTTGCAGGCACACGGTCCCGAGTCGCACAGATGAGCCCGGGGAGCCACGATTTAGCGGGCCCGGAGCGGGGCTCACCTACTGCACCAGTACCGACCGCATCAGACAACGGAGTCGACATGTACGCACCGGAACGACAGCAGGCCATCCTCGGCCGTGCGCGCTCCGCGGGCCGTGTCGATGTCAACGCGCTGGCCGAGTCCTTCGACGTCACGCCGGAGACCATCCGCCGCGACCTCACGAGCCTGGAGCGGCGCGGCGTGCTGCGCCGGGTGCACGGCGGCGCCATCCCGGTCGAGCGGCTGGGCATCGAGCCGGCCGTCGACGAGCGGTACGAGCAGAACGCGGCGCAGAAGGAACGGATCGCCAAGGCCGCCCTCGACCAGCTTCCCGACGGCGGCTCGATCATCATCGACGCCGGCACCACGACCGTCCGGTTCGCCGACATGCTGCCCGCGGACCGCGCCTTCACGGTCGTCACGCACGCCCTGCCCATCGCCTCGGTGCTGGCCAGGAACCCGACGATCACGCTGCACCTGATCGGCGGCCAGGTGCGGCCGGGCACGCTGGCCGCCGTCGGCAGCTGGGCGGAGCGGGAGCTGGCCGACGTGTTCGCCGATGTGGCGTTCGCCGGCACCAACGGGGTCAGCGCGGCCCGTGGCCTGACCACACCCGACATCGCCGAGGCCGCGGTGAAGCGCGCGCTGATGCGCGCGGCCCGGCGCACGGTCGTGCTCGCCGACCACAGCAAGTTCGGCCGCGACGAGTTCGCCCAGGTGGCCGACCTCTCCGAGGTCGACACGATCATCACCGACAGTGAGGTGGATGCCGACATGGCCCGCGAGATCGAAGACGCCGGACCGGAGGTGATCCGCGTATGACCGCATCGGACGCCGTCGAGCGGTTCGAAGGGGCAGGGTTCGAAGAGGCAGCCCTGCCGGTCGTCACCGTGACCCCCAACCCGAGCCTGGACCACACGGTCGAGGTCGACGTGCTGGAGCGCGGCGAGGTGCAGCGCACCAGCCACGCGCTCGTCGAGGCCGGCGGCAAGGGGGTCAACGTCGCCCGGGCGCTGGCCAAGCACGGGCACCCGGCGACGGCCATCCTGCCCGCCGGCGACGACGCCCAGCGGATGATCGGACTGCTGACCCCGCAACAGGTTTCGACGGTTGCCGTGCCGATCGACGGGGCCATCCGGACGAACATCGCGGTCGTCGAGTAGGACGGCACCACGACCAAGCTGAACGAGCCCGGCGCGCACCTCACGCCGGAGAACATCGACGCGCTGCTCGCGGCGGTGAACGAGCAGGTCACGGCGCAGCTGTCCGGCGGCGGCTGGCTCGTGGCCGCGGGCAGCCTGCCGTCCGGCGCGCCGGACGACTTCTACGCCCGGGTCACGCGCTCCGCGGTCGCGGCCGGCATTCCGGTCGCGATCGACACGTCCGGCCCCGCGCTGGCCGCGGCGATCGACGCCGGGGCCACGGTGGTCAAGCCGAACCTCGAGGAGCTCGAGGAGATCCTCGGCCGCGACCTGGTGACCGTCGGCGACGTGGTCGACGCGGCGGCCGAACTGCGCGCGCGCGGCTGCAAGGACCTGCTGGTCAGCATGGGCGGGCACGGCGCCCTGCTGATCACCGCGGAGGGGTCGTGGTGGGCCGGCGGCCCGCCGCTGATCCCGAGAAGCACCGTCGGCGCGGGTGACTGCACCCTCTCCGGCTACCTGCACACGGTCGGCACGCCCGCCGAGCGACTTGCCGGGGCGGTCGCCTGGGGCCGCGCCGCCTGCCTACTGCCCGGTTCAACCGTTCCCGGTCCCGAGGAAACATCGACCAGCGGCGCCGCGGTCCGCGTCGTCGCCCATCCCGATCCCCTCCAACCAGTGAAGGACGTCGCGTCATGACAGACCTCATCACCGAAGAGCTGGTCGTTCTCGACCTGGTCGCCAAGGACAAGGCGGATGCCACCCGGCAGATCGCCGAGAAGCTCCAGGCGGCCGGCCGGGTGACCGACCTGGACGGCTTCCTGGCCGATGTCGCGGCCCGCGAGGCGCAGATGGCGACCGGCATGCCCGGCGGCGTCGGTCTGCCGCACGCCCGGTCCGAGCACGTCACCGTGCCGAGCCTCGGGCTGGCCCGGGTGCCCGCCGGCGTCGACTTCGGCGCGCCGGACGGCCCGGCCACCCTGGTGTTCCTCATCGCCGCCCCGGCCGGCGGCGGTTCGGAGCACCTCACCATCCTCGCGGCCCTGGCCCGCAGGCTGGTTCGTCCCGCATTCCGCCAGACCATCATCGACGCCCCCGACGCCAAGTCGGTGGCCTCCTACGTGCAGGGAGAGGTGGCAGGGCAATGAAGTTCGTCGCTGTGACGTCGTGCCCCACGGGCATCGCGCACACCTACATGGCGGCCGAGAACCTGGAGCAGTCCGGCAAGGACGCCGGTCACGAGGTGCAGGTCGAGACGCAGGGTTCCGCGGGCTCGGTCCCGCTGATCCCACGGTCATCGCCGCGGCCGACGGCGTCATCTACGCCGCCGACCTGCCGGTCCAGGACAAGGAGCGGTTCGCCGGCAAGCCGTTCGTCGACGTCGGCGTCAAGAAGGCGGTGCATGACGGCCCCGGCGTGATCGCCGCCGCGGTCGAGGCCGTCGAGTCCGGCGGTGGCGCGTCGCTCGAGCACATCGACGCGTCCGGCAACGAGGTCGCCGCCGTCGGCGCGAGCTCGTCGCCCGGCCCCGCCACCAAGGTGAAGTCCGGTTCCAGCGTGGGCAGCAGGGTCCGCCAGTACCTGATGACCGGCGTGTCGTACATGATCCCGTTCGTCGCGGCGGGCGGCATCCTGATCGCCCTGTCCTTCCTGCTCGGCGGGTACCAGATCACCACCACCACGCCGGCCGACGTGATCGACGGGTTCAACCCGTTGTCCGGCCAGGAATGGGCCGGCCTGATGTTCGTCGTCGGCGGCACGGCGTTCAGCTTCCTGGTGCCCGTGCTCTCGGGGTTCATCGCCTTCGCCATCGCGGACCGGCCCGGCATCACCCCGGGCTTCGTCGGCGGCACGCTCGCCGTCGCGACCGGCGCGGGCTTCCTCGGCGGCCTGGCCACCGGCTTCATCGCCGGCTTCCTGGCCCTGTGGATGAGTCGCTGAAGGTGCCGAAGGCGGTCCGCGGCGTCATGCCGGTCGTCGTGGTCCCGCTGCTGGCGACCTTCCTGACCGGCCTGATCATGCTGTTCGTCATCGGCAAGCCGATCAGTGGCTGATGGACACCCTGTCGACGGCACTCCTGAGCCTGACCGGCGCCAGCGCGATCCTGCTCGGCGTCCTGCTCGGCCTGATGATGGGCTTCGACCTGGGCGGCCCGATCAACAAGGCCGCGTACGTGTTCGCCACCACCGGCCTGGCCGCGGTCGCGCTGGACGAGTCCGGCGCGAACGACCCGCGGCTGCAGATCATGGCCGCGGTGATGGCCGCCGGCATGACCCCGCCGCTCGGCATGGCCCTGGCCACGGTCCTGCGCAAGCGGCTGTTCACCGAACCGGAGATCGAGAACGGCATGGCCGCCTGGATGCTCGGCGCCTCGTTCATCACCGAGGGTGCGATACCGTTCGCCGCCGCCGCTCCGCTGCGGGTCATCCCGGCCACCATGCTGGGCTCCGCGGTCACCGGTGGGCTGGTCATGGCGTTCGGCAACACCCTGCGCGCCCCGCACGGCGGCATCTGGGTGGTCGCGCTGATCTCGCAGCCGCTCCTGTACCTGCTCGCGGTCCTGATCGGCACGGTCATCACCGCGTTCGCGGTGATCTTCCTGATGAGTCTCGGCGTCAAGTCATCGACCCCGGCGCCGGCCGGCGTCCCGGTGAACGCCTGACGACCACGGGGGCGCCGTACTCGATGCATCCGGGTCACACCCTCACCCTGCATGACTGCGCCGGGGCTGCGACGATGTCGTCGCAGCCCCGGTGGCAACTTCGGGGTCCATGGCCCCGCACCATCGATCCGGCACGGGTCCGGTTCCCGCCCGGATGTCCGTCACAGCGAGGAGCACTGAATGCCCAGCCGCACCGTCAAGGTCGCATCCCGCGTCGGGCTGCACGCCCGGCCCGCGTCCCTGTTCGTCCAGGCCGTCAACGCGACGGGGTTGCCCGTGACCATCGCCAAGTCCGGTGGCGACCCGGTCGACGCCAGGAGCATCCTGATGGTGATGGGGCTGGGCGTCGGCAACAACGAAGAGGTCACCCTCGAGGCCGATGGCGACGGCGCCGAGGCCGCGCTCGACCAGCTGGTCGAGCTGCTCGAGATCGACCACGACGCACCGGCCTGAGCCGTCGGCGCACGCACGGGCCTGAGCCGTCCACGCGCCGACGGCCGACCCAGATCCGTCGAAGAACAGACACCGAGATGACAGGAGTTGACCTGCGCCATGACCTCGACGACAGCCTCGACGACCAGCTCGACCGGCTCGGGCGATGCGGCTTCCGGCACGGGTGACGGGACCCTGACCGGTGTCGGCGTCGGCCGGGGCGCCGCGGTGGGATCGGTGGTCAAGCTGGCCCCGCCGGCCAAGCCGCCGGCGGCGGAGGCCGCTCCGACCAATCTCGAGCAGGCGCAGGAGCTCGTCCGCAAGTCCTTCGACTACGTCGCCACCAACCTCAGGGTGCGCGCGGCGGCCGCCGAGGCGACGGCCGCCGCCGTGCTGGAGGCCACCTCGCTGATGGCGCAGGACCCCGGCCTCATCTCCGACGTCGAGCGCCGGATCAAGAGCGGCGTCGGGCCCGCCAACGCCGTCGACCAGGCGGTCGAGGGCTTCTGCAAGATCCTGGAGACGAGCGGCGGCTACCTGGCCGAGCGGGTCACCGACCTGCGCGACGTCCGCGACCGCATCGTCGCCCAGGTGCTGGGCGTCGCGCCGCCCGGCCTGCCGAAGCTGACCAAGCCGTCTGTGGTCGTCGCCGCCGACCTGGCGCCCGCCGACACCGCCACGCTCGACCTCGATCACGTGGTCGCGATCGTGACCGAGCTGGGCGGCCCGACCAGCCACACCGCGATCATCGCCGCCCAGCTGAACCTGCCCTGTCTGGTGCGGGTGACCGGCGCGCTGGGGCTCCAGGACGACGACGCCGTCGCGATCGACGCGGCGAGCGGCACCATCACGCAGGACCCGGACGAGGCGACGCGGGACGCGATCATCGCCCGCGCGAAGGCCAGGGCCGCCCTGAAGACCGCCACCGGCGGCGCTGGAAAGACCAAGGACGGCACCGCCGTTCAGCTGCTCGCCAACATCGGCAAGGTCGAGGACGCAGAGCGGGCGGCCAAGGAGGACGTCGAGGGCGTCGGGCTGTTCCGCACCGAGGTGCTGTTCCTCGACCAGGCCACCGCGCCCACGGTCGCCGATCAGGTCAAGGCCTACACCAGGGTGTTCAAGGCGTTCGGCGACCGCAAGGTGGTCGTCCGCACGCTGGATGCCGGCGCCGACAAGCCGCTCGCCTTCGCGCCCAGCGAGGAGGAGGAGAACCCGGCCCTCGGCGTGCGCGGCTACCGGATGGACAAGCGGTACCCGCAGCTGCTGGCCGATCAGCTCGACCGCCATCGCCCAGGCGGCCAAGGCCACCGGCGCCAAGGCGTGGGTGATGGCGCCCATGGTGTCGACCGTGCACGAGGCGGAGGCGTTCGAGGCGCAGGTCAAGGCCCACGGGCTGCCCGTGGCCGGGATCATGGTCGAGGTTCCGGCCGCCGCGCTCCGCGCGCCCCACATGATCGAGAAGGTCGACTTCGCCAGGATCGGCACCAACGACCTGACCCAGTACGCGATGGCCACCGACCGGATGGCCGGCGAGCTGGCCGAGCTGCTGGATCCCTGGCAGCCCGCCGTTCTCGACCTGATCGCGATGGCGGGCGCCGCCGGCAAGAAGGTGGACAAGCCGGTCGGCGTCTGCGGCGAGGCCGCGCGCGACCCGCTCCTGGCGCTGGTGCTCGTCGGGCTCGGCATCACCAGCCTGTCGATGGCCCCGAACGGCGTGCCCGCCGTGCGATTCGCGTTGTCCCGCACCACGACCGCGGAGTGCGCGAAGATGGCCGACGCGGCCAGGGCCGCGGTCGACGCGGCGGGCGCACGGGCGGCCGTGGAGAAGCTCATCGACCCCGAGGTGCTGCTCGCCATCTAGCGAGCGGCGCCCGGCAAACCAGTGCTGCTCGCCATCTAGCGAGCGGCGCCCGGCAAACCAGTGCTGCTCGCCATCTAGCGAGCGGCGCCCCGCAAACCAGTGTCGCTCCCCATCCAGGCGAGCGCTGGCGGCCCTGGGGCCGTCGACGTGCTCGCCGGCCGACCCCTCGACGGCTTTCGGCAGCCCGGATCAGCGGGTGAGCACGCCGCCGTTGACGTCGATCGACGCCCCGGTGATGTACTTGGCCTCGTCCGACGCCAGGAAGACGACGGCGTTGGCGATGTCCTCGGGGTCGCCCGCCCTCTTCAGCGGGGTCTTGCCCCACTCGATGTCGCGCATCTCCTCGAAGGTGATCCCGCGATTTTCGGCCTCCGCGCGCAGCGCGTCCTGGTGCATGGTCGTGTTGATCATGCCGGGCGACACAGAGTTCACCGTGATGTTCGCGTCGGCCAGCTCCAGCGCCAGCGACGACGCGTAGCTGATGACGCCGGCCTTCGACGCGTTGTAGGAGGTGAAGTAGGCGACGCCGTGCCGCCCGTAGTACGAGCCGATCATCACGATCCGCCCCCAGCCGTTGGCCCGCAGGTGCGGGACGAACGCGCGGGTGGTCAGGAACGGGCCGCGGAGGTTCACGCCCATCACCCGGTCCCACTCGGCGACGTCGAGATCCTCGGCCAGGCTCGCGGTCTGCACGACGCCGGCGATGTGCGCGAGCACGTCCACGTGGCCGAGCTCGTCCACCACCCGCTGGGCGAGCGCGACGCTGGCGTCCGGGTTGGTGATGTCGTGCACCGCCGCGAACCCGCCGGCCGTCGGGTGGTCGGCCACCAGCTTGGCGTGCTCCTCGAGCACGGACTCCTTGACGTCGGTCATCACGACCGTCGCGCCCTCACCGGCGAAGAGCTCGGCGGTCACCCGGCCGATGCCCTGGGCGGCGCCGACCACGACGACGACCCGACCCTCGAACTTGCCCATCTCAGACGACCTTTCGCGTTGCGGGTGGATGGTGTGCGACCGCCGGAGCGCACCGGCGGCGATGGTGCGGTTATTTGATCAGGCCGTACCGGCGACGGTCGATGGTCAGCGCGACCGCCGCGATCACCACGACGCCCTTGACCACGAGTTGGGTATAGGGGTCGACGCTGGTGATGTCCATGCCGCTGCCGAGGATGACGATCACCAGCGCGCCGAGCAGGGTCCGCTGCGGACCGCCGACGCCGCCGGACAGGGCGGTCCCGCCGACGACGACCGCGGCGATGGAATCGAGCAGTTCGCCGCTCGCGCCGAGCGGCACGCCGGTCTGGGCCTGCCCGGTCAGGATGATCCCGGCCATCGCCGCGATGACGCCGGACAGCGCGAAGACGCCCAGCTTGACCGGCACCACGCGGACACCGGCGAGTTTGGCCGCGCGTTCGTTGCCACCCACGGCGTAGATGTGCCGGCCGAACGTGGTCGCGAACGCGACCACCGTGAGCACGACGACGAGCAGCAGCGCGATCACCGCGCCGTTCGGCACCTTGGGGATGGTCGTCTTGTTGACCAGGCTGTTCAGCGCCGTGGACGCGAACGACACCGGGCCACCCTCCGAGATCGTGTTCGAGATGCCGTCGAGTATCGACAGCATCCCGAGCGTCACCAGGAACGACGGCACCTTGAGCTGCGTGGTGATGAGCCCGTTCACCAGGCCGACCAGGCCGCCGATGAGCAGGCACAGCGCGATGGCGCCCACGGCGCCCATGTCGTCGATCCAGGTCGCCACGAGGATGCCGGCCAGCGTCGCGTTCGAGGCGACCGACAGGTCGATCCCGCCGATCAGGATCACGAACGTGCCGGCCAGCGCCAGCACCGTCAGGAACGACATCTGCCGCATGATGTTCTCGGCGGAGTTCGCGGTCAGGAACGACGGCTCGCGGATGCCGAAGTAGACCACCAGCAGGATGAGCGCGACGATCGGGATCAGCACGTTCTTCTGCCGGCGCAGCTGCGCCATGAACTTGCGCTCCGGCGGCTGGATCGCCCCGCCGTCGCCGGGTGTCAGCTGGATTGCGCTGCTCGCCACGGTCGTCCTCCAGGATCGGATCGCACGGTCAGGTCTCGAATCTCGGGTCGGTCATACCATCAGGCGCACGATGTCGACCTCCGCCGGTTTGGCCGACGCCGGGGCGGCGACCTCGCCGCTCACCGCGCCCTCCCGGAAGACCACGATCCGATTCGACACCCCCACGACCTCCTCGAGCGACTCCGAGCACAGGATGATCGCCACCGCCCGGTCCGCGAGCTGCCGGATCAGGGTGTAGATCTCCTCGCGGGTGCCCACGTCGATGCCGCGCGTCGGGTCGTCGAGAACCATGACGGTGCAGGACCTGTCGAGCCAGCGGGCGAAGACCACCTTCTGCTGGTTGCCGCCGCTGAGCTCGCCCACCGGGGTGTCGATCGACTCGACCTTGACGGACAGCCGGCGCACCAGGGCCTTGGCCAGCTTGCGCTCCCGGGACATCGAGACGAGCCGGGTGACCCGGTTGCGGAGCAGGTCCAGCACGCCCAGCGAGATGTTCGCGCGCACGGAGGCGTTGCCGAAGACGGAGTCGTTGGCGCGCTCCGGCGGCACGTAGAGCACGCCGGCCCGGATCGCGTCGGCGACGCTCCACCGCCCGCGGCGCCGCCCGGCGACGAGCAGCTCTCCCCCGGTCAGTCGTACGGCGCCGGCACAGGCCGCCGCCACCTCCGACTTGCCCGAGCCGACCACCCCGGCCAGCCCGACGATCTCGCCGGGACGGACGGCGAGATCGACGTCCCGGAAATACGTCCCGCTGGATGCGCCGCGCAGCTCGATCACCGGGTCGCCGGTCTGGACCTGCCGCTGCTCGTCCTCGCGGTAGTAGTCGACGCTGCGCTCGCGACCGACCATCCGCTCGTGCAGCTGACCGTCGGTGATGCCCTCGTTGACGAGATCGTCGACGACCACGCCGTCCTTGAGCACGACCATCCGGGTGCTCAGCCGGCGGACGTCCCGCAGGATGTGGCTGACGTAGATGAATGCCGCCCGCTCGCGCCACCGGTCGATGAGGCTGAACAGCACCTCGGCCTCGGACTCGCTGAGCGCGCTGGTCGGCTCGTCCAGCAGGATCACCGGCCGCGCGCCGGTCATGCCGCCGCGGACGAACGCCTTGGCGATCTCCACCTGCTGGCGCTGCGGGAATGTCAGCTCGGCGACGGGCGCGTCGGCCGCGATGAAGCCGAGGCCGTCGTCGGCGAGCATCTGCCGCGCCTTGGCGATCATCGCGCGGCGGCGCACCAGGCCCTTGCCCGCGAAGAGGTGCTCGATGCCCAGGAACAGGTTCTCGTACACCCGCATGGACTCCACGAGCGCTTGCTCCTGGACCACGGTGGACACCCCGAGGTCGCCGAGCGAGCGCGCGTCACCGAGCTGGGCCGGCTGCCCGTACACGGTGAGCTCGCCCTCGTCGGGGCTGATGTTTCCGGCCAGGATCCCGATGAGAGTGGACTTCCCTGCGCCGTTCTCGCCGACCAGCCCGACGACCTCGCCCTGATCCACGGTCAGCGACACGTTCCGCAACGCACGGACCGCGCCGTACGTCTTGGAAATGCCGGAGAGCCGGATGGCCTGGGTCGCCGTCTCCACTGGCCTCCTTTGTCGGTCGCGGTCTTTCGTCGGGCGCTGTCTTCCGTCGGCGCTGTCTTCCGTCGGGCGCTGTCTGATGTCGGTCGCGGGCCTGCTGTCGGTCGCGGTGAGGGCCGCGCCGGGTCAGGCGACCATCGTGTCCTTGTAGTCGAACAGCGGGCCGGACTTGAACGCATCCTTGTATGTCGTGGCGACCTGCTGGATCTCGCCCGACGCCTGCTCCCACGCCGAGTTCAGCTGGTACTGGTCGGGCGTCATGCCCTCGAAGAACGTCGCCGGGTCGATGGGGTTCAGCAGGGTCTGCGGGTCCCAGTCGTCCGGGTGCAGGGCCTGGCTCATCTTCTCCCAATCGAACGGCAGGGTCGCGCCGTACACGGAGTCCAGGAACTGCTGCGCCGTGTCCTCGGTGACCATCACCGCGCCCTGGAAGACGAACCGGGCGGGCAGTGGGAACTGCACGCCGTTCATTGCGTCGAAGACGGCGATGCCGACGATCGCGCTGGTCAGCCCGCCGATGGTCGCACTCGTGGTGAGCTGCTTGCCCTGCGCGATGTATTCGATGTTCTGCTTGTTGCCGTCGAAGCCGGTGACCACCTTGCCGGTGATTCCCTGCGCGTCCAGCACGGCGATGACACCCGTTGCCTCGCTGTCGTTCTGCGCGAACACACCCTTGAAGTCAGGGATGGACGGAAGCGCGTTCGCGAACGCCTTGCGGGCGTCCTCCGACGTCCAGTTGCCCGGCGCCGTCTCCACGATGGTGATGTTCGGGTAGTTCTTCAGCGCGAGGTTCATCCCGGCCGTGCGCTGGTCGTCGGCGGACGAGCCCTTCTGCCCCGGCACGTGCACGACCGTGCCCTCGCCGCCGACCGCCTCGAACAGCGCGGTTGCGGTCGCCTCGGCGATCTTCACCGAGGCGGGGGTGACGAACCTGGTCCAGTGCTCGGCGTCCGCGGGCGTGTAGAACGGCGGCGCCGTGTACGCGCTGCCGTAGTAGATCCCGGCCTCGTCGCACGCCTTGATGATCGCTGCGGCCTCCGCCTCGGTGGCCGGCGTGCCGAAGATCTGTTGCCCGCCCGCGGTTTTCACGTTGCCGATCTGGGACAGGGCGTCGTTGACGTTGCCGTTGTCCTCCACGGTGCCGAGCTCGAGGCCGAGCGCGCTCGTCCACTGCTTGGCGCCGTCGTTGAAGGCCACGAAGAAGTCGTTGGTCAGCGTGGTGATCTGGCTGACGGTCTTGCCGCGGGTGATGGTGCCGCCGGCCCCGGCGGACGCCGTGCCGCCCGACGACGCGGCCGAGGAGGCCGCGGACGACGAGCCACCCCCGTCCGACGACCCGCACGCGGCGAGCGCCACGCCGATCCCGGCCGCCCCCAGTACCGAGAGAAACGCTCTGCGGCCCATGGGATGTCCGAAATCCGTGGTCCGCGCGATGTCGACGAGCTTCGACTCTACCGATGCCACCGGGTTGGCTCACCTTCTGTGAGACCCATCGTGGACGCGCACCACCGGCTGGACGTCGGATGGCCCACGATGGGTGCGGGACTTGTGCGGCCGACTCTAGGAAGGGCAGCATACGATTGCAAGAGGGTTACGATCCGATTTGCCAACGAGTCCGAAATGTTACGTCCGGCCGGCGACGTCACCGTCGCGGCAGGATGGACGCCGACCGGATGTGGGGAGGGGGTCGGTCCATGTCCGACATGACCATGAGCGAGCTGGCGGCCTCGCTGGGGCTGAACCAGTCCACCGTGTCCCGCGCGCTCGACCCGAGCAAGTCGCACCTGGTCGCGGAGGCGACGAGGCTGCGCGTGCTGCGGGCCGCCGCCGAGGCGCGGTTCACGCCCAACCCGTCGGCGGTCGGCCTGCGCCGGCGCAAGACCCTGACGGTCGGGCTGCTCGTTCCCGACCTGCGCAACGGCACGCTGGTGGACGTCGTGCGCGCGATCACCGGCGTGCTCGACCAGAACGACCAGACCGCCCTGATCGCCGAGTCCATGGACGATCCGCAGCGAACGGGCAGGCTGCTGGAGCGTTTTCGGGCGCGCCGGGTCGACGCGGTGATCAACCTCGCCGCCCTCGAGAGCGACCGCCCGGCGCTGACGCAGCTGGCCCGGTCGGTGCCGGTGGTGCTGGCCGTCCGGCGTCTCGACGGCATCGGCCTGCCGAATGTGGCCGGCGACGACCTGCACGGCGGCTGGCTCGTCGGGCACCATCTGGCCGATCTCGGCCACACCCGGATCGCGCAGATCGCCGGACCTCTGCAGTCGGGCACGTTCTCGCTGCGCGCCCACGGGTTCGCGCTCGCCTGTGCCGAGCGCGGCGTTGAGGTCATCGCGGCCTCGGCCGCGCACGCCACCGTCGCCGAGGGCCGGACGGCGCTCAGCGGCATCCTGGCGTCCCCGCACAGCCGGCCGACGGCGCTCTTCGCGCACAACGACGAACTCGCGATCGGCGCGTTCGAGTGCCTGCGCGAGATGGGACTGCGCTGCCCGGCCGACCTGTCGGTGGTCGGCTACAACAACACGCCGCTCGGCAGGGATCTGGCCGTCCCGCTCACGTCGGTGCAGTGGCCGGCGACCGACGTCGGCCGGCGCGCGGGCTATGTCGCGCTGCAGCTGATCGACGGCGCCCCCGCGACCGACAGCGTCGAGCTGTTCGAGCCGGAACTCGTGCAGCGCACCAGCTCCGCCCCGCCCGGGTCGGAGGGCCGCGCGGTCTGGCGCTGACGCGGCCCTGGTCGCGGTCCCGTTCCTTTCCGGACCCGCGGAGCTAGGCCGGATTCAGGTGGGCGACGAACCACTCCGTGGCCGCGGCCGCCGCCCGTTGCAGCTTGCTCTGGTCGCTGTACAGCGTCATGTGTGTGGTGTGGGGCAGCACGGTCAGCTTCTTGTCGGCGACGGGAAGCGCGTTGTAGGCGCCGATCTCGAGGTCCCACAGGGTCAGGTCGTCGCCCTCGGCCACGATCATCAGCGTCGGCGTGTCCAACACCCGGGAGACGAACGGCATGACGTCGTAGTTCAGCAGCAGGTCGACGGACTCGACGGTGCTGCTGTTCTGGTACAGCGGCGCCTCGGACTCCTTGAGCGCCTTGAAGGTGTGGTAGGTCTCGGGGAACGGCCAGGACGAGATCTCGGTGTCCGGCGTCGGCGATGCGTGCGGGAGGAACATCCGCTTCGACGGGTCGTCGTAGCGGGCGGCGCGGTCCTCCAGGATCGCCGCCCAGAGTCGCCGGTAGCCCATGGTGCCGTGCACGCGGCGCATGTTGCGGTAGCCGTCCACCACCGGGATCTGACTGACGATCACCTTGACCCGGGGATCGGTGGCGGCCAGCACCAGCACGTGGCCGCCCGAGTACGAGATGCCCCAGGCGCCGAGCCGGTCCTCGTCCACGTCGTCGCGGCGCTCGAGATAGCTGAGCGCGTTCTGGTAGTCGCGGATCTGCGCCCACGGGTCCAGGTGCTGCCGCGGCTCGCCGTCCGACACGCCGAGATTGCGGTAGTCGAAAACCAGCGCGGCGATGCCGACGTCGGCGAACGCCTTGGCGTAGTACGGCATGACGAGCTCGCGCACGTAGCACCAGCCGCCGGCCAGCACGACGGTCGGGAACGGGCCGGTCCCGGAGTCCGGCTTGTACAGCCAACCCCGAACCGTGGTTCCCTCGCTCAAGAACTCGACATCTTCACGCGACAAGGCGACCTCCCCAACATTCGATTGCAGTGGAGGTTAGACCAGAGGTCAAGTGCGCGGAAGCAGGGCCGCCCGGGGCCGGTGCGCGGGGGGCTCAGGCGAGCATGGGGGCAATCTCGGCCTCGATCACGTCGACCCGCTTGACCCCGGTGATCCGGTGCACCTCCCGGCCGTCGCGGAACAGCGCGAGCGTCGGCACCGATTTCACCCCGAGCCGCTCCGCGGTGGCCTGGTCGACCTCGACGTCGACCTTGGCGACCCGCACCGTCCCGTCCAGCCGGATGGCCAGGTTCTCCACCGTCCGCTCCAGCAGCCGGCAGCTGCCGCACCACGGCGCCCAGAAGTCCAGTAGCACAGGCGCTCCGGCACCTACCGCGGTGTCGATGTCCGGGCCGGTCAGGCTCTCGACTGCCATCACTCCCCCGTCAGCCCGTTGCCACGAACTCGGCGTAGCCCTTGACCTCTTCGGTGTTCGCCGGATCGATCTTCATGATGGCGCCGTAGATGTTGGAGCCGAGCTTGAAGCAGATCCAGGTCAGCAGTTCGACGATCTCCTCGTCGGTGAAGACCTCGCGCAGCGCCTCGAAGGTCGACTCGTCGACCTGGTGGTGGTCGGTCGCGATCAAATCGGCGACGGCCACCGCGATGGCCTCCTTGGGATCCGGGTGATCCTCCTTCGGCACGCCGAGCGATGCGCAGAACCGGCACCCCGCGCCCTGCGCGAGGGTGCGGCGCGCCTCCTCCTTGATGTGGTTGTCCACGACGGACGTCGGCCCGAAGAACACCTTGTCCAGCGCGTTCCACGCCTCGAGAATCTGTGGGCGGCGGGCGATCAGGTTGTAGTACCGGTCCGTGGCGAGGGCGGCGGTGGGGCCGGACAGCGAGTCGGGATCGATCCACGGCAGACGCGACATCGAGCAGCCTCCAGGGAAAGGGATGATTCGGCCCATGCTGCGCACTCGGGGCGCCGCTGTCAAGCATCAGTAAACAGCGTCCGCTAGAGCTTGACAGAGGGGCATGGGTTCTGGCGCGGCCAGTTCGCCGTTCTCGCGCTCCCCGGGCGGACGGTCGGCCGGCGCGCGCTCTGCGCCTGCGGCGCGGCGTGCTGGTGCCGATCGAGCCGTCGCGCCGGTGCGCCGGTGCCCGGCGGACCTGCCGCCGAGTGAACCGGTGCCCGGCATTTCCGGCGTCGGGAGCGTCGATCTGCACGGTGGCGGTGCACTCGACAGGCGCTGGCACGCGAGGCGGGTGCACGCCAGCGGTGCTCATCGGCGGCGCATCTCGCGTCACGCGGGCGGCGGACCAGCCGCCGAGTGAACCGGTGCCGGTCAGATCCGGCGTCCGCGTGTCGATCTGACCGGCAACGGTTCACTCGGCAGGCGCTGGCTCTTGACGGTGCCGGTCGGGTCGCGAACGGCATCCCGAGTTCCGGGTGATCGTTACCCCGTCGTGACCCACAACCCTTGTGCGGATGAGGTTCTCGGGGCGGGACTGTCGGTGGTGGGTTGTAGCGTCAGCGGTATGGATGGCACCCCGGTGGATTCCCTCGAGGCGGCGGAATCCGTTGTCGCGGCGGTGCTGTCCGGGGTCCGGGCGTTGCGGGACGCGCGTTCTGGAAGCTGCAGCACCCGGAGCTGCTCGCCGTCGGGCAGCTGCCGGAGTCGATCGGCCGGTCGGTGTACGCGGCGCAGGTGCGGTGGGCCGGCGAGGTGGACGACACCGACCTGGCCACTCAGCTGTCGGTGTCCTCCACCCGGGTGTTGCTGCGGGACACGCTGCGGATCACCGCCGGCGACGCCGCCGCCCGGGTCCGCGCCGCCCGCTGCACCCTGGACCACGACCCGATCAGCGGCGGACACCTCCCGGCCCGGCTCCCGCGCTGGGCGCCGCGCTGGACGACGGCACCGTCGGCGAAGGGCACGTCGCCGTCATCACCCAGGCCATCCAGGCGCTCCCGCGAACCCTGGACCCGGAGCTGGTGGAGTCCGCGGAGCGGCTGCTGGTGGACACCGCCCGCGACACCGACCCCGCACGGGTCGCGCTCGCCGCCCGGCACCTGGCGACCGGGAGGACCTGCTCGCAGGGTCCGACCATCGGGGAAGGCCTCGATCAGGACGGGCCCGAGCCGGACGAGCGGGAACCTGCCCGCCGGATGGAACTGCGGCTGGGGCGGCGGGACCCGCGGACCGGGCTCACCCTGCTCACCGGCACCCTGGACGACGAGACCGTCGAGGTGTTCCGGCAGGTCACCGACCCGCTCACCACCCCCGCCCCCGCGGTGGACGGCGTCAAGGACGCCCGCCCGCCGGCGGTGCGGCTGGCGCAGGCGCACGCCGCGGTGCTGCGCCGCTGCCTGGACGCCGGTACCGGCCCCAGCGGGGCGGGCAGGTCCCGCACATCAGCATGACCATCGCCTACGACCCGCTCACCCGCGCGATCGCCGGCGCGGCGCTGGACTTCGCCGGACCCGTGCCCGCCGGCGCCGCGCGGCGGGTCGCCTGCGACGCCGCCATCCTGCCGATGGTGCTGGGCGGCACTCGCCGGTGCTGGACGTCGGCCGCGCGCAGCGGCCGTTCACCCCCGCCCAGCGGCGCGCGCTCACCCACCGGGACGGGGGCTGCGCGTGGCCCGGCTGTGATCGCCCGCCCGGCTGGACGCAAGCCCACCACATCCTCTCCTGGCTCGACGGCGGACCCACCGACCTCGACAACGGCGTGCTGCTCTGCCTTTTCCACCACCAGCGAGCCCACCAGTCCGAGTGGACGATCACGCTCGGCGCCGACCGGCGGCCCGACTTCGTCGCGCCCACCTGGATCGACCCCCGACAACACGCACGCCGCAACCACACCCACCGGCCACTCGGGCGATGAGCGGGTCGAAGGTGACTGCGCCCACACGGATGTGGGATCCACCTCGCCGAGACCGACCCGGGCGCCGAGACTGGCGGTCTGGGCCGGCACCGTCGGAAGGGACGTGGACCATGAGCGGAGCATCGCCGAGATCGGCCGACGCCGTGGCCGCGCACACGGCGCAGGTGCTCGAGTCCTTCGCCGGCACGCCGGATCCCCGGCTGCGGGAGATCCTGACCACGGTCACGGCCGCGCTGCACGGCGCGATCGCCGACCTGCAGCTCACGTCGGACGAGTGGGCGTTCGCGGTGCGGTACCTGACCGCGGTCGGCCACGCCTGCACCGACGTCCGGCAGGAGTTCATCCTGCTGTCGGACGTGCTCGGCGTGTCGATGCTGGTGGAGACGATCGCGGACGCGCGGCAGGACGACGCGGTGACCCGTTCGACCGTGCTCGGCCCGTTCCACGTCACCGCGTCTCCCGACCGGGAGCTCGGGGAGTCGATCGATCTCGTCGGCAGCGGGCCGGCGCTGGTGGTCCGCGGCCGGGTCCGCGGCGACCGCGGAAACCCTGTGACCGGCGCACTTGTCGACGTCTGGCAGTCCGACGAGAACGGCTTCTACGACGTGCAGCTCCCCGACGACCAGCCGGCCGGCAACGGGCGCGGGCTGTTCCGCACGGACTCGGGCGGCGGCTTCTGGTTCCGCACGGTGGTGCCGGCGCCGTACCCCATCCCGACCGACGGACCCGTCGGCGCGCTGCTCCGCGCCACCCGGCGGCACCCGTACCGGCCGGCGCACATCCACGTGCGCGTGGCAGCGGACGGGTACCGCGACCTCGTCACGCACCTGTTCATCGGCGGCAGCGCGTACCTCGACTCCGACGCCGTGTTCGCGGTCAAGGACAGCCTGGTCTGCGAGCTGACGGAGAACGCCGACCCGGACGCCGCCTCGGCCCTCGGGCTGCCGTCGCCGTTCCGCGAGACCGCCGTCGACCTGGTCGTCGCGACCCGGGGCGCGCAGACCACGGCGGGATGACAGCCGCGCCGTGCAGCGCGGGAACGCGGCGTGCCACGGTGGAGGCATGACGCACAACCCGCCGGCGGACGCGCCGGACGCCACGCAGACCACCATCAGCCCACCAACCGGCAAGCGCGAATGGAAGGACCTCGGCCCGGTGGCCCAGGTCGCAGTCGTGATCGGGGCGGCCATCCAGCTCGGGTTGCTGATCGCCGCGCTGGTGTCGCTGTTCCGGCGCCGGCCCGACCAGATCAACGGGCCGCGGGCCCTGTGGGTCGCGGTGTCGACGGTGAACTTCGTGGGCCCGATCGCGTACTTCCTGTTCGGGCGGCGCCGGACCTGACTGTGTGGGGTCCGCGCGGGGAACGGCTCGAGAAACGGCCACCAGCTCGCCGTGCCCCATCGATCCGTCTTCGACCGGTGGCGTTCCGGCCAGCGGAGGGTCGTCCCGCCGTCCGGAGCCGTCCGGGATACTCGGCAGATGCCCGCGCCCATCCGCCGACCCGCGATCCCGACCGGCCCGGTCCGCTCGTGACGAGCAGCCGGAAGAAGCACCAGCCGCCGCCCACCGCGACCACTCCCCCGGCGGCGCAGCGGCGCGCGACGAGCACCCGCGATTGGGTGGTGCGCGTGCTCGGGGCCGTGGCGATCATCGGCGGCGGCACCCTCGCGCTGATCGGCGTCACCCCTGGCATCGCGGGCGGCTGGGGCAAGCTGGCGATGGTGGTGCCCGGGATGGTCCTGGTCGCGGCCGGCTTCATCGCGATCGTCGAGACGACCTCGATGGCCCGGAGCCGACGCCCCATGCGCTGAATCGGCCGGGCGCTGCCGGTGCGGTTCGCAACGCCTCGCTCCGCCCCGGCTGAGGACGGGCCCGAGCGCGGTCGCGCGGCGGTCGGCTCACACTGGACCCATGCGGGGGCGGCGGAGGGCGCGGGTCGCGTCGGGCGGCGCCCTGCTGGCGCTGCTGGCGCTCGTGTGCGGCTGCGCGTACCCGCTCGGCGGCGACCGTCCGGACCCGCCGGCACCCGAGATCTGGCCGTGCCGGCCGGCGTCCGAGCGGGCGATCGCCGCGGTGGACGCGATCATCCCGCAGCACGGCGCGCTGGCCGCGGCCCAGATGGTGCCCGTGACCAGCACGGACGGGGCGTACCGGCACTACCCGAACTACGTGTTGGCCGCCCGCTTCGTCACGCTGACCGACGAGTCCGAGGTGGGCGTCTGGGCGATGGGCACGCCCACGACGTTCTCCCCCGTCTTCCCGATCAACCTCGCGGCGATCCGGTTGACGGCGCCGAACGCCCGGCCGGACTCCGGGTACGCCGTCGAGATGGCGCCCCTCGCCCAGACGCCGCCCGCGCTCGCGGTGCTGGACTGCGTCTCGGCCACCGGCTGACTGCATCGAGGTTGAGATCCGGCCGGGCGCCGGGGTTCTCGACGAACCCGAGGCCACCCGGCCGGAACCTCGTCTGCTCCCGGCCCGCGTTAGGACCGTTGGGGTCAGGTCGCGGCCCCCACGGGTGCCGCGCCGCCGGTGCGTGCCAGCCCGCGCTCGACGGCCTGGATCAGGTACGGCCGGAGCTCCGCGGCCGGGATGATGGTGTGCACCGACCCGACCTCCTGCGCCCGCTCGATGTTGTGGATCTGCTCGAACTCGGCCGCCACCTCGCCGAGCTTCTCCGAGCGGACCGTCGCCCGCAGATCGGCGAGCTCCACGCGCAGCTGCCCGCGCCGGGCCTCGTCGGTCTCGTCCGCGATGTCCGCCTCGAGCTCCTTGATCCGCTGGTCGTTCGCCGTGCGGGTGTTGACGTCCCGGGTGAACACCACGGCCGCGGCGGGGGCGCCGCCGATCACCGAGGCGAACGAACCCTCGACGGCGATGACCTCCATGTTGTCGTTGAGCGCGCCGGAGAACACCACGAACGCCCCGCCGTGGTAGCGGGAGATCACGCAGAAGATGATCGGGCCGTCGAAATTGACGATGGCCCGGCCGATCTCGGCGCCGTACTCCAGCTGGATGTTGCGCAGCGACTCGGGTGAGCCGTCGAACCCGGACAGGTTCGCCAGCACCACCAGCGGCCGGCTGCCGCGACGCCGCGTTGATCGCCCGCGCCGTCTTCTTGCGACGACTTCGGGAACAGCGTGCCCGCAGGTGAACTGGTCCGGGCCGTCCGCCGGCAGGAACCCGCGCCGGGCGATCGGCCGCGACTCGATGCCGATGATGCAGCACCGGGTAGCCGCCGAGGTGCGCGTCGACGACCACCGAGGTGTCCGCGTCGGCCATCCCCGCCCAGCGCTCCAGGGTCTCGTGGTCCTGGTCGACGATCGCGTTGATCACCGGGCGGATGTCGAACGGCTTCTTGCGGTCCTTGTTCGTCTCCGCCGCGAAGATCTCGCCGACCGTGGTGAACGGGCTGTCCGGGTGCACGTGCGGGAACTCCCGCACGTCGCGGTCCAGCGGATCGGCGGTGTCCGCCCGGCGCGGGAACCGCTCGCCGGGCGCCGCGTAGGCGTGGTCGTAGTGCGCGAACAGGATCTCGCAGGCCGCGGACGAGGTTCGGCGCCCAGTACTGCGCCTCGCCGTTCGGGCCCATCACCCGGTCGTAGCCGCCGAGGCCGAAGTTGTCCTCCGCGGACACGCCGCCGGAGTAGTCCAGCGACATCTTGCCGGTCAGCACCATCGCGCTGTCCGGCGTCATGATCAGGATGCCCTTGGTGTGCTGCAGCATCGTCGCCTCGGCGTTCCAGTACGGCTGGGCGCCGACGTTGATGCCCGGCCACGATGATGTTGACCTCGCCGCCGCCCTGGGTGAACGTGATGATCCGGCGCAGCGCGCGGGCCACCCCGTCCATGTTCTCGGTGCCGCTGTCCATCGAGATCTTCGCCCCGGACGACAGGGTGAACCACTCCACCGGCACGCCCATCTCCTCGGCCAGGTCGATGGCCGCGACCACGATCGCGCACTCGGCGACGGCGACCGTGCCCAGCGCCTTGGTCGGGTCGCCGAACATCGCGACCCGGGTCATGCCCTCCGGGTAGAGCTCGCGTCGGCGTGGTCACCACGCCGGCCACCACGCCGGCCTTGTTCTGGCCCGGCCGGCCGGTCGACCGGCGCGAAGATTGCCGTCCGCGTCGAAGTCGTACTCGGTGAACGTGCCGTTCGCGCCGGTCAGCAGCGGCACGATCTCGTACGGGTACGCGGTGCCGCGGGCGCCCGAGCGCTGCACCTTCTGGGTGTACTCGTCCAGCGGCGCCAGCGGCTCGGTCGGCGGGTCGGTGACCGTCACCGTGCACGCCCGCGCCGGCCTGGTAGGTGAACCGCATCGCCACGTCCCTGCAGCGACCCGTCCGCCTGCCGGAGCCGGGCCAGCACGGTGATCTCCGACCAGCCCGGTGCCCAGCGTCAGCGGCGCGCTGATCTGCGCGAACCCGGCCAGGTCGCGACAGCGGCACCTCGATCGGCGGCCAGACGTGCAGGAACACCCGGTTGTTGTCCAACCGCTTGCCGCCGCGCGCTGCGCCTGCACCCGGCGGATGCTCTCCAGGCAGGCCGCCAGCACCCGCTCGGCGGCCGGGAACGCGACGACCTTGCCGTCGGCGTCCCGCAGCGGGGTGACGTCGCGGACCTCGGCCAGCGCGACCAGCCGCTCGTCGGCCGGGATTGTTCGGTGCCACCAGGTGGAACAGGTAGGTGCCCTCGGCGGCCGGCATCCGGGTGCCGGTGAAGTTCTTCAGCCGCCACAGGTCCAGCCGCTGACCGGTCAGCGGGTGCATGCCGCGGATGACCCGCTCCTCGGCCAGCCCGTCGGCCCGTCGGGCCGGAAGGTGAACTGCTGGACGCGGTGCCTCGCCTGTCGCCGCACACCGTCACGGTGACCCGGCGGCCGCCCGCGATGGTTCCGGTAGCCCTGCAGCGCCGCCTGCAGCTGCGCGTGGACGACCCGGTCGCCGTCCTCCGGCGCGTCCGGCCAGGCCAGGTAGATGTCGGTCACCACGTCGCCGGCTGCGGCGCCTGGCCGGCCCGCTCGGTTGATCGCGTCGAGGGCACCGGCGCAGGTCGTCGTAGTTCGGCCACCGTCGAGATCAGCTACAGCCGGTCGCCCGCTGAGCTCGAAATCGCCCGTGACGCACGGACCGGCCGTCGTGCTCGAAGCTCGACGTTCTCCAGTGCGCGGATCCGGTAGTACCGCCGGGTCATCGCCTCGAGCATCGGCTCGCAGGCCGGGCCCGTTGGTCAGCAGCTGCTCGGCCAGCAGCCGGATCAGCGGCTCCGGGCTGGCCACCAGCGCCGTCGATCCGCTCGGCGTCGCCGCGCGCCGGCCGGGTTCGGCGGCCAGCTGCTGCCAGGTGCTCCCGGACGTCGGCGTACAGCTTGCTCGCGGGCGCCCTCGATCAGCGGCCGCTCGAACGCCTCGTACCGGATGCTCCTGGCCAGGTCGCCGACCACCGGGTACCGCAGCCGGGTCGCCACCACCATGCGCTCGACGACCTCGCCGACGCGGCCTGCACCTGCTCGCGTCGATGCCCGGGCCCGGCGTTGCGCCACCGCTCCAGCAGCCCGGCGACGATCGGGATCTGATCCGTCGGCGCGCTCCTGCGCCAGGAACACCCGGAACACCGCCTCCTCCAGCGCGGTGCTCGGTTCCAGATCGGTGACGCCGTAGTGTCGCCAGCACCGCGGCCAGCCGGGCACGGAACGCCTCCGGCAGGCCCTCCCGCTCGACGTCCAGCGAATGCAGGTAGGAGTGGAAGTACTCGCGCGGGCTGTGCACCCGCTCGTCGCCGGACTCCTCCTCCTCGCCGGCCGGCCGGTTGCGGGACAGCTCGACAGATGTCCGCGAACGTCTCGAGCACGTCCAGCGCGGCGCGCAGCAGCTCCGTCGTCGTCGATCGGCAGCTGCGAGCGCACCCGGTCGTAGTTGGTCCAGCACCGACCGCGCGCGCTCCGCGCTCACGTCGTAGCCCATGACCAGGGCCCGCATCGCGGCCAGGTCGGCCACGCCTGCGCGCGCGCATCCTCCGGGGCGGCGATCGCGTCGCCGGCGAACTCCACCGTCGGGGTTGCGCCGCGCCCGCCGCATCGTCGACTCGACCCGGTCGATCCGCAGCAGCGCGCCGCCGCCGTCGACCTGCGAGTTGACGCCGACCAGGATCTCCCGGACCCGGCCCGCGTACGGGGCCTTGACCGGGGTCTCCATCTTCATGCTCTCCAGGATCAGCACCGTGTCGCCGGCCTCGACGTCGGTGCCGGCGGCCGCGCGCACCGCGACCACCACCGCCGGCGCGGGCGAGCGGACGACGCCGCCCTCGTCCCGGCTCACCCGGTGGCTGACGCTGTCCACCTCGACCAGGTAGCCGGACGCAGTGGTGGATGCGACGACGTGGTGCCGCCGGTCGCCGACCGTCAGCCGGCTCTCGAACTGCGCTGCCGCTCGATCTCGACCTCGACGACCTCGCCGCGCCACCGATCGATGCGGTACCGGCGCGGGCTGATCTGCGCCACCTTCAGGCTGTACGTCTGGCCCTGGTAGCCGAGCTCGACCTCGCGGCCGACGGTGTGACTGGCCCGCGGCCGGCCGCCGCGGGCCGACCGCAGGAAGGAGTCGCGCTCCAGCGCCTCCTCGGCCTCGTAGACGTCGACGCCGACGTACAGCAGCGCGGCGTCCGCGTGCTCGGCGACCCTGGCCTGCTCGGTCAGACCCGCCCGGTCCAGCCAGCCGGTGTCGGCGGTGCCGTTGATCACCTCGGGGTGGTCGAGCAGCTCCAGCAGGAACGACTTGGTCGTCGTGCCGCCCTTGACCACGACCGTCGTCTCGCGCAGCGCGACCCGGAGCCGGGCCATCGCCTCGGGCCGGTCCCGGCCCCAGGCGATGATCTTGGCGACCATCGAGTCGTAGTCCGGCGAGATCGCGTCGCCGGTGGCGATGCCGGTGTCCACCCGGATGCCGGGCCCGGTCGGCAGCGTCAGCAGCTCGACCTTGCCCGGCGACGGGGCGAACCCGTTGTCCGCGTCCTCGGCGTTCAGCCGGGCCTCGATCGCATGACCGAAGTTCGGCGGCGGGTCACCCTCCAGCCGGTGCCCGTCGGCGACCAGGATCTGCAGCTTCACCAGGTCCAGGCCGGTGGACGCCTCGGTGATCGGGTGCTCCACCTGCAGCCGGGTGTTCACCTCGAGGAAGGCGAACATCTTCTCCTGCGGCTGGTACAGGAACTCCACGGTGCCGGCGCCGCGGTAGCCGGCCTCCTTCACCAGCGCGACCGCGCCCCTGGCGCAGCTCGTCGGTCCTGCTCTCGGGTCAGCGCCGGCGAGCCGGACTCCTCGATCAGCTTCTGGTTCCGGCGCTGGATCGAGCAGTCCCGGACCCCGGGCGCCCAGGCGTTGCCGTAGTTGTCGGCGATGACCTGGACCTCGATGTGCCGGCCGCCCTGGACCAGCTTCTCCATGAAGATCACCGGGTCGTTGAACGCCTTCTGCGCCTCCGACTGGGTGCGCTCGATCGCCTCCTCCAGCTCGCTGGGGTCGAACACCATCCGGATGCCGCGGCCGCCGCCGCCGCTGCGGGCCTTGAGGATCATCGGGTAGCCGATCTGCTTGCGCGTGCTCCAGCGCGGACGCCATGTCCTCCACCGGCCCGCCGCTCCACGGCGCCACCGGCACCCCGGTCGCCTCGGCCAGGTACTTCGCCTGCACCTTGTCGCCGAGCTTGCGCATCGCCTCCGGCCGGCGGGCCGATGAACGTCACGCCGATCCGGTCGCACAGCTCGACGAACGCCGGCGTCCTCGGACACGAACCCCCAGCCGGCCCAGCAGCGTCCGCCTTGCCGGCCATCATCGCCCGTTCCAGTTCGGCGTGATCCAGGTAGGGGCTGCCCAGGTCGCCCTTGTCCCGCAGCACCACCCCCTCGTCCGCCGACCGGACGAACAGCGCCCCGCGCTCCGAGCGCGGTGTGCAGCGCGATGACCTTGATCCCGTAACCGAACTCGGCGTTCAGCTCCCGCACCGCCCGGATCAGCCTGACCGCCGGCTCGCCTCTGTTGACCACCGCAATACGCGAGAACATCTCGGCGTTCCTCCATCTGCGTCGACACGTGTACCACCAGCGCGTCGGTCCGCCGGTTCGGTGCCGGGCCGGTCCCTGGCACGCGCCGGCGTGTGCCGTCGCGCCGGGTCCGGGGTCGCCGAGCCGATGGGCCGCCCTCCCATCCTGGTGCCTTTGGGTGCGCGGCGCTCCCTCAGCCGACGTTCGCCGGTCAGCCCTGCGCCGGCGTCCCCGCCGACCCCTCGGCGGATGCGTCGGCGCGCCGCCCCTCGGCCGGCCCGGTGGGCTCTGCAGGCGTCCCGGCGGCGCCCGGGGCCCCGGCGGCGCCGGGCGCGTCCGGCGACTGCTGCTCGTCGCCCAGGTCGGCCGGGCTGTGCTGGCGGCGGGACAGGAGCAGGAACGGGACGGCGAACGCGGAGATGACGCCGCCGATGAGATAGGAGGCCGGATAGCCCCAGACGTCCGCCGCGCGGCCGAGGATCGGCTGCGCCACGACGCCGCCGGAGGAGCTCACCAGCGAGTCGAACGACAGGATCGTCGCCCGCTGCTGGGACGGGATCAGGCCGTTCAGGTACGCCTGCCGGATCGGCAGCGCCATGGCGGAGAACATCGCCCACAGCACGATCAGCACGACGGCCACCCAGAAGTTCGTGACCAGGCCGACGAGCACCACGACGACGACGCTGAGGATCTCCGCCAGCAGCAGGGCCGTGGTCCGGCGGCGGAACCACCCGCGCACCCACGGCGCGATCGTCCCGCCCAGGATCTGCGAGCCCGCGACGACGGCGGCGGCCAGCCCCGCGATGCCGTACGCGTTCGGGTCGCCCCAGAGCTCGAGCAGGTACGGCTGCAGCGCGTAGAAGATGTAGATCCCGACGCCGCCGGTGAAGACGCCGGCCAGCATCAGGTTGCGCACCGCCGGCACCCGCCAGCCGTACTCGACCGATTTGCTGACGATCGCGCCCATCTCCGCGAGGGGCCGGCCGTCCCGCTTCGGGACGAACCCGATGTCGCGCATCAGGAAGAACGCGACACCGAACATCACCACCAGCACGCCGGCGCGGGCCAGGAACGGCACGCCGAGGTTGGTCAACTGCGCGAGGTACCCGCCGCCGATGGCGCCGATGAACATGCCCAGCCCGCCGAGCACCTGGCCGCGCGCGAACACCGCCTCCAGCGTGGCGCGGTTGTCGGTGGTGGCCAGCGCGTCCACCAGCCAGGCCTCGACCGCGCCGGAGAAGAACGTGAACCCCAACCCGAGCAACAGCGAGACGAGCGCCCACTGCCAGAACGGCCCGTGCACCTGCCAGAGCAGCAGGTACAGGGCGGTGGTCACGGCGAGGGTGATGGTGCCGAGCAGGAAGGAGATCCGCCGGCCCCACATGTCCGCGACGATGCCGGTCGGCACCTCGAACAGCACCATGCCGGCGGTGAAGAACGCGTTGGCCGTGAACGCCTCGAGGTTCGACAGGCCCGCGTCGAGCAGGAAGATCGTGTTGATCCCCCAGATCAGCGACGCCGCGAGCGTGTTGCCGAACTGCAGCAGATAGTAGGTCCGCTTGATGGACGTCGCCGTGACCGCAGGCGCCGTCACGGGTGCCCTCGGCGGGCGGTCGTCCCGCTCCACGTGCGCTCGGCAGGCCAGCGGCGCGGCGCGGCGTACGCCTTCCACCCGACCCCGACGGACATGCCCGCAGCATGCCACCCGCTCCCGACAGCCCGAAGTGGGCGATGCGGTGTCGTCGACGCGGCCCCGACCACCGGCTCAGGCGTAGCCGCTCGCCACCTCGGCGGCCTCGACGCCGTAGCTGCGGCCGTGCGTGACAGCGTGCACCAGCAGTGGGTGCAGCTGGTGCAACCCGGTGCGTTCCTGCCAGTCCGCCGGCAGCCGCGCCGCCTCCGCATATGCCGCCTCGACCCGGTGCCGGTGGGGCGTGCCGAACAGCGCGAGCATCGCGAGGTCGGTCTGGCCGTGCCCGCCGTGCGCGGCCGGGTCGATGAGGACGGCGCCGGCCGCCGCATACAGGACGTTGCCGCCCCAGAGGTCGCCGTGGATGCGCGCCGGCGGGCGGTCGTCGTCGAACTCGCCGGCGACCAGTCGTGCGCAGACCCGCTCGACCCCGGCGACGCAGGCATCGTCCAGGGTGCCCCCGTCCCTGGCGGCGCGCGCGTACGGGAGAAGCCGGAGCTCGGCGTAGGACTCGCCCCACCGGCGATACGGCCGCAGGGGCAGCACCTGACGGCCGATGTAGCCGTCGCCGACCCAGCCGGGCGGGCCGGCGCCGAACGCCTCGGCGCCCGCGGCGTGCGTGGCCGCGAGCGCCCGGCCGAACGCCTCCGCGGCGGCGGACGTCGCGGTCGCCGCCCGGACGTGGTCGAGCTCGATGTGCCGCTCGTCGACCGCCCTGACCCCGACGACGGTCGCACCGCCGGCCGCGGACGCCTCGCCGAGCCAGCGCAGGCCGGCAGCCTCCCACGCGAAGAAGCCGGGACCGTGCGAGCGCTGCTTGACGAAGGCCTCCGCCCCACCGGGTGCCGAGCTCATTCCGTCATGGTGCCGCCGCGCCCGGCCGGCCGCGGACCGCCCCGATCACCAGGGCCGCGCTGCGGCGGGGGCCGGCGCAGGTGCGGTGAGCAGCTGACCGGTGCGCGTGCCCGGCTGCATGGCGTCCGGCCAGCGCGCCGCGACGATGAACAGCGTCCTGCCGTCGGCGCCGCCGAGAGCGCAGGAGAAGCACGCCCGGTCCACCTCCACCGTCTGCAACACATCGCCGCCCTCGCGGACCCGCACGCAGCGCGCGCCTGGCACCGTCGCGTACCAGACGGCGCCCTCGGCATCCAGGCAGATGCCGTCGGGGTTGTCGCCCTTCAGGTCCGCCCATACCCGGCGCCCGGTGAGGCCGCCGTCGGCCTCGATGTCGAACGCCGTGATCCCGGCGCCGTAGGACTCGGCGACCAGCAGCGTGCGCCCGTCCGGCGTCACGGCCATCCCGTTCGGGAACGCGAGGTCGCCGGCGACCTCGCGGACGGACCCGTCCGCCGCCACCAGCGCGATCTGTCCCGGACCCATGTCCTCCGCGCCGAACTCGAACCCGATCCCGTTCACGTACACGCCCGCCCGGGCCGCCGCGGCCTCGTTCCACGGCCGGTCCGACACCGGCCGCAGATCCGCGAGAAGGGCGAGCGCGCGATCCGGACCCAGGACCAGGAGCGCCCGCCGCTCGGAGGAGACCACCGCCAGCCGGCCGTCCGGCAGGGGGTCGATACAGAAGGGCAGTGACGGCACGTCGGCGATCACCTCGCTCGCGCCGGACTCGTCCACGGCGACGAGCTGCTGCGCGCCCCAGTCGGCGAACCACAGCCGGCCGTCGTACCAGCGCGGCGACTCGCCCATCGCGATGCCGTCCATGAGCACGGACGGGTTCCGGGTCGTCGGGGTCGTTGCTGTCACCTCGGGCTCCTCTCGGACCGAGCGCCCCGGCGGCGCCCGCTATCCGGCCGTCGAGGCCGCCCTCCGCATCTCGACATCGAGCGTCGCGCGCCCGAGACCCACCCGGTCAGGCGAGGCCGAGCGACTTCATCCGCTCGGAGTGGCCCATCTGCAGCCGCCGGAAGAGCGCGGCGATGCCCGCCAGGTCGCCGGACCCGGTGACGATCAGCTCGGCCAACGTGTCGCGGTCGGCCACCACGTACTGGGCCTGGGTGAGCGCCTCGCCGAGCAGCCGCCGCCCCCAGAGGGCGAGCGGGCCGGTCACCCGCGGGTCGGCCTGGCAGGCCTTGCGCACCTCGCGCACGGCGAACGCGGAGTGCCCGGAGTCGCTCAGCACGGTGAACACCAGGTCGCGGGTCACGGGGTCGAGCCACTCCGCGATCTCCCGGTAGAAGTCGGCGGCCAGGCCGTCGCCGACGTGCGCCTTGACCAGCGACTCGAGCCAGGTGTGCGGGGCGGTGGAGTCGTGGAAGGCGTCGAACGGCGCGACGAACGGCGCCATGGCGTCCTCCACGGCGACGCCGCGTTCCTGCAGGTGCTCGGCCAGGGCGCGGAAGTGCCCGAGCTCGGCCGTCGCCATGTAGGACAGCGCGACCCTGCCCGACAGCGTCGGCGCGTAGCGGGCATCGGCCGCCATCCGATCGAACGCGGACAGCTCGCCGTAGGCGAGGACGCCCAGCAAGTCGGTCACGGCGGCTTCGGGCGGCTGGTGCTGCGACGCCTGCTGCTGCGCGTTGGTCATCCTGTCCGACACGCCCTCTCACTCGACCTGCGCCGAGCCTAGTCGGGTGCGCGCGCGCAGCCGCCGTTCGGCGCGGTCGGGTGCGCCCGCGCAGCCGCGGTCCGGCGCGGTCGGGTGCGCGCGCGCAGCCGCGGTCCGGCGCGAGCGTCCGGCGTCCCGGGAGCGCCCCCGCCACCGGGTAAACTGAGGTCAGCACGGCGCTCTTCGGCGCCGTCACAGTGTGCGCGCGTCGCCCCCTGGACCGCATCGGCCGCCGGCCGATCGCCGGCCACGGCCCTCGCGATTCAGGTTGTCATTGCGGACCTGCCTCGTCTCGGAGCCTCCTGCGAATCGCGCGCGATCCGAGGAAGGCACCACAACTCCACATGACCACCACACCCATCGAGGGCGCCCAGATCGACGACCCGGACGGCGTGATCGCCGACGCGGCCATCGATCCCGAGGACGCCGCCCGTTCCCACCCGCTGGCCGCCGACGCACCCGTCGAGGACCAGGCGCCCACCTTCGCCGAGCTCGGCGTCGACCCGCGGATCGTCCGCGCGCTCGAGGAGTTCGGCATCGTCCGCACGTTCGCGATCCAGGCGCTCACCCTGCCGATCGCGCTCTCCGGCGCCGACCTGATCGGTCAGGCGCGCACCGGCATGGGCAAGACGCTCGGCTTCGGCGTGCCGCTGCTGCAGCGGCTCGCCGCGGACCTCCCGGCGAATGCCGACGCGGGTGCCGACGCCGGTGTCGACGCCGGTGTCGACGCCGGTGCCGACACCGTCTCGACCGCCGCATCCGGCCCCGCAGCGAGCGCGGATGCGGACACCGACGCGCCGGCCGAGGGCCGGCAGGCGGGCCGCCGGTCCCGCTCGCGCCGACCGTCGCGCCGGGCCGAGGGCAGAGCGCCGCGGGTGCTCGTCATGGTGCCGACCCGCGAGCTCTGCGTGCAGGTCACCCGCGACCTGCACGACGCGGCCAAGTACCTGGACCTGTCGGTCACCTCCGTCTACGGCGGCCGCGCCTACGAGCCGCAGATCGCCGCCCTGCGCGCCGGCGTCGACCTCGTGGTCGGCACGCCGGGCCGGCTGCTCGACCTCGCGAACGCCGGTCACCTGGTTCTCGGCGGGATCACCGGCCTGGTGCTCGACGAGGCGGACGAGATGCTCGACCTGGGCTTCCTGCCCGACATCGAGCGGGTGCTCGGCATGCTGCCGGACGTCAAGCAGACGATGCTCTTCTCCGCCACGATGCCGGGGCCGATCCTGACCCTGGCGCGCTCGTTCATGTCGCAGCCGACGCACATCCGCGCCGAACTGCCGGCCGAGAGCGCCGTGCACAAGACCACCACGCAGTTCGTCTACCGCGCGCACGCGCTCGACAAGGTCGAGATGCTGGCGCGCGTGCTGCAGTCCCGCGCCCGCGGCCTGACCATGGTCTTCACCCGCACCAAGCGCACCGCTGCGAAGGTCGCCGACGAGCTGACCGATCGCGGGTTCGCGGCGGCCGCCGTGCACGGCGATCTCGGCCAGGGTGCCCGCGAGCAGGCGCTGCGCGCGTTCCGCTCCGGCAAGGTCGACGTGCTCGTCGCCACCGACGTGGCCGCCCGCGGCATCGACGTCGACGACGTGACGCACGTCGTGAACTACCAGTGCCCCGAGGACGAGAAGACCTACATCCACCGCATCGGGCGTACCGGGCGAGCGGGCAAGACCGGCGTCGCCGTGTCCTTCATCGACTGGGACGACGTCCCGCGCTGGAACCTCATCAACGAGGCGCTCGGCCTCGGCATCCCCGATCCGGTGGAGACCTACTCGACGTCCAAGCACTTCTTCGAGGAGCTGGACATCCCCGAGGGCGTCACCGGGCGGCTGCCGCGCGCGCAGCAGGTCCGCGCCGGGCTGGACGCCGAGGAGGTCGAGGACCTGGGTGAGACCGGCCGCGGCCGCCGCGGCGGGTCGGGTCCGTCGGGGTCCGGCGGTTCCGGGTCGCGCGGTGACCGCGGTGATCGCGGTGCCCGCCGGCGCACCCGTGGCGGCCGGGGTGCTGGCCAGCGCGGCGCAGGCGGCGAGAGTGCAGCGCCCGCACACGGTCCGGATGCCGGCGAGCCGGCCTCCGGCGATCGCGCACCCCGTCGCCGGAAGCGTAGGCGCACCCGCGGTGGTGCGATCGCGGCGCCTGGCGGCGGCGAGCCGGGGGCCTAGCACCGGAAATCCGGGCGGGCGACCCGGTCGTCGCCCACCGCATCACCCGCCTGAGCCGGCGCTCCTCATCCTCATCCGACCGCTGAGGGGGCGTTCGTCGTGCTGGAACCGACAGGACCCATCGAGTTGATCATCATGACCGCGCGCGACCTGCGCGCGTGGTGGCGCCGGCGCCGCGAACGGCCCGGGACCGACCGGACCGCTGATCGCCTCGACCGGTCAGGCACCCCGGCCTGTACGGACGTCCTGCGAGATGTAGCGGAACAGCGGGTCGGTCAACGCCTTCCGCGAGGCGAGTCCGAAGCCGTCCCGCTCGACGCCCTTGGTGAAGTTCCGCGCGTACCAGTCCTGCACGATCGACGCCTGCGGCTCGAGCGCGTAGCCGGCGAAGTCCTTCCCGGGCGTGTACGAGTAGTCCTCGCCGAAGACCTTCGTCCCGGCCGACGTGACGAAGGCCAGGTTCGAGCCGTGGTGCAGTTGCCAGGCGTGCACCATCTCGTGGATGAACGACTCGCCGTAGACCCGGTTTCGGCCCAGCCGGTTACTGAACACGCCCTCCTTGTAGGTGAGCGCGTCGCGTACCCGCCCTGGCCTATGTGATGGTGCCGTCGAACCGCGGGAAGGTGAACGGCCGGTCCCCCGCGCCGATGGTGTCGGTGATCCGGATCCGGTCGGGCGGCGGCGTGCCGGTGTCGAAAACCAGTCGGGCCAAGGCCCACTCGTCGTCCCGCGGGCCGCGGCAGTCGTTGGCCGATCGCCGCGATGCCCTCCATGGCCAACGCGTACAGCGTCCCGAAAGGCCCCGCGAGCCAGAGGGTTCCGCCGATGATCTTGGCGCCGGACGCCAGGTCGCCGATCCTCGGCGTCCGCCGTCGCCAGGCCGCCCACCGCGATCACCAGCGCGACGCCGCCGGGGTTCGCCAGCGTCGTCGCGCCGATGACGAAGGTCAGGGCGGCGCCTGCGATGTCGGCGAGCACACCGGAGATGCTGCCCGCGTACAGCCGCTCGGCCGCATGGTCGCGTGCTGCAGCTCCCAGAAGTTGTCCCGCACCAGGGATTCACGACGTCCTCGACCCAGTCCTCGTTCCGCGGGTTGGTCGAATCGGTGCCGCCGACGTGCGCCTGCCAGGCGCCGGTCAGCGCGACCGATGCGGTCGACAGCAGCGTCTGCGCGTGAAGTGGTAGCTCTCCAGCCCGGTCGCCCGCAAGCGCCCGCGGTGCTGCACCCGGCCGTCCCAGAAGACCTGGTGCTCACCCAGCCCTCGATCGCCGTGGGGCCGGGCGCGTCGCCGAAAGTCGTGCACAAAGTCGACGGGATCCGGTGCGGCAACGTTCTTCTCGGCGGAGTAGATCATCCGGCCACCCTGGAACGGCTGCTGCCGGCCGCCCGGGCCGCCCTCCGGCCAGTCCGCCTCGGGACCGGTCGGAAACCCATCCTCCCGCTCTCCCAGCGGTACTCGGCCCACCGCGCGCGGATCAGCCCGTACACCTCGTGCGCACCGTGCTGGGACGTCCAGTAGATCGACTTCTCCGCCCCGCCGGGAAAGGCCCGGAAATGGTTGAACCGGCCCCTGCCGTTCGGCGTCGCGGTCTGGTCCGTCGTCGGACATCCGAAGGCCGAACCGCCGAGCGCGGCGTACTGGTCGCGGATCGCGCCGTGCACCTCGTGTGCGCCGGTCTCCGGATGCCAGACGTAGGTGGCGGTCTCGAACAGCCGGTAACGACCAACGGTGTCGTGCGCGGCCAACTCACCGGTGGTCGGGGAGCCGAGCAACCCGCCGCCCCGGTAGGACATCCAGGCCTGCCGGATCAGTTCGATCATCTCGTGCGCGCCGTGGTCCGCGGTCCAGTAGATCGACTTCTCCGCACCGCCCGGCAGATCGCGGAACTGGTTGAACTGGGCGCGACCGTCGGGCGCCGCGGCCTCGTCCGTGGTCGGGTAGCCGAACTTCGTACCGCCGAGTTCCAGGTAGCGGGTGAGGATGTCGTCGCGCACCTCGCGGGTGCCGATGCGCGGATGCCAGAGCAGGTACCCGCCCCGATGGGTCCCGGGATCGTCTCGGGCACCGTCGGCTCCTTCGGCCGGGGCGCGGCTTGACCATGGCCCCGCGGTCGATCGGCTCGTCGACCGGCGGTGCGTGGGGCGCGCCGGGGGGCCGGCGCGGCGGGGTGTGGGGCGCCGTCGGCGGCCCGCCCGCCGGCCCGTGGGGGCGGGGGGCGGGGCGCGGCGGCGGCTCCTTCGGCTCGCGGTGCGCTCGCACGGAACGCCCAGCCCCGTTGCGTACGCTCGCCCGGTGACCATGGAGACGGCGCGGCGGCGGCGGATCGACCGCCTCGTCGCGGCGCTGATCGCCGTGCTGGCGATCATCGCGGCCGTGGTCGTCTACCTCCGCAGCGACGCCAGGGCCACCACTTCCGAGACCGGTTCGTCGGTGCCGGCGCCGGCGTCGGCGAGCGTGCTGCCCACGACCCTCACCGAGCGCTGGTCGCTGCCGACCGACCCCGCGATCGGCGCCGTCGCCTCGCCGTACGGCGTGGTGGTGACGGCCGACGCCACCACGGTGACCGCGCACGACGCCGTCACCGGCGACGCGCGCTGGAGCTACGGGCGCTCGAACGCGCCGCTGTGCGCGGTCGGTTCCGGCGACACCGACGCGCCGGGGGTGACCAGGCGGGGCAAGGTGCGCGGCATCATGGTGGTCTCGGAGTTGAACGACTTCTGTTCCCAGGTCATGCTTCTCGACCCCGACACCGGCGAGCGACACTACTACCGGACGAGCCCGAACCAGCCGGCCGGCGGGCTCGCGTTCGGCGGTCCCTACGCCGCGTGGATGGGCCCGACGCTGGTCGAGCTGTGGCGGGACGACCTGGTCCGCACCATCCAGTACGGCGACCAGCCGAACCCGCCGAAGCCGACCCCCGAGCAGCCCGAGTGCACGTTCACCGACATCGGCCTCGCCGAGGAGCAGTTCGCCACGATCGAGCACTGCCCGGACGCCGGGCCGAACGCCCAGGTGGTGATCAACTGGGCAACGCCCGACTCGGCGCCGGACAAGCCGGACGGTCAGGACGTGTTCAAGCACGACCCCCGGGCCAGGATCGACACCGGCTCGCCGGCCGCCCGCATCGTCGGGGTGACGGCCGATCGGGTGGCGGTGCTCGTGTCGGGGCCGACGCCGGCCGTGGTGGTCTACGACGTCGCCGGCACCGAGACGTCACGGACGCCGGTCGATGTGCCGGCCGAGCAGATCGCCGCGGCGGACGACCCCGGCGCGGCCCAGGTCCGGATCACGCCGACCGTGCGCAACGGCGACGCCCGGTACTCCCTGGTCGGGGACCACCTGATCGCGGTCGGCAGCGAGCAGATCGACGTGCCGCCGCCCGCGACGACCGCCGCCACGACGACCGCATCGTCGTTCGACGTGACCACCGTGCAGCCGCCCACGGTGGGGGTGCTCGCGGGCACGTCGACATCCGGACCCGGGGCGGGGGGGCTGCTGCCGACGGACACCGACGCAGCCACCGATGCAGCCACCGGATCCGCCGAGCCGACCGCACCGGAGACCGTGCAGGTGAAGGATCCGCGGTTGCTGTGGGTCGCGCCCGACGTGCTCGGGCTGCCCGGCGTCGTCGGTGAGCAGCTCCTGCTCCCCGTCCAAGGCGGCCTGACGGCGGTCGCCGCCGCCAACGGCAACCCCGGCATCGTGCCGACCGTGATCCCCGTCGACCGCGCGGGGTACACCGGCCGGGTCGACGTCACGGCGGTCGGAGACATGGTCGTCGAGCTGCGCGGCAGCACCGTGGTGGGTCTGTCGGACTAGGCGCGCTCCGGCCCGGCCCGGCGGATCGGCATCATCCGCGGCGGCGCGTCGCCCCGCAGGAAGGCCTCGACGAGCGCCAGTAGCTCCGCGGGCCGCTCCATCGGCAGGGCGTGCGAGGTGCCTGGCACGATCGCCAGGCGCGCGTCGGGCAGCGCCTCGTACAGCGCCACCGTGTGCCGCAGGTCCACGAGGTCGTCGTCGGCCGCGATGACGAGCGCCGGGGTCGCGATCCCGGCCAGGTCGTCGACGGTCAGCGTCGGCCCGGTCAAGGCCATGCGGGACACCTTGCGCAGCACGACCGACCAGTGCCCGGCGCCGTCGGGTGACGTGGCCGCGTACGCGTCGCGCATGGGGGCCATGTCCTCGTCGTCCGGATCGACGTCCGCCCAGCCGTCCATCACGCCGGGCACGATGCCGTCGACGTGGAAGTTGGTGCTGATCGGCACGAGGGAACGGACGAGATCGGGCCGCCGGATGGCCACGTGCAGGGCGACGATCCCGCCGTCGCTGTACCCGACCAGGTGTGCGGGCGCGCCGACCACCTGGTCGAGGAACGCGATCGTCTCGTCGGCCATCGCCGGATAGGTGTAGTCGCCGTCGACGTCCGGGGTGTGCCCGTGGCCGCGGCGCTCCGGTACCAGCACGCGGTAGCGGTCGACCAGGGCGTCGACGCCGAACTGCCAGGAGTCGCCGCCGGAGATGCCGCCGTGCAGCAGCACGACCGGATCGCCGTCGCCCTGGTCGGTGAAATGGGTGCGGACCCCCGCCGCGTTCGCGAGATCAGGCATGCCGACCAGTCAACCCAACCAGGCTCACGGCCACCAGAGCAGCACCATCACGGCGAGGGCCGCGGCGACGACGGTCAGGTCCGCGGCGGCCCTGACCGGGACGGGCCAGCCCCGCCGGAGCAGCACGATCAGCTCACCCACGGCCCCCACGCCGACGTGCGCGGCCACGCTCGCCCAGCCCGGACCGGTGGCGCTGCCGAGCTCGGCGCCGTCCCAGAGGATCGGCGCGGCGAGCTGGGCGACCAGGAGCACCACGCCCAGCACCAGCACGCCCGCCGACAGCAGCCCGGCCGCGCCGTCGAGCGCACGCAGCCACCGCGGCGCGGGGTTGGCCGGCCGGGAGCGCTCCGGGGCCGGGGCGGGCCCGGAGCTCACGGGAGCGCGGGTCCCAGCGGCACCGTGACACCGCTGCTCGCGTCGACGATGCGGCCGAGCTGCTCCGGGTCGGTCCGCTCCTGGCCGAGGCGCAGCACCTTGTTCCTGCCGTGGTAGTCGGACGAGCCCGTCGCCACCAGGCCGAGCCGGGCGACGATCCCCCGCAGCTCCGCGCGCGCCGGCGCGGAGTGATCGGGGTGGTCGACCTCCAGCCCGCCGAGCCCGAGACCGGCCAGCTCCTCCAGCATCTCGGCGCTCAGCGCCCGGTATTCGCCGCGGGCCCTGGGGTGGGCGATCACGCTCACCCCGCCCGCCGCCTCGATCATCTGCGATCGCCCTGCGCAGGTCGGTGTCCGCCTTGGGCACGTAGTACGGTCCGCGACCGGCGAGGTAGGAGGTGAACGCCTCGTCGACGGAGCCGACCACCCCGGACTGCACCAGGGCACGCCCGATGTGCGGCCGGCCGACCGGCGCGGACCCGGCGATCGCCATCACCTGGTCGGCCGTGATCGGTACCCCGGCCGACACCATCCGCTCGACGATCGCCATGCCGCGGTGCAGCCGCTCGCCGCGCAGCCGCTCGTGCTCGGCGACGATCGCCGGGTGGTCGGGGTCGAACAGGTAGCCCAACAGGTGCACGCTCACCGGGCGGCCGGCGACCCGCACGTTGTGGAGAACTCCGTGCCGCGGATCAGCGTCAGGCCCGCCGGCCGCGCGGCCGCCGCGGCCGGCCCAGCCGCCGGTGGTGTCGTGATCGGTGATCGCCACCGCCGCCAGGCCGGCGGCGGACGCGGCGGCCATCAGCTCGGCGGGGGTGTCGGTGCCGTCGGAGGCGTCGCTGTGCGCGTGCAGGTCGATGCCGCGGGGGGTTCCGTTCGACCCGCCGGGACCGGCGCGCGTGGCGGCTGCGGGAACCTGCGGCGTGCTCATCGCCTGCCATCCTCCCCCGCGCGCCGGCGCGGCGGCCGCCGGCTCACCACGACCCGCTCCGCGGACCCGGCCCGGGCCTCTCACCTGCGCGTACCCTCGCCTCGGGCGACGCTGGCCCGGGCACGGACGCGGCGCGAGCCACCGGAACGAAGGAGGCCGACGATGCCGACGCTCCCCTCGCTGCCCTCGCTGGTGCCGACACCACGCCGGCGGCGGCGCCCGGGGGCGCGCCCGGAGACGTCACGCGCGGACGCGATCGTCGACTGCGCCGCGTACATCGACGGGCGGCGCGTCCCCGATTGCGCCGACCCGGCGGCCGCGGTCCGGCTGGTCCGGGAGCGGAAGCGCGGCTTCGTCTGGGTGGGCCTGCACGAGCCCAGCGCCCGCCAGATGGCGGAGCTCGCGACGCTGTTCGGTCTGCACGAGCTGGCGGTCGAGGACGCCGTCCAGGCGTACCAGCGGCCGAAGATGGAGCGGTACGCCACCTCGCTGTTCCTGGTCCTGAAGACGGTGAAGTACGTCGACCGCGGCGACCAGTCCGAGGTCGGCGAGATCGTGCAGAACGGCGAGATCATGATGTTCATCGGCGTCGACTTCATCGTCACGGTCCGGCACGGGTCGCACTCGCCGCTCACCTCCGTGCGCGCCGCGCTGGAGGCGGACCCGGAGCAGCTCGCCATCGGCCCGGCGGCCGTCATGCACGGGATCGCGGACCGCGTGGTCGACGAGTACGTCACAGTGGTGGACCAGGTCGAGGACGACATCGACGAGATGGAGAACGCCGTCTTCGCGTCGTCGAAGCCCACCGACGTCGAGGAGATCTACCTGCTCAAGCGCTCGATCCTGGGCCTGCGCCGGGCGGTGACGCCCCTGATGGCGCCCCTGCGCGCGCTCTTCCAGGGCCAGCACCCGCTGGTGCCCCCGGAGATCCGCGAGTACTTCCGCGACGTCGAGGACCACCTGTCCGCCGTCGCCGACCGGGTGACCGGCTACGACGAGCTGCTGACCACGCTGGTGAGCGCGGCGCTGACGGAGGTGACCACGCAGCAGAACGCGGACATGCGGAAGATCTCGGCGTGGGCGGCGATCGCCCTCGTGCCGACCGCGATCGCGGGCATCTACGGGATGAACTTCCAGAACATGCCCGAGCTGGACTGGACGTACGGCTACCCGATGGCCCTGGGCCTCATCGCCTGCGTGTGCGTCCTGCTGTTCGTGCTGCTCCGCAGGCGTGGCTGGCTGTAGCGCGGGTCCGCCCGACGGGTCGCCAATCCCCCCAAAACGCCGCACTTGACCGTGTCGTTACCGAATTGGAACGGCTGCGACGGGACTCACCCGCGCCGAACGGTGCGTTGTCATCATTCGGACGCCTAGAAATGAGAGGATCTCGCCGGTTCGGGCGTCGAGTGCCCGAATCGTCCGGTGCCGTCGCACATGACGGCCCGGCAACGCCTCATCGACCGGGAGATCCCGGTCGCGACCCGAAGGAACGGCCATGAGTGACTTCTGGAGCTTCATCTGGCTCGTCATCTGGATCTTCGTCTTCGTCGCGTACCTGTTCGATCCTCTTCCACATCATCGGCGACCTGTTCCGCGACCATGAGCTGAGCGGCTGGTGGAAGGCGTTCTGGATCATCGCCCTGATCTTCCTGCCGTTCCTGACCGCGCTGATCTACATCATCGCGCGCGGCAAGGGCATGACCGAGCGGCAGATGGCAGCGATGAGGCAGGCCAAGTCGGACACGGACCAGTACATCCGGCAGGTCGCCGGCAAGTCGGCGACGGAGCACATCGCCGATGCGAAGGCGCTTCTGGACAACGGCACGATCAACCAGGACGAGTTCCAGCATCTGAAGACCAAGGCGCTGGCCAGCTGATCGACCGGTAGATCACCACCGGCTGCTCGGGCTCCCGAGGTCCCTCGGCGGGGTTGGTCCCGCGGGCTGCGAAGCGCAGCCCCGGGGTCAGCCGCGCTGCCCCAGTTCCATCCGCGACAGCAGATCGCGCGCCTGTTCGGCGGTGCGCGGCTGGCACAGCACGTCGTAGCGCCGGGCGACCACCTGCGACGCCGACGTGAAGTCCCGCCGGCCCTTGGCCACGGAGTAGCCCAGGTAGCCCATCACCGCACCGAACGCCGCGCCGATCGCCACCGCGGCGAGGATGAGCAGCAGGACCCCGCCCTGCACGGGCGCGAAGAACCCCATCAGCAGGCCGACGAACAGGCCCATCCAGGCGCCGGATGCGGCACCGGCGGCGGCCAACCTGCCGGCCGTCAGCCGCCCGGTGACGCGTTCCACCATCTGCAGGTCGGACCCGACGATGGTGAGGTCCTGGATCGCGAAGTTGTGCTTGATCAAATGCTCGACGGCACCCTGGGCCTGCGCGTATGTCGGATAGGCGGCCACGGCGAAGCCGGTCGGCGGAGTCGGTAGATTGGGAACGGCGGCGGTACCGCGAAAACCCAGCGGCGACGTCACGAGGCATCACCTCCTTGAGAAAGCAACCCCATGCTGGCACAGGAGTGTGTGCGAAGGATGGGAAGGCAGTCGCCCACGCGGGTGCGTCGGACCCCCTCGCGCCGGCCTGACGAAGGAGACCCGTGAGCCCCACCGTCGAGGACGTCCGGACGGCATTGTCCGCCGTCAAGGACCCCGAGATCCGCCGGCCGATCACCGACCTCGGCATGGTCGAGTCGGTCTCGATCCTGCCGGGCGGGGTCGTCGAGCTCACGGTGCTGCTGACCATCGCCGCGTGCCCCCTGCGCGACACGCTCACCAGCGACGTGACCGCGGCCGTGCGCGCCGTGCCGGGCGTCACCGACTGCCGGCTGACGCTCGGCGTCATGACCGACGACCAGCGAACGCAGCTGCGCACCAAGCTCAAAGGCGGCGCCACCAAGGAGATCCCATTCGCCCGGCCCGAGTCGCGGACCAGGGTGTATGCGGTCGCATCGGGTAAGGGCGGCGTCGGCAAGTCGACCGTCACGGTGAACCTCGCGGCCGCGCTGGCCGCGCGCGGCCTGGCCGTCGGCGTGCTCGACGCGGACGTCTACGGCTTCTCGGTCCCGCGCATGCTGGGCGTCACCGGCCGCCCGACCCGCGTCGGCGACATGATCCTGCCGCCGGTCGCGCACGGCGTGAAGGTGATCAGCGTCGGCATGTTCGTCGACGGCAACGCGCCGGTCGTCTGGCGCGGACCGATGCTGCACCGGGCGCTGCAGCAGTTCCTCGCCGACGTGTTCTGGGGCGACCTCGACGTGCTGCTGCTGGACCTGCCGCCCGGCACCGGCGACATCGCGATCTCCACCGCGCAGCTCGTGCCGACCGCCGAGCTGCTGGTGGTCACCACCCCGCAGACCGCCGCCGCCGAGGTGGCCGAGCGCGCCGGCGCGATCGCGCTGCAGACCCGGCAGCGGCTGGTCGGCGTCGTGGAGAACATGTCGGCGATGACGCTGCCCGACGGCACGGTGCTCGATCTGTTCGGCAGCGGGGGCGGCGCGGCGGTGGCCGCGTCCCTCACTCGGGCGGTCGGCGCCGACGTGCCGCTGCTCGGGCAGGTGCCGCTCGAGGTGGGCCTGCGCACCGCGGGCGACGCCGGCGTGCCGCTCGTGCTCTCGGACCCGACCAGCCCCGCCGCGGAGGCCCTGCGGGGCGTCGCGGACGCGCTCGCGGCGCGCAGCCGCCCGCTGGCCGGCGTGTCGCTCGGCATCTCCCCCGCCGGCCGCTGACCCGCGCTCGCCGGCCGGCGTTCCCGCGTCCGCCGGACCGCCGGCGGGCGGGCGGCTCAGGTGCCGTCGAGGTCGAACGGCGGCGGTGAGCCCGCCGCGACGGCCGCGGGCCGCGGGGCGGGAGCGGCGGTTGTCGTCGGGATCGGCGGCGCGGCTGTCTCCGGCCCGCCCGGGGCGGTGCCGTTCGGCAGGGGCGCGCCGTTCGGCAGGGGCGTTCCGTGCGGCAGTGGCGCGCCGTTCGGCAGGGGCGCGCCGCCGGCAGCCATCGCCGGAGCAGGTGCGGCGCCGTTCGCGGCCGCCGGCGATGCGCCTGCGGAGCCGTTCGCCGGCCGCGCCGAACTCGGGGCCGGGGTCGGGGTCGGGGTCGAACCGGCGGCCGGCGCTTCGCCGTTCGCGGGCTGGTCGCCGGGCGGGTTCGTGCCGTTGAGGCCGAGGAAACCGCCGATGCCGCCGGAGAACTCGTCGCCGAGGATGTTCTTCCCGATGATCCGCTTGGGGTGCAGGTCGCGGAGCTCGCGCAGCTGCTGGACCTCCTTGAGGGACTGCAGCTCGGCGACCTGGCGGCGCAGCTCCTCGAGCTCCGGCCCGATCTCCTTGCGCAGCTCGGCCTGCGCGCCGGCGGCCATCGTGCGCAGCTTTCGCAGGGTCGACATCACCCAGCTGACCGCGGTCGGGATGCGCTCCGGGCCGAGCAGGAACACGGCGACCAAGCCGATGATCGCGATCTGGCCCCAGGACAGGCCGAACATGGATCGGCCTCCTCACAGGTGGACCGTTATGCCTCAGGATACCGAGAGGTTCGGATCCGACGGAGCCCTCGGCTTGGCATGCGACGTTGGCCGCGCACGCCCGCCGGCTGGACGGGACGCGGCGACGGAGCGAACGGCGAGACGCCGGAACCGGCGACCCCGGATGAGGGATCGCCGGTTCCGGCGGTGAGCAGGCGGTGCCGACCGGTGGTCGGGCAACCGCCTCAGTGGATGACGACCGGCGCGGCCGACTCCTCGGTCGCGGGGGCGACCGCCTTGCGCGGCAGCAGGAACGCCGGGATGAAGGTCAGCAGGATCAGCACCAGCGCCACCCAGAAGGTGGTGGCGAACGCCTCCGCCATCTGGCCCGGCACCTCGCCGATCAGCTGCGGAGTCAGGTTCGCCGCCTGGCTGGGATCGGTCTGCGCGGCCTTCACCGCGGTCACGGCCGGCTTGTTCAGCAGCTGGTCGGTCAGGATCACCGACATCACCGCCGTGCCGATGGACGCCGACGACTGCTGGATGATGTTCATCAGCGTCGACCCGCGGGCCACCTCCGCCCTGCGCAGCGACGCCAGCGCTGCCGTCATGATCGGCATCATCGTCATGCCCATGCCCATGCCCATCACGAACAGCGCGGTCAGCATCAGCGGGATCGGCGTGGTGTCCGTGATCTGGGTGAAGACCACCATCCCGGCGCTGATCAGCGCCAGGCCGCCGAGCACGAACCTGCCGGGGCCCATCTTGTCGGTCAGCCGGCCGGCGAGCGGCATCGTCAGCATCGCGCCGAGACCCTGCGGCGCGAGCAGCAGTCCGGCCTCGAGGGTGGTCGCGTCCCGCACCTGGATGAAGTACGTCGGCAGCAGCAGCATGGAGCCGAAGAACGCGATGGCGAACAGCGACATGGTGATGACCGAGACGCTGAGCTGCCGGCGCTTGAACAGGTGCAGGTCGATCAGCGGGTGGTCTTTGCGCCGCAGGGCGTGCCAGACGAACCCGCCCATCAGAAGGACGCCGGCGATGATCGGCACGAGCACGGTGGTCGAGGCGAACGTGCCCTCGCCCGGGATGCTCGACACGCCGTAGAGGAACAGCGCCAGGCCGGGCGACAGCAGCAGCATGCCCACGAAGTCGAAGGTCTCCGATGGGGTCGGGTTGTCCTTCTCCAGCACCCGCCACGCCGCGATCAGCGCGACGATGCCGATCGGCACGTTGATGATGAAGATCCAGTGCCAGCTCGCCACCTCGATGAGCCAGCCGCCGAGGATCGGGCCGGCGATCGGGCCGAGCAGCATCGGCACGCCCAGCACCGCCATCACCCGGCCGATCCGGTGCGGGCCGGCCGCGCGGGTCATGATCGTCATGCCGAGCGGCATGAGCATGCCGCCACCCAGGCCCTGTAGCACACGGAAGCTGATCAGCGAGCCGATGCTCCAGGCCATGGCGCAGGCGATGGAGCCGAGCAGGAACAGGGTCAGCGCGAGCATGTACAGGCGCTTGGTGCCGAACCGGTCCGCCGCCCAGCCGGTGAGCGGGATCACCGTCGCCAGCGCGAGGGTGTAGGCGGTCATCGTCCAGGCGACGGTGGCGTAGCTGGCGTCGAAGACGACCTGGAAGGTCGGCAGCGCGACGCTGACGACGGTGATGTCGAGGATCGACATGATGGCGCCGAGCACCACCACGCCGGCGATCTTCATCAGGCCGGCGTCGAGTTTGTCGCCGTCGGGAGGCGCCGCGGCGGCAGGACTGGGGGATGTCATCGGGAGGTCTCCTGGAGGGGTGCGGATGGTGCCAGGTCTGAGCCTGCTGGGAACGGCGGCTCGCAGCCAGTCATTTTCGAGTTGATCGAGCGCAGGACGCCCAGCAGGCAACGGCGATCCTCCGCGCCGACGGCGCGGAGCATGCCCAGCGCGTAGCTGCGGTGCTGGTTGCGGAAGCCGGCGACGAGTTCGCGGCCGTCGGCCGTCAGCGACACCAGCTTGACCCGCCGGTCCGACTCGTCCTCGAGGCGACTGACCAGGCCGACGCGGACCAGTTGGTCCACGTTGCGGCCGGCGGACGCCACGGACAGCCGGAGATCCGCCGCGAGTTCGTGGATGGGGACGGGCGCGGCCCGCTGCGCGAGGTGCAGCAGGGACCGCAACTGGGAGAACGAGAGATCGGCCGCCATCAACGAGTCGAGGCCCGCGTTCTGCGCGGCGCAGTGCAGCCGGCCGAGGAACGTCTCGAGCGCCTCGAGCACGTCTTCGGCACGGGGCAGAGTCACGTACCCAAAACTAACACAAGCGCAACTATTGCGGAAACGCGAGGGTTAACAGCTTGTTGCGATCACTCGGCGGCCAGCGTCACCTGGACGGTCAGCTCGCGCCCCTCCCGCAGCAACACCACGGGCACCGTGGCCCCGACGTCGTTGGCGCGGACCGCGACGACGAGCTCGTCCGCGTCGCCGACCGGCCGGTCGCCCACCTTCGTGATCACGTCGCCCTCGACGATGCCGGCGGCCGCGGCGGGCCCGTCGGCCTGCACGTTCTGCACCTGGGCGCCGTCGGTCACGCCGTCCGTCGCCGACCGGGCGTTCACCCCGATCGTCGAGTGCTGGACGGTGCCCGACCGGATGATCTGCTGGGCGATGTCCTGGACCGTGTCGATGGGGATGGCGAAGCCGAGCCCGATGGAGCCGCTGGTCTCGCCGCCGAGGGTGCGGATCGCCGTGTTGATGCCGACCACCGCGCCCGTCGCATCGACCAGCGGCCCGCCGGAGTTGCCGGGGTTCACGGCGGCGTCGGTCTGCACCGCGTCGATGACCGCGTCGGTGTCCGTGCCCTCCCCGGACAGGCGCAGCGGCCGGTCCATCGCGGAGACGATGCCGGTGGTCACCGTTCCCGCGAGGCCGAGCGGCGAACCGATCGCGATGACCGGGTCGCCGACGGCGAGGCTGGCCGAGTCGCCGACCTGCGCGACCGTGATGTCGTCGACGTCGACCTTGACCACGGCCAGGTCGGTCAGCGGGTCGCGCCCGACGATGGTGCCGGGCACCCTGGTCTGCTGGCCGTCGTCGAAGATCACCGTGAGCTGCGCCTGGGGGTTGGTGGCGGCCAGCGAGATCACGTGGTTGTTGGTGACGATGTAGCCGGCGCCGTCGATCACCACGCCGGAGCCGGTGTCGCCGACGTCGCCGGTGCGGATCTCCAGCGAGACGACGGCAGGCAGCACCCGGGCGGCGACGTCCGCGACCGAGCCCGGCGCCCGGGTGACCGCGGGCTGGGCGCCCGCCAGGGTGAACTCCGGGTTCAGCGGACTGGCCGGCAGCCGGTTCGCGGCGAACACCCCGATCACCGCGCCGACCGCGCCCACCAGCAGCGCCGCGACCAGCAGCGCGATCAGGGCGCCCGGCCGCAGCCGGCGCTCGAACAGCGCCTCGCGGAGGGTGAACCTCTGCGCCGACGGGCGCTCCGGCAACGCCTCGGTGACCTCGGGCGGGGGCCCGAGCCGCACCGAAGCGTCGGGATCGCGCCACGGATCGCCGGGCTCGGCCGGTGCGTCGCCTGCGCCGTCGACCGCCGGCGGCCGGCCCAGGCTTGCGCCGTTGCCGACGGGACGGCCGAACGCGTCCTCCAGGAACTCGGGAACGGGCGGCGCGGTGGCCAGCCCGCCGCTCGGCTGCGACCGCGGCCCGAACGAACCGTGCACGCCGCCGGGGCGCCCGAAGGTGCCGGCCTGCGCTGGATCGACGGGCGGCCGCCACAGGGGACGGGGGGCGAGCCGCGGCCCGGCGCCCCGACCGGGCGCGCCGTCGGGGCTGTCCGTCACGGGGTGTGCAGCGTCGCCGGGATCACGAGCGACTGGCCGGACTGACCGGGCGGCAACGTGTCCGTCGCGGCCTGCTCGGCGGCGGCCGTGGCGACCAGCGCGCCGACCGCGAGGCCGGCCACCAGGGCGCCCGCACCCAGCCGGAACCGCCGCCCGCGGTGCGGGTCCAGCCCGCCCGGCGTCGGCCATCCGGGCCACGTGCCGGTGGCGGGGTCGACGGTGATGCCCTCGACCGGGCCAGGTGGCGGAGCTGCGGTCGGGATGGACTTCAGCAAGTTGAACAGGCTCATGGGCATGGTCGGCGAGCCGGCCGAGCGCAGGAACGAGCGCGCGGCCTGCTGCTCACGCACCTCGGCGGAGCACTGCGGGCAGCGCTGCAGGTGCGCGGCGCGCGCTGGTAGGCGACGAGACTCATCTCGCCGTCGGCGTAGGCGACGATCGCGTCCAGATTCAGGTGATCGTCGAACACCGATGTCACGGCATCACCTCCGCGCCAGAACCGAGCGGCACGATCGGCCCGCCGACGCTCCAGCCCGGCGCGCAGAGCCTGCCGGCCGCGGTGGATCCGCGACCGAACCGTGCCCAGCTTCACTCCCAGGGTTGCGCCGATCTCCTCGTACGACAACCCCTCGACGTCGCACAGCACGACCGCGGCCCGGAACTCGGGCAGCAGGTCGTCGAGCGCGGCCTGCAGATCGGGGTCGAGGTTGGCATCGGTGAAGGCCTGCTCCGGCGACGGCTCGTTGCCGGCGATCCGATCGGTCTCCTCCGGCAGCGCCTCCATCCGGATGCGCTGGCGGCGGCGGACCAGGTCGAGGAAGACGTTGGTGGTGATCCGGTGCAGCCACCCCTCGAACGAGCCCGGCTTGTAGGAATCGAGGGAGCGGAACACCCGGATGAAGGTCTCCTGGGTGATGTCCTCGGCGTCGTGCGAATTGCCGGAGAGGCGGTAGGCGAGGCGGTACACGCGGTCGCCGTGATCGCGGACGATGTCCTCCCAGGCGGGCGGTGTCCAGGCGTCGGGCGAACTTGATCCAGTGCCCGGCACAGCGGCACCGATCGACTCGGGGTCAATCGGAGCGGGCAGGATGGACAGCGAAACCACCTCCGGTAGGTGCCCGGTCGAACGACCGCGCTGCGCAGATTGTTCCCAATCATGGTGTGAGCGACCTGTGAGGGCCGCCCGTCCCGATGATCGTTTCCGGTGTTCTCCGCCGAGACCCCGCGACCCGGCTCCGGCCCGGGGTGCCCGGACGCTCCGCGGGACCCGCGGGCGGGTCGAGTGTGACGCATGTGACAGGAGTCAACGTGTGCGACAGCGCCGGGGGTGATCATCCTCGCGAAGCGTCGGACGGGCGGTGCGTCGGTAGGGGCCCCGCCCGGCGGACCGGCATGATGGTGCGCGGCCACATCCCGCTCCACCGCCGACGATCCGCGAGCCCGCGGCCGGCGCCCGCCCCGCCAGGAGGTCCCCGGTGACGACCAGCCGGTCCTACGCCGATTTCTTCGTCCCCGAGGACGAGGTGGTGCTGGCCGCGCGCGGCCGGGCCACCGACCTCGGCTGCGTACCCATCGGCGCGGGGGCGGCGGCGGCGCTGACCTTCCTGGCCGCCGCGATCGGCGCCCGATCGGTGGTCGAGGTCGGCACCGGTGCCGGGGTCAGCGGGCTGCACCTGATTGCCGGCATGACGCCCGACGGCATCCTCACCACGATCGACGTCGAGGCGGAGCACCACCGCGCGGCGAAGACGGCGTTCACCGAGGCGGGCGTCGCGGCGACCCGCACGCGGCTGATCAACGGCCGCGCCCTCGACGTCCTCCCCCGGCTCACCGACGGCGCCTACGACCTGGTGTTCGTCGACGGCGCGCGGCCGGAGTACCCGCAGTACGTGACCGAGGCGATCCGCCTGCTCCGGCCCGGCGGAGTGCTCGTCATCGACGGCGCCCTCGCCGGGGACAAGGTCGCCGACCCCACTCAGCGGGACGCGGACACCGTCGCCGTTCGGGAGGCGGGACGCCTGGTCCGGGACGACGAGACGCTCGTCGCGACGATGATCCCGCTCGGCGACGGGCTGCTCGCGGCGGTCAAGCGCGCTTGAGGCCCGGGTTCGGCAGGCTGGCCGGGGTGGCGTTGAGCGCTGCGCTACTCGTCGGCGCCGTCAGCGCCTGCACGGATCAGTCCGCGCTCGGCGCGCAGCGCTCCTCGGCCGAGGCTGCGTCCTCGTCGGCCGCCGCGGCCGCCGCACAGTCGTCGGCTGCGGCAGCGGCGTCGTCCTCGGCTGCGGCCGCGTCGTCCTCGCTGGCCGCGGCGTCCGCGGCGGCCGAGTCAGCGCGGGCGCTGGCCGCCCAGCAGGCCGCTGCAGCCGCGGCCCAGGCGGCGGCAGCGCAGTCCGCGGCCCAGCAGGCGGCGGCGGACGCGGCGGCCCAGGCGGCGGCAGCGGCCGCCGCCGCACAGCCGGGGGCGGCAGACCCGGACGCGCCCGGGCAGGACAACGCGCCGCCGTGCGCCGCCGACGGCCGGTACGTCGACGAGGAGCCGATCGGCCTGCGCGCCGACGTGGCGGCGGCGTGGCTGGCGGTCGACGCCCAGGCCGCCGCCGGCGGCATCACCATGTGCTTGAACGACGGCAAACGCAGCCGGGCGCAGCAGCAGGCGACCTATGACTCCTACGTGCAGCAGTACGGGCCGGACCTCGCGGCGACCTACGTGCTGCCGCCGGACAAGTCGGCGCACGTGCTGGGCACGGCGATCGACGTGCAGCCGTACGACGCCTACACCTGGCTGGAGAGCACCGCCGGCTCGCTTGGCTTCTGCCGCATGTACGACAACGAGGCGTGGCACTTCGAGTTCTCGGAGGCGTACAAGACCGCCGGTTGTCCCGCCCGCCTGCCGACTGCACAGGGTTGAGCACCCGGGCTGAGCATCGGACCCGGCATCGCCCTGCCCGCGCCGGTGAGCACCGCCCGCCGGCACCCGCGTCCGGGCTACTTGCCGATCGTGATGCCCTTGCCGACGACGGTGATCCCGCCGGAGCTGACCGTGTAGAGGTCGTTGTCGAGCTCGACGTCGACGCCCACCTTGGCGCCGTCGGGCACGATGACGTTCTTGTCCAGGATCGAGTGCCGGACGACCGCGCCGCGACCGATCCGAACGCCCGGCAGGACGACCGAACCCTCGACCCGGGCGCCGGTGCCGATCCGCACGTCCTCGGAGATCACCGACCGGTAGACGCTGGCGCCGGAGATGATCGTGCCTGTGCCGATCATGGAGTCGCGGGCCGTTCCGTCCTCGACGAACTTGGCGGGCGGCAGTGTGGCCGGGAAGCTGAGGATCGGCCACTCGCGGTTGTAGAGGTTGAAGATCGGCTCGATCGACACGAGGTCCATGTGCGCGTCGTGGTACGCGTCGAGGGTGCCGACGTCCCGCCAGTACCCGCGGTCGCGATCGGTCGCGCCCGGCACCTCGTTGCGGGCGAAGTCGTAGACGTGCGCCGTCCCGCGGTTCACGAAGTACGGAATGATGTTGCCGCCCATGTCGTGCACGGAGGTCTCGTCGGCGGCGTCGACCTTCAGTGCCTCGATCATCGCCTGCGTCGAGAACACGTAGTTGCCCATCGACGCGTAGGCGACGTCCGGGTCGTCCGGCACCGCTGGCGGGTCGGCCGGCTTCTCCAGGAATCCGGCGATCTTGACGCCGTCGTCGGCGGTCTGGATCACGCCGAACGCGGTCGCCTCGCGACGCGGCACGCGGATCCCGGCGACCGTCGCCTCCGCCCCGCTGTCGATGTGGTCCTGCACCATCTGCGCCGGATCCATCCGGTACACGTGGTCGGCGCCGAAAACCACCAGGTAGTCGGGTTTCTCGTCGTACACCAGGTTCAGCGACTGCAGGATCGCGTCGGCGCTGCCGGTGTACCAGCGCGGGCCGAGCCGCTGCTGCGCCGGCACCGGGGTGACGTAGTTGCCGATGAGCTGGCTCATCCGCCACGTCGTGGTGATGTGCCGGTCGAGGGAGTGCGACTTGTACTGGGTGAGCACGCAGATCCTCAGGAAGCCCGCGTTCACCAGGTTGGACAGCACGAAGTCGATGAGGCGAAAGTTCCCCCCGAACGGAACGGCCGGCTTGGCTCTGTCGGCGGTCAACGGCCAGAGCCGCTTGCCTTCACCGCCGGCGAGCACGATTCCGAGGACCCTGGGCTTGGCCATGCGCCCGACCCTAGCGGCGATCTCGGGCTTTCGCCCTTCCAACGAGGCGCCCGCGACGTGCCGGCGCCGGCCCGGTCCAGGGCGGCCGGAAGCGGCGACGATCAGGCGCGACCCGCCCGCGGGATCCAGCGGGCGCCGAGCTCGGTGTCTGTCGGCGGATGCCCCGGCAGCCGACGGGTCGCGGCCTGCGGGCGCAGCGCGTCGAGCAGCAGCGCGAGGTAGCGGCTGCGCAGGCCGGCGGTGCGCTCCGCATCTCCCAGCCGGATCGCGGAGAGCTGCTCGAAGATCATCACCAGGTCGTTCAGCTGAACGTCGGGCCGCACCGCACCGGCCGCCTTCGCGCGCTGCAGGATCCGGCGCGCCGTCCGGTCGGACGTGCCGGCCAGCTCGCGCAGCTCGGGCGTGGGGGTGAAGCGCCCGGCGAGCCGGACGGTGAGCGAGTGGACGTCCGCCTCGACGACGCCGGACACGAATGCGGCCAGCGCGTTCCACGGATCGCCGTCGGCCCAGGCGGCGTCCGCGATGGCGACGAACCGCCGCAGGCCGTCGCCGCAGAGGGTGCGGAGCAGCTCCTCCTTGCTCGGGTAGCGCCGGTACAGCGCGCTGACCCCGACTCGCGCCTCGGCAGCGACCGCCGCGACGGGCGCGTCGGGGTCCCGCAGGAACACCGCGCGGGCCGCATCGAGGATGCGCCCGTCGTTGCGGGCGGCCTGCGCCCTGCGACCGCTCAGGGACGGCGTCGACGTCGGCACGCGGCCATCCTACTCTTGAACGGAATGATCCGTTCCGCTAACCTGAGAAGGACGGAATGAAGTATTCCGTTCCAGAATCCAGGAGGCCACCATGAACGAGCAGCCCACCGCCGCCGATGCCAGCACCCATGACACGGGCATCGACCGCCCCGACACCGATGGCACGGGCATCGACGATCGGGGCGTCGACTATCACGGCGTCCTCCGGCAGGCGCACGACGCCCTGATCGCGGCGGTGGCCGGCGTCGGCGACGATCCGTGGGACGCCCCCACCCCCTGTGCGCTCTGGACGGTCGCGCAGGTCGCGCAGCACGCGACCGGCGATCAGCTCGCGTACGTCGCGGCCATCACGGGCGGCCCGGGGCCGGACGACGACCCGTTCGATCCGTCCGGCGTGCTGACCGAACCGGCGTCCGCGATCGTCCGTGCCGCTGTCGACGCCGCGGCGGCCGCCTTCGCGACCGTGTCCGCCGACGCGGACCGGGTACCGAATCCGTTGCCACACGGCCCCATGCCGGCCCGGCTGGTATTGGGCGCCGCAGCTTTGGACGCCGGCGTGCACGCCTGGGACATCGGCGTCGCCGTCGGCAGGCCGGACGTGCTGACGACCGACCTGGCGGCCGCCCTGCTGCCGGTCGCCACCACCATCGTCGAGCCGTTGCGGGCCTACGGCGCGTACGCCCCCGCCCTGCCGCGCCCCGCCAACACCGCCGACGACGACACCGAGATCGCCGTCCTGCTGCGCTATCTCGGTCGCGACCCGGGGTGGACCGCGCACGGGTCGCCCGCGTAGCCGGTCGGTACCGCCGGCGTGCCCCCGTCGGCGAAGCGGGGGCGAGCCGGGTCCCGCGTGCCCGGATCGGCCGCCGAACGGCGCGGCATGCGGCGACTTGTCGGCGCACGCCTCGCTAAGGTGCTTCCCTAGTGTCGCGCCCAGGCCTGGATCCGATCGGCGCGGCACCGACGGCCGATCGCCCCGCCGAACCGGCAGAGGCGCGGCCGCGGGGATTCTGGCGGAGCTGGTCCGGGCTGACGGCCTTCGTCGTCGTGGGTCTCGTCGTCATCGTGCTGCTGGCGATCTTCAGCCTGTCCCTCGGCGCCGGCACCTGGGCGGACGTGTGGCGCGCCCTGACCAGCGGCGACGCCGACACCACCGCCGTGCTGGTGCGCCGGCGTCTGCCCAGGGCCGTGCTGGCCATCCTGGTGGGCGCGGCGCTCGGCGTCGCCGGCGTGCTGATGCAGGCGGTCACCCGCAATCCCCTGGCGGACCCCGGGATCCTCGGCATCAACGCCGGCGCGTACGCCGCGGTCGTCCTCGGTGTCGCGCTGCTGGGCACCACCTCGGCGTCGTCGCTGGTCTGGGTCGCGCTCGCGGGCGCGCTGGTCGCGTCCCTGCTGGTATTCGCGATCGGCACGACCGGCCGCGGGGCCGACGGGCCCGGCAAGCTCGTGCTGGCCGGGGTGGCGCTGGCCGCCGTGTTCGCCGGTTTCAGCTTCACCATCTCGCTGCTCAACTCCGAGACCTTCGACAAGATCCGGTTCTGGCAGGTTGGATCCCTGCAGGGCCGGGACTGGGACGTGGTCGCCAGCGTCTCCTGGTTCATCGTGATCGGGCTGGTGGCGGCGATGCTGCTGGCCAGCAGCCTCAACGCGCTCGCCCTCGGCGACGACCTGGCGACCACCCTCGGCACCAAGGTCGGCCGGATCCGGGCGATGTCGCTGATGTCGATCACCCTGCTCTGCGGGGCCGCGACCGCCGCGATCGGCCCGATCACCTTCCTCGGGCTGATGGTGCCGCACGCGGTCCGCGCGGTGGTGGGTCCCGACCTGCGCAAGGTGCTGCCGGTGAGCCTGATCGTCGGGCCGGCGCTGCTGCTCGCCGCGGACGTCGTGGGCCGGCTGATCTCCTCGCCCGAGGTGCCCGTCGGCGTCGTGATGGCCGGCATCGGCGCCCCCGTGCTGATCGCGCTCACCCGCCGGAAGCGGGGGCGGGCCTCATGACCGAGGCCCGGGCGGCCGACACGCCGAGGGCCGCCGATCTTTGGCCGCACGCGGGTCCGCACCATTCCGCTGCCGTGGACGCGCGGCACGCGCATCCGCATCGACCTGCGCGTCGTGACCGTCTCCGGCCTGCTGGTGATCGGGGCCGTCGTCGTCGGGCTGTGGTCGCTGTCGGTGGGCTTCGGGAGGTTTCCGTTCTCCGAGATCGTCCGCGCCGTCTTCGGCAACGGCGATCCCGACGTCGTCGCGGTGATCCGGCAGGAACGTCTGCCGCGCATCGGGCTGGCCGTCCTCGGTGGTGCCGCGCTGGCCGTCAGCGGCGCGGTCTTCCAGTCCGTCACCCGCAATCCGTTGGGCAGCCCCGACATGATCGGGTTCACCAACGGCGCCTACACCGGGGGGGCTGGTGTCGATCATCGTGCTCGGCGGATCCAGCCTCTCGGTGACGACCTCCGCCCTGATCGGCGGCATCGCCACCGGCGTGCTGGTCTACCTCTTCGCCCACGACAAGGGGCTCTCCGGCTACCGCTTCATCATCGTCGGCATCGGCGTCAGCGCGGCGCTGCAGGCCATCAACAGCTACATCATCATCAACGGGAACCTGCGCGCCGCGATCAGCGCGGCAACCTGGGGGGCCGGCTCGCTCGACCTCGCCGACTGGTCCGACCTGCTGCCCGTCGCCGTCGCGCTGATCCTGCTGGCGCCGATCGCGGCCACGCTGTCCACCCGGATGGGACTGCTGGAGCTCGGAGACGACGCCGCCTCGGGTCTCGGGGTGAACGTCGCCCGCACGCGCCTCGCGCTGCTTGGCGTCGGGGTCCTGCTGGTGGCCGTAGTGACCGCCGTCGCCGGGCCCGTGGCGTTCATCGCGCTCGCCGCGCCGCAGATCGCCAAGCGGCTCACCGGCGGCTCGTCCCTCGGCATCCTCTCCTCGGCCGCCATGGGTGCCGCCCTGTTGGTGCTCTGCGACACCATCGCCCGGATCGTCATCGCGCCCCAGCAGATCCCGGCCGGCGTGGTCAGCCTCTGCCTGGGCGGCGCGTACCTGATCTGGTTGTTGATCTTCGGCCGGCGGAGGACTCGCTGATGACACCCCACGACCCCGCCCTGTCCCCGGATCGTTCCCCTCCCGGGATCCGGCCGTCGCCCGCGACCCCGCCCCGCCCGGCGCGGCGGGCAGTCGGCTGGGTGCCCGCGCCCTGGTCGCCGGGTACGAGGGGCGGCCCGTGATCAACGGCGTGACCCTCGACGTCCCCGAGGGCTCGTTCACCGTCATCATCGGACCGAACGCCTGCGGCAAGTCCACCCTGCTCCGCAGCCTCAGCCGGCTGCTGACCCCCGAGGGCGGGAGCATCGTCCTGGACGGCGCCGACATCGCCCGCTACAAGGCCAAAGAGCTGGCCCGCATCGTCGGCCTGCTGCCGCAGACGTCCATCGCCCCCGACGGCATCACCGTCATCGACCTGGTCTCCCGGGGGCGGCACCCGTACCGCTCGATGTTCGGCAGCTGGACGGCGCAGGACGAGCAGGCCGTGCGCCACGCGCTGGACCGCACGGGGCTCACCGACCTCTCCCGCCGGTACGTCGACGAACTCTCCGGCGGTCAGCGCCAGCGGGTGTGGATCGCGATGGCGCTCGCCCAGGAGACCCCGATCCTGCTGCTCGACGAGCCCACGACGTACCTGGACCTGTCGCACCAGCTGGACGTGCTCGACCTGTGCCGGTCGCTGCACACGGAGGGCAGGACCCTGGTCGCGGTGCTGCACGACCTGAACCAATCCGCCCGCTACGCAACGCATCTCATCGCGATGAAGGCCGGCGAGATCGTCGCGGCCGGCCACCCGGCCGCGGTGGTCACCGCACCCTTGGTGCAGGAGATCTTCGGCGTGCCGGCGCTGATCATCGAGGACCCGGAGACCGGCTCCCCCCTGGTCATCCCGAAGGGCGACCGGCACATCACGAACCATGCCTGACGCCCCGCATCGCACCTGCCGGCACCCGCCGGCGGGTCGAATCGCCGAACAAGGAGACCCGCACATGACGAGCGCACTCCCCCGCCGACGCGGCATCGGCGTCGGCGCGACGCTGGCCCTGACCCTGTTGCTGGTGGCCTGCGGTTCCGGATCCGACACGCCGGCCGCGGGCACGACAAGCCCGCCGCCTCCGGAGGTTCGTCGTCGGCAGGGTCATCCGCCGCGTCGTCGGTGGGGTCGTCCAGCGGTTCGTCGAGCGCCTCTTCCGCGACCGGATCCGCCGCGACCGGCGACGCCCTCGGCACCGTCGAGACGATGTACGGCCCCGTCACGGTGCCCCAGCCGGACGACGGCGAGCTGACCGTCGTCGCCCTCGGCTGGTCCGACGCCGAGGTCGCGCTGGCGCTCGGGGTCAAGCCGGTCGCGGTCTACGACTGGCTGGGCTTCGGTGAGGAGACCAAGGGCGTCGGACCCTGGGCGGTCGACGACTTCGGCGACGTCACCCCGCTGGTGTTCGAGAACGTGGATCAGACCTTCCCGTACGAGCAGATCCGGCTGATGAATCCGAAGCCGGACGTCATCCTGAACGTCAACGGCGCCCCGAATCAGGAGGCCTACGACCGGCTCTCGACGATCGCGCCGACGATCTTCGCGCAGGAGGGCGCCGCCCCGTTCGCCGTCGGCTACCAGAAGCACGTCGAGCTGATCTCGACCGCGCTGGGTCTGCCGGCCGAGGGCGAGGCCATGGTCACCGACATCGAGGGTCAGCTCGCGGACGCCAAGGCCGCGCATCCCGAGTTCGCGGGCAAGACCGGGGTCGTCGGCGCCAAGTTCGGCGACGCCTACGGCGCGTACCTGCCAGGCGACTTCCGCGGCGACCTGCTCATCGACCTCGGGTTCGACCAGCCGCAGGCAGTGCAGGACCTCGAGTCGCAAGGCTTCTTCGCGTCCGTGTCGGCCGAGCAGATCGGCGCCCTGGACGCCGACGTGAGCGTGCTGTTCCCCATCGGCTTCACCCTGCAGGAGCTGCAGAACGACGAGCTCATCGCCTCGCTGCAGGTTGTCGCCGACGGCCGAGCGGTGTTCCTGGACCCGGCCGGCGACGAGGTCAACGCGTTCTCCGCCGCGTCGCCGCTGAGCATCCCGGTGGCCATCGAACTGATGGTGCCGAAGCTCTCCGAGGCCGCCGGCAAGGTCGCCGGCTGACCCTCGCAGACCGTGGCGGCCGGGACCGGATCCTGGGCGGGCGGCCGGCATCCGGCTCCGGCGGACCGATGCCCGCTCGGCCAGCAGGACGAGGTACCGGTCGATAGATTGCCCCCGTGCATACCGCCATCCTGACCCGCGAATTTCCCCCGGACGTCTACGGCGGAGCGGGGGTCCACGTCGAGTACCTGGTGCGCGAGCTGCGCAAGCTGATCGAGGTCGACGTGCACTGCTTCGGCGACGACCGGCCGGGCGCGATCGGGCACCGGCCGGCCGCCGAGCTCGCCGGCGCCAACGCGGCGCTGACGACGCTGTCCGTCGACCTGTCGATGGTCGCCGCGACGGGCAACGTCGAGCTGCTGCACTCGCACACCTGGTACGCGAACATGGCCGGCCACATCGGCAAGCTGCTGCACGGCATCCCGCACGTCGTCACCGCGCACTCGCTGGAGCCGCACCGGCCGTGGAAGGCCGAGCAGCTCGGCGGCGGCTACCGGCTCTCGTCGTGGGCCGAGAAGACCGCGTACGAGTCCGCCGACGCGATCATCTCGGTGTCGACCGGCATGCGCGGCGGCATCCTGGAGAGCTACCCGGCGCTCGATCCGGACAAGGTGCACGTCATCCGGAACGGCATCGACACCGAGATCTACCAGCCCTCCGACGAGCGCACCCTGCTGGTGGAGAAGGGCGTCGACCTGGACGCGCCGATCGCGTCGTTCGTCGGTCGGATCACCCGGCAGAAGGGCGTCGGCCACCTGATCGCGGCCACCCACCAGTTCGACCCGGGCATCCAGCTCGTGCTGTGCGCCGGCGCGCCCGACACCCCGGAGATCGCGGCGGAGACCAAGGCAGCCATCGAGGAGCTGCAGGCGGCGCGGCCCGGCGTCTTCTGGTTCGACGGCATGCTCACGCTGGCCGAGGTCAAACAGGTGCTGTCGGCGTCCACGGTCTTCGTCTGCCCGTCCGTCTATGAGCCGCTCGGCATCGTCAACCTGGAGGCGATGGCCTGCGGCGCCGCCGTCGTGGCGAGCGACGTCGGCGGCATCCCCGAGGTGGTGCAGGACGGCGTCACCGGCACGCTGGTGCACTACGACCCGACCGACGGTCCGGGATTCGAGCGGGCGATCGCCGAGGCGGTGAACGCAGTGGCCGGCAACGAGAGCACCGTCGCCGGGTTCGGCAAGGCCGGCCGGGCGCGGGCACAGGCCGAGTTCTCCTGGACGGCGATCGCCGAGCAGACGGTCGACCTGTACCGGAGCGTGCTGGGCTGAGGGCCGCGCCTCATCCGCTCAAGCCGCGCCCGTGACGCCGTCTCGGCGAACTGGTCATGCCGCGTGCGCCGGCTCGGGTCACCTGAGTGGGCCGGCCGGGCGATCTCCGCGACTCGGTACGCGACCCCGCGACACCGTTGGTCACCGTGCGACTGCTCGGGCGGCCGCCAACTGCGGAATGGCGTCGCGGAGTTGGGGTCCCGGACGCCGCGGGCAACACTGCGCCGCCTCGCGCGAGGAGCGGTCCGGGCAGAGTTCCGCCCGGGTGACCGGCGTCGGTGACGCTGGGCCCGGGCGGATGAATGTTCTGGCTGCCGGCCGGCGCGGCCGGCTCGATGTCAGCTGACCACGGCCTTGAGGGCATCGCCCAGCGCGGAGGCCTCGTCAGCGGAGATCTCGACCACCAGCCGTCCACCGCCCTCGAGCGGAACGCGCATGACGATCCCGCGGCCCTCCTTGGTCACTTCGAGAGGACCATCCCCGGTCCGGGGCTTCATGGCCGCCATGTGCGACTCCCTCCACCACTCACAGTTCAGCCCGGCGCGGCTCTCCGGCCAGGACGTGGGCCCGCCTCGATGCGGACACACCATTCTCCCCCATCCGCGAGCGGATCTGGACACCAGGTGACGGGCCGCCGCGCGATGATGGGGCGCGCCGACCCGGACCGTTTCCGGTGCCGCCTCGCGCGGTCGCCGCTGGTGACGGGCCGGCCCGACCTTCACGCCGCATCGACCCTGCAGGGAGCGAACGTTGACCGACGCCGAGACACCGCTGCTGGTTTCCGACGAGGGGGCGGTGCGCACGCTGACGCTGAACCGCCCGCGCGCATTCAACTCGTTCAACCTCGAGCTGAAGCAGGCCCTGCTGGCGGCGCTCGACGAGGCGCGCGATCCCGCTGTCCGCGCGGTCCTCGTCACCGGAGCGGGTCGCGCCTTCTGCGCGGGTCAGGACCTGAAGGAGCACCTGGCGTTGATCGACGCCCGCGATCCGCGGCTCGCAACGACCGTGTCGGGGTTCTACAACCCGCTGGTGCGGGCCGTGACGTCGCTGCCCAAGCCGGTGATCGCCGCGGTCAACGGCGCGGCCGCGGGGGCGGGTGCCGGGCTGGCGTTCGCCAGCGACCTGCGAGTCGCCGGCGAGTCGGCGACCTTTTCCATGGCGTTCGCGGGCGTCGCGCTGTCGGCGGACACCGGGGCGTCGTTCACGCTGCCCCGGCTGATCGGCCACGGCCGGGCAAGCCGGATGATGCTGCTCGGCGAGAAGGTCGGTGCGGCCGAGGCGCTGCGCATCGGCATGGTCGACGAGGTGGTGCCCGATGCCGAACTGACCGCGCGGGCGGCAGCGCTCGCCGCGGGCCTCGCCGCCGGGCCGACCCAGGCCTTCGGCTGGATCAAGGCGTCCTTGCACCATGCGGCGGGCTCCGACCTCTCCTCCGCGCTGGAGTTCGAGGACCGCGCGCAGACCGAGTGTTTCGCGGGCAGCGATCATCTCGAGGCCATCAGCGCGTTCGTGCAGAAGCGATCGCCGGCCTTCACCGGCGGCTTCGGCGGTGGGTGAACGCGCACGGTCGCCGTCGATGATCCGGAAGCCGTCCCCGGCGGTAGCCTGAGATCGTGGGACCGATGGGCGAGCTGGGTGCGCTGTTCAACCCCGGCATGCGCCACGAACTCGAAGAACGCCGATCCAAGGCGATGCGTCGCGAGGAGGAGGGCAACGCCCGCGACGGCGACCTGCGGATCGACCTGGAGTCCGGGGTGGCCGTGATCCCGGTGCCGGAGGACGAGGCCGAGGGGGCTGACTCCGCTGCGTCGATGGATGCCCCGGATTCAGCGGACGCCGCCGAGGGCGCCGTCAAGGGTTCGGTCGACGGCGCGGGCGATCAGGCGGCGACCGATCCTGGCGCCGCCGACGAGGCCGATGCCGCCGCGGCGGCCGAGCAGGCGCCGCCGGTGCTGCGACCGCGCGGCAAGCGCGGCCTCACCACAACGCGCCGCTGACCGTCGTGGCCGCGGTCCACCGCACCCAACCCGGCGCGGCACCCGACGGGTGCGATTTCGGATCGTCGACGTCAGGACCCACGTGCCCTGTGATCGGGACCTGCCGGCCGCGGAGAACCGGCGAGATCGACCCGTGAGCACGGACTCTCCGGTCACGGTCCGCCTGGCCACGCCCGCCGACGCGGTCGGCATCGGCACGTGCCACGCGGCGTCCTGGCGAGAGGCCTACGCCGATCTGCTGTCCGCCGAGTTCCTCGGTCGGCAGGACCCCGACGAGCGGATCGCGGTCTGGACCGGCGCGCTCGCCGATGATCGCAACCGCATCGCCGTGGCGACCGTCGCCGTCCCGACCGTCGCCGTCCCAGCAGTTCCCGTCGCGGCCTTCACCGTCCCGGCCGGTCCCGTCGCGGCCTTCACCGTCCCGGCCGGCGCCGTCGCAGGGATCGCCGTCCCGGCTGCCCCGACCGACGACACGTTTCCGACCCATCCGGCTGTCCTGGCCGACGACACGTTTCCGACCCATCCGGCCGTCCCGGCCGACGACAGGTTTCCGACCTATTCGGCCGTCCCGACCGATCCGGCGGCACCAGCCGCCGGCGGTCAGCCCGACGCGTCGGGTCGCGCCGACAGTACGGCGCCCGGGCCGGACCGGACCGCGATCGAGGAAGTCGTCGGCTTCGCGGCATGCCGGCCGCGCGACCCCGACGAGGCAGCCGCCGGTGTCGAAGTGGACGCCGCAGGCCCCACTGACGCAATCGACCCCACTGACGAAGCTGCTGTCCCTGCCGCAACCGAGCCCACCGACGAAGCTGCCGCCCCTGACCACACTGCCGCCACTGCCGAAGCTGCCGCCAGTGAAAGGACCGCCGCCGACCCCGCGGCCGCCACGGTCGCCGAAGTCACCACTGCCGCCCTTGACCCGCCCCGCGAGCTCGCCGCCCTCTACGTCCGCCGCGCATTCCACGGCACGGGAATCGCCGACGCGCTGCTGGATCTCGCGGTCGGCGACGGGCCGTGCCTGCTGTGGGTGGCCGAACGCAACCCGCGCGCCATCGCGTTCTACCGACGACGGGGGTTCCGGCTGGACGGGCACCGCGGAACGATTCCGGCCTGGGAGGATCTGCGGATCGTCCGCATGGTCCGGTGATGCCGGTCAGGTCTCGGTGATTCAGGTCCGGTGAAGCCGGTCAGGTCTAGCAGATTCAGGTCCGGCCCGTCGCCGGCGAGGGTGCGGTCACGCGGCCCGCCAACAGCCGACCACGTGATCGTCGACCATGCCGGTGGCCTGCATCAGCGCGTAGGCGGTCGTCGGCCCGATAAATCGGAATCCGCGCTTCTTGAGGTCCTTCGCCATGGCCGTCGATTCGACCGTGACCGCGGGCACCTCGCCGAGCGCCGCCGGCCGCGGCCGGGCGGCGTCCGGCGCGAACGACCAGAGAAGTGCATCGAGGCCGTCCGGCAGCTCCGCCGCGACCCGGGCGTTGGCGATCGATGCCGCGATCTTCGCCCGATTGCGGACGATCGACGCGTCCTGCAGCAGCCGCTGGGCGTCGGCATCGGTGTATCGAGCGACCTTGTCGATGGAGAAGCCGTCGAAGGCCGCACGGAAGGCCGGCCGCTTGCGCAGGATCGTCAGCCAGCTCAGCCCGGACTGGAAAGCCTCCAGGCAGATCCGCTCGAAGAGCGCGTCGTCACCGTGCAGGGGCCGGCCCCACTCCTCGTCGTGGTACTCGACGTACTCCGGTGCGCTGACCCCCCACGCGCACCGCAGCCGTCCGTCGGGTCCGGCCATCGTGCCGGGCATGGCGAGCGCTTCGGTCATGGCGCACAGCGTGCCAGCCGGCACCGACACCGGGACCCGGTTGTCCACACCACGCACCCGGAAACCGCCGCGACGCGCCTCCGGGCTCCACAGCGCGTCAGGCTCGCTCGGCCTGACCCAGCCGCCAGTAGCCCATGAAGGCGACCTGCGTGCGGTCGACGCCGCGGTCGGTGACGACGGCACGCCGCAGCGCCTTGACGGCCGCAGCCTCGCCGGCGATCCAGGCATAGAACCCGCGGTGCGGCGCCTCTGGGCTGTCCCAGATCAGCTCGACGTCCACGTCGGTGTCCTCGACCTCCTGCGGCGCAGCGGCTTTCGCACCCTCGAGCAGGCCGTCATGCGAGTCGAGCCACGCCGTGACCGCGGGCAGCAGCCGGCTGCCATGAGCGTCGGCACCCCGGTCGAGCCAGGTGATACGGGCGTTCGGCCCGATGTCCGCCGGCAGCACGTCCGCCGCGGACGGCACCTCGACGAAGGCGGTGGCCGGCACGTCGGACGTCGCCTCCAGGATCGCCACGATCGCGGGCGCCGCCGTCTCGTCGCCTGCGAGCAGGAGCCGCGTGGCCTCCCCCGGCCGCCAGTCGATCCCGGAACCGCGCTCCGCGCTACGCACGTCCGGCCCGACGATGACGACATCGTCCACAGCGGAGCGGGCGCGGCGCCCGTCCTCCGTCGTCGCGGAACCGGTGACGGCCCGCAGCCAGCGCCCGGCCGGCCCGTGTCGACCGCCGCCGGCCACGGGGTGCTCGACGAGCACGACGTCCACCTCGTGCGCCGCCGGTCGCGCCCGGCGGACCGTGTAGGTGCGCATGGCCGGCCGGGCGGGCTCGGGCGTCGCGAGCCAACGCCCGTACCAATCCCCCGCGGCGACTACAGCCGGATCGTCGATGCCGAGATCCGGCGGCCGCGGGGACGCGCCGTCCGGATCCGGGAGCAGCAGCTTCACCCTCTGATCCAGGCCCTCGGTGCCGAAGTCCGCCGCGTCCGGGCCGGTGAAGGTCACCTGCCAGAACGCCGGGCTGAGCCGTTCGACCCGCGTCACCCGAACCCGAAACGGCCGGTACGCGGGCCTGCCGGTCTCCTGCTCGGCTGCCGGCCGGCCCGGCGGCACGTCCATCTCGTCGATCTCGGGTGCAGGTAAGGCTTGCATAACCAAAGTATGCAGGTCGATCCGGCGCCCCCTCGCAGCGGTCGTCACTCGGCGGCGCTCGCGTGGCGCCAAGGGCGCTCGCGGACTTATCAGGGCGTCATCGCGGGGCGGTTCAGCGGGAGGGTGCCCTTGGCGACCAGCCTGGCCATCGTCCGCAGCGACGCCGCCATCCCCCAACGGGCGATGGGCCGGGCGAGCGGCCATCCGAGCCGCCCCAGGATGCCGAAGGGCAGCTCCAGTTCCTCGGTGAACGTCACCCGCGCGCCCTCGCCCAACGACTCGACCTGCATGATCCCGGCGCCCTTGACGAACTCGCCATCGTGCCGCGCGACCCAGCGGTGCGGTGGGTCGTACTCGGTCACCGTGAGGTTGTCGAGGAATCCGATGCTCGCGACGCCGGTGAAGGCGATGAACCGCGAGCCGACCCGCGGCACCGGGACGTCGCCCTCCAGCGCGTACAGCCGGGTCAGCATGATCCAGCGTTCCTGCGAGGGCAGATCCACGACGGCGGCGAACGCGGTGGCCGCGTCGACGGGGACGTCGACCGACGCCTCGACCCGGACACTCATCCGGTCGGACCTGACTGGGTGTCCTCGTCCCCGCCCGGGCCACCCGGGGTGTTCTCCGCGGGGTTGACGGCGGCGAATACGGGCTGCTCGGCACCCGTATCGTCCGCGGCCGCTGGATCGTGCTCGCCGCCCGCCGCGCGATCCAGCTCGGTGCGCAGCCGGTCCAGCTCAGCGCCGAGGCGCCGCATCGCCCAGTCCACGTCGCTCATCCGGTAGCCGCGCACGGCCATCGCGAACCGCACCTTCTCGACATCGTCGCCGGTGATCTCCCGGTCGGGCAGCTCGGTCGGCGAGATCCTCGGGGACAGCGGCGCCATCTGCTCGCCCCGCCCGAAGACCAGGACCGCGATGCCGAACACCACCAGTCCGATCACCCCGGCGATGACGAGGTACTGCAGCACGGTGGTCACCGCACGATGGTGCCACGAGCGCCGGACCCGGTCAGACGAGTCCGCGGCGCGGCGCCGCCGGCGGGCGGGTGCCCCGAATGGATGCGGCCATCTCGAGCACCCGCCGGGTCGCGGCGACCTGATGAGCGCGGAACACGGCCGCGCCCTGCCAGGCGGCGATCGCCGTGGCGGCCAGGGTGCCGTCGACCCGCTCGTCGAGGCCCGCGTCCAGGGTCTCGCCGACGAAGTCCTTGTTGGACAACGCCATCAGCACCGGCCAGCCGGTCGCCACCAGGTCCGCTGTCCGGTGCACCAGTTCGAGACCGTGCCAGGTGTTCTTGCCGAAGTCGTGCGTCGGGTCGATGAGGATGCCCGCGCGCGGGACCCCGGCGGCGACCATCCGCGCCGCGGCAGCGGTGGTCTCCGCGATGACCGACGCGACGACGTCGGCGTACTGGGCGCGGAACGGGTTGGTGCGCGGCGCGGCGCCGCCGGTGTGCGAGCAGACGATGCCGGCGCCGAACCGGGCGGCGACCTCGGCGAGGGCCGGGTCCACGCCGGCCCAGGTGTCGTTGATCAGGTCGGCGCCGACCTCGCACGCGCGTGCGGCCACCTCGGCACGCCAGGTGTCGACGCTGATCACCAGGTCGGGGTAGGCGGCGCGCACGCTCGCGACGAACGGCACCACCCGCCGCAGTTCCTCCGCGGTGTCGACGTCGGCGCCCACCCCGGCCTTGACCCCGCCGATGTCGATCAGATCGGCACCCTCGGCGACCGCGCGATGCACGGCCTCCAGCGCCGCTCCGTCGGCGAAGGTCGAGCCCCGGTCGTAGAAGGAGTCGGGGGTGCGGTTGACGATCGCCATCACCGCGGCGCGATCGACCGGTAACGGGCGCCCGCGCAGCACGACCGCAGGCGCCCGGACCGCGTCCGGCACGCCCGACGGCGCCGTGCCCACCGCCGGCGACCCCGCCTCACGCTCGGCGGTCACCGGACCCGGCGGGCCGTGACCGGTGATCGCATCCACGACGTCAGCCTACGAAGCGACCTCCCCGGGCAGCGGCTCCGTCGACCCCGCGATCAGTTCCGCGATGCCGTCGGCGTCCAGCAGATCCGCCGGCGAGAGGGTGACGTCGTGCCCGACGTAGTAGAAGCACGCGCGCACCTTGTCCAGCGGGAGCCCACGCAGATCGGCGACCGCCACCCGATAGCACGCCAGTTGGACACCCACGTGCGCGAGCCGCGACGGACCCGGCGGCGATCCGGTCTTCCAGTCGACGACTGTCACCCCGCCGTCCGGGTCGCGGAAGATCGCGTCGATCCGGCCGCGCAAGCCGAGCCCGGCGATCGTGGTCGCGAACGACAGCTCGACGTCCTGCGGCACCCGGGAGGCCCAGACCGAGGTCAGGAAGGCGTCCCGCAGCCGATCGAGATCGTCGTCCCGCGGCCGGTACGAGTCACCCGCGCCGGGCAGTTCGTCGACATCCAGGAGCGCGTCGCCGCCGTAGTAGCGCTCGAGCCAGCGATGAAACGCGGTGCCGCGCCGCCGATCCGGGGTGGGCTCGACCGGGACCGGTCGGCGCAGCCGCCGCGCGAGACGCTGCGGGTCCGCGGCCAGCTCGACCAGCGTCGAGACGGAAACCGTGCCGGGCAGCGGCACGTCGAGCTCGCGGGACGCCCGGCGACCGCGTTCCGCGAGGAGCACCTCGACATCCGCCGCCCAGCGATCGGGCGGATCGCCGTCCCGAGCGGACTCGCCGCGAGGTCGCGACCACCCGCCGACGCCCGTCGAACGGACGGCCCCGACCGGGGGGACGCCGCCGTCACCGGCGACGCGCGCGACACCGCCCTCGCCGTCCTCCACCGGCGGCCCGGCAAGCTTCGTCAGCACGAGATCGGCCGCTGACCGCACGGCCGCGCGCCGCTCACCGAGGGGGTCGACGGGCCAGCTCGCGGTGCGTGGCCGCGCGGTCAGCGGGTTGACGGCATCGTCGGCCGGCCGCGGCGCCCACTCGTCCGGGGCCGCGCCGGCGGTCCGGGCGATCTCGGTGAGGAACTCGCTGGGCCCCACGGGCGTGGCGACCGTCGCCGACCACCAATGGCCGGATGCGAGCAGGGTCGACTCGGCGCGGGTGAGCGCGACGTACAGCAGGCGCCGCTCCTCGTCGAGGCGCTGTTCGCGGAACGCGTCGGCATGCGCGGCGAGAGCGTCGGCCATCGCCTTCTGGTCGCCCCCGGCCGGGAGCGCCAGCGATGGCAACTCGGCGCCGTCCCCGCGCAGGCTCGGCGGGAGCTGGGCCGGATCGCCGAGCCAGGTGCTGCCGCGGGTGATCGGGAAGACGCCCTCCGACAGGTGCGGCACCGCGACGATCTCCCACTCGAGGCCCTTCGCGGCGTGCACCGTCAGCACCTGCACCCGCCCCGACACCTCGGGGACCTCACCCGGAGCCAGGCCGTCCTCTCGCTCGGCGGCCGCGTCCAGGTAGTCGAGCAGCTCCCGGGGCCCCGCGCCGGTCGCGGCGACGTCGTGGACGACCTGCGCGAACGCGTCGAGATGGGCTCGACCCGCGCTGGAATGCAGCTGCACCTCGACGTCCAGACCGGTCGCAGACTCGAGCTCGGCGACGAGATCCGGGAGGGGTTGGTGCAGCCGCGCCCGGAGCCGGGTCAGCTCCGCCGAGAACCGGGTGATGCGGCGGTAGCCGCGCGACGAGTACCGGGCCGGAGGCCCGGGGTCCTCGATCGCGTCGATCAGGGACGCCGCGTCGATGTCCTCCCCGCCGAGGGCACCTGCGATCGCGACGGCGAGGTCGGCGCGCGCCGACTCGAGTTCCTGCGCACCGACAGTCGGTGGACGCCTGCGCGTCGCCGACGCGGCGAGCTCGCGCGATCGCCGTGCCAGCCCCTCGACGTCCGCCATCCCGAGCATCCACCGTGGTCCCGTGAGCAGGCGGAGCACCGCCGGCCCGGACCACGGGTCCACCAACACGCGGAGAACCGAGACCAGGTCGGCGATCTCGGGCTCGTCCAGGAGTCCGCCGAGCCCGACGACCTCGACCGGCAGGCCCTGCGCACGCAACGCGGCCGCGACGCCGGACATGTCGCTCCGCCGACGCACGAGCACCGCAGACGTCGGTGACGGCTCACCCGCGGCCGCGGCGGCGCGCCATCGGCCACCGATGCGCTCGGCGAGCCAGGAGTCCTCGTCGGAGACGGTCTCGAACAGCCCGACGGCGATCTCGCCGTCGGGCGCGGCCGCTCGCGCGCGCAGCTCGCCCACTGCAACGGCGCCCGCCGCGGTGCGGACCGGCATCGACGCCTCGTTGGCCACGTCGAGGACGCGCCGGGCGTTTCGGAAGCTGGTGAGCAGCGGCAGCGCCGGCGCCGGATGGCCGCCGGCGGCCGGGAAGTCGGTGGTGAATCGCGGCAGGTTGGACGCGCTGGCCCCGCGCCAGGAGTAGATCGACTGGACCGGATCGCCGACCGCGATCACCGGATGCGATGCCCGGACCGGCACGCGCGGGGCGGCCACCGCGTCGGCCCCGTCACCGAAGAGCGTGCGGAGGATGACCCGCTGGGCGTGACCGGTGTCCTGGTACTCGTCGAGCAGCACCACTGCGTACCGCTCCCGAAGCGCGGCCGCCACGCGCGGATGGCCCTGGACCAGGGTGGCGGCCAGCTGCATCTGGTCGGCGAAGTCGACCACGCCGCGCTCGCGCTTCGCGGCCGTGTACGCGCCGACTAGCGGCAGGATCCACCGTCGGTCCTGCAGCCGCTTGACATGCTGCGCCAGCCCGCTGTGCAGCGGGCCGCGCTGACGCGGGCTCGGCGGAGCGCTGCGGAGCGTCTCCAGCAGGTCGTTCAGGTACTCACCGAGCATCGTCTCGTCGATCAGGTGATCCGCCAGGGTCCCGGAGATCGCCAGCAGCCGCTCCGTGACGGCGTCCGGCCCGAGATCGGTGTCCAGGTCGCCGTCCCAGCGGCCCACCACGCGGCGGGCCAGCTGCCAGGACGCCGTCGGGGTGAGGACGGTCGCCCCTGGCTCGATGCCGGCGAGCGCGCCGAAGTCGTCGATCAGCCGGCCACCGAACGCGTGGTACGTGCCGATGTCCGACTCACCGTGGTCCGGCGGGGCGCCGAGGTCCGACAGCGTCGCGACGGCCCGCAGCCGGGTCCGCACCCGCTGTCCGAGCTGGGCGGCCGCCTTGCGGGTGAAGGTCAGGCCCAGGATCTGGTCCGGCCGCACGACGCCGTTTGCGACGAGGTAGACCACCCTGGCGGCCATCGTCTCCGTCTTGCCCGAGCCGGCGCCGGCGACGACCAGGGCCGGCGCCAGCGGGCCCTCGATGATCGCCTGCTGTTCCTCCGTCGGGATCGGCAGGCCGAGGCGCTCCGCGAGCCACGCCGCGCCCTTCACCGGGTCACCTGCCGGCCCGACGACTGCAGCGGGCAGCTGCTGCGTACCGGGCACCGATCGCAGCGCCCGTTCTCCTGGGCGGTCACGACCGAGCCCGACCATTGCCGCGCCGCCTCCCGGACGCCGGTTCGCCACAGGTCGAGATCGGTTGCCGACGGCGGGTCCTGGACCCGGAGCTGTGGTCGACCCGCGCGCAGGTAGACGAGCTCGGCGCCGCCTGGCGTGGACTCCCGGGCCGGGGCCGTTGCGCCGGTCCCGAGCCCACCGAGCTCGATCGCGAGCTGATAGATGCCGAGTTGCGCGTTCTCCGCGACGGCGGCCTTGCTCGGCACGGTCGCCCCGGTCTTGAAGTCGACGACCACGAGGGATCCGTCGGGGGTCCGGTCGAGCCAATCGATTCGGCCGGCGATGCGAATGCGCCCCTCGTCGCCCGCGCCGGGCAGGTCTGCCTCGATCGCCACCTCCGAGCCGACCGCGGTTCGCCCGGCTCCGCGGCTCTCGACCCACTGCGCCGCCGCCTCGGCCATCGCGCGCAGGGCGCGCCGGCTCCGCTCCACCTGCCATGGCGGCAGGTGCGACTGGCGAGCCAGGTGCTCGTCGACATGGCGGGACAGGTCGTCCGCGCCGAGGCCCGCGGCGAGTCCGGCGATCAGGGCATGCACGACGATGCCCTCGATCTGCGGCTGGGTCGGCGCGGCGGCACCGGCGCGGCGCTCCAGCACGCCCCGCAGTCCGCAGGTGATCGTGGCCTCGACATGCGACGGCGACACGGAGACCGGATCCGCCGGGGCCAATGCCGGCGCATCGGTGCTGCGCTCCCCGAGCCCGAACCACTCGTCCGGATGGGCACCCGGCACGCCCGCTCGCGCGAGCCGCGCGAGATGCGTTGCCGCCCGGTCGACCTCGGCTGCCTGCGACGCCGGATCGATCATCACCGAGCGCAGGTCGGCGACCAGGTCCGCCAGGTGCAGTGCTCGCCGGCGGCGACCGCCGGGCTCGGTGACCGGTCCCGAGGCCAGCTGGTCCGCACTCGCGAGTTCGTGCAGAAACCGGGACGGCACGGTGTCCTGATCGCTGACGGCACTGGCGATCAGGGTGCTGCGGGCGCGGCTCGCGGCCACGTAGAACAGCCGGCGCTCGTCGTCGACGAGCCGTGCCCGACGGTCGACGGTCGGTGGCATGCCCGCGGCGACGTCGAGCAGGTCCGACACGCCGAGCAGTGACGGGCGCTCGCGCAACGCCGGCCACCGGCCTTCGGTCACCCCGATGAGGCACACCACGTCCCATTCCAGGCCCTTCGCCGCGTGGGCGGACAGGATGGCGACCGCCTCGGTGGGCGCCGCGGTCGACCGTTCCTCGGCGATCACGCGCCCGAGCACGTCGTCGACGAACGCCCGAACGCCTGCGCCCGGCAGCCGCTCGGCCAGGTCGTCGGCGTGGTCGAACAAGGCGACCACGGCGTCCAGGATCGCGTCCGCCTGCTGCCCGGCGCGCCCGCCGCGGAGGGAGGCCTCGACGAGACCGTCCTGCAGCCCGGAGCGGGACCACACCTGCCAGAGCACCGCTTCGGCGCTCGGATCGGCGGCCCTGCGGCGGGCCGCCGCGACCATCGCGGCGACCCGCCCGACCGGCTCTGCGAGCGCGGGCGGGACGTCGCCGGGCAACCCCGCACCGGCCAACGCCGCCGCGAGCAGGTCGGTCGACGGTCCCTCGTCGGGCGCGGCCGCCCGCAGGATCCGCCGCAGCCTGCGCAGTCCGGGCTCGTCCAGGCCGCCGCCCGGTGACGACAGCAGGTCGACCGCAGTCTCGCCGTCCAGGGTGTCCGGCCGGTATCCGCAGCGCAGCACGGTCAGCAACATCCGGACCACCGGTTGTTCGGTCGGTACGGCTGCGAGCGAGCCGTCGACCATCGGGACCCCGGCGGCCAGACATGCCCGGCTCAACGCAGGCGTCGTGACCGCGGGCGATCGGGACAGAACCGCCATGCGCGACCACGGCACGCCGCGCAGCAGATGCGCACGCCGGAGCTCGTCCGCGACGAAGGCTGCCTCGGCGGCGACGGTCGGCAGCGTGCGGACGGTCACGGTGTCCGACCCGGCGGCCTCATCCGTGGGCGGCCGGTCCCCCGAGCCGAGGATCCGATGGCCGCCGGGACCGGGCAGCATGCGTGCGATCCGGCGAGTCGCGTCGACCAGGCCGGGTGAGAGTCGGTGGGATGCGGTCAGATGGACCGTACGGTCCGCCGAGAAGTCCTGCAGGGCCCGCAGATCGGCACCGCGGAAGCCGTAGATCGCCTGGTCCGGGTCACCGAAGACGACCAGCTCGTCGGCCGCGGAACCGAGCAGCTCGACGATGCGCGCCTGGGCGGGATCGACGTCCTGGTACTCGTCGACGAAGATCCGCCGGCGGCGCGCCTGCTCCGCGGCCAGCACGACATCGTCGGCGAACACCGCGAGCGCGGCCGTCGTCAGTTCCGCCTGATCGAGCGCGGCACCGAAACCGCTCGTGCCCTGGCGCAGATCGGCGACATCCTGGTATTCACGCGCGAACCGGGCGGCGGCAAGCCACTCCGGCCGCTTGCGCCGCCTGCCCCATTCCGCGAGGCGACCGGGACCGACACCGCGCTCGGCCGCGCGCAGCAACAGATCCCTGAGCTCCGCAGCGAACGCCGTCGAGGAGAGCGCCGCACGCACCGAGTCGGGCCACGAGTGCCTGCCCGACTCCCGGTGGCCGGCCAACAGCTCGCGAACCATCTGGTCGGACTCCCCGGCGGCGAGCAGCCGCGGCGCCGGATCACCGGTCCGGATCGCCTGGGCGCGCAGCACGGAGTACGCGTAGGAGTGCAGGGTTCGCACCAGTGGTTCCCTGCTGGTGAGCGCCACCCGGCCGGTGATCCGGTCGGTAAGCTCGGCCGCCGCCCGCCGCGAAAAGGTCAGTACCAGAATGCTTTCCGCTGGTACACCGCGGTCGCAGATGCGTTCGGCGACCGCATCCACCAGGGTCTGGGTCTTGCCGGTGCCCGGGCCGGCCAGCACCCGCAGCCTGCCGCCCGGGTGGTGCACGACGGCGCTCTGCTCGGGCGTCCACGCCAGCGGCGGGGCCGCCCGCCTCGTCGACCGACGGAGCCGGAAGTGCTCCATCGTGTCCGTCGCCTGCACCATGTTCCCGATGCAACCACGAACCGCCGACAACGCCCGGCAGGCGCTCGCGCGGAACCGGTGAATGCACTCCTCCGGTCGACTCGGGGGCGCCGGTCGGCTTGACTCCAGGGGTGGACATGGAGCTGGCACAAAGAATTCTCGACGAGGTGGACCACATCCGCCCCGGCCGGGTGGCCACCTACGGCGACGTGGCCGCCCGCGCGGGATCGCCATCTCCGCGCCTGGCCGGCTGGGTGTTGTCGAACCTGGCCGACGACACGACGCCGTGGCACCGGGTGCTCCGAGCCGACGGGACCCCCGCCCCGCATCTCGCGGTCGAGCAGCTCGCCCGGCTGCGGGCGGAGGGAGTCCTCGCGGAGGACGGCCGCGTGAGCATGAAGCGCTATCGCGAGACGCGCGAATAGCATTCTGCGCCGACAGTCGGCGACGGAGCGACCACTGGGGGCGGCCACTTGTCCCCACCCGCCGATTCGGTCCACAGCAGCGAGATGACTGCTCCGGGCGACTCCGCCATCGGGGACGGTCGTGCCATGACGACCACCGATGACGTGCCGCCGACCCGCGTGACGGGTCCGACGGGCCTGCTCGCCGCCATCCCCGCCGTGCTCGGATTCCATCCGCGTCGCAGCCTGGTGCTGGTCTGCCTGTCGGGGCCGCGTCGCCGGATGGGCCCGGTGATCAGGGTCGATCTGCCGGCGGCCCGCGACCGGGCCCAGGCACTGACGCTCACCCGATACGCACAGCGATACGCCGACGAGGTGGCGGTCGTCGCGTTCCAGGAGACCCGCGCCCGGCGTCCACTGCTGGACCAGCTTCTCCGCGCGCTCGAGTCGGCGGAGATCCCGGTGATGGAGGTGCTCGTGGTGCGCGACGGTCGCGCCTGGCCGGCACGCGACCGAACCACCGAGCGGACGCACCCGGGCATCCCGGTGCCCGACTCCGACGACCTCCAGGTCCGCCGGCTCGCGGCCGCCTCGGCGATCGCTGGCCGCGCCGTGCTCGCGAGCCGCGGGACGCTCGCGCGGTCGATCGCGGGCCCGACCGGGGCGCGACTCGCCGAGGCCGAGCGCGCCATCGACGCCGCCGCGCGCACCGCGCCGGCGTCCGGACCCGACGCGGCGCGGGCCCGGCGGGACGAGGCAGTCGCACTGGCCGACGAATGCCTGACCGCCCGCGCGGCGACCGGCACCGTGCCACTCGGGCTCGCCGCGAGCTTCGCCGTCGCGCTCCAGGACGTGGAGGTCCGCGACGCCGTGCTCGCCCGGGCGGTGCTCGAGGTGCACCGTGAGTGGCCGGCCATGCTGATCAGCTGCGCGTCCGAGACGCCCGACGCGCAGGCAGCCGACGTGTGCGCCGTCCTGGCCGCCGCCGCCTACCGGCACGGGGACGGCGCCCTCGCCCAGGTGGCGGTCGACCGGTGCCTGTCCGCGGAACCCGGGCATCGACTCGCCCTGCTGCTCCTGGCGAGCATGGCGGAGGGCATGCACCCGATGGACCTCGAGCGGCTCGCCCGCACGGTCACGGGCGAGGGCGACGAAACCCTGTGGGGCGTCGATGAACCCGACGGGTCGCGGTGATCGATGTCAGTCCAGCGTCGGCCCGAGGCGTTCGGCCGTGGACAGCAGCGGGACCAATTGGTCGGGCGAGGTGAGCGGGCGCGCGAGCGCGACCGCCAGCCGGAACAGCAGCGCGCGGCGCAGCATCTGCGGCCATTCGGGGAGTTCTCGCCACCGATCGACCAGCTCGATGGGAGCCCCTCCCCACGCGAGGGCGTCCACCGCCGCGACCGCCGCGGCATAGGAGGCCGGGCGCCAGGAGGGCGTGAAGTCGATGACGGCGGGCGGTGCGGTGCCGGCGAACAGCACCTTCTCGTACATGTCGACGTGGACGATCTGGCCCGGCAGCCGCACCGGGCGACGGCCGGCGGCGAGGTCCAGGAACAGCCGCGCGCCGTGGCCGGAGCCGATGCGCCCGTCACTGTCCTCGATCTCGCCCCAGGCCAGCCGGTCGGCCCAGCTCAACGGGTCGTCCCGGTCCCGCAGGAATCGCGGCTCGGGCACGGCGTGCAGTGCCTCGTGGACCCGCAGGCCGACGGCGATGATGTCGTCGTACCGCGCGTCGTGGCGGCCCGAGACGAAGCGATGAGCGCTCCAGCCGGACACCACCCAGCGGCCGTCGGACGAGCGCACCGGCCGCGGCAAGCGCACACCGGGTACCTGGACCGACTCGAACGTGTTGGCGAGCCAGGACGACTCGGCGGTGTCGTGCACGGGCTTCAGGACGATCTCGCCGCAGCGCCAGGCCCGACCATCGGCGCCGCCGAGCAGCTCAGGCTGCTGCGTGGCTGCGCCGAACGCCGCCAGCACATGCTCCGGCGGCGGCTCCGCGGTGCGGCGGGTCACCGGCCGACCGTATCCCGGCCCGCGGCCGGAACCGCGGAGCCGAAACGCATGTCGAGGTCAGTACACCGGCAGGCTGGGATCGATCTGCTTGACCCAGGCGAGCACCCCGCCACCGACGTGCACTGCGTCGGCGAAGCCCGCCTTGTGCAGCACCGCCAGCGCCTCGGCGGACCTGGCACCGGTCTTGCAGTGCAGCACAAGCGGACGGTCCTGGGGCAGGCGCGACAGCGCCTCCCCGGACAGGATGTCGCCCTTCGGGATCAGCACCGAGCCGGGGATCGAGACGATCTCGTACTCGTTCTGCTCCCGGACGTCCACGAGGAGAAAGTCCTCGTCGGCGTCGATCCTGGCCTTCAGGTCCCGCGCCGAGATCGTGTGGCCGCTCGCCGCCGCGGCGGCGTCCTCGGTGAGCGTGCCGCAGAAGGCGTCGTAGTCGATGAGCCCCGTGATCGGCTCGCCCGCCGGATCCTTGCGGACATTCACGGTGCGATACGACATCTCCAGCGCGTCATAGACCATCAACCGGCCCAGCAGCGGATCGCCGATGCCGGTGATCAGCTTGAGCGCCTCGGTGACCATGACGGAGCCGATGGAGGCGCACAGCACGCCGAGCACGCCGCCCTCGGCGCACGACGGCACCATGCCGGGCGGCGGCGGCTCCGGGTACAGGTCGCGGTACTGCGGTCCGTACTCGGCCCAGAACACGCTCACCTGGCCCTCGAAGCGGTAGATCGAGCCCCACACATAGGGTTTGCCGAGCAGGACGCACGCGTCGTTGACCAAGTAGCGCGTGGCGAAGTTGTCGGTCCCGTCGAGGATGAGGTCGTAGGGATCGAAGATCTCCAGCGCGTTCCCCGAGTCCAGCCGCTCGGTATGCAGGTTCACCTGGACGAACGGGTTCACCTCGGCGATGGACTCGGCCGCAGACAGCGCCTTCGACTTCCCGACGTCCGATTGGCCGTGGATGATCTGGCGCTGCAGGTTCGACTCGTCGACCGTGTCGAAGTCGAGGATCCCCAGGGTGCCCACGCCGGCAGCCGCCAGGTAGAGCAACGCGGGCGAGCCCAGCCCGCCGGCGCCGACCACCAGCACCTTGGCGTTCTTGAGCCGCTTCTGGCCGACCATGCCGACGTCCGGGATGATCAGGTGACGCGAGTAGCGCTCCACTTCGGCCTTGCTCAGCGACGATGCTGGTTCCACCAGCGGTGGCAGTGTCACGGTTGTCTCCTCAGGCACGAGCACAGTCTGCCTGATGAGCAACGGTCGTCCGACCGGCCGTCTTCCCCGGCCGGTCGGCATTGTGACCGATCAGCCTGCCGCGGCCGATTCCGGCGGTGGCTCGGGCGCCGGCGCGGCGTCCGGGCGGGGGTAGGGGTTCGCCACGCAGGTCTTGCCGTCGGCAGGGATCGTGTCCGGATCGAGCAGATGCAGGTCGTTGTCGGCGGTGCTCCACGACTGCTGCATCATCACCGGCGCCGGGGCACCTGGCTCCGGGCACGGCTCGTGCCGGTACCCGAGCGCGTGGCCGACCTCGTGATTGATGGCGTACGTGCGGTAGGACGCGACATCGGTGCCGTAGGCCATGGCGCCCCTGACCCAGCGGGCGTCGTTCACCAGCACCCGCTCCGCCCAGCGGTTGTAACACGACGCCTCGAGCGGGACCTCGAAGCCGCACAGGCCCGGCGACCGGATCGTCATCGCGCTGGTCAGCGAGATCCGGAAGGTGGGTTGTCCCGTGTCGACGCGGGCGAGGGTGACCTGGCCGAGCCCGATCCAGGACCGTGGATCGGAGAGCGTGGCGTCGACCGCGGCCGCGAAGGCCTGGTCCTGTTCCGGGGTCTGCAGTCCGTCCTCGACCTCGATCGAGTAGGTGTACGGGGTGGGGCCGGTTCCGACCGGAGCCGTCGTGCCGGGCACTACGTGCCAGGTCCCGGCGCCCGTGAGCACCAGAGGGTCGCCGACCGGCAGCGCGCCGGACGGGATGCCGGTCGCGACGTGGCCGGCCGCGGCGAACATGCCGGGATCGGCCTGGGGCACCTGATCGGCGGGGGGTGCCGGTGTGACCGACGCATCCGGAGCGGCCGGATCGGCGACCGCGGCCGGCGTGGCGGCGGCGGGCCGGCGGATGGGGTCGACGTCGTCGCGTTCCGTCGTGCCGATCGTCGGCGCGCTGGACGGCCCGGTCGGGGTCGCGCCGGACGTCGACGACGGCGCGCCGGACAGTTGGAAGATCACCAGCACGGTCAGCACCACCAGGATGGGCACGGCGGCGATCCGCCAGCCCCACCTGCGCAACCAGGGCGCGGCGTTCGGGACCGCCGGGGAGGTCTTGGCGGGCCGCCGGGTCCGGCTTGCTGTCCTCCCGGCGCTGCGTTGCGGCGAGCGAGCGGCGGGCCGGCGTCGAGGTTCCGACCGGGCAGGGCGGCGCGTGGAGGACTGCGGTGCGGCTGCCCCGGTCGACGTCTGGGCGGACGCCGATCGCCGGGGTGTCGCCCTGCGTTCGCCGTCGCGGCCCGCCGACGGGTCACGGTGGGCCCCACGAGTCGACGGCGATCGCCGTGATCCGGAGGCCGACCGGGACGACGATGCGCCGTACTGCCGGTCGCGGTCGGAGGGTGCGCGCCGGGCGGAGCGATCGGTGTCGCCCGAAGCCGCGGGTGGTCTGTCGCCGCGGCGTGGAGGCTCCGTCGGGCGCGACATCACGTGTTCGAGGTTGCCACAGTCTTCGCGCCGCGAATCGACGGCGCGCCCGCCGCCGGGGCCCTGATGGTCTCCGCCGACTCGGTCGCACCGCGCGCCGGCACGTCGCGCCAGAGCGACAACGCGGCGAGCGCGGTGGTGCGTGGATCCTCCATCTGCGCGACGTGACCGAGGCCGCGCAACACCAGCAGCCGCGAATCCGCGAATGCCGCCGCGGTCGGCGCGGCGAGTCGGACGTCCACCAGCTTGTCCCGCGTCCCCCAGATCACGAGCACGGGAACGCGAACACGCTCCGCGCTGGCCCGGAAGGACCAGCGGCGTGGGCGGAGGTAGCTGCTCATCAAGGCACGCAGCGACGCGATCGTGGCCATGTGTGTCCACGGCAGCGCGCCTCGCCAATCGAGTTCCGCGGCCGCGGCGGCGTAGTCGTCGTCGTCGAGCATGCCGGCGTCGCCGAAGCACAGCTCACCCATCCCCCGCGCCCTGGTCTCCGGGTCGATCGAGGCAAGGCGGCGCAGCGCGATGCCGGTCGTCCCGGGCGCGAGCAGCAGGCCGAGCCGCATGTCGGCGCCGCGATCTGTGGTCATGCGCAGATCCGGCACCGCCGGGGAGATCAGCGTGAGGGTGCGCACCAGGTCGGGTCGGCGCGCCGCGAGCAGGGTCGCGACGTACCCGCCGAGCGAATTTCCGAGCAGGTGCACCGGCCGACCGCTCACCTGGGCGATCGCCCCGGCAATGAGATCGGCGTCGCCCGACAGGGAGTAGCGCCCGCGGGGCGGCGGATCCGACCGCCCGTGCCCGGGCAGGTCGACGCTGTACCCCGCCGCGAACGGCGACAGCGCGCCGGCGAGTTGCGTCCAGTTCGTCGAGGCCCCGGCCAGGCCATGGATGTACCAGGCGGGCGGTGCGCCGGGGGCGTCGGGGCCGGGGACGCGCCGGACGTACAGCCCGCGGCCGTCGACCAGTTCGGTCCACCCGGGAGGGTTGGGATCCGTGAACCGGGGAATCGCGCCCAGGGTGCCGTCGGCCAACGTCGCGGTGGAAAGCGCGTCCAGATCGTCGCGGGGCCGCGGCCCGGACGTCGGCCACGCGGCGCCGGCAGTCACCCGGTCATCATGCCCTCGTTGACGCGCGCACCGACTGTTCGGCACGACCGGGCCCCTCCAGTTGCGCACACCCGTCCGACGTGTCCACACCGTCTGCCGTCCCGTCGCCGTGCGTGGACGACCCGCGGATCGTGATGGACGACACGGCGCGATCCGAGCGCCGATCACCGAGGAGGTGAGCGTGTGACCGCGCCGATCGCGCAGGACCTGGCCGTCGACACGGCGCTGCTGGCCACTGCAGCGGACCGGCTGGAGGATGCGACCGCATCCTTGTCGGGCGCCGCCGTGGATCCGGGTGCGTGTCCGCTGCCCGTCGATGCGCTCGGGCCGGACGCCATCGGCCGCGAGGTGATCGACGCGGCGTCCCGGCGCGTCCGCCAGGCCGCGGAATCGGCGGGGCTGCTGACACAGCGCCTGCTCGCCGCTGCCAGCGCCCTGCGCGCGACTGCAGACGGCTTCCGGTCGGCGGACGATGGCGTTCGGAGGCCACCGCGATGACAGGGTGCACGACCCTTCGGCGGACGAGATGACCGCCGATCCCGGACGGCCGTCGTCGACGATGATCGCCGTGCAGGCGGTCGCGATGGCGCTGCAGCTGCCGGATCCGGTGCCGCCGGCCGACCAGCTCCGCCGCCTCGACGGGGAGGGGCTGGTCGCCTGGTTCCAGGTCGCGGGCGAGGCCGGCCGCGCTCTGCTCGATGGGTCGGATCTCGCCTCCGAGGTGCTCCCGATGGTGCGCGCCGCCTGGTCCAACCCGACGGCGCCGGCCCGGCTCGGTCAGCTCTGCGACGCGGCGATCGAGAGCGCCGAGATCGTCGCCTCGCAGGTACAGGTCGCCGACGACCTGCGGTCCGCCCTCCTGTCGGTGCGATTCGGCACCGAGGGGGCGGTCGAGTCCGCGGAGTCGGCCGTCGCCGCCCTGGGCGTCCCCGCAGGCGACGACCTGGTGGCCTGGGCGGCGCAGCACGGCCAGGCGGCGGTCCTGGAGACGATCGTGACCGACCTGCTCGGTCGGCTCGACGCCCTGCGCCGCCAGGCCGCCGCCGCGTTGCACGACGCCGCCGATGGGCTCCGCGCCGATCCCCGCGATCCCCTGCAGAGCCTGCCGGTCTCCCGAGCCGACAACGCGGGCGTCGACCTCGGCGGCGCGCTGCTCGGCGCCGGCCCGGCTCCCGCGGACGTCCCGATCGACGCGGCGAACCGTGCGCAGCTCGCGCTGGACCTGCACTCGCCCGACGAGCGCGTGCGGTCCATGGCCGAGGGGATCACGGTCGCTCTCGCGCAGGCCGCCGGCGCGGCCGGTGTCGCGCGCCTGGTGGTGTACGAGCGCCCCGGGGCCACCGCCCAGGGTCGGGCCGCCGTCGCCGTCGGCGATCTCGGCGCGGCCGACAACGTCGCCGTGGTGGTGCCGGGCATCGGCAGTTCACCGCGGGCGATGGCGGACCTCGTGCCCGCGGCGGTGCGACTGCGGAATTCGACACTGCAGCAGGCGCCGGGCGAGACCGCCGCGGCCGTGATCTGGACGGGGTACGACGCACCCGCCGCGTGGGCCAGCGGCGTGCCGGTGGATCTGTTCGAGGGCTTCGACAACACGATCGAGGCGCTCGGCGACGAGACCGCCGTCGCCGGCGGTGCCGCACTCGCAGCCGACCTGGCCGTGCTGCGAGGGTTGGCGGCGCCCTCCGCACGGATGACCGGGTTCGGCTTCTCCATGGGATCCACCGTGGCCTCGGCCGCGGTGCGCCAGGGCGGCCGTCTGGACGGGCTGATGCTGCTCGCCTCGCCCGGCGCAAGCCACCTCGTGGACGACGTCGGCGACCTCACCGGTGTGCCGGCGGAGCACACCTACGCCGTCGCGTTCGCGCAGGACCCGGTCCCCACGGCGCTGATCGACACGGGCGCGGCCCTCGGCGCCCTCGTCCTGAACCCCTCCCCCCTGAACCTCGCCGCACTCGTCAGCGGACCCGATCCGTACGGTCCGGATCCCACCTCGGCCGCGTTCGGCGCACAGGTCGTGGAGGCCGAGTCGACGGCGCCCGCGCTGCTCCCGGACACCGTCGGCAGGCTCAGCATGCCGGGTCCGGACGCGTGGGAGATCGCCGATGGACTGCGCCATCACACCCTGGACAACTATCTGGCGGGCGAATCCGGCGCGGCCGCCGGCGCCGTGGCCGCCGGGCGGTACAGCGAGATCGAGGTGATGCCACGGGACTGACGACGCGGACCCGCGCGGCCGGGCAGGATCGGTCGGGTGAAGGACAGCGACCGCGCTCGGAAGCACTATCGTGCCGTCGGGCCGGCGGTGCTGCGCCACGCGCGCGGCGTCGCCGTGACCGTGATCGATGTCGGCGCACACCCGATCGGCACGCGCCACATTGTCACGGTGCAGGACCTCGATGCGCTGGCGGAGGCGGGTGGGGTCGGGCTCGCGGTACCGACCCACCAGGGCGGAGCGGGCGCGACAGACCAGGGCGGAGCGAGCGCGACAGACTCGACGCACTCGACGCACACGACGCACACGACGCACACGACGGACTCGACGCACTCGACGGGCACGACGGGCCCGACAGGCAGGACGGACCCGACAGGCTCGTCGGTTGCCGGGAAGAGGGTGGCCTGGTGGATCCGGCCGGGGTCCGGGGCGGACATCGCCGTCGCGGCCACCGCGGCCCTCGCGCTGAGCGAGGATCCCGAGGGCGCCGGCGCCCGCTGGGTGCCGATGTCCGACGGGGCCGACGGGCTGGTGCTGGTCGCCGTCTGGCCGCCGGCGGGGGCCGGCGAGCCCGCGCACGGAGCCGCGCCGCCGGACGCCGCCGCGTTCGCCGCGGCGGCGGCGCGGCGGCTGGCCAGGCGTGCGCCGGAGATCGCGACCACCGACCCCGACGCGGCCGACGGCCGGGCGTTCATCGACGCGCGGCCGTCCGGGCCAGGAGGCACGATCCCGGTGCCCTACTCCCTGGTGCCGCCCGGCACGGACCACGCCGTCGTGCCGCTCACCCTCGACGAGCTCGCCGCCATCACCGCCGGCATGCCCGCCGACTTCGAGGCCGGCGACCTGCCCGACCGGCTGGCCCTGCACGGGGACCTGGCCGGGCCGCTCGTGACGGGCACCCCTGACGGCTGATCGGGGCGGGCAGGCGGTCGGGCCCTGCTGGGCCCGCGGCGGGGCTACCCGCGCGTAGGGTGAAGCGCCGGGGACCATGCGCGTGCGGGAAAGGGACCAGCGGCGGCCATGACGAACGCGGTACGGGCCACCCCCCGGCTCTCCAGGTCCGCGCGACGGACCCAACTCATCGCGGCCGCCAAGACGGTGTTCGTCACCCAGGGCTATCACGCGGCCGCGATGGACGACATCGCCGAGACCGCGGGCGTCAGCAAACCCGTGCTGTACCAACACTTCCCGTCGAAGCTCGAGCTGTATCTGGCGTTGCTGAGCGAGTCCGCGGACGAGATGGTCCGGCTCGTGCGGGCGGCGCTCGACGCGACGCCCGACAATCACGAGCGCGTCGACGGGGTGCTCGCGGCCTACTTCACGTTCGTCGCCGACAACGGCGGCGCCTACCGGCTGATCTTCGAGTCCGACCTGCGCAGCCAGCCGGAGGTCGAGGCCATCGTCGAGCGTGCCACGGACGACTGCATCTCAGGCCATCACCGACACCATCACCACCGACACCGGGGTCGACGTCGAGCGGGCCCGGCTGCTCGCGTCCGGCATGGTCGGGCTCTCGCAGGTCAGCGCCCGCTACTGGATGCAGCAGTCACCGCACGTCTCGCAGGAGGAGGCGATGGACCTGCTGTCCACGCTGGCCTGGCGCGGCATCTCGCGCTTTCCCCGGCAGGACCACGCCGGAGCCGCGGCACCCGACGGCGGTCAGCCGGCCGAGCCTCGCGGCGGAGAGCTCAACCCGAGAAGCTGAAGCCCACCTTGCGGACGTCGGCGGGGGCGATCTCGACGTACGCGATCTTCGCCGACGGAACGATGACCCGGCGCCCCTTCTCGTCCACCAGCACCAGGGTCCCGCTCGGATCCTTCAGTGACTCGGCGACCTGCCCTCGACTCCTCCGGGCTTCCCGTCGAGCTCACCACGAGTTCGCGCCCCGTGTCCGTCACACCGATCTTGACGTCCACGCCAGTGACCTCTTCCCTCGTGTCGCACTGCCGCCGACCCTGTCTCACCCGAAAGGCTAATGCAGCGGCGGGGCCGAACCGGGCGCTCCCGGGTGCGCCGACGGCGAACAGGAACCCGCCGGCAGGGTGCGGGTCAGAACAGCCGGAAGCCGTCGCCGTCGCGGCCCTGCAGGGCCTCGTAGTCCAGCACCACACAGCGGATCCCCCGGTCCTCGCCAGGGTCCGGGCCTGCGGCTTGATCTGCTGCGCGGCGAACACGCCGGTCACCGGGGCGAGCATCGGGTCCCGGTTGAGCAGTTCCAGGTAGCGGGTCAGCTGCTCCACGCCGTCGATCTCGCCGCGGCGCTTGATCTCGACCGCCACGCTGCCGCCGGCCGCGTCGCGGCACATCAGGTCGACCGGGCCGATCGGCGTCGGGTACTCCCGGCGGACCAGCGACCAGCCGCTCGCCCAGCGTCGCGACGTGCTCGGCCAGCAGGATCTGCAGGTGCGCCTCGACGCCGTCCTTGACCAGGCCGGGATCGACGCCGAGGTCGTGCCGCGAGTCGTGCAGCACCTCGTCCAGGCTGATCACCAGCTGCTCGCCGGCCTTGTTCTGCACGGTCCAGCGGCCGGGCTCCTCGACCAGCCAGCACGGCGGCGACATCCAGTTCAGCGGCTTGTACGAGCCGCCGTCCGAATGCACCAGCACCGAGTTGTCGGCCTTGACCATCAGCACCCGCGTGGCCGGCGGCAGATGCGCGGTCAGCCGGCCGACGTAGTCCACGGAGCAGCGGGCCACCACGAGACGCACGCGGACCACCCTAGGGGACCCGCCGCACCGAGCGACGCGGCGAGCGACCCGCCGAGCGTCGCGACCCGGACGGCGGCACCGAACCGCGCCGAGACCTCAGACCCAGCCGGGCACCTCGTCGACGACGCGCTCGATCTGTCGCGCCGAGCTTCTGCAGGTCCTCGACGAAGTGCGGGTAGCCCGCGGTCGATGTGCGATCACCTCGTGCACCTCGGTGACGCCCTCGGCCGCCAGCCCGGCGAGCACCAGGCCGGCGCCGGCCCGGATGTCGGTGGACCAGACCGGGGCGCTGGACAGCTGCTCGCGGCCGCGGAGCGAGGCGTGGTGGCCGTCGGTCCGGGCGTCGGCGCCCATCCGGATCAGCTCGTCGACGAACCGGAAGCGGGCCTCGAAGACGTTCTCGGTGATCAGCGAGTGCCCGTCGGCCACCGCCGCGAGCGCCAGCGCCATCGGCTGCAGGTCGGTCGGGAAGCCCGGGTACGGCATCGTGATGAAGTCGACGGCGCGCGGCCGCTCCGCCATCGTGACGGTGCACGGCGTCGCGGCTCGGACTCGATCACACGCGCCGGCCCGGGCCAGCCGCTCCAGCGGCGCCGTCATGAACGCCGGGTCGACCCCCTCCACCCGCACCGATCCGCGGGTGATCGCCGCGGCGTAGGCCCAGGTGCCGCCGACCACCCGGTCGCCGACGGTCCGGTGCGTGGTCGGGTGAGAGCCGGTCGACGCCCTCGATGGTGATCGTGGCCGTGCCCGACGCCGTCGATCTGCGCGCCCATCTGCCCGAGCATCGTGGCCAGGTCGATGATCTCCGGCTCGCGGGCGGCGTTGTCGATCACCGTGATGCCGTCGGCCAGCACCGCGGCCATCAGGATGTTCTCGGTCGCGCCGACGCTGGGAAAGTCCAGGCCGATCGACGCGCCGTGCAGCTGTGGTCGCCGGCCGACCACCTTGCCGTGCTCGATGTCCATCGTCGCGCCCATCGCGCGCAGGCCGGACTGGTGCATGTCCAGCGGCCGGGAGCCGATCGCGTCGCCGCCGGGCAGCGCCACCTGGCCCGCCGACATCGGCCCATCAGCGGCCCGAGCACGCACACCGACGCGCGCAGCCGGCCGACCGCCGGGAAGTCGGCGTGGAAGGACAGCTCGGCCGGTGTGGTGATGCTGACCGTGTCGCCGTCGCAGGCCGCACCGCGCAGCCCAGCCCGCGCAGCACGTCGGCCATCAGCGGGACGTCCAGGATCTCCGGGCAGTTGGAGATCGCCGGTGGTGCCCTCGGCGAGCAACGCGGCCGCCATCAGCTTGAGCACGCTGTTCTTCGCGCCGGCGACCTGGACGGTGCCCGCGAGGCGGGCCCCGCCGGTGACCAGGAAGCGTTCCACGGTTCGCACTCTAACCGGCCGACGCGCCTGGCCGCGCCACCGGACGCCGACGTGATGCACCGGAGCTCGACGCAGGCCGATGCCGTCCGTCAGCCCGGTAGGGTGGCGCCATGGCCGTGCACCTGACCCGCATCTACACCCGGACCGGCGACGACGGCACCACCGGGCTCGCCGACTTCAGCCGGGTGTCCAAGACCGACCCGCGGCTGGTCGCCTACGCCGACTGCGACGAGACGAACGCAACGCTGGGCCTGGTGATGGCCCTCGGCCACCCCGGCGCCGGAGATCGCCGCGGTCCTCCGCCGGGTGCAGAACGAGCTGTTCGACCTCGGCGCCGACCTGGCCACGCCGATCGCGCCGGACCCGCAGTACCCACCGCTGCGGGTCACCGCAGGACTACATCGACCGCGCTGGAGGCCGACTGCGACCGCGTTCAACGACGCCCTGCCCGCCGCTGACTTCGTTCATCCTGCCCGGCGGCACCCCGGCCGGCGCCCTGCTGCACCTGGCCCGGACGGTCGCCCGGCGCGCGGAGCGCAGCGCCTGGGCGCTGCGCTTCGCGGATCCCGAGCGCAGCAATCCGTTGGCGCCGCACGTACCTGAACCGGCTGTCGGACCTGCTGTTCATCCTGGCCAGGGCGGCGAACCCGGCCGGTGATGTGCTGTGGGTGCCCGGCGGCGAGCGGAAGGGCGAGGCCGGCGGCGAGCAGCTCGAGGAGGGGGCGGCATCCCGCGTGAGGAACGGGGTGACCGAGCAGGCTGATCGAGCAGCGGATCCAGCAGGGTGACCGTGCAGAGTGGTGGCGCAGCGTGAGCGCGCGGTGATCAGGTCTTGCGAGTCCCGCGGTGGAACAAGCCTGCACCGAGCGGGTGGCCGGCGGAAGCGATTCGAGCCAGGACCGCAGGCCGGTCAGCGCCTCTTCGGAGAGCGCCAGCTCGATCGGCGTGACCGCCGTCGGTACATCGCACGATCACCGCACCGACCGGCAGCAGATCGGGTTCGGTGCCCACCGGAGCCGCGCCGGTCGCCCAGCTTGAGCGATCCTCGCGATCGCAGCGTGCGGGCCGCGCCTGGGCACGGCGAGAACGACCGGTACAGCAGGAACTCGTTGTCCCGGAACCGGCCCTGGCCGAGCACCCAGCCGCGGCCGTCCGGGGCTGCAGGTCGCGTGCGCCAGCAGATGTCGATCGCCCCGGATCGGGCGAGCACGGACCGTCGCACGGCGATCACGCACGATCGCGAGCACCACGACGATGAGTATCGCCAGACCGAACCACCTGCGCCAGCGACACGATGTCCATCCGGGTCCGGAGTCGATCCGCGACAGTGTCAGATGTCGTTGCCGGTGGCGAGCAACTGCGCCTGGCCCGCCGCAGCTCGGCCTCGGCCTCCGCAGAATCGCCGCCCTGGCGCCTTGGCCGCCTCGTAGGCCGTGCCGGCCTTGGTGACGTCGATCTCGTCGGACAGCTGTGCGTCCTCGGCGAGGATGGACACGCCGTCCTTGGTGACCGACAGGAAGCCGCCGTGCACGGCGACCCCGAGCACGTTGCCGTCCGGCTCGATGATCCTGGCGGCGAACCCCTCGCGGAGCTGCGCCAGCAGCGGCGCGTGGCCGGCCATCACACCGATGTCACCGTCGACCGTCCGGGCGACCACCATCTGCGCCTTGCCCGGACCAGAGCTCGCGCTCGACGGCAACCAGATCGACCTGGATCTCAGCCACGGACGGCTCCGCCCTCTCGATGGGGTGTGCATCCGGCTCTCCCGTGCGTCCGGACGCGTGCTCCTGCGATCCGTTCGGCGGGACGGGCAACTGCAACAGCCACACATCGCACCGTGGCTCCGCAGCGGTCCGGCCACGACGACGGACACCGTGCGGTCAAATCCTAACGGACTCGCACAGTCGCCGGCAGGGCGCGGTCGCCGCCGTCAACGTTGTCGCCCGGCCGGGTTTACCGAACCGCAACTCAAACGGCTCCGGATCGGGTCGCGCCGGCCCGGAATCTTCGCGCACCGCGGATTTCCGCCGGCGCCACAGGGCGTCCGACCGCGGAACGGCGACGGCCGACCCACCCGGATGAACTCGCATGGGCCCGCGCCGCCGGGCGCCGCGGACGCCCGGTGCAGCGACGGGACGCGAACCGATGCGCCGGCATCGACAACGCTCGCGGCCGCGCCCGGGTGGGCGCGGCGACGGATCGAGATCAGGTGAGGGTCTTGGCCTTCGCCAGCACGTCGTCGATGCCGCCGACGTTCAGGAACGCCTGCTCCGGGATGTTGTCGTACTCGCCCTTGGCGATCGCGTCGAACGACTCGATGGTGTGGTCCATCTCGACGTACGAGCCGTCCATGCCGGTGAACTGCTTGGCCACGAAGAAGTTCTGGCCGAGGTAACCGCTCCATCCGGCGGGCCCGGCCGACGAGCAGCTTGTCCTCCTCGCCGAGCTCGTCCATGCCGAGGATGGCGATGATGTCCTGCAGTTCCTTGTACTTCTGCAGGATCCGGATGACCTCCTGCGCGACCCGGTAGTGCTCGTCGCCGACGAACTGCGGATCCAGGATCCGGGAGGTCGACGACAGCGGGTTCACCGCCGGGTAGATGCCCTTCTCGGTGATCGCCCGGTCGAGCTCGGTGGTGGCGTCCAGGTGGGCGAAGGTGGTCGCCGGCGCCGGGTCGGTGTAGTCGTCGGCGGGCACGTAGATCGCCTGCAGCGAGGTGATGGACCGGCCCTTGGTCGAGGTGATCCGCTCCTGCAGCTCACCCATCTCGTCGGCCAGGGTCGGCTGGTAACCGACCGCGGACGGCATCCGGCCGAGCAGCGTGGAGACCTCGGAACCGGCCTGGGTGAACCGGAAGATGTTGTCGATGAACAGCAGCACGTCCTGGTTCTGCACGTCCCGGAAGTACTCGGCCATGGTCAGCGCGGACAGCGCCACCCGCATCCGGGTGCCCGGCGGCTCGTCCATCTGACCGAACACCAGCGCGGTGTCGTTGATGACGCCGGACTCGGTCATTTCCGTGAAGAGGTCGTTGCCCTCGCGGGTGCGCTCCCCCACCCCGGCGAACACCGAGGTGCCACCGAAGTTCTTGGCGACGCGGGTGATCATCTCCTGGATGAGCACGGTCTTGCCGACGCCGGCACCGCCGAACAGGCCGATCTTGCCGCCCTGCACGTACGGGGTGAGCAGGTCGATGACCTTGATCCCGGTGACCAGCTGCGTGCGTCCGGCCCTCGAGCTGGTCGAATGCCGGCGGCTTGCGGTAGATCGGCCAGTGCTCGGCGTCCTCGCCGGTGCCCGGCTCGTCCAGGCAGGCGCCGAGGGCGTTGAACACGTGACCCTTGACCACGTCGCCGACCGGCACCGAGATCGGCGCACCGGTGTCGGTGACGGTCGCGCCGCGGACCAGGCCGTCGGTCGGCTGCATCGAGATGCTGCGGACGATGTCGTCGCCGAGGTGCAGCGCGACCTCGAGGGTCAGCGTGCGCTCGTCACCGGCGCCGGTGACGTCGACGTGCAGCGCGTTGAACAGCGGCGGGCACGCCGCCGCGCGGGAACTCGATGTCGACGACGGGGCCGATGACCCGGACGACCCGGCCGGTGGCGGTGCGCGTCTCGGTCGGCGCGTCAGCTGTGATCGTCATGATCAGTCCTCTTCCATTTCCGGCTGCGGCGAGAGCATCGGCGCCGCCGACGATCTCGGTGAGTTCCTGGGTGATCTGCGCCTGCCTGGCCTGGTTGGCCTGCCGGCTGAGCTGCTTGATGATGTCGTTCGCGTTGTCGGTCGCGGCCTTGCAGGCCGCCCGCCGGGCCGCCGACTCGACTGGCCGCCGCAGTCGAGCAGCGCGGCGTAGATCCGGGTCTTCACGTACTTCGGCAGCATCTCGTCGAGCAGCAGATCCGACGACGGCTCGAACTCGTACGACGGCAGCAGCTCGGTGCCGCCCGTGTGTCGTGCTCGACGTACTCGATCTCCATCGGCGCCATCCGCCTGGCCTGCGGCCGCTGGGTGATCATCGAGACGAAATGCGTTGACACCAGGTGGATCTCGTCGATGCCCGGGTCGCCGTCCTCGGTCGTTCCCGTCCGAGCCGGCGATGAACGCCGGCAGCACCGCCTCCGTGGCGCGCTCCGCGTCGGCGTAGGTCGGCCGCTCGGAGAAGCCGGTCCACGACTCCTGCGACCGGACGTCTGCCGGAAGGTGTAGTAGCCAAGGCCCTTCCGGCCGATGACGTAGCAGCACCGGTTCCTTGCCCTGGGACTGCAGCAGCGCGCCGAGCTCCTCGGCGGCCTTGATCGCGTTCGCGTTGTACCCGCCGCACAGCCCGCGGTCGGCGGTGATCAGCAGGATGCCGGCGCGCTTGGGTTCTCCCGCTCGTTGAGCAGCGGGTGGTCCAGCGTCGACGCCGACGCCAGCGCGGTCAGCACGTCGGTGATCCCCTGCGAGTACGGCGCGGCCGCGGCCACCTTGGCCTGCGCCTTGGCGATCCGGGAGGTGGCGATCATCTCCTGCGCCTTGGTGATCTTCTGGGTGGACTTGACCGACTGCACCCGTTGCCGCAGCACCCTGACCTGAGCAGCTCATCAGTCACCTCCCGCGCCGGCCGACATGGCCGTCGTCACGTCGCCCGTCATCTGTGCCGGATCACTTCCTGGCCGGCGGCTTCCGGACCTGGACCTGGACCTTCTCCTGGCCGACCTCGGACTCGTCCATCGGCTTCACCTCGGCCTGCCGGCCGAGGATGTCGCCCTCGGACGTGGTGAACGTGTCGGAGAACTCCGCCAGCGCGTCCAGCAGCGCCTTCTCGGTCTCGTCGGAGAGGTCGCTGCTCGTCGCTTGATGGCGTCCAGCGGGCTGCCCGGGCGCGTGCCGCAGGTACTGCAGGAACTCGCCCTCGAACCGGCGGATGTCCTTGCACCGGGACCCGGTCCATGTGGCCGCGGGTGCCGGCCCAGATCGCCGACGACCTGCTCCTGCACCGGGTACGGGCTGAACTGGCGCCTGCTTGAGCAGCTCGACCAGCCGCGATCCGCGGGCCAGCGCGCGCTTGGACGCCGTCGTCCAGGTCGGAGCCGAAGGCGGCGAACGCCTCCAGCTCCCGGTAGGCGGACAGGTCGAGACGCAGCGTGCCGGACACCTTGCGCATGGCCTTGACCTGCGCGGCGCCGCCGACCCGGGAGACCGAGATGCCGACGTTGACGGCCGGCCGGACACCGGAGTTGAACAGGTCGCCCTGCAGGAAGCACTGGCCGTCGGTGATCGAGATGACGTTGGTCGGGATGTACGCCGACACGTCGCCGGCCTTGGTCTCGATGATCGGCAGGCCGGTCATCGAGCCGGCGCCGAGCTCGTCGGAGAGCTTCGCGCAGCGCTCGAGCAGCCGGGAGTGCAGGTAGAAGACGTCGCCCGGGTAGGCCTCGCGGCCCGGCGGGCGGCGCAGCAGCAGCGAGATCGCGCGGTAGGCCTCGGCCTGCTTGGACAGGTCGTCGAAGATGATCAGGACGTGCTTGCCCTGGTACATCCAGTGCTGGCCGATCGCCGAGCCGGTGTACGGGGCCAGCCACTTGAAGCCGGCCGAGTCGGAGGCCGGGGCGGCGACGATCGTCGTGTACTCCAGCGCGCCGGCGTCCTCCAGCGACTGCCGGACGCCGGCGATCGTGGTGCCCTTCTGGCCGATCGCGACGTAGATGCAGCGGACCTGCAGCTTCTCGTCGCCGGTCTCCCAGTTCTGCTTCTGGTTGATGATGGTGTCGACGCAGACCGCGGTCTTGCCGGTCTTGCGGTCACCGATGATCAGCTGGCGCTGGCCGCGGCCGATCGGCGTCATGGCGTCGATGGCCTTGATGCCGGTCTGCAGCGGCTCGCTGCACGCCCTGCCGCTGCGACCACCGACGCGGCCTGCAGCTCGAGCGGCGCGGGTGGTCTCCGACGTCGATCTCGCCGAGGCCGTCGATCGGCTGGCCCAGCGGATTGATCACCCGGCCGAGGAAGGCGTCGCCGACGGGCACGGAGAGCACCTCGCCGGTCCGGGTGACCTCCTGGCCCTCCTCGATGGTGTTGGCGTCGCCGAGGATGACCGCGCCGATGGAGCGGACGTCCAGGTTGAGCGCGACGCCGAGCACGCCGCCGGGGAACTACAGCAGCTCGTTGGACATGGCCGACGGCAGGCCCTCGACGGTCGCGATGCCGTCACCGGTCTCGGCGACGATGCCGACCTCCTCCCGGGTCACCTCGGGCGAGTATTCGGAGACGTAGCTCTCGATCGCGGAGCGGATCTCGTCGGAGGAGATCGTCAACTCGGTCATCGCGTCCCGTTCTGTATCGCTGGTGCCGTCCGTGTGATCGTTCGTGCTTGATCCTGCCTGGTGCTGCGTCGCGCCCGGTCAGCCGGCCAGCCGCCGGCGCGAGCGCGTCCAGCTCGCCGACACGCTGCCGTCGATGACCTCGTCGCCGATCTGCACCCGGATCGCCACCGATCACCGACGGATCGACCTCGACGTGCACCGAGACGTCCCGGTCGTAGATCCGGCGGAGCGAGCCGACCAGCCGGGCGATCTGCTCGTCGGTCAGCGGCGCGGCGGCCTGGACGATCGCGACGACCTTGTCCCGCCGCTCGGCGGCCTGGTCGACCAGCTCGCGCACCCCGTGCGTGAACGAGCGACCGCGCGGTGTCCCTGGCCAGCGCGTCGACCAGTTCGGTGACCAGCGGGTGGGCGCGGCCGCCGAGCAGCCGGTCGACCAGCGCCGCGCGCGCGCGTCGGGGTCGGCGGTCGGATCGTCGAGGATCACCGACAGATCGGGGTTCGCGTCGACGATCCGGGCGAACCGGAACAGCTGGTCCTCGACGTCGTCGAGCTCGCCGGACGCGCTCCGCGCGGAGGAACATCGCGGTCCGGCTCACCCGGCGCAGTGCCTCCTGCAGATCCCGCGCGGACGACCACGCCTGCCGCACGGCGAACTGCGACCACCGAGCAGCGCCGGGTCGCCGATCTTGCCGGCGAGCAGGCGCTCCGCGATGCCCGACCGGGTGTCCGGCGACGAGCGTGTTCTCCGACAGCGTGCGGCGCAGCGGGACCTCGCTGCAGGAACAGGTCGGAGACGGCGTCCAGCTCGATGCCGAGCGCGGTCAGAGCCGCGTCGTCCAGCGGCTCGGCCGACCTCGAGCAGCTTCGCGTTCGTCGCGATCGAGCGACTCGCGACTGGCGATGTGCTGCATCAGCGTTCCAGGTCGGCCAGGAAGCGCTCGACCGTGCCGGTGCTGCCGCTCCTCGTCCTGCAGCGACTCCCCGACGATCTTGCTGGCCAGCTCGACCGACACCCGGCCCGAGGTCGGCCCGGAGTTCGGCGACGATCTGCTGAGCGCTGCGCGTCCAGCTGGGCCCGGCCGGCCGCCGCGATCCGCTCGGTCTCGGCGTGCGCCTGGGCGAGCATGTCGTCGCGGATGGCCTGGGCCTGGGCGCGGGCGTCCTCGCGGATCTTCGCGGCTTCCTCGCGGGCGCCGGCGAGCTGCTGGTTGTACCGGTCCAGCGCGGCCTTGGCCTCGTTCTGGGCCTCCTCCGCCTTGGCGATGCCACCCTCGATCGCCTTTGTCCGGGCGGCGTACGCCTTCTCGAACTGCGGCCAGACGAACTTGCCGAGCACGACCAGCAGCAGCGCGAAGCGCGATGGCCGCGATCAGGACCTCGCCCCAGGGCAGGCCGATGGGGTTGGTGGCTTCCTCGGCGGCGAGGTAGTTCATGACGATCCTCGACTCTGAGTCCTCGCGACGCGCGGGGACCGTCAGGCAGAGGATCAGGTCAGGATGAACGGAACCACGAAGCCCAGCAGGGCCAGCGCCTCGGACACCGCGAAGCCCGAGGAACGCGTAGGTCCGGGTCAGGCCGGCGGACTCCGGCTGGCGGGCGGTCGAGGTGATGTACGCGGCCCAGACGATGCCGACACCGATGCCGGGGCCGATCGCGGAGAGGCCGTACCCGAGGGTGCCGACGTTGCCGGTGACTTCGGCGAGCTGTCGCAGCTGCAAGTGCTGCTGACATGGGGGTGCTTCTCCCTTTCACGAGATCCGGTGCGGATCCTGGTGGTCGATCACTGGCCGCGCCGGTGCGGGCCAGGTGGTCGGGTGGCTGAACGTGCTGGTGAGGCTGGTGGTCGGGCTGGGCAGTCTGGTCGAGGACGGGGTCAGTGCGAATCGGCCAAGGACGATTCCAGGTAGATCGCGGCCAGCAGGACGAACACGTAGGCCTGCAGGGAGACGATCAGCAGCTCGAAGAACACCAGGCCGAGGCTGCCGACGAACGGCAGCAGGCCCGAGCACGTAGTTGAGCGGCTCGCCGGTGCTCCACAGGTAGAGGGTGCCGACCGCGGCGATGGTGATCAGCATGTGGCCGGCGAACATGTTGGCGAACAACCGGATGGCCAGGGTGAACGGCCGCAGGATGATGTTCGACAGGAACTCGATCGGGATCAGCAGGAGGTGCATGGCCACGGGATGCCCGGGATGTAGCACATCAGCTTGAAGAAGCCGAAGAACCCGTGCTTGCTGGATGCCGACGATCATGTAGATGAACCCAGACCATCACCGCGAGCAGCACCGGGATCGCGAAGTGCGATCGTCACCGGCAGCTGGGCGATCGGGACGATGCCCCAGAGGTTCTGGATCAGGATGAAGAGCGAACAGGGTGGTCAGGAAGCCGGCCCACTCCCTGCCGTTGCTTGCCGAGGATCTCGATCGCGACGCCGTTGCGGACGAACCCGTAGATCGACTCGCCCGCGAACTGGAGCTTGCCCGGCATCATCGCCGCCTTGCGGGAGGCGGCCAGGAAGAACGCGATGATGACAGGGTGCCCAGGACCAGCAGCACCATCGCCTTGACCGACGCGATGACGGTGCCGTCGCCGATCCGGTCGAAGAAGAAGGCGTGCTCGACTGTCGGCGCCTCGAAGGACCCGCCGGCTCTCCGCTGTCCAGCGGGAGCACGGACAGCAGGCTCAGAGACACTCGGTCTCCCTTCGGGTGCTGGCCGGAGGTGGGCCCCTCGTCGGTCGAAGTTCCCACTGCCGCCGGCCGACCGGACGTCGCTGGTCATCGCCCGCCGCGACTGCGGTGGTGGTGGTCGTGCGCGCTGCTGTCGGGCTCGTGGAGATGAAGGTCGAGCCCACCGTGCGCTGCACGGGGGCGATCCGGCCGTGCCGGGCCACCACCGCGTAGATGCCCAGTGCCATGCCGACGATCAGGCCGATCGGAGTCATCAGGCGGGTACCCCACCACTGATCGAGCAACCACCCGATGCCGCCCCAGACGGCGAAACCGGCGATCAGGGTGCTGACTCACGGCCCAACCCTGGTCGGCTCCCCCAGAGGCGGGCTCTTCGAGGAGTCGGGATCGGACTCGCGTCTTCATGGCATCGCGGACACTATCAGTTGCCCTGGGTACCCGCCGGACGTGCGGGGGGTCGCGAACGCGTCGCGAACCCGTGGGGTATAGAGGGCCGTCGGCGAGCACGTTTTGGCCGGTCCCGGGGGGTATGGGGGTCCCCCGCGACGTCCGGCGAGATCAGCCGGGGTCGACGTAGAACAGCTTCAATGTCCAGACATACCGCATGTGCGCGGCGAGCCAGCCGAACAGCCCGAGGCCGATCGCGCCGGCCATCCACTTGGTGTCGACGAACCCGTCGACGGGCATGGTGAGCAACACCAGCGCCAGCAGCACCACCTTGATGATGTAGGCGAACAGGGCGGCGACCATCACCGCGCCGGGGGTCCTCGCCGACCCTGGCGATGACCACGCGCCGAGAACGATGAAGAACATCCCGACGATGACGGTGCCGATCACCACGCCGACCACGGCGCCGGCCCCCGCGACGAAGGCCGCCACCACCCCCAGCACCAGGCCGCCGGCGAGCAGCACCGTCCAGCACAGGCGCAGGTGGCGCAGCGACCAGATGCCGGCCGTGCGGCTGCGGTCGGCGATCGCGTCCGCCTCGGCGGCCCTGGCGGACAGGTCGACCGCCGGCCGGCTCGCCGGCCCGCTCGTCGGCTCCGGCCCGGGCGCGGGGTGCTGATCGGTCACACCGGCACCGACGGGGTCGTGTCGCGGCCGCGCCTGTTGTCCCTGCGGGCCCGCACGCGCGGCCACGCCGACAAGGCGAGGGCGATCGCGACCAGCACCAGGAACGGCCCCAGCGCCACCTGCCACGTCACGAACACCAGCGACGACCGCGCAGCCGGCGAGCACGAACGCCCACAGATAGAAGATCAGCACCGCCTGCCGGTGGGTGTGCCCGATGGCCAGCATCCGGTGATGCAGGTGCTGCTTGTCCGCGCTGAACGGGTGCCGGCCCTCCTTCGTGCGCCGGATGACCGCCAGCAGGAAATCCAGTACCGGGATGAACACCACGGCCAGCGCGACGATCAGCGGCGCCAGCAGGGCGATGGTCGACCGCGGTCCGAAGGTGGAGGGGTCGAGCTTGCCGCCGGCGCTGACGATCGCGCCGGCCATGGCCAGGCCGATGAACATGGCGCCGGAATCCCCCATGAAGATCCGCGCCGGGGATGAAGTTGTGCGGCAGGAACCCGATGCAGGCGCCCATCAGCGCGGCGGCGATCAGCGGCGGCTGCGAGGCGGACAGATCGTTCCCGGACAGCTGCAGCTGCCGCGCAGAGAAGATGAAGATCGCGAACGCGGAGATCGCCGCGACCCCGGCGAGCAGGCCGTCGAGGCCGTCGATGAAGTTCATCGCATTCGTCAGCACCACGGTGAGCAGCACCGTCAGGACGATCGCCTGCGTCTGGTCCAGCGAGACGAGGCTGCCGCCCGTCGGGCCGCTGCCGGGCAGCCAGAGCACCTGCCACTGCACGCCGAAGAGCACCAGCACGCCCGCCGCGACGATCTGCCCGGCGAGCTTGGCGATCGGCGTCCAGGTCGAACCGGTCGTCGATGACCCCGACCAGGCAGATCAGCCCGCCGGCGACCAGCACGCCGACGATCTCGGACGACGACACGAACGCGCTGCCCAGGGCGGGGAGCTGCATCGCCATCAGCACGGCCGCCGCGAAACCGGCGTAGACGGCCACCCCGCCCATCCGCGGGATGGGCAGCGCGTGCACGTCCCGGTCGCGGATGGGAGTGACCGCGCCGACGCGGGTGGCGAGGATGCGCACGACGCCGGTCAGCAGGAACGTCAGCACCAGGGCGGTTCCGAACACCAGCGCGTACTCGCGCGTCGGTAGTTCGTACTCCGCCACCGGCTCAGAGTAGTGCCGTCATTCGCCCCCGGAACCGTGCCGCGCGCCGGCCGTCGGCCGGGCGGCGGCGTGTCCGAGACCGGGTCTCGCGCCACGTGACGATCCGGACACGGCCCGAGATCGCCGCGCAAACCGCGCAACCGCGGGCCGCCTCGGTCGTCGTATCTGTGTAGCTCCGATTCGACCTCGCCGCCAGTGGATCCGACGCCCGGACCCATGCACGAGCAGCGCGGTGCCGAATCAGAACTGAGCCCCACGCCGGGAGCTGCCCGCAGGCCCGATCTCCGACACGCCGTTCGGATCGGGCCTTCGGCGTATCCGGGCCGAAACGCGTCGCGCGGGCGGGTCGCCGCCGGGCCGGCGCGCAGCCCGACCGGCTCAGCGCGTCACCAGGCCCTCGACGGCGCCGACCACGTCCCGGATCCTGTCGATGGGCACCGCGCCCTCGCGCAGCACCCTGGGAATCTCCCCGGTCAGGTCGACCACCGTGGATGCCACACCGATCGGCGCCGGGCCACCGTCCAGATAGATCTGCACCTGGGTCTCCAGTTGCCCCTCGGCCTCGGCCACGGTCGTCGCCGGCGGCATGCCGCTGCGATTCGCGCTGGACACCGCCATAGGGCCGACGAGCCGCAGGAGGTCGAGCGCGACGGGGTGCAGCGGCATCCGCACCATGACGGTGCCTCGGGTGTCGCCGAGATCCCAGGCGAGCGACGGCGCGTGCTCGATGACGAGCGAAAGCCCGCCGGGCCAGAACGCCTCGACCAGGCGACGCGCGACCGGCGTCACGGCCAGGGCGAGCCCGTCGATCGTCGTCCACGACCCCACGAGCACGGGCACGGGCATGTCGGGTCCACGACCCTTCGCCGCGAGCAGCGCGCGGACGGCAGCCGCGTTGAAGGCGTCGGCACCGATGCCATAGACGGTGTCGGTCGGCATCACCACGAGCTCGCCCGACCTGGCCGCGTGCGCGGCTGCCTCGATGCCGGAGCGCCGGGAGATCGGGTCGGCGCAGTCGAAAGTGGTCATCCGCGGTTTCCCGGGAACCGATCGGCCAGCGGGTGCAGGTGGAGCGTCGTCACGGCGCCCAGTCTGTCAGCTCGGCCGGCGCCGCCCCGGCGTGTCGACTCCGGGCGCGATCGGTCGGTTCATCGGTCGGCGATCGTCCGGGACTCAGGTCAGGCGGTCGGACGTGCCCTGCAGGCGGTCGATCGTCGCCGAGGCCTCGGCCTTGGTCAGGTCGCCGGTGATCTGCTCGTCGGCCTCGCGCGCCAGCGTGGCCAGGTACGACCGCTGCGGCCCGGTCGCCGGCTCGTCGCCGGTGACCCAGTCCTGCGGATCCTTTTCCGGGTTCGGTGTCGTCATGCCGCCCAGTGTAGCGGCCGATTCGTACGGGTGTTCGAGCGCCGGGAGCCAGCGCGCGGCTAGCGGGCGATCGGCACGCGGCGGGCCGTGACGAACCGCGGGCGGCCCGTCAGGTCCTCGTGGTCCGCGACGTCGGCGAACAGCCGGCGGCCCGCGACCAGGGCCGGCACCGACTCGCCCTGACCGTCGTCGTGCTCCATCGCCAGCGCGCCGCCGAGCCGGAGCAGCCCCGCCGCCACGGAGAGCAGGGGGCGGATCACCGACAGCCCGTCGGGCCCGCCGAACACCGCCTCGGCGGGGTCGTGCCGGGCGACCTCCGGCGCGACGGGAGTGCCGTCCGGCACGTAGGGCGGGTTCGCGGTGACCAGGTCGGCGCGGCCCTCCAGGTCGGGCAGCAGGTCCGGCCGCAGGACGTCACCGGCGCGCAGCTCGACCGGCGAGCCGCCGCGGTCCAGGTGCGCGGCGACGTTGCGCCGCGCCCAGCCCAGGGCGGCCGGCGAGCTGTCGACGCCGATCACCCTGGCGTCGGGCCGGGCCACGGCGATCGCCAGCGCGATGGCCGCGCTCCCGGTGCACAGGTCCACGACGACCGGTGCCGGCACGTCCGCGACGGCGTCGAGCGCCCACAAGACCAGCGATTCGGTCTCGGGCCGTGGGATGAACACCCCGGGCCCGACCCGCAGAGTCGCGCCGCCGAGCTGCACCGACCCGGTCAGGTACTGCAGCGGGATCCGTTGCGCGCGTTGAGCTATCAGTGCCCGATAGGAGGCGACCCAGTTGTCGTCGACGAGCGGGGTGAGGCCGAGCCGGGTGCGGGAGACGCCGAGCAGGTGCGCGGCGAGCTCCTGCGCGTCGTTCGCCGCGCTGGGCACGCCGGCGGCCTCGAGCTCCGCGGTCGACGCCACGATCGCGGCGCGCAGCGACTGCCGGGTCATGCCCGCCCGGCGGCGGCGGCGCCGAGCCGCTCGGCGCGATCGGCCGTTTGCAGCGCGTCGAGGACGGCGTCCAGATCGCCGTCGAGCACCGCGTCGAGGTTGTAGGCCTTGAAGCCGACCCGGTGGTCCGCGATCCGGTTCTCGGGGAAGTTGTAGGTCCGCACGCGCTCCGAGCGGTCGACCGTGCGCACCTGGGAACGCCGGGCGTCCGCCGCGGCCGCGTCCGCGTCCGCCCTGGCGGCCGCCAGCAGCCGCGCACGCAGGATGCGCATCGCCTGTTCCTTGTTCTGCAGCTGCGACTTCTCGTTCTGGCAGGAGACGACGATCCCGGTGGGCAGGTGGGTGATCCGGACCGCGGAGTCCGTGGTGTTCACCGACTGGCCGCCCGGCCCGGACGAACGGAACACGTCGATCCGCAGGTCGTTCGGATCGATGTCCACGTCGACGGTCTCGTCCGCCTCGGGCGCGACGAACACGCCGGCCGCCGAGGTGTGGATGCGGCCCGACGACTCGGTGACGGGCACCCGCTGGACGCGGTGCACGCCGCCCTCGAACTTCAGCCGGGCCCACACGCCGTCCGCCGGGGTCGGCGATCCGGGCGCCTTGACGGCGATCGTGACGTCCTTGTAGCCGCCGAGGTCGGACTCGGTCGCGGAGAGCACCTCGGTCTTCCAGCCGTGGCGCTCGGCGTAGCGCAGGTACATCCGCAACAGGTCGCCGGCGAACAGGGCGGACTCCTCCCCGCCCTCGCCCGCCTTGACCTCGATCAGCGCGTCCTTGGCGTCGTCCGGGTCGCGCGGTGCCAGCAGCTCCGCCAGCCGGTTCTCGAGGTCTGCCACCCGGACCGCGAGATCCTCGGCCTCGGCGGCGAAATCGGAGTCCAGCGCGGCGAGCTCGCGCGCGGTCGCCAGGTCGCCGCGGGCGGCGGCGAGGTCGGACGAGCCCGTCACGATCGGCGTCAGCTCCGCGTAGCGCCGGCCGAGCCGGCGCGCCCGCGCCTGGTCGGCGTGCACTGCGGGATCGGACAGCTGCCGCTCCAGCCGCGCGTACTCGGCGATCAGGTCCGGGATCGAGAACGCGTGATCGCCCGGCGCGGGCGTCGCGGCACCGGTGCCCGGGAGAGCCGGGCCGGCCGTGATGTCGGATGCCACGCCGCGCTCCCTTCGTCCCGATCCGTGATGCGTCCGCAGACAGCACCAGACAGCAAACGGCGCCCGCCGGCGGAGTGCCGAGCGGGCGCCGTCGGACAGCTAGCGGCTGCGCTTGCCGTACCGCGCCTCGAAGCGCGCGACCCGGCCACCGGTGTCCAGGATCTTCTGCTTGCCGGTGTAGAAGGGATGACAGTTCGAGCACACCTCGACGTGGATGACGCCGTTCTTCTGGGTGCTCTTGGTGGTGAACGTGTTGCCGCAGCCACACACCACCGTGGTAGGCACGTAGTCCGGGTGAATGCCCGTCTTCATGGGTGTTTCCTCTCGTGGGAGCCGTGGGTCAGGCCGCCGGGTCGCCCGCCGCACGGCGACCTCCTGCTTGCAGGAGGTGCCGGGATCAGCGAATCGAGCGTGAACCGGAGCCGGGCTCGACCGACCAGTGTGCCAGACACGGGCAGTCGAACACCAAAACGCCGAGTGCCCGCGGCCTATTCCGGGCGCCCTCCGGCCTGTCGGCGGCGGCGGCGCCCGGACGGCCCCTCAGTCGTTGCCGGGCGTGGTCTTCGCGACCTGCATGAGGAACTCGATGTTGTTGCGGGTCTTGCGCAACCTGTCGAGCACCAGCTCGAGCCCCTGCTGGGTGTCCAGCGCGGACAGCACCCGCCGGAGCTTGACCACCACGGCCAGCTCGTCGGGCGAGAGCAGCAGGTCCTCCTTGCGGGTCGACGACTGGTCGACGTCGATCGCCGGGAAGATCCGCTTGTCGGACAGCCGCCGGTCAAGCTTCAGCTCGGCGTTGCCGGTGCCCTTGAACTCCTCGAAGATCACCGTGTCGCCCGCGGAGCCGGTCTCCACCAGCGCGGACGCGAAGATGGTCAGCGAGCCGCCGTTCTCGATGTTGCGCGCGGCACCCAGGAACCGCTTCGGCGGGAACAGGGCGGTCGAATCGACGCCGCCGGACAGGATCCGGCCGGACGCCGGCGCCGCCAGGTTGTACGCCCGCCCGAGCCGGGTGATCGAGTCGAGCAGCACGACGACGTCCCGGCCCATCTCGACGAGCCGCTTGGCCCGCTCGATGGACAGCTCGGCGACGAGGGTGTGGTCCGCCGGCGGACGGTCGAAGGTGGAGGCGATGACCTCGCCCTTCACCGACCGCTGCATGTCGGTGACCTCTTCCGGCCGCTCGTCCACGAGCACCACCATCAGGTGGCATTCCGGGTTGTTGGTCGTGATCGCGTTGGCGATGGCCTGCATGACCATGGTCTTGCCGGCCTTGGGCGGCGAGACGATCAGTGCGCGCTGGCCCTTGCCCACCGGCATCACCAGGTCGATGACGCGGGTCGTCAGGATGTGCGACTCGGTCTCCAGGCGGAGCCGCTCGTTGGGGTAGAGCGGGGTGAGCTTGGTGAACTCGGGGCGGTTGCGGGCCGCCTCGGGGTCCAACCCGTTGACCGTGTCGAGCCGGACGAGCGCGTTGAACTTCTGCCGCTGCTGCTCGCCCTCGCGCAGCGCCCGCACGGCACCGGTCACGGCGTCGCCGCGGCGCAGCCCGTTCTTGCGCACCTGGGAGAGCGACACGTACACGTCGTTCGGCCCCGTCAGGTAGCCCGACGTGCGGATGAACGCGTACGAGTCGAGCACGTCGAGGATGCCGGCGACCGGCACGAGCACGTCGTCGTCGCGCACCTCCGGCTCAGGTCCGGCGCTGTCGGCGGTGAAGCGCTCACGCCCGCGGCGGTTGCGGTCCCGGTAGCGGCGCCCGCGGCGGCCGCGGCCGTCGCCGTCGTCGTCGTCGCGGCCCCGGGTGTCCTGGCCCTGCCGGGTGTCCTGGCGGTTCTGGGTGTCCCGGGTCTGGGTGTCCCGGTTCTGTGCGGCGCCGTTGCGCTGGCCGTCCTGGGCGTTCGCCCGCTGGGTGTCCTGCTGGGGGCGCTGCCCGTCCTGGCCCGAGCGCTCGCCGCGGTCGTTCTGCGGCCGCGTGTCGGTGGCCGTCGCGGCGCTTCCATCGGATGCCCCGCTCGCGGACGGGCCGCCGTCACGGTTGTCTCGGCGACCGCGGCGGTTCCGCCGGTTGCGCTGACCGCCCTCGTCGCCGCCCTGGGTGTCGCTCGGCTGGCCGTCCTGCGCGCCGCCCGCGGGCCCGTCGCCGGCGTCCGCCGGGCGCTCTCCGGCGGGGGCGTCGACGGTGGTGGAGGCGCCGTTCAGGCCGTGACCGGTGGCGCCGTTCAGCCCGTCGGGCGACCGGCCCGACGACTCCGCGGACGGGTCCGAGGTCTGCTCGGTCGTCGATCCGGCCGCGGCGTTCCGCTCCTGACGGGCGGCTTCGGTGCGCTGCTCGCGCACGGCGGCGGTCTCGGCGGCCGACGGCTCGGCGAGTTCGGTCGCCGGGCGGGAGGTCGCGGACGGCGCGCTCGCGCCGTTCTGCCGGGCAGCGATCGCGGCGACGAGGTCGCCCTTGCGCATGCCCGAGGTGCCCTTGATACCGAGTTGGCCGGCGAGGGCCTTGAGATCGGTCAGCACCATGCCCGACAGGCCACTGCCGCCGCGCCGTCCGCGACCTGAGGTCGCGGGCACGGTGTCACCCAGCAGATTCAGCTGGGGATCGGTGGTGACGTCGAGCGACTCCGTGGTTTCGCTCACGAAGATCCTTCCTGTCCGGCCGGTACGTCGACTGGCCGGGTGTTGTTGCGTGCCATCGCGCCTGTCGACGCGACGTACACCTGCCGATCCGCCCCCGGGTCGGGTGCGGCGGGTTGATCACCGGTGCCCGGCACCCAGTGGATGGGTGCGTGAGCGAGGAGGGAACTATCGGGCGCTCGGATCGGTGCGGGAAACGGTCCAAGCACCGGGGCTCCTGCGACGGCCCCACCTGAATGTCCGGCGTGCAGCGTTGCTGTCACGGCACCGCCGACGATCGCCTCCCACGGTACCTGCCCACGGGACGCAGGAGCAACTACGCCCCCTCGTGTCGCCTGATGGGCCCGGAAGATCCACGGCGAAGGTCGGCGCGCGACGACCCGACCCGCGGCTCAGCCGGCGTCGGCGTCCGCCCGCGCGGACGGCCGGAGTCCCGGGCCGGGCTCGTACCCGACGCTCGCCCCGGAGCGAGCCACGTCCACCTCCGCCACGGCGAATCCCGGCCTGCGCCAACGCTCGAGGTCGGGCAGCTCAGTGACCAGCGCGAGCACCGACGGCCCTGCGCCCGACACCACAGCGGCGATGCCGGCGGCCCGCAGGTCGGCGACGAGCGCGGCGGTCGCGGGCATGGCCGAGGCCCGGTACTGCTGGTGCAACCGGTCGACGGTGGCCGTCATCAGCAGCCGGGGATCCTCGGTCAGCGCATGCAGGAGCAGCGCCGCGGTGGCGGCGTTGACCGCCGCGTCGGCGTGCGGGATCTGCGGCGGGAGCAGCCCGCGGGCGTGATGGGTGGAGCTCGACTCGTACGCGCTGAATACGATCGCGCGGATCTCCGGGTGCACGTCGCGGCGGACCACCACCGGTCGCCCGTCCGGGCCCGGCACCGCGAGCGTGAAGCCGCCGGCGAGCGCGGGGGCAACGTTGTCGGGGTGGCCCTCCATCTCGGTGCCCAGAGCGAGCAGGTCCGTGTCGCTGACGGTCGATTCCAGCCCGAGCAGCGCCCGGCCCGCGAGCAGCCCGGCCACGATCGCGGCGGCCGACGAGCCGAGGCCACCCCCGTGCGGGATCACGTTCTCGCAGCACAGGTGCACGGCCGGCAGCGGGACGCCCGCGCTGTCGGCGACCCGGCGCATCGCCCGGACGACGAGATGCTCTGCGGTCCGGGGAACCTCGTCCTGGCCCGCGGCGCCGACGCCGCGCACCTCGATCACCAGCTCGCGGGCGGCCCGCCGGACGCGGATCCGGTCGTAGAGCGCCAGCGCGAGCCCGAAGCTGTCGAAGCCGGGACCGAGGTTGGCCGACGTCGCCGGCACCCGGACCGTCACCCAGGGCTCCTGCGGGGCTGGCCGGCCGGGGCCGGTCACGACAGGCCCAGCTCGGCGGCGATCGCCTCGGCCGCGACGGGCAGCACGGTGGGCGCGCTCATCCAGGTCAGCGCGATGTCCGGGTCCTTCAGCCCGTGACCGGTGACGGTGCACACGACGACCGACCCGCGCGGGAGCCGGCCGTCCGCCGCTGTCTGCAGCAGGCCGGCGACCGAGGCGGCCGAGGCCGGCTCGACGAACACCCCCTCGGTGGTGGCCAGCAACCGCGCGGCACCGAGGATCTGCTCGTCGGTGACGGCGTCGATGAGCCCGCCGGACGCGTCGCGCGCGTCGACGGCGCCCGCCCAGGACGCCGGGGCGCCGATCCGGATCGCGGTGGCGATCGTGTCGGGGTGGCTGACCGGCCGGCCGAGCACCAGCGGCGCGGCGCCGGCGGCCTGGAAGCCGAACATCCGCGGGGTCGAGGCCACCAGGCCGTCGGCCGCGTACTCGCGGTAGCCCTTCCAGTAGGCCGTGATGTTGCCGGCGTTGCCGACCGGCAGGCAGTGCACGTCGGGGGCGCGGCCGAGCACGTCGCAGATCTCGAACGCCGCGGTCTTCTGCCCTTCGATGCGCACCGGGTTCACCGAGTTGACGAGGGCGATCTCGTCGGTGGAGGCCGCGGTCTTGCGCGCCAGCTCGAGGCAGTCGTCGAAGTTGCCCTCGATCTGCAGGATCCGGGCGCCGTAGGCGACGGCCTGCGCGAGCTTGCCGGCCGCGATCTTGCCCTGCGGGATCAGCACCGCGCTGGTGAGGCCCGCCCTGGCCGCATAGGCGGCGGCGGACGCCGACGTGTTTCCGGTGGAGGCGCAGATCACCGCCCTGGCGCCGAGCGCGAGCGCGTGCGTCACCGCGACCGTCATCCCGCGGTCCTTGAACGAGCCGGTCGGGTTCGCCCCCTCGACCTTGAGGTACACCCGCGCGCCCACCCGGTCGGACAGCGAATCCGCTGCGAGCAGCGGGGTTCCGCCCTCGAGCAGGGTGACCACCCGCGCGCCGGGCGGCACGGGCACGCGGTCCGGGTACGCGCCGACGATGCCCGGCCATGGCGTGCCGGCGGCGGCGCCGACGCCCGCGGGCGTCACGATGTCCGCGCCGGACGCGCCCGTCATCGCAGGTCCCCGATCACGCGCATGACGGAGGTGACCCGGTGGACGGAGTCGAGCTCGGCGAGCCGTGCGACGGTGCCGGCCAGGGCGGCGTCGGGCGCGCCGTGCGTGACGACCACGAGGCTGGCGTCGTCGCCGCGGCCCTCCTGCCGCACGGTCGAGATGGACACGCCGGCCTCGGCGAACGCGCCCGCCACCGCGGCGAGTACACCGGCGCGATCGTCGACGTCGAGGCTGATGTGGTACCGGGTGAGCACCTCGCCCATCGGCTGGATCGGCAGGGCCGCGTAGGCCGACTCGCGCGGCCCCCGCCCGCCGGCGATCCTGTTGCGCGCCACCGCGACCAGGTCGCCGAGCACGGCCGATGCGGTCGGTGCGCCGCCGGCACCGGGCCCGTAGAACATCAGCCGGCCGGCCGCCTCCGCCTCGACGTACACCGCGTTGAACGCCCCGTCGACGACGGCGAGCGGATGCGAGTTCGGCAGCATCACCGGGTGCACCCGGGCGGAGACCGCCTCGCCGTTGCCGTTGGGCCCGTGCGGGAGTCCGGTGTCCACCCGCTCGCAGATGGCGAGAAGCTTGACCGTGCAACCGATCTCACGGGCGGCGGCGATGTCGGCGGCCGACACCCCGGAGATGCCTTCGCGGTAGACGCCCGCGGCGCCGACCCGGGTGTGGAACCCGATGGACGCCAGGATCGCCGCCTTGGCGGCCGCGTCGAAGCCGTCGACGTCCGCCGTCGGGTCGGCCTCGGCATAGCCGAGCCGGGTCGCCTCGGCGAGCGCCTCGCCGTACCCCATGCCACTGGCGGACATCGCCGAGAGGATGAAGTTGGTGGTGCCGTTGACGATCCCCATGATCCGCGAGATGCGATCCCCCGCCAGCGATTCGCGCAGGGGGCGGATGAGCGGGATGGCGCCGGCGACCGCGGCCTCGAAGTACAGGTCCGCGCCGGCGGCGTCGGCCGCCTCGTACAGTTCCGGGCCGTGCTCGGCGAGCAGCGCCTTGTTGGCGGTGACGACGCCGGCACCCCGCTTGAGCGCGGTGAGCAGCAGCCCCTTGGTCGGCTCGATGCCGCCGATCACCTCGATCACCACGTCGATGTCGTCGCGCGCGACGACGCCCTCCGCGTCGGTCGTGAGCAGATTCGCGGGCACGTCGGGATGCCGCGAGGGCCGGCGCACCGCGACGGCGGCGAGCTCCAGCGGTGCGCCCACCCGCGCGGCGAGCTCGTCCGCCTGCTCCAGCAGCAGCCGGATGACCTGCGAGCCGACCACGCCGGCGCCGAGCACGCCGACCCGCAGCGCCGCGGAGTGCTGCCCCACCGCCATCAGGAGCCGCCCCGCCTCGTCATCGAGATGAACACCGCGAAGGCGTACACCAGCAGCGCGAGGACCACGGCGATCGCCACGACGGCCACGGTCGTGGTCGCCCAGCCGGGCATGTCGGGCTTGACCAGCACGACCACCATCAGCACGGCCGCGATGATCAGCAGCACGACACCGGGCACCAGCGACGGGCCCTTCCGCGCCACGCCGCCCGACCGGGGCACGTTCAGGGGCACGTTCACCGTCGCGGCCGGGCGCTCGGGGTCCGCCGGCCGACCGCCGGCGGCCGTGCGCTCGGGGTCCGCCGGCCGACCACCGGCGGCCGGCGCTCGGTCGCGGCCGGTCGCCGCCGGCGCGCCGGTCGCCGGCCGCGTCGGGCGCCGCGGGCGCGCTCGCGTCGGGGCCCTCCGGCGGTCCCGAGGCTGTGCTCACGTCATCTCCAGCTGCATCAGGTCGTCGTCGGTCTCGCGGCGCAGCAGCAGCCGGGACGCGCCGTCCGCCACCGAGACGACGGGCGGGCGGGGCACCCGGTTGTAGTTGCTCGACATCGCGTAGCAGTACGCCCCCGTCGCGGCCACGGCGATCAGGTCGCCGACGGCCAGGTCCGCCGGCAGGTAGCAGTCCCGGACCACGACATCGCCGCTCTCGCAATGCTTTCCGACCACGCGGCAGAGCGTGGGCGGGTGGTCCGAGGCTCGGGAGGCCAGCGCGACCGTGTATTCCGCGTCGTAGAGGGCCGTGCGGATGTTGTCGCTCATCCCGCCGTCCACCGAGACGTACCGCCGGCGCAGTCCGCCATCGAGCACGACATCCTTGATGGTGCCCACCTCGTAGACGGTGACTCCCGGCGGGCCGGCGATCGCCCTGCCGGGCTCCACGACGACCGCGGGCACCGGCAGGCCCGCGAGCTGGCACTCGCGGGACACGATGTCCTGCAACGACTTCGCCATCACGTCCGGCGCGGGCGGGTCGTCCGACGGCACGTATGCGATGCCCAGCCCGCCACCCAGGTCGAGCGCCACCACGGTGTCGATGAGCACCGGGTGCTCGGCGACGATCTCCTTCAGCAGGCCGACCACCCGGTGCGCGGAGACCTCGAAGCCCGACGGATCGAAGATCTGCGAGCCGATGTGCGAGTGCAGGCCGATCAGCCGCAGGTCCGGCAGGCGGCCACCCGACGGACCGCCTCGGCGGCGTCCCCGCCGGCGAGCGAGAAGCCGAACTTCTGGTCCTCGTGCGCGGTGGCGATGAACTCGTGGGTGTGCGCCTCGACGCCGACCGTCACCCTGACCATCACGGGGACGGGAACGGTTGCTCCGTCGGTGATCCCGGCCAGCCGGGCGATCTCGTAGAACGAGTCGACGACGATCGCGCCGAGACCGGCCTGCACCGCCATGGCCAGCTCGGCGGCCGACTTGTTCGAGCCGTGCAGGGCGATGCGTTCCGCGGGGAATCCGGCCTGCAGCGCCAGCGCCAGCTCGCCGGAGGTGCAGACGTCCAGCGAGAGGCCCTCCTGGTCCAGCCAGCGCACGATCTCGCTGCACAGAAACGCCTTGCCCGCGTAGTGCACGGCGCCGGCCCGCCCGAACGCGTCGGCGAAATCCTGGCAGCGGCCGCGGAAGTCGGCTTCGTCGATGACCATCAGCGGCGTGCCGAAGGAGGCGGCGAGGTCGCGCACGTCGACGCCGGCCAGCGTCAGCTGCCCCTCCGGCCCGCGCGCCGCGCCGCGCGGCCAGATGGACGGGTCGACCGCGTTCAGGTCGGCCGGCGCCGACCCTGAGGGGCGGTCGGCGTGCAGCTCGCCGGACCGCGGCCCCGCCGGGTGCGCCCTCACATCCGCTCCGGGGCGGTGACGCCGAGCACGGCCAGCCCGTTCGCGAGCACCTGCCGGGCGGCGGCGCACAGCCAGAGCCGGGCGACGTGCGCCGGACCTGGGGTCTCGTCGCCCATCGGCAGCACCCGGACCGTGTCGTAGAACTTGTGGTAGCCCGACGCCAGGTCCTCCAGGTACCGCGCGACCCGATGCGGCTCGCGCAGCTCGGCCGCGGTGGCGAGCACGCCGGGGTACGCGGCGAGCAGCGCGATCAGCTCCGACTCCCGCTCGGTGTCCAGCAGGCCGGGTCGAAGTCGGCCGCCGCGCCCAGCGTGATCCCGAGGTCGGCGGCGTTGCGGGCCAGCGAGGCGAGCCGGGCGTGCGCGTACTGCACGTAGTACACCGGGTTGTCGCTGGTCTGCCGGGTCCACAGGTCGAGGTCGAGGTCGAGCGTGGTGTCGACGGAGTACCGGATCAGCGCGTACCGCGCGGCGTCCACGCCGAGCGCGTCGATCAGGTCGTCGAGCGAGATCACCGTGCCCGCCCGCTTGCTCATCCGCATCGGCTCGCCGTCGCGGACCAGGTTGACCATCTGGCCGATCAGCACCTCGACCACCGCGGGGTCGTCGCCGAACGCGGCGGCCGCGGCCTTGAGCCGGGAGATGTAGCCGTGGTGGTCCGCGCCGAGCATGTAGATGCACAGGTCGAAGCCGCGGGCCCGCTTGTCCAGGAAGTACGCCAGGTCGCCGGCGATGTACGCCGGGTTGCCGTCCGACTTGATGACCACCCGGTCCTTGTCGTCGCCGTACTCGGTGGTGCGCAGCCACCAGGCGCCGTCCTTCTCGTAGAGGTGCCCGGAGTCCTTCAGCCGGGTCACCGCCGTGTCGACCGCACCCGACTCGTGCAGCGAGTTCTCGTGGAAGTAGACGTCGAAGTCGGTGCGGAACTGGTGCAGCGTGGCCTTGATCTCGTCGAACATCAGGTCGACGCCCTCGCGCCGGAAGATCTCGGCTGCCTCCTCGTCCGGCAGGCCGGGCGCGTCCGGGAACGCGGAGGTCACCCGGCCCGCGATCTCCGCGATGTAGTCGCCGCCGTAGCCGTCCTCCGGGGCCGCCAGCCCGCGGGCGGCGGCCAGCAGCGAGCGCGCGAACCGGTCGATCTGGGCGCCGGCGTCGTTGAAGTAGTACTCGCGCACGACGTCGGCGCCCTGCGTGCTGAGCACCCGGCCCAGCGCGTCGCCGACCGCGGCCCACCGGGCGCCGCCGATGTGCACCGGCCCGGTGGGGTTCGCGGAGACGAACTCCAGGTTCACCGCGACGCCGGCCATTCCGTCGGACGCGCCGTAGCCGGCGCCGGCCTCGACGATCTGCGGGACCAGCGCGCCGGCGGCGGCGGTTTCCAGCGTGATGTTCAGGAAGCCGGGACCGGCGATCTCCACGCTCGCGATCCCGGGGGTGCCCGACAGCCGCGCGCTGATCACGGTCGCGATCTCCCGCGGCGGGCGGCCCGCGGCCTTCGCCAGCTTCATCGCGACCGGTGTCGCGTAGTCGCCGTGCTCGCGCGACCGGGGTCGGTCCAGCGTGATCTCCGCCGGCACGGGCACGCCGAGCTCGCCGGCGTCCACGGCCGCCGTCAGGGCATCGCGGATGGCCTGCACCAACTGCGCGGGATTCACCCGCCCATTCTAGGAATGCCCCGGCCACCGACGTGACCACGCCGCTCACCGGCGCGCAGGGCGGCGATCAGGCGGCGGGACGGGGGCTGCGGGCGGTGGGGCCAGCGCGGACACAGGGACGTCCCCGAAACGGCCCGTACACTCCCAACTGCTCCGCCGCAGCCGATCCGTGGGGAAGGTTCGTCCAGATGGCGGGCCCGAACCGCGGCCGGCCGCGGAATCCGACCATTCGACGAGACCGCGCTGCGCGCACGAACGAGGACCTGCACTTCGATGATGGCAAGCGGTAAGAGTGCCAAGAACGGACGCACGCCCCCGCCGCTGGTCAGCCGGCACCGGAACGTGCCGTGGCTGACCATCGGCGCCGTGGTGGCGATCCTCGCGCTCGCCGGCGGCATCTTTGCGGTCGTGCTGAACCAATCCCGGCAGAACAGCGCAGCCGAGGCTGCGCTCGAGCCCTGGATCCCGTCGGCGGACAACCCGGACCCGTCGATCGAGATCTCGGGCATCTACGTGGGCGCGGCGGTGCCGGCGACCGGCGATCAGCCCGCGACATACGTCGACTACAAGGGAGCCCTGCACGTGACCGCCGACCAGCGGGTGGCCTACAACCGCTACCCGCCGGTGGGCGGCCCGCACGACGGCACCTGGGCGAACTGCAACGGCATCGTCTACAACACCGCGGTCCGCACCGAGAACATGGTGCACACCCTCGAGCACGGCGCGGTCTGGATCACCTACAACCCGGACACGATCGCCGCCGGCGACGTCGACACCCTCTCGGCCCTGGTCGACGGCCAGCCCTTCCTGACCCTGTCCCCGTACCCCGGCCTGGACTCCCCCATCTCCCTGCAGGCGTGGGGCCACCAGCTCAAGGTCGACTCCGCCTCCGACGAGCGGGTGCAGCAGTTCATCACCGCGCTCCGGCAGAACCGCTGGGTCTACCCGGAGACGGGCGCCACCTGCCAGCAGCCGAGCTTCGACACCGTCAACCCGCCGCCGTTCGACCCGACCCCGCCCGGACCCGACGCCATCCCGATGAGCGGCACCGGCGCGACGACCGCCACCAGCGAGATGTCCGTGGCCAGCAGCGCCGAGGCCTCGGAGAGCTCCGCGGGCGATCCGTCGGCCGATCCCACCGCCGCCGGGACCGCCACCGTCGCGCCGACGGCCGCCGAGACGCCGGCGACGGCCGGCTCCTGAGATGACAGCGCCGCCCGAACCGCCAGCGCCCACCGGGGCCGGCGGGCGCGGGTCCGATCGGCGGCCGGGCGCCGACCCCGAGCCCGACCCCGGTGCCCGATCGGACCGCGGACCCGGACCCGGACTCGGACTCCGACCGAGGTCACGGCCTGCGGCACCCCGACGACCACGGGCACCCGATCAGCCGCGCCCGCTGGATCTGGATCGGCTCTGCCGCGGCGGTCGTGCTGCTGCTGGTCGGCGCGACTCTCGGCCTCGCGCTCAGCGGCAGCCTCCGCCCCGCGGCGACGACGCCCGGGAACGACTCCGTGGACGCCGGTTTCGCGCGCGACATGATCGTCCACCACGACCAGGGCGTGCTGATGGCCCACTACGCGGAGCAGAACACGCAGGACGACGAGATCGCCGTCCTGGCCTACGACATCGGTTACACCCAGACCACGCAGATCGGCCAGATGCAGGGCTGGCTCGCGCTGTGGGACCTGCCCGAGTTCAGCACCGCGCCGCACATGGCGTGGATGACCGATCAGGGTGCGCACGGCGGGCACGACGCATCGGCCGGGTCGGCCGGCGCCACCGGCGGCACGTCGGCCCCCGCGGCGGGCGGCGCGTTGATGCCCGGGATGGCCACCAACGAGGAGATCGACCGGCTCAAGAACCTGACCGGGGTCGAGTCCGACATCTACTTCCTGCAGCTGATGATCCGGCACCACCAGGGCGGCGCGCCGATGATGGCGGACGCCGCGGAGCACGCCGAGAACGCGGTGGTGCGGAACTTCGCCGACAAGATGCGCCTGTCCCAGGAGGCGGAGATCTCGGTGATGACGCAGATGCTGGCCGCGCGCGGCGCCGAGCCGCTGCCCGCACCCTGACGCCGGGCGGCGTCATGACCGCGTCCCGATCCGCGAGGCGTGCCCGCCTCGGACGCCGCGCTCCGCGTCCGGCGCCGCGCCGGCGACGAGCCGATCGCCGATGAGGGTCAGGCGACGTCGGCCGGGGTCCCGCCGGTGAGCCGGACCAGCTCGTCGAACGACGTGCGGAACACCGCCCTGGGGTGGCCGCCCGCCGCCCAGACGACCGCATGGTCGGCGAGGGCGATGTCGACGAGCGTCCGCAGCGGTTCGGCGTGCCCGACGGGAGCCACCCCGCCGATTGCGAAACCTGTGCGCTGCCGGACGAAGTCGGGGTCGGCTCGGTCGAGGCGCGCGGCGCCCACCAGCCCGGCCACCCGCGCGGTGTCCACCCGGTGGGCGCCGGACGTGAGCACCAGCAGCGGACGCCGCCGATCGGGCGCCGCAGTTGTCGGGCACCGCGTCTCGGGCACCGAGTCGTCGGGCACCGCGTCGTCGGGCACCGCGTCGTGGGCAACGGCGAACACGAGCGAGTTGGCGATCTGCGCGACCGTCACGCCGAGCTGCGCGGCGGCCGCCGCCGCGGTGCGCGCATGCTCCCCCAGCACGACGATCTCGGCGTCGACGCCCGCGCGTTCGAGGGCCGACCGGACGCGCGTGACGGACGGATGGTGGTCGATCGTCGCCGGGCTCTGCGGAGTCACGGACGAGAGCGTAGGCGAGGCGCCGCTGCCGCTCGGTGGATCGGCGCCGCGTCACCCGCCCGGTCAGCGGATCGGGAACACCAGGCAGGTCGAGGTGGCGTGCGCGAGCAGCCGCCCGCGGCCGTCCACCAGCCGGCCCTCGGCCGTCGCCGTACGGCTGCCGGCGGTGAGAACTGTTCCGGTGCAGCTGATCCGGCCCGCACCCGCGACCACCGGCCGGAGGAATCGGGTGGACAGGTCCAGGCTCGTGTAGCCGGTGCCGGCGGCCAGCGTGGAATGCACCGCGCAGCCGCAGGCCGTGTCGAGCAGCGCCGCGATGACGCCGCCGTGCACGGTGCCCAGTGGGTTCATGTGGTATTCGGCGGGGTCCAGCTCGACCGTCACGCGTCCCGGTTCGACGATGAGCTCGGCGAATCCCAAGGTCGAGACCAGTGGCGGCGGCGGCAGTTCGCCGCGCACCATCGCCTGCAGGAACTCCAGGCCGCTCATCTCCGGCAGCCGGGTCAGGGACGTCGCCGGGTCGAACCAGACGTGCTCGCGACGGCGCGGTTGGGGATCCGCGACCTGCTGGGTCTGAGTCATGAACGCAGCCTGGCAGCTGCGGCTGAGTTTGGCAAGTAGACTCAGCGTGTCCCGCGGCCTACGCTGGGGCCGTGACAGCACCCACGGCGTTGCAGTGGTCGGTCGAGAACTGCACCATCCAGCGCACCCTCGACGTGATCGGGGACCGGTGGTCACTGCTGGTGCTGCGTGAGGTGTTCCAGGGCATCCGGCGCTTCGACGACATGACGGTCCGCACCGCCATCCCCCGCCAGGTGCTCACCGAGCGCCTTCGACGGCTGGTCGATGTCGGCATCCTCAAACGGGTGCCGTACCGAGTGCCCGGTCAGCGCGAGCGGCACGAGTATCGGCTGACCGACAAGGGTCTCGACCTGTACCCGGTGCTGATCGCGCTGCAGGCGTGGGGCAACGAATACCTGGCCGACCCCGAGGGCCCGCCGATCGAATTCACCCACCGCGACTGTGGCGAGCCCGTCGACCTGGTGGTGCGCTGCGCCGCCGGCCATGAGGTGTCGAGCACCCGGGAGGTCAGCGGCCGCATCGGCCCCGGCGCGCGGCCGCGGGTGACCGCCTGAGGTCCCTCGGCCGACAGCTCGCTCATCCGCATCGTGTCCCCTGTGCTCCGCGCTGCACGTTCGTGGCGCCTCTGGACTGTTGATCACGTGATTCGTGCCGCAATGTCTCGGCGTGTCGCGCGACACGCCGCGAAACCCGGTCACCAGCTCCATGATCAACTGGGGGCTGGCGCCGAATCGCGATCCGCACACTCCGACGCGCGGATGCTGAATCCCCCTGATCGAGCCGCCCGGAGCCACCCGCGGCGAACCGCGGCGCGGGTTGGATGATCACCGGGTGAGCGAGGAGCGCGAACCCGGTTCCGGCGGAACGGGCGGCGGCCATCGCCTGCGCACGGTGTGGGGGTCGAGGCGGTCCGCGCCGCTGCGCTCCTTCCTGGCCACCGAGTCGGGCAGCGCGGGCGTGCTCGTGCTCGCGGTGGTGGCCGCACTCGTGTGGGCGAATCTCGCGCCGGCCTCCTACACCTCGTTCTGGGAGACCGGCACGTCGGTGCGCGTCGGCTCCGCGGAGCTGGCGCTGGACCTGCGGGACTGGCTGAACAGCGGCCTGATGACCCTGTTCTTCCTCGTCGTCGGGCTGGAGGCACGCCGCGAGTTCGACCTCGGCGACCTGCGCGACCGCCGCCGGGTGCTGCTGCCGGTGGTCGTCGGGCTGGTGGCGATGGCGGTGCCGGCGCTGATCTTCGTGGCCGTGAACGCCGGCGAGCCCAGCGTGCGCGGGTGGGGTGTGGCGATGTCCACCGACACCGCGCTGGCGCTCGGCGCGCTCGCGCTGCTGGGACCGATCGTCCGCAACGCGTCCGGGTCTTCCTGCTCACGGTGTTCGTGGTCGACGACGTCGCCGCGCTGATCGTCATTGCGACCGTGTACAGCCAGGACATCCGGCTGGGGTGGGTCACCGTGGCGGTCGTCCTGTTCGGTGGGTACCTCGCGCTCCGGTCGTCCGGCGTCACGAACGGCGTCCCCTTCGCGCTGGTCGGGGTGCTGATCTGGGTGGCGCTGTTCGTGAGCGGCGTCGATCCCCTGGTCGCCGGACTCGTCATCGGGCTGTCGGCGCCCGCCTACGCCCCGCCGCGTCCGCGCCTCGAGGAGGCCGTCCAGCAGGTCAGGCAGTTCCGCGAGCAGCCCACCGCCGGGCTCGCGCGCACCGCCCGCGCCCGGCTCGCGTCGACCCTCTCCCCCAACGCCCGGCTGCAGCAGCTCTTCCACCCGTGGACCAGCTACGTCATCGTCCCGCTCTTCGCGCTGGCCAACACCGGGATCGCGCTGGATCCGGCCTTCCTGGCGGACGCCTACGCGCAGCCGGTGACGCTCGGCGTGCTCGCCGGCTACCTGCTGGGCAAGCCGATAGCGGTGCTCGGCACCACCTGGCTGATCAGCCGGCTCAGCCGAGGCCGGCTGCAGCCGCCGGTCGGCTGGGCAGCGGTGGCCGGCAGCGGCACGATCGCCGGAGTCGGCTTCACGGTGGCGTTGCTGATCGCGAGCCGCGCGTTCGCCGGCGACGAGCTGCAGCAGGCGACGCTCGGCGCGCTCACGGCGGCGATCCTGGCGTCCGTCATCACCTGGATCGTCTATCGCGTCACCGCACTGCTCCCGCCCGCGCGTCGGCAGCGCGCGCTGCAGGGCAATCCGCGGTTCATCACCGATCTGTACCCACCGGTCGACCCGGATCGGGACCACATCCGCGGTTCGATGAGCGCACCGGTGACGATCGTCGAGTACGGCGACTTCGAGTGCCCGCATTGCGGCGAGGCCGAGCCGGTGCTGCGGCGGATGCTCGAGGACGAGGGCGTGGACGCCCGGTACGTGTGGCGGCACCTGCCGTTGTCGGATGTGCACCCGCACGCGGAGGCCGCCGCGGAGGCCACCGAGGCCGCGGCGGCGCAGGGCGCCTTCTGGACGATGCACGACCTGCTGCTGGACCACCAGACCGACTTCGCCGATCTGGACGTCGCCGAGCTCGCCGGTCGGCTGGGTCTCGACGTCGCGAAGTTCACCGCCGACCTGGACTCGGGCCGGTTCGCGTCCCGGGTTGCCCGGCACGTCGAGTCCGCCGACCTCAGCGGGGTCGCGGGCACGCCGACGTTCTTCGTCAACGGCCAACGGCACGAGGGCGCCTACGACCTCGCCGGCCTGACCGCTGCCGTCGAGGCCGCGCGGCTGCGCACGCTGTCGAAGGGTTGAGCGGCAACGGGTGTCGAGATCGGCGGCATGCGGCCCGAGTCCGCAGAGGGGTCAGCTGATCCCGTCGAGCCCGATGTGCTGGAGGTACCGATCCGCGGAGCGCACGACGGCGGCCTTGGCGTCCGCCGTCACGACCTTGCCCCACCACGCACCGTAGATGACGTCGAACGCCAGCGGATCGACCATCCGCACGGCCCGGCGGATGGTGTCCGGATGCTCGGGAATGTAGTTCGGGTAGGAGTACATGAAGCTCACCCAGCGGCGATCCTCGACCACCTGGAAGATGTCGCCGCTGCACAGCGCGCCCCGCCCCTCCGCCCCATCGGGCCAGTGCAGGATCGTGCCGCCGGCGAAATGGATCCCGGCACGCAGCAGCGTCCGGCCGGGCAGCACCTCGACCGTGTCCTCGTCCCAGAACACCACGTTGCCGCGCCGCTGGACCCACTGCTCGTCGCGCGCGTGCACGTAGATCGGCACCCCGCCGAACGCCTCGCTCCAGTCGATCATCGAGCCGTAGTAGTGCGGGTGCGAAATGGCGATGGCGGACACGCCGCCGCGATCGGCGACGGCCCGTACGGTGTTTTCGTCGAGGTAGGTCACGCAGTCCCACAACAGGTTTCCGCCGTCGCCCGGAACCAGCAGCGCGCGCTGGCCGATGGCGAACCGCGGGTCCGTGCCGATCCCCGTGAGTCCGTGGATCTCCGGCTCGAGCACGGACGACGTGCCGCCTGATCGCATCTGCTCGAGGGTCGTCCACGCCTGACCGGCCGGCGGCACGTACTGCCGCTCGTCCTCGCAGATCGGGCAGTGCTGCAGATCGGCGTCCAGCTCGTACTGCACACCGCAGGTCCGGCAGATCGGGTGGGTCACGCCCATCGGCTGTCCTCTCGGGGGGGTAGTCGACCGCCGGTCCGCGGCCGCACCTGACACCGTAGATCCCGCCCCCGGATCCGGCCGCGCCGTCGGTTGCCCCGAGTCGGGTAGAGTTCTCGCTCGCGCCCCCGTAGCTCAGGGGATAGAGCACCGCCCTCCGGAGGCGGGTGCGCAGGTTCGAATCCTGCCGGGGGCACTCCTCTTCACGGGTGCCTGGCGCACGACCTCCGTCGGCCAGTCGCATCGGCCGCACGACACCACGTTCGACCCGTCAGCCAGACGACAACGCCCCCGGGCCGAAACCCGGGGGCGTTGTGGTGTTACTCGGTCACCGCGAATGAATCACAGCAGGACGGCCAGGACGACGCCGGTCCACAGCAGGATCGCCGGCACGAGGCCCAACAGGAAGGCCTTGCCGTAGCGGCTGGTGTCCAGACCGTGATTTCGCGCCTCGCTCGTGTGCACGAACATCGGGATCAGTCCGAACAGCCCGAACAGGAACGTCGTCCAGAACGTCCACGCGGCGCTGGGCTGCGTGTACGGCCGGGTGTCGGTGGCGTGGGTCATGCGATATCGGCTCCTCCGTGAAGCGCCGAGGTTCTGGCCCTCGGATCTCGCTCACCACAAGAATGTCCGAACAATTCGTGCGGCGGCATCCGTCGATCGGCGCGGGCATCGGGGGTACGGCCGTCCGCCGATCGGCGGACAGCATGGTCACCCCCAGCCGGGCCGGATCGGCGGACTTCGCTGGCCCGGGTACTCGGACATGCTTCATGGCAAGGGAAACGTTCATCACGCGAACTCCGCGAGAGCCGTCTGCCGGCAACCGTTCCCAGAGGAGCCGATAACCATGAGCATCGCCCCCAGGTTGACCTGCACCGTCCTTGCCGCCGCCTGCCTGTTCGGACTGTCCGGCCTCGCGTCGGTCGCCAACGCCGCCGAGCCGACCTCGGGAACCGTCGTCACCGCCAACCACGACGGCAGCGGCGCCGATGCGGCCGGCGCCGACGTGAACATCAACGCCTCGCGCCACTTCGATGTGAGCAACACCAGCAGCCACACCTTCGTCGTGCAGAAGGTCTTCTTCGCCACCGGCGACCGCACCAGCGGCAAGCTGCCCGAGGATTCATACCCTGCGGTCGGTACCACCCTGCATCCCGGCCAGAGCCTGGGATTCGAGGTCCAGGCTTATGCGGACCACAACGTGAACGTCATCCTGGCGGACACCTCCGGCTCAGGTGCGGTCGTCGTCTACATGCACGTGTCGGGCGGTACCTGCTACCCGTCGGCGTCGAACATGGCCACCACGGGGCCGCAGTTCCACTTCACGCCGCAGCCTTCGATCGGCCTGCTGACGATCAGCGACCCGAGCTGAGACCGGCTCCGGCGCGACCGCCGACCCGCATCACCCTCGATCCCGCCAGGCCCTGTCGCCTGGCGGGATCGAGGGTCTGCCGGTGAGCGCGGCTGAGCAGACACGCGCGCGCCCGCGGAATGCACACCCCCTCACCGCGCTTGCACCGATGGACGGACCCGCCGCGACGGAGGAGAAGGCGATGAACGCAGGGGCGATCCTGGACGCCGACGGGCGGTTCTTCGCCGCGCTGCTGGCGGCGGACACCGACGCGCTCGCGGAGATCCTCGCCGACGACTTCGAGATCGTGGACGTGATGGCGGATGGCGTTGCGACGCGTGCGCAGTTCCTCGAGGCGATGACCGTCGGCGGCCTGCGCTTCACCGAGGTGCTGCGCGACGGGAACGAGCTGACCGTGCGCGAGCGGCCCGGCCTCGGCGTCGCCGTCGGCCGGACCCGGATGACCCTGTCGCTCGGACCGAACGAGATCTCCGTCGGGAGCCGGTACACCCACGTGTTCGTGGCGGACGGCGGCGGGTGGCGGCTGCTCGCCGCGCAGGGCACGCCCATCGGGGCCTGACCGGGCTACGGCCTCGCGGATCGGCGCGGGCCGCGGCGTGCGACCCATCCATCGGCCGGGGCGACCGGCGTGGCCGCCCGACCGATCCGCCGGGACACCCGGAACCGGACCGAACCTGCCGCACGCGGCGCCCGCGCTCCGGTGCGGCGGCGTGCCGCCCGGGGCCGCGGGAGTTCGCTCCCGTCCGGCCCTCGGCGAGCCGTGCGAGGCCCGGATCCGTGGACCCGGTCTGCAACTCCCTCTATCCATGACGACGATCCGGGTGTCTGCTCATCGACATCGCGGACGGGAATTCTGCCGAGTTTTTTGGTCGGAGGCGTCGTGCCCCTGGTGTGCCTGGTCACCGCGGTGCTCGCGCCGGATCCCACGCACCTGGCGGCGGCGATCGACGGCGTGCGCGGGCAGCGACTGCCGGCCGGCTGGGACTGGCAGTGGGCGGTGCAGCAGGACGGCGACGGCCCTGGCCTGCAGGCATGGTTCGCCGGCGACGACCGGATCCGCTTCGACCGGCACGGCACGCGACTGGGCGTCGCAGGCGCGCGCAACCTCGCGTTGGCCCGGGTGTCCGGCGAGCTGGTGCGCACCCTCGACGCCGACGACGTGCTCCTCCCGGGCGCGCTGGCCGGTCTGCTGCCGCACTTCCGGGATCCGCGCACCGCCTGGGCGGTGGGCCAGGCGGACGACCTGGAGCCCGACGGCACCCGCACGCCGTTCCCGTCCGCGCTGCCCTTCGGGCGCGTGCGAGCGGGCGAGCTGAACCGCTGGGCGGTGGCGCACGGCGGGACATGGCCGGTGCACGGCGCCGGCCTGACGGTGCGGACGACGGCCCTCCGCGCGCTGGGCGGGTGGGCCGGGGTGCCCAACGACGAGGACCTGGTGATGCTCGCCGCACTGTCCGAGATGTCCGACGGCTACAACGATCCGGCGGTCTCCTGGCTGTACCGCCGGCACCCCGGACAGATCACCCGGACCGCCGAGCTCCGCGCGGTGAGCGCCGCGACCCGGCAGATCGCTGTGCAGCGGGCGCGGGCGGTCCGGGAGTGCGGGCTCGCGCTGCAGCCCGCAGACCGGTGGAGGAGCGCCGTGGCAGACGAGGCGCGGATCGGCGCGCCCGGCGGGCCGGACGACGGTAGCCCGCCGGTCAGCGTGTCGGTCGGAAATACCGGCCGCTGACCCAATCGGCGACCTGATGGCCCAACCCGTTGCCGTCGATCATGGCGCGACGGAAATGGAATCCGAGCCAGATCCTGGCGATCATCGTCTCCGGCATTCATGCGCCCGGCGTCTGATTTTCGCCGCCGACGTGATTCATGGGCGGGCATTTCCGGACGGAATGCCGTCGTCGAGCGACGCCCGCATCCGGATCTCGCCGGTCGCGGCGGTGTGCGGCGTCGGCGCCCACTCCCCCGTGGCCGCGAAGCCGAACCGCTCGTACATCCGCCGAGCGGCGACGTTGCCGTCCGTCACCCAGAGCGCGAGGGTGTCCGCGGCCTCGGCCCGCGCCCAGTCGAGAACGGCCCGGGTGAGCGCGCTCCCGATGCCCCGGCCGCGCTCCGCGGGCGCCACCCACATGCTGATCAGTTCCGGCTCCGGGTCCCGGACGCCCGTCATGCCGGCGGCCAGCGCGACCGGTGCCTCGTCGCGCCGGGCGACGAACCAGGCCGCAGCGCCGAGGAAGGAGATCCACTTCTCCCGCCCGTAGACCCGCTCGTCCGCGAGCCTGGCGCAGAACGCGTGCGGCGCGTCCGCCAGGGCGGCGAGCCGGACGTCGCGCAGGCTCTGCCAGTCGTCGTCGCGCAGCCGCTCGATGACCATCGCCGTCATCGCCCACCCCCGCGGTCCCGCGTTCGCCTGTCGACATCGAGGTATCCATGCACCCCGCCGAGCAAACCACGCCGGGTCGGGTGCGCCGGTACCAGCGCCCTGACCTGCGTGGTCGACGCCACTGCATGCGCGGGAATGCAACCGCCGCCGCGCATCGTTGACGCAGTCAGAAAGCAGTTGAAGCTTCAACTACCTGGGAGCGCGACATGCAGTTCGGAATCTTCACCGTTGGCGATGTCACCGAGGATCCGACCACCGGCCGGACGCCGACCGAGGCGGAGCGGATCAAGGCGATGGTGGCGATCGCGCGCAAGGCCGAGGAAGTCGGGCTCGACGTCTTCGCCACCGGGGAGCACCACAACCCCCCGTTCGTGCCGTCGTCGCCGACCACGCTGCTCGGCTACATCGCGGCGCGGACCGAGCGGCTGATCCTGTCCACGTCCACGACGCTGATCACCACCAACGACCCGGTGAAGATCGCCGAGGACTTCGCCATGCTGCAGCACCTCGCCGACGGCCGGGTGGACCTGATGATGGGCCGCGGCAACACCGGCCCGGTCTACCCGTGGTTCGGTCAGGACATCACCAAGGGCATCGAACTGGCAGTCGAGAACTACGACCTGCTGCGGCGCCTGTGGCGGGAGGACGTCGTCGACTGGCAGGGCCGATTCCGCACGCCGCTGCGGGGCTTCACCTCCACCCCGCGCCCGCTGGACGGCGTTCCGCCGTTCGTCTGGCACGGATCGATCCGGAGCCCGGAGATCGCGGAGCAGGCCGCCTACTACGGCGACGGCTTCTTCGCGAACCACATCTTCTGGCCCACCACGCATTTCCAGCGGCTCATCGAGCTCTACCGGACCAGGTTCGAGCACTACGGCCACGGCGGCGCCGACCAGGCGATCGTCGGGCTCGGCGGACAGGTGTTCATGCGCAGGAACTCTCAGGACGCGGTGCGAGAGTTCCGGCCGTACTTCGACAATGCGCCCGTCTACGGGCACGGGCCGTCCCTCGAGGACTTCGCCGAGATGACGCCGCTGACCGTGGGCAGCCCGGCCGAGGTGATCGACAAGACCCTGACGTTCCGCGAGTCGTTCGGCGACTACCAGCGCCAGCTCTTCCTGATGGACCACGCCGGCCTGCCGCTGAAGACGGTGCTCGAGCAGCTCGACCTGCTGGGCGAGGAGGTCGTGCCCGTGCTCCGGCGCGAGCTGGACGCGCTGCGGCCCGCGCACGTGCCGGACGCGCCCACCCACCAGAGCCTGCGGTCGGCGGCGGAGCGGGCAGCGCTCGCGTCGATCACCCCGGTCGTGACCGCATGAGCACCCGCACGATCGCGGTGGTGTCCGCCGGGCTCGGCGTGCCGTCCTCGACGCGGTTGCTCGCCGACCGCCTCGGTGCCGCCGCCCGGCGGGCGGCGGAGGCCAGGGGCGAAGCGGTCGAGCTGGTCAGCATCGAGCTCCGGGAGCTGGCGCGGGACATCGCGGACAACCTGCTGACGGGGTTCCCGCGCCAGGCGCTGCGCCGCGCGCTGGACGCGCTCGCGACGGCCGACGCCGTCATCGCCGTGACCCCGGTGTTCAGTGCGTCCTACAGCGGGCTCTTCAAGTCGTTCTTCGACGTCGTCGACCCGCAGTCGCTGGCCGGCACCCCGGTGCTCATCGCCGCAACCGGCGGGTCCGCCCGGCACTCGATGGTGCTGGATCACGCGATGCGACCGCTCTTCTCGTACCTGAAGGCGACGGTCGCGCCGACCGGGGTCTTCGCCGCAACCGCCGACTTCGGCTCCGGCGACGCGGACCGGTCGCTCACCGAGCGGATCGACCGCGCCGCGACCGAACTGGTCGCGCTGGTCGCGCCCGCGCCGCGGCCGACCCGGGCGCCGCACGCCGCCGACGCAGCCGCGGTCGGCTTCGGCTCAGCCGCCGACCTCCCGCCGGCGCGGCGCCGCCGGTTGCGGGACGCCGATCCGTTCGACGGGCTCGTACCGTTCGAGGAGCTGCTCGCCCGCCGCTGACGCCCGTACTCGGCCGCCGGCGGCCGCGACCGCGGGTGCGGCGGGTGAGGCGATCAGCCGAGCGCCGCCCGGATCCCCGCGACCAGCTCCTCGACCTGGTCGTCGGTGATCACGAACGACGGGGACACCTGGATCGCGCCGGCACCGACGGCCCGGGTCGCCACGCCGAACTGGCGCAGGCGCTTGGCCAGCCCGGCCGCGGCAGCGGCGTCCGCGAGCTGGATCGCCGCGACGGCGCCCGTGCCGCTGCGCACCTCGGCGACCGCCGGGTGGTCCGCCAGGGAGCCGATGCGGTCGTGCAGGGTGCCCTCCAAGCGGCTTGCCGCCGCGAGAAGCCCCTCGCGCTCGATGATGTCGAGGTTCACGAGCGCCGCGGCCGCGGCCGCCGCGTGCCCACCGTACGTGTAGCCGTGCCGCCACCAGACGTCGGCGCTCTGGTCGAAGAACGGAGCCGCCACCCGCGGCGCGACGAACAGGGCGCCCATCGGCGCGTAGCCCGATGTCAGGCCCTTGGCGGTGGTCATCATGTCCGGTTCCAGCCCGAACCGCCCCGAGGCGAACCAGTCGCCGCCGATCCTGCCGAACCCGGTGATGACTTCGTCTGCCACGAACAGGATGTCGTGCTCGCGACAGATCCGCCTGACCTCGTCAAGGTACCCGTCGGGCGGCGGGTAGATTCCGCCGGCGCCGATCACCGGCTCGCAGAAGAAGGCCGCGATCCGATCCGCGCCGCTGCGCTCGATCTCCTCGAGCAGCGCCTTGCCGGAGTCCCACGCGATCGTCCGCGCATCGGCCATCAGCTCGCCGTGGCCGACGTGGTTCGCCGGTATGCCGGCCAGCGCCGTGCCTCCGACATGCATGCCGTGGTAGGCCTTCTCGCGTCCGATGACGATCTCCTTGGCGGGCCGACCCAGTTCACGCCAGTAGCGTCGCGCGAGCTTCACCGCGCTGTCCACGGAGTCGGACCCACCGGAGGTGAAGAAGATCTTGCTGCCCGGCACCGGTGCCATCGCCGCCAGCCGCTCGGCCAGCGCGACGGTGGTGTCGACGGCGTAGTCGCCGAAGGTCGAGTACGCGGCGATGCGGCCGATCTGCGCGGCCACCGCGTCGGCGATCTCCGTGCGGCCGTGCCCCACGTTGGTGAACCACAGGCCCGCGGTCGCGTCCACGTAGCGCCGGTCGGCCGCGTCCCACACGTACGCGCCCTCCCCGCGGGCGATGACGAACTCGCCGTCGCGCGCGACGGCGCCCATGTTCGCGAACCCGTGCCAGAGCGCCGGACCCTGCACGCTCACGGCATCCCTCCCCAGCGGTCGATGTCCCTGAAACCTACCGCCGGCGAACGACCCGCTCGAACTGCGCTGACGGCGAACTGCCCTGGGAGCGTCCGGCGCCAGTGTCTACGCTCGGCACGGTGAGCACGCGGGCAGACGGCAGGCGTAGGTGACGGCCGCCGGGAACGCGCCGCCGAAGGCGGCGATCGTCACGATCGACGACGACCCCAGCGTCTCCCGCTCGGTGGCCCGGGACCTCCGCCGCCGATACGGCGAGCGGTTCCGGATCGTCCGGGCGGAGTCGGGCCCGCAGGCCCTGGACGCGCTCAACGAGATGAAGCTGCGCGGCGAGGAGGTCGCCGTGCTGCTCGCCGACCACCGGATGCCGCAGATGACCGGCATCGAGTTCCTCGAGCGCGCCATGGACGTCTACCCGAAGGCGCGCCGCGTCCTGCTCACCGCGTACGCCGACACCGAGGCCGCCATCGACGCGATCAACGTCGTCGACCTCGACCACTACCTGCTCAAGCCGTGGGATCCGCCCGAGGAGAAGCTGTACCCGGTGCTCGACGACCAGATCCACGCGTGGAAGGCGACGGACCGCAGCGCGCCGCCGGAGATCAAGCTGATCGGCCACCGGTACTCCGCGCGCTCGTCGGAGGTGCGCGAGTTCCTCACCCGCAACCAGGTCGCGTTCCACTGGTACCTGTGCGACGGAGAGGAGGCGCGGTCGCTGCTGACGGCGGCGGGCGTGGACGAGCGGCGGCTACCGGTGCTGATCACCGAGGGCGGCACCGTGCTGGTCGAGCCGTCGGACGCCGAGATCGCCGATGCCGTGGGCCTGGACACCCGGCCAAACGAGGACTTCTACGACCTGGCGGTGATCGGCGCCGGCCCGGCCGGGCTCGGGGCCGCCGTCTACGGCGCCTCGGAGGGGCTCCGCACGATCCTCATCGAGCGCACCGCCGCCGGCGGCCAGGCGGGCACCAGTTCGCTCATCGAGAACTACCTCGGGTTCCCCGAAGGCGTCTCCGGTGCGCAGTTGACCGAGCGGGCGCGGCGGCAGGCGATCCGCTTCGGTGCCGAGTTCGTGACCGCCCGCGAGGTGGCCGCCATCGAGCCGCACGGGGCCGCGCGCACCGTCCGGTTCGCCGACGGCGGCTCCCTGGACGCGCAGGCGGTGGTGCTCGCCACGGGCGTCTCGTACCGCGCCCTGTCCGCGCCGGGCGTCGACGACTTCACCGGCCGCGGCGTGTTCTACGGGGCCTCCCCCAGCGAGGCGCGCAACTGCAAGGACGCCGACGTGTACATCGTCGGCGGCGCCAACTCGGCGGGGCAGGCGGCGGTCAGCTTCGCCAAGCACGCGCGGTCCGTGACGCTGTTGGTCCGGGGCACCGGCCTCGAGAGCTCGATGTCCTTCTACCTGATCCAGCGGCTGGGCTCGCTGGACAACGTCAGCGTGCGCACGTGCTGCCAGGTCGTCGGGGCCGCCGGTACCGATCACCTGGAGGAGCTCACGCTCCGCGACAGCACCAGCGGCGACACGGAAGTCGTGAAAGCGCAGTGGCTGTTCGTGTTCATCGGGGCGGCGCCGCGCACGGACTGGCTCGAAGGCGTCGTGCAGCGGGACGCCCGCGGCTTCATCCTGGCCGGTCCGGACCTGCCGATGCAGGACGACGGCACGCAGGACTGGCCGGGCGATCGCCAGCCGTATCACCTCGAGACCAGCGTGCCCGGGATCTTCGTGGCCGGCGACGCCCGGGCCGAATCCGCCAAACGCGTCGCCTCCGCCGTCGGCGAGGGTGCGATGGCGGTCATGCTGGTGCACCGATACCTGGAGGGCGGATGAAGACGCTGGCGTGTGATCCCGCGGAGCTGCGCACGCTCTTCCTGTTCGAGAAGCTCACCGACGAACAGCTCGACACACTCTGCGAGCTCGGTCATGTCGAGCTGATCGAACCGGGATGGGTGTTCCGCGAGGGCGATCCGGCGACCTGCTTCTACGTGCTGATGGAAGGCACGCTTGCCCTGAGCCGGCAGATCGGTGCCGACAACGTCGAGAGCGTGCGCACCGATCAGAAGGGCGTCTACGCCGGCGCCTGGCAGTCCTACCTGGGCGACAAGGTGCCACAGGCCTACCTGAACTCGATGCGTGTGACCACACCCGCGCGCTTCTTCGTGCTGGACGCGGAGAAGTTCGCCGCGGTCATGCGCGACTGGTTCCCCATGGCGGTGCACTTGCTCGAAGGCCTGTTCTTCGGCATCCAGAAGGGCCAGCAGGTCACCCAGCAGCGAGAACGCCTGCAGGCGCTGGCATCCCTGTCGGCCGGGCTCACACACGAGCTGAACAACCCCGCCGCCGCGGCCGTGCGGGCGACCTCGGCGCTGCGGGTGCGGGTGGCCGGGATGCGGCACAAGCTCGGATTCATCGCCACCGGCAAGCACGACGCGGGCAGCATCGAGGCGATGATCCAGCTCCAGGAGGAGGCGGCCGAGCAGGTCACCAAGGCGCCGACGCTGACCCCGATGGAGGCCGCCGACCGCGAGGACCAGGTCGGCGATTGGCTCGATCAGCACGGCATCTCGGGCGAGTGGGAGATCGCGCCGACGTTCGTGCAGGCCGGCCTCGACGAGAGCTTCCTCGACCGGACGGCGGCGACCGTCGGCGCCGCGGGACTCGAGGGTGCGATCCGCTGGCTGAACTACACCGTCGAGACCGAACTCCTGATGAACGAGATCTCCGACGCCACCAGGCGGATCTCCGCGCTCGTCGGCGCCGCGAAGCAGTACTCGCAGATGGACCGGGCGCCCTTCCAGGTGGTCGACGTTCACGACCTTCTGAAGAGCACGCTGACCATGATGTCCGGCCGGATCGGCCCGAACATCACCGTGGTGAAGGACTTCGACCGATCGATCCCCCCGCTGCCCGGCTATCCCGCCGAACTCAACCAGGTGTGGACCAATCTCATCGACAACGCCGTCGGCGCCATGCAGGGCGAGGGCACGCTCACGGTCCGGACCGCCAAGGACGGCGATCAGGCCCTGATCGAGATCGGCGACACCGGGCCGGGTGTCCCGGACGACATCAAGGCCCGGATCTTCGAGCCGTTCTTCACGACCAAGGACGTGGGCGAGGGAACCGGTCTGGGACTGGACATCTCGTGGCGCATCGTGGTCAGCAAGCACCACGGTGACCTGCGAGTGGAATCACGGCCCGGCGACACCCGGTTCCAGGTGCGCCTGCCCATGGAACCGCCCGAACCGCTCGATGCCATCGAGGGGACGGGCGACGGAGGGGTCGACGGAGCGGGCGAGCAGTGACGATTCCCGGCGTCGACGAGACAGTGCCGCCGAGCGGCGACGGCTGCGTGGAGTGCCTCGCGGCAGACGACGGCTGGTGGTTCCACCTGCGACGGTGCGCGCAGTGCGGGCACATCGGGTGCTGCGACACCTCGCCGTCGCAGCACGCCAGCAAGCACGCCGCGGAGACCGGGCACCACATCATCAGGTCCTTCGAGCCGCGCGAGGACTGGTTCTGGAGCTACCAGGACGAGTCGTTCTACGACGGGCCGAAACTCGCGCCGCCGGAACATCATCCGGTCTCGCAGCCGACGCCCGGCCCCGCCGGGCGGGTACCCGAGAACTGGCGCCGCCAGCTGAACTGACGCCGGAAGCGCAGGCCGCGCGCGGCGACGTCGTTCCCGAGTCGCCGCCCGCCGTTCACCGGGCCGGCCGCCCCTGCCCGTTCGCCGGCTCGCGTCGTAGGCTCCGGCGGCACGCGATCACGGATCGACCCTGCCGACCGCCGGAGCACGCCATGACCTACTGCCTCGCCATGCGCCTCGACGAGGGCCTCGTGTTCATGTCAGACACCCGCACGAACGCGGGCGTGGACAACATCAGCTCGTACCGCAAGCTCCACGTGCTGCGCCCGGCCCCCGATCGGATCTTCGTCCTGCAATCGGCCGGCAACCTGGCGACGACGCAGGAGGTGCTCGACCGGATCCAACTCGATCTCGAGAACCCCGGCGAACACGTCACTCTCGCCACCGTCGAGCGGTTGTTCGAGGCCGCGCTGTACATCGGCCGGCTGTCCAGGGAGGTGGCCCAACGGCATCAGAACGCGTTGAACGCCGTCGGCGCCGACGGCACCGCGACGTTCATCCTCGGCGGCCAGATCGCGGGCGCCCCCGCCGACATCCTGCTCATCTACCCGGAGGGCAACTACATCCGCGCGTCCGAGGACCGGCCGTTCCTGCAGATCGGCGAGTCCAAGTACGGCAAGTACCTGCTGGAGATCGCCGTGGAGGCGAACGCCGGGCTGGTGCCGGCGACCAAGATCGCCATCGGATCCATGATGAGCACCGCCAGGGCGAACCTGTCCGTCGGGCCGCCGTACGACCTCGCGATCTACCCGTCGGACTCGCTCGCCATCGAGGACTTCCGAATCACCCCGGACTCCGCCCTGCTGGTGCGGATGCACGACCTCTGGCAGAAGCACCTGCTGGACGCCATCGCAGACCTGCCGACGGTGCACGACCTCGACGCCCTGGCCAAGCGGGTGGCCGCCGATCGCGCCGCAGCGGCCGCCGTCCGGCCGAGCTGACCGCGGCATCGCGCCGGCGGGTGGGCGCGACGTGGATGGGCGCGCACGTGGGTGGGCGCGGAGGGTTCGAACCGCCGACCGCCCGGGTGTAGGGGACCGACATCTCGCCGGTCCTGGATCACCGGGCATCGACGCTGGTCAGCGTACCTCGATGGCCTTGGCGCGGTTGCCGACCTCAGCGAACGTCGAATCGACAGCCGCCATGACGGGATCATCGGGTCTCATGGTCGCCACAGCCGCTCATCCGAATCCGGGAAGCAATGCGGGACGCGCGACGCAGCGATACCTGACACTCAGCTGATAGTGCACAATGGCCACGCCGTCGAGGAGGCCGACCCCACCCTCGCGAGCAAGGCGATCCTGGACGCCGTCCGGGCTGCGCTCGACGGAGCCCGGCGTGCTGTTGGAGGCCGGCCACGATGGAGTGAGGGGTGATCGGACCGGTCACGCGCCGATCACCGCCCCGGCGGTTTCTCGGGAAGAGCATTTCCGTCGGTCCGGCATCTGGCGGGCACGGTCGCCATGCGTCGGTTGAGGCCCGTGCGCGACTCAATCGGGAACGTCTCCGGCACGACGGCGCGGCCAGCGCGACCCTCCATTTGACTGGGACTGACGGCTCGATCAGACCGGTCCGGTCCGGACAGAGCCCAAACCCGGCGGTCGACGTCGCAACGGTCGGCAGGTCACGTGCTCGCGGTGGTGGTCTCGAGCAGGGCCTTGAGCCGGGCCAAGTCCTTGGTGGTGGCTCGTCGCATGGCGCGTTCCATCATCGGCGCGGTGAATCGCGAGAAGCCGGTCGGGTTTCCCCGGTTGCGTAACGTCATCCGGGTGCGGTCGTCGCCCGCAGTTTCCCAGGTGTAGGTGGTCTCCATCGCCAGTGGGCCATCGGTCGTGCGCATCACCAGGCGCCGCTGGGGCTCGAGTTCGACCACCTCGTAGGTGTAGGTCAGTCGTCGACCCAGGAACTGCGCGACGAAGTCCATTCGGGAACCGACGGCTACCGGCGGCGGTGTCTGCCAATCCACCGACTTGATGTTCACGTACCACCGCGGCGCGTTGGTTGGATCGCCGACGAACGCGGCCACCACGTCCGGTGGTCGTGCGATCACTGTCTCAACGGAAACGTCGACGCTCACGGCACTATCGTCCGCCCAGTCCGGTGAAATGTCGCGGTCCGACAATGCCGGTCGAGGCGACATGCTGGTCTGACACACTCCCGGCTGGAACAGCGGTCGACCCCGGTGCAGGAGAAGTCATGATGGTCACGACGTCGACCGGCCGGTGGCGCACCCAGCGGCCCGGCGGGGGCGAGTGATGTTCCAGGCGGTTCTGCGTCGGTGGCCCGGCGTTGGTGGGTGGGTCTTCGCTGCGGTGCCTGACAAGCACGCACCCGATACAGCGGGACCGTTCGGTCGGGTGCCGGTGGTGGCGACCGTCGACGGGCGCACGTGGCCGACCAGTGTGTGGCACGACCGCACCCACGGCTGGCTGCTCGCGGTGCCCGCGAAGATCCGCAGAGGCAAGGACGACGGGGACGTCGTCAGCGTCGCCATCGCGCTCGACCACAACCGCCTCTGAACCGCGTGCCGGTCGGCCGGCGCGACTCAGGAGGACCCGGGGCGGCTCGGCCGGTTGTGGGCGCAGCAGAGCGGCGCGACGCGTGAGATAGCGCTGTTCCGGCACGCTGGCGGTCAGCTGGGCGGCACGCAAGTAGCACCGTCGAGCGGCGGCGTGGTCACCGATCTGTTCGAGCAGGTGTGCCCGGACGGCTCCCAACCGGCTACGGGGTCGCAGTGCGACGCTCGGCCTCGGCCTTGATGCCGGTGAATGAGGCACGGACCGCCTTCTCCCAGGCGGTGCCGACCCTTCCGGCCCACCACCGGCCGACCGCCCAGCCGTCGGTGGCGAGGTCCCCGCGGTAGGCCAACCGGGTGCCGGTGGGGATGGGTTCGAGGGTGAAGGACTCGGTCACCACGGGCACCGGCCCGCGGACCAGCCGGAAGTCGATTCGGGTGGGCCTCGCGAAACGAACCGTTTCCAGGGTGGTGGCGATCAGGCCGCCGCGCACCGGGGTGTAGTGCTCGGCCAGCACCATGTCGGTTCCGGCCTCGATCACCTTGAGCTTGTCGGCCATCGCCCGCGGGGTGCGGGCCAGGTACGGCCCGGCGATCACGTCGAACACCACGTCCGGAGCCGCAACGATGCTGATGTCGAACGGGCCGAGCACCCGGTGCCGGCGGCCGACGTCCAGATCCACCGTCAGCGCACCGGTCACCACCAGCCGGTACACCGCGCCCGCGGCCATACCGCCGCCGATCGCCCCGGCCACAACCACCGCGGCCCATCCCGGCCACCGCACAACACCAACTGTGACAGATTCCTTCCTCGGCCGCGCCGGCCAACCCGTCGATGCGCTCATCGAGGGATGTCGAGGCTCATTCGGGTTACCGACCCGAGCAATAGTCAATACCTGTGGATCAAGATCTTTTAGGCGACCATGACGCCGGTGTGCTGCTCGGCGGGTCGTTCGATGAGCACGCCCCGATCGAAGGTCGCGCCGGCGCGGACCAGGGCCACCAGTTGGGGTGCGTTCACCGAGCGCCACCTGGCCTGGGCTGCCTGGATGAGTTTGAACGCCATCGCCAGCCCGGCCACCCGGGAGCCGGGGCCCTTGGTGACCTTGGTGCGCAGCCGCACGGTCGCGAACGTCGACTCGATCGGGTTCGTGGTCCGCAGATGCACCCAGTGGTCGGCCGGGTAGTTGTAGAACTCCAGCAGCACGTCCAGGTCGTCGGTGATCTTCGCCACGGCCTTGGGGAACTTGGCGCCGTAGTCGATCTTGAACGCTTGCACCGCGACCCCGGCGTGGTCCAGGTCCTCGGCGTTGTAGATCTCCTGCATCGCCTTGACCGCCCCCGGGTGCGCCGACTTCGGCAGCGCAGCAAGCACATTCGCGCCTTGTGGAACCAGCAGCGCTGCTCCCGGGTGGTCGGGAACACGTCCCGCAGCGCCGCCCAGAACCCCAGCGCGCCGTCGCCGACGGCCAGCACCGGGGCCCGCATCCCTCGCCGTCGGCACTCCCGCAGCAGACCCGCCAGGACTCGGTGGACTCCCGGTACCCGTCGGTCAGCGCGACCAGTTCCTTCCGGCCGTCGGCGCGGACCCCGATCATCACCAGCAGGCACAGCTTCTCCTGTTCGAGCCGGACCTTCAGGTGGATGCCGTCGACCCACAGGTACACGAAGTCCAGCTGCGACAGATCCCGGGCCGCGAACGCCTTCGCCTCGTCCTGCCACTGCCCGGTCAGCCGGGTCACCGTCGCCGCGGACAACCCCGCGCCGGAACCCAGGAACTGCTCCAACGCTGGCGCGAAGTCCAACGAGGACAACCCGTGCAGGTACAGCAGCGGCAGCACCTCGGCCACCTTCGGCGACTTGCGCGACCACGCCGGCAGAACCGCCGAAGAGAACCGCTGCCGCTCACCGGTTTCTCGCCCCTCATCATCGGCGCCGCGCTGCTCGCACCCGTCGGCGTTCTCCTCGGATGCATAGCCGGCGGCCGGCTCGGCACCTGGATCGCCGGCCTCGGCATCGCCGCCGCCACCGTCCAAGTCGTCGGCCTCGCCCGGTGGGTCCTGCTAGTCCCCGGCATCAGCGACGAAGCCGTCGTGCCCTCCCAGACAGCGGTCGCGCAGCGGACCTTCGAGCTCCTGCACACCTGGCTCGGCACCGTCCTCGGGGAAACCATCGGCTACACGCTCACCGCGGCCTTTACCGTCCTGGTCGTCATCGCCATGCGCCGCGCCGTCGCCCCGCGTTGGATGAGCTGGCTCGGCCACGCCTCCGCCGTCCTCATCGCCACCGGCATCACCATCCACTCGGGCTCGGCGCGGCCGGCATCACCAACTTCATCGGCTACATCGCCTGGTGCCTCTGGCTCATCGCCATGGCGGTCACCCTCTGGCGGCCACACGCCGCAACTGCACCAGCCCCAACGTTCGCCCCGCTCAACTCCTGACGACCCTGCCCGCTTGGCGTCAGTCGCTGTCCGGCCGGAAACCTGGCAGGCGTGGAGACCAGTTCCTCCGCGAGCACCGACATCTTCACGTTGTGATCCTTCCGTTGTCGCAGACGTGGGCGCCCCGCACCGCATTCGACGCGTTGTCCGGGGCAGTCGGTCCGAAGCGCGCAGCGCGATGTCCTGTCCGTTGACGGGCTTATGCCGGAAAGAAGGAACGCCGCGGACGGCATGGCCACAGAACTGCCCGGCGTGATCCGTGGCCCGTGACCCAAACCACGCGGATCTGCTGGGCAATCGCCACCGGCTACGCGTCGCGCGGCCCGCCGAAAGGCTCGGACGACGTCGCCACCGAACTCGTCAGCCGGCGAGCGGCGAGTCCGCGTGCCGGTAACACCGCGGGCTACCCGGGTAACAGTCTTGGTCACGCCCACAGGTTGACCAAGCCCTGCGGGGCAGAGACGGGTTCCTGGTGAGGAAGATGCAATGACGACGGACGTGACGAAGCTGCCGCAATCAGGCACGTTGGCAGCGAATGGGCAGGAGCTGTACTACGAGATCCATGGTGACGGACCACCGCTAATTCTGGTGATGGGGATCGGATATGATTCCTCGATCTGGAGGCTGGCGCAGGTCCCGGTCCTCTCTGCCGAGTTCCAGGTGATCTTGGTCGATAACCGCGACGCCGGTCGCAGCTCCAAAGCCACCGGCCCGTACAGCATCGCAGACATGGCGGACGACCTCGCTGGTTTGCTCGACGCGCTGGAAATTGCACAGAGTCACGTGCTTGGGCTGTCCATGGGAGGCATGATCGCTCAGGAGTTCGCTCTACGCCATGCGGACCGACTCGATCGGTTGGTGCTCGCCGGTACCGGAGGCGCGCCGGCACGAAGTGCGGTCGACCCCATCCAAATCTGGAATTGGGTCAAGGCGAACGACACGACCGGGGATGTTTTCGGTGCGCAACAGTTCGTGTCCCTTTTCTCCACGACGTTTCTACGGAACCACAAGACTGTGCGCGACACCGCGGAACTATTGGCAAGCAATCCGCACCCGATGAGTGTCGAGGCATACGGGCGACAGGCAGACGCCTACCTGCATTTTGATGCGCTCGCGCGGCTGTCTGCTATCACAGCCCCGACCCTGGTCGTCGTTGGTGAGCAGGACCTGCTGACCCCACCATGGGTAGCGCGTGAAGTCGCCGAAGCGATCCCTGGCGCACGGTTCGAAGTCATCTTGGGAGCTGGGGCCTCGCACCTGGTGGCCCTGGAGCGTCCCAACGACTTCAACAAGCTCGTGCAAGATTTCCTTTACTGATGACTTCGAGCGGCCTTCGGCCGGGGAGCCACCACCCTCGGAGAGTCGGCATTCTGGTTCACCAGACCTTCGGGCTGCGCTGATGCGGTGTCCTCGGTCGCAGGTCAGCGGGCATGATCCACGACTGTGAACATCCGAGGCCGCGGCTCGGTGCGTTCAGCGGTTCCATCGGGCCGGAGCGCGAGGGTCGGGCAGGTAGGAGCAGTAGGTGCCGGTGCGGATGGCGCGGTGGAGATGCTCGCCGAGTTCAGGGTGTTCTCCACGGATTCGGGCGATGGCGTGTCGGAGCGCCCGGGTTACCCCGGCTCGGGCACGCTCGGACACGGATCCGGCTCGTCGACCTCGACCACCGAGACCGAATGCGCGGGACAGTTCTGCAATGAGGACGTCGCGTTCTGCGTTGGCCTGCATTGACCTTTCACGGTCACCGGTTGACTGCGCCAGCTCGATGTCGTCGTCGATCTCGGCGAGACGTCGTCGGTACGCCTCCTTGGATTTTGAGTCGAGCATCTCCCCTGAATCACCGCGGGCGCGTGGCAGGCCAGCTGCGCGGGCATCGTCAATGACGCTTGTGCCGGCATCGGTCCCGACGAGGTCCAGCACATGAAACTCCCTCCCGGGATCGGTGAGGAGCCGCGAGAGGTACCTCATGCCTTGCAGATCGCGCACCCGCACGGTGCGGTTTTCGAACACCACCGTCCAGTAGTCACCCTCCCGTCGAAACACGTTGGGACCGTCGGTGGGGCGCTCTCCGGGTCCGTCGTGGTTCCCGTCTGCGGGCGCTGGGTTCGCCTCCGGGGCGGATTGAATCTGGTCCATGATCAGGCGGGCGGCACGGAGTTCCAGGACGGCCCGGTGCTCGGCGCCGCTCGCGCGGAACGCTGCCGCGAGGCAGGTTCGAGCGAGCGCCGCCTCGTACGGGGCGCCGACCTCATTCCAGAGCCGGAGTGATTCGGCAAGGAAATGTTCGGCGTTGGCCACGTCGCCCTGGGCGAGGTGCACCCGTCCGTGTGCGAGGGCGGCGCTGGCCGCCAGCGCTTTGCTCTGGAAGCGGGCGGCGACCACGGTGAGCTCGTCGGCCGCCGATCGGGCGGAATCGATGTTCCCGGCGGCGATCTCGATCTCAACCTGCGCCTCGAGCAGCGGCGCCCGCCGCAGCGAGGTGTTCGGAGGCAGTTCCTTCGAAGGCACCCGCAGGGGGCGCTCCAGTGCGTCCCGGATGGACGCGGCCGCGGTGCGCACGTCACCGTGCGCCAGACGCACCAGCGCGAGAGTGGGTTGGGGGTCCCATCCGGCACCATCAGCCGCCAACAGGGCCTGCTCCGCGCCCCTGAGGTCGCCTCGGCGGAGTCGGATCCGTCCGAGCTCGCTCAGTGGCCAGCCCAGTTCCCGTCGGAGGTAAGGGCGCAGTTCGTCGCAGGCCAGCACCGCCTCCTTCTCGGCCTCGACGCATCGGCCGCGCAGCCTGAGGATCTCGGCGCGGTGGACGCGACAGCGCCCCCGGAGACTCCCGATGGCGTTGCTGTGGGACCACCGCTCCATCGCCTCGGTCCATTCCTCAGCCAGGTCATACTGCGCGAGGCCCTGCAGGGCGCACACGAGCTCGCAGTAGACGATCCCGGTCGGGAGCGGATCGAGATCCCCGGAGACCGCCGCCACCCCTGCCTCTTCGAGCAGCGCCAGGCCGCGCCCGACATCGCCCTCCATGATGAGGAGCCGCGCGTGGGCCACCCGTCCGACGGCAGAGGCGGCCGGGTCACACCTGGAACCGATCTCGATGGCGGCCCGCGCCCATTCCCTGGCGCCCTCCAGGTCACCGGTGAGCATCCGCTCGAAGGTGCGCACGACCGCGAACCAGGCATGAGCCGACGTCTCACCCTGATGCTGGAGAAGCTCTTCCGCTCGGGCCAACCAGCCGCGCACGGGTGCCATCAGGGCGGTGTCGAACAGCAAATGCATCGCGACACGGACTGCCGCTTCCCCTGCTGCGGCGGGCTCGGCGACGTGCAGGAACCCGGCGTACAGCCGTTCCCACGTTTCGACGGTTACATCGAGGTCGCCGGCTGCATAGGCGAGGCCGCCAAGAATGCGGAGGTCGGCCAGACCCAGCGGACCTTCCGCATCCGCCTCGAGGAACAAGTCAAACGCCAGTCTTGAGTGTCCACGGGAAGCAGCCTCGCGTGCGCGCTCGAGGAGGGCGCGACCATCAGCGCCATCGGGCATGTGCGCGCCCTCCTCCCCCGCGGCCGATCGGCGCCAGGTCGTCTCTTCGAACGTAAACCCTGGGAGCAGGTCTTAACAATCTCAGTCCTGCGTCTTTGTGACGGACTTTGAACCTTCGAGCCACCGAGGCAGGTCAACCACGGGCGTTGTACATTTTCCCCAAGGGCAGCGGGGAAACCACCGCGCCGAGGCTCGGATAAGCAGTTTGCGGTCCAGAGCGAATCACAAATGATTCACGGGCTGTCTGGCCCCGCCCAGTGATGCAATTGTTTCGTCGACGGTGAGGAGAACTGCTGGTTCGATCGACCTCAGACCGCCAACGCCGCCGATGGCTCAAGGATCTGGCCGGCCAGGTTTTTTGTCACCCATCCGTCGGGCTACCGCTCGGCCATGTTCAACGCCGTCATGGAAGGTTGCCGCCGGGCCGGGTACACCCCGCACGAGGTGATCGAAGTACGGGAAACCTCAACCCTGGTGGCTTTCGTCGCGGCCGGGCTCGGGGTGGCTCTGATCCCGGCATCGGTCCGGTCGCTCGCACTTGATGGTGTGGCATACAGACAGCTGTTCGATGTGCGCGTTGACACAGAGCTGAAGCTCGTGAACCGACATCAAGAACTCTCGGCAGCAGCTTCCACCATCCGAGACGTGATCATCGGCCAGTTCCGCGATTCCCTCTCAAGGCCATAGGCACCCCATCCTCGGCCAGGACCGTGCGCGGCAGCCCGCCACGCTGCGCCCGCCAGAAGTAGCCAGTCGTCCGCACCGATTTCCAGACGGCGACAGGCTTCCAGCGTCCCTATCCCGGCGCCGATCAGCTTCCAGTACTCGTCCTCCAGCGCCAGCCGGCGCTTGCGACCCGGTCGACCCATCTCCACACCGCCATCTCAATACAGGGGTGTTGCGACAAGTCGTCGAACCCAAGCCTTCCGCGGGGTCGGCGCGTGACCGGTGGGTCGACGACGGTCGCGCGACGGCTGACGCCTCCGCGCTTGCCTTTCGTCAGGGCCTCAAAGATGAAACGAGGCAGCGACTGGAAGATCGGCGCCTTGGGGGTCATCTTCTTCGTGCTTGTCCTGTTGCTCGTAGGCGGCACTCTGGTTCCCGAGTGACGACAACCGGCGGCCGAGCCGGAGGAGTGGCTCGCTGGGCTGTCGGTTTGGGTCGCTCAAGGCGCTACCTCCCGCCGCAGGATCACTCCGCGCTTGCCTGCGAGCCGCATCATGGATGGCGCCCACATCAGAAGGGGCGGGTCGCGGTCGTCGGCAAGCGCCCGCCCATGAGAGAACGGAGACGTGAGCGCGACTAGGGCGACCGTCCACACCACCCGCCCAAAGAACGCGTCGCCCGGGCCGGCGAGCGGCTTCCGGGCGCCGGGTTGCACACCGCAGCGCGACCGTGCCGCTACCCGTTCGTCGACGACCGCGGCGGGTCGCAGCCGCGCGCTGCGGGCGACGATCTCCGGATCCCCGTCGGTCAGGTCAACGGGCAAGGAGCGGGAAATCGCCCACGGCCAACCCACCCACGTCGACTGCCGTCAGCTCGCCGCGACGCCAGCACCATCCGCGCAGCAGCCGGGATAGCGACAACCGCAGCGGCAGTCGCGGACGACACGGCGGAAACCGGCGACGTTGCCGGGCTGGTGGAATCGGCGACGGACCGCATCGTTGCCGGTTTCGAGTCGCGTCAGCGTGTTCCTCGCGCCGTGCCGGTCAAGGTCGCCGGAGCTGGTTGCTGATCACTGCTCTGCGGTCGACGGCCGTCGTAGGCCTCTCGCGCGGAATCGATCTCGACGGCGTACCGGTCTGCCCATTCCACCAGGTCGCAGACGGTCCGCAGGAGCGTGTGCCCCATGACGGTCAGGGAGTACTCCACTCGCGGCGGCACGGTGGGGTACACGCGACGGGCGATGAGGCCGCGCTGGAGCCGGGTCGAGCGACGGACCCGAGGCGGTGGCCTGGAGAACCGCGGCCGGCGGTGCGCCGCCGCTGCCCGCTCTTTACCTGACGGGCCACCGACGGGTGCATGGGCGCCGACCTGGCGCCGCTGTCGTGGACGTGCTCAACCACCTGGGCTCGAGGTCGAGATCGTCGACGACGCCGGCCACTTCCTCCACGTCGAGCGGCCCGACGCGGTCGGCGGCTCGTCCTCCACTTCCTGGCGGCGTAGCGCCCGAGCCGGCACGCGCCGCTCCGTCGCGGCGACCAACGCGTCAGTGGATGCGGCCGAGCGCCCGGGCCTTGGCCACCACGCTCGAAGCGGTCCCGGGGCAGCGCCGCCCCCTCGCGGCGGACCTCGCCCGGCGGTAGCGCAGCACCCGGTCGGCGTTGGCGAAGCTGACCCGGCCCTGGCCGTCCCAGCCGCCGGGCCCACCGCGACCCACTCGTGCGCGTCGCGCTTGGCCGCGGGGTCCTTGCTCGACAGCGGCACCGCCAGCCGCTCAGCGTCCCCGTCGTAGCCGATGACGAGCACCGGCCGGTCCTTGCCCTGGCCGGATCGTCCTCGTACGGCACCCAGGCCCAGACCACCTCGCCCGGGTCGGGGTCGCCGTCCCGCTCGGGGGCGTACACGATCTCGCGGTCGCCGGCGCCGTCGCCCGGCGGCGCCGAGCCCGACCTCGGAGGCGGGCAGACGAACGAGCGCAGGCGGCCCATCGCCGGGGAGGCTACGAGCCGGGCCGGGCCGGCGTCCCGGATGGCCCGTTCCGCGACCGAACATGCGACCACTCGTCCGGGCGGGGCCGCGCCGACGTCGCACGTTCGGACGACCGTGCACGGCCGCTCACGGCAGCCGCAGGACCTCGCCGTCCCGCACCGCCAGGCCGTCGGCCACGCATGCCCACGGCCACCCGGTCGGCCCGGGCCGGGTCGTCGGGCCAGCCCATCACGGCGGCGACGGCGGCGACCGCGACCGGGCCGGCGCACAGCGCCTCCACCAGCCGGCCCCGGCCCTGGCGGTCGGAGCCCTCGAAGCGGGGCTGGCCGGTGCCCACCCCGGCCGAGCCGTCGGCCGGGTCGGGTCGCCAGGCCGGCCGCGGCCCACCCGCACGCCGCGACGCACCGGGCAGGCGGCGCAGCAGCGGGCGCCGGCGCCGGCACACGGTGCCGCCCAGCTCCATGAGCGCCTGGTTCCAGGCCAGGCCCGGCCGCCCCCGCCGGGCGGGCGACCAGCCAGCGTCGGCCCGCGCCTGGGCCTCGGCCGGGCGCAGCGACCGCCCCTGCCCACCGGGCCAGCACCCGGCCGACGTTGGTGTCGACCACGCCCACCGGCCGCTCGAAGGCGAAGGCCAGCACCGCCCGGGCCGTGTAGGGCCCGATGCCGGGCAGCGCCAGCAGCGCGGCAGGTCGGCGGGCAGGCGCCGCCGTGCCGTCGACCACGGCGCACGGCCGCAGCGGTGCAGGTTCACGCGCCCGGCGGTTGTAGCCGAGCCCCGCCCACGACCGACCACGTCGCCGGCCGGCGCCGCCGCGCAGGCCGCCGGGTCGGGGAACCGGTCGAGGAAGGCGTGGTAGTAGCGGTACCACCCGGTCGACCCGGGTCTGCTGGGCCATCACCTCGGAGACCAGCACGGCCCACGGGTCGCGGGTCGCGCGCCACGGCAGGGGCCGCAGGTGGGCGTCGCCCCAGGCCAGCAGCGCCCGGTCGCCGGGGCGGGGCCGGGGCCGCCGGCGCGACGCACGGTCGGACATGCCCCGCAGGCTGTCACTCACGCCGGCAGCGGTACACCCGCGTCGTGTAGGGGAACGGGAAGCGGTCGCCGCCCGGCCAGGTCGGGGTGGGTGGCGGCCAGGTTGCGGACCCGGTCGAGCACCCGCTGCTTGTCGGCCGGGGGCAGCGAGCCGACGACGCTGACCGACTCGGCCCGGGCCACCAGCAGGTCGGGGTCGCACGGCTGCTCCCAGTCGTGCGACCACAGCTCGACCGGGCGTGAACCCGCCCGCCTCGGCCACGACGGCCGCGTAGTCGACGTCGTAGTAGCTGTCGTAGGGCCGCTCGGCGTCGGGGCCGTCGACCAGCAGGTCGCCGAACGCGCGCACCCAGTCGTGGCTGCGGTCGCGGGTGTTCCACACCAGGAACAGGTGGCCGCCGGGGCGCAGCACCCGCGCGCATCTCGGCCAGCGCCGCGGCCGGGTCGAACCAGTGGAACGCCTGGGCGACGGTCACGGCGTCGACCGAGCGCGTCGGCCAGCGGCAGGGCCTCGGCCGTGCCGTCGTGCACCTCGACGCCGGGCAGCAGCGCCGCGAGCCGGTCGCGCATGCCGGCCACCGGCTCGACGGCCACGACCTCGGCGCCCGTGGGCACCAGCAGGCGGGTCAGCTTGCCGGTGCCGGCGGCGAGGTCGAGCACCCGGCGGCCGGGCCCGATGCCGCCGTGGCCGACGATGTGGGCGACCGCCTCGGCCGGATACGACGGCCGCGCCCCCTCGTAGGCGGCGGCGTTGCGTCGAACCCGGGCCGCGTCCCTGATCCGCTGTGCCATCCGCACCTCCTCGTCGGCCGAATGATACAAGTTGCAGACAAGTGCGCGTGCGCGTCGCCCGGCGTCACTCGTCGGCGAAGACGTCGTCGCCGTAGGGGTAGCGGCGGGTCGGGGGCGAACTCGCGCTTCCACACCATCAGCCGGCGCGTGAAGTAGCAGACCTCCTCCTCGCGCTGGTTGATGCCCTTGGTCTCGACGGTGACGATGCCCCGCTTGCCGTCGGAGGTCTCCTTCTTCTCGAGCACCTTGGTGACGGCGTAGATGGTGTCGCCGTGGAAGGTGGGCTTGGCGTGCTTGAGCGACTCGACCTCGAGGTTGGCCACCGCCGCCCCGCTGACGTCGGGCACCGACATGCCGAGCACCAGCGAGTACACGAGGTTGCCCACCACCACGTTCTGCTTCTGCACGGTCTCGTTCTCGGCGAACCACGTGTTGGTGTGGAGCGGGTGGTGGTTCATCGTGATCATGCAGAACAGGTGGTCGTCGTACTCGGTGATGGTCTTGCCCGGCCAGTGCCGGTAGACGTCGCCGACCTCGAAGTCCTCGAGGTGCCGGCCGAACGGGCGGTCGATCGTTGCCATGGCCGACACGCTACGGAGCGCCACGCGCCGGGAGCCAGACCGAGGCGCCGCGCGTCATCTGCGCCCCGACACGGGGCCACAGTCGCCTGTCCGGTCGCGCGGCGACGACCGCGGACGGCGGAAGCGATGGGCATGGCTCGACCGACGATGCGCGCTGGCGCTGGCCGGCGTGGTGATGGCGACCGCCTGCGCCAGCGAGGCCGACGGCGGCGCTCGACGGCCGCCGACGCCGCCACCACGGGTGGCGGAGCTAGGCCGAGTTCGCGGTCGACACCCGAGTACCTGCACGGGCGTCGCCGACGCCGAGCGAGCCGGCCGAGTCCTACCGGATCGAGGTCGACCTGGCGATGCAGATGCGGCGCCCGGCGAGCGGCAGCTTCGATCCTCGGCGGCCGGATCATGACCGGCGAGGTCGACGGCGACCGCTCGTCGATGGTGTTGGACCTGCGGTCGATGATGGAGGACGTGGCGCCCGGCGACCTGCTCGCCGACGACCTCACGATGACGATGGTGACCGACGGCGAGACGCTCTACCTGCAGGCCCCGTTCTTCCGCGCGCTCGCCGAGCTGGCGCGGCCCAGGGTGCCACCACCGACGACCGGCGCTCGCCGGGCTCGGTCGCCGACCTGGGCGAGGACGAGTGGGGCCGCGTCGACCTGGGCGAGCTGTCGCTCGCCGAGGTGGGGCAGGCCACCGGGGCGCAGGTTGCGGGCCCCGAGGTCTTCCTCGAGATGGCCGCCGACGGCACGCGACGTCGAGGACCTCGGCACCGAGGACATCCGCGGCGTGCAGGCCCGCGGGCCTCGGGGCGGTGGTCACGTACGAGCGAGATGCTCGAGGCGCAGCGGCATCGACGCCGACGACACCCGGGAGCAGCTCGGGCTCGAGAACGGGGCGGCGGCCCTCGGACGAGGAGGTCGACCGCTGCTCGAGGCATGCTCGGCCTCGAGGTCCCGCTCGAGGTGTGGGTCGACGACGGCGGGCAGGTCCTGCGGGTGACGTTCGGCCTCGACATGGCCGCGGTGATGGACGAGCTCGAGGACGTCGATCCCGAGGCGGACGAGCTCGAGATGCAGCTCGACATGACGATGGACCTGTTCGACTACGGCGACGAGTCGATCGACATCGCAGATGCCGGCCGACGTCGACCGACGTGACCGACGAGTTCCTCGAGCTGACGGAGGGTGGCGGGGTGGGCGGGCCGGCTGCGGGCCCATGCCGTCGTGACCCGACGTGAGCCGTCGTGACCGACGGGACCTGACGCCACGTCAGGGAAATGGGCAGCCCGCTGACGCCCGTCTACTTTCGGCGCCATGAGCGCGCCCGACCTCAACGCCGCCGCGTCCGCCGTCGACCTCGCCCGCGACGTCGTCCAGCAGGGGCTGGCCCACCTGGCCGCCACCGGGTCGGTCGAGGCCGACCAGGTCGTGTCGCCTACGACCTCGCCCACGCCGCCGCCGCGGTCGAGACGGCCCGGACGCTGCTCGACTACGGCGCCAAGGGCGACGAGGAGGCGAGGATCACGTTCGCGTTCGCCGCCGACGCCGTCGCCGACGTGGCCGCCAAGCTGTTCGGGCGCGAGGCGGCGTGGGGCGTCGAGCCCGGCGCGCTCGACGGCGCCCGCGAGTTCGTCGCCACCTACCGCGACCCCGCGTTCCTCGCCTCGATCGACGGGCCGGGCCCGCGCCACCTCGACGACGACTTCGAGATGGTGCAGGACACGTTCCGCCGCTTCGCCGAGGACAAGATCCGCCCGGTCGCCGAGCACATCCACCGCCACAACGACGACATCCCCGAGGAGATCATCGCCGGCCTCGCCGAGATCGGCGCCTTCGGCCTGTCGGTGCCCGAGGAGTACGGCGGCTTCGCCGCCGGCGGCGAGAGCGACTACATGGGCATGGTCGTCGCCACCGAGGAGCTGTCGCGCGGCTCGCTGGGCGTCGGCGGCTCGCTCATCACCCGGCCCGAGATCCTCACCCGGGCGCTGGTCAAGGGCGGCACCGAGGAGCAGAAGCAGCACTGGCTGCCCAGGCTCGCCACCGCCGAGGTGATGGCCGCGGTCGCCGTCACCGAGCCCGACTTCGGCTCCGACGTCGCCGGCATCAAGGTCACGGCGACGAAGACCGACGGCGGCTGGCTGATCAACGGCGTGAAGACGTGGTGCACGTTCGGCGCCCGGGCCACCGTGCTCATGCTGCTCGCCCGCACCGACCCCGACCGCTCGAAGATCCACCGCGGCCTGTCGATGTTCGTCGTGCCCAAGCCGGTGGCCGACGGGCCACGGCTTCGAGCTCGCCCAGGAGGCGGGCGCCGACGGCGGCGCCCCCGGCGGCGGGAAGATGGAGGGCCGCCCGATCGACACGATCGGCTACCGCGGCATGCACTCCTACGAGATCGCGTTCGACGACTGGTTCGTCCCCGACGCCAACCTCGTCGGCTCGAGGACGGGCCTCGGCAAGGGCTTCTACCTGCAGATGGCCGGGTTCGAGAACGGCCGGCTGCAGACCGCGGCCCGGGCCATCGGCGTCATGCAGGCCGCCTACGAGGACGCCCGCCAGTACGCCCTCGACCGCTCGGTGTTCGGCCAGCCCATCGCCGAGTACCAGCTCACCAAGGCGAAGCTCGCCCGCATGGCGGTCACCATCCAGGGCGCCCGCCAGTTCAGCTACGCCGTGGCCCGGCTGATGGCCAAGGGCGAGGGCACGATGGAGGCGGCGATGGTCAAGGCGTACGTGTGCAAGGCCGCCGAGTGGGTCACCCGCGAGGCCATGCAGATCCACGGCGGCTACGGCTACGCCGAGGAGTACGCGGTCAGCCGCTACTTCGTCGACGCCCGGGTGCTGTCGATCTTCGAGGGCGCCGACGAGACGCTGTGCCTCAAGGTGATCGCCCGCCGCCTGGTCGAAGGCGGCCGCGGCGTAGCCTCCCGCGGATGACTGCGCCGCTGCTCGGAGCGTTCCCCGACGACTGGCAGCGGGCCCTGGCCGTCATGGCCCACCCCGACGACATGGAGTACGGCGGCGCGGCGGCCGTCGCCGGCCTGGACCCGGGCCGGCAAGCAGGTGGCGTACCTGCTGCTCACCAAGGGCGAGGCCGGCATCGACTCGATGCCGCCCGACGAGTGCGCCCGCGTGCGGGTCGACGAGCAGCGGGCCAGCGCGGCGGTGGTCGGCGTCGACGAGGTCGAGTTCCTCGACCACCCCGACGGCATGCTCACCTACGGCCTCGGCGCTGCGGCGCGACATCGCCGCCGCCATCCGCCGCCACCGGCCCGAGGTCGTGCTCGCCACCAACCACCGCGAGACCTACGGCGGCCGGTACCTCAACATGGCCGACCACCGCGTCGCCGGCCAGGCCACCATCGACGCCGTGCGCGACGCCGCCAACCGCTGGGTGTTCACCGACCTCGCGGACGCGGACGGCCGGCCGCTCGAGCCGTGGTCCGGCGTGCCGCACCTGGCCGTCGTCGCCTCGCCGACGCCACCCACGCGGTCGACGTCACCGATACGTTCGACGTCGGCGTCGAGTCGCTGCGCGCCCACGCCGCCTACCTGCGCGGCCTCGGCGACCCCGACCCCGAGGCGTTCCTGCGGGGCGGGGCCGAGGCGGTGGCCGAGCGGTTCGGCGGCCGGCTGGGCGTGAGCTTCGAGCTGCTGGGGATCTGAACGGCGGTGAGGGGCCGGCGTGGACGTGCGCCGCCGGCCCTCCCCCGCCCGACCTCAGCGGCGCACCGTGACGACGTGACCCGTGAGCACGGGCGCCTCGCCGCCGGTGAGGCCCAACGTGATGATCTGGCCCCGGTCGTTGATGCCGACGGGGAAGCCGACATCGACGACGGAACCGAGCTCGCGCATCTCGCCGTCCTGCCAGAGGAAGGCGAGCGGCCCCGAGCCTCGATCGCAGGTGCCCACGACCTGACCCCAGTTGTTGATCGCCGTCGGAGTCACGCGAGCGCACCCGTCCCGGAGGTCGCCGAGGTCGGTCATCACCCCGTCGTCCCAGACGAAGCCGCGCTGTGCGCCGTCCTGCACACGGGACGACGTGCCGACCACCTGTCCCCGGACGTTCAGCACCTTGCGGTTCGAGGCGTTGATCGCGAAGTCTGCCGGTGTCGTCAGCCCCCTCACCACCGTCGTGTACCCGCCGTAGAGGCTGCCCAGGTCGGTGAGCTCGCCGTCCTTCCAGATGAAGGCGTGCTCGTCACCCTCGACGGTGGTGGCCCGTCCGATGACGTGACCCGCGTCGCTGGATGCGGTCGCCGTGGTCGCGCTCGAGGCCCGGCGCCTCGATCAGCGTCGTGCCGTGCCGTCGATCCCAGGTGAAGGCGGTGGTGCGGTACACGTCGGTGTCGACGAGGTTGCCGGTGACCCGGCCGTCGTTGGTGATCGCCACCGGGTTGGCCGAGTCCGGTCCCTCGGGCAGCGGCACGAGCGTCTCGCCGAACGGGCCGTCGACCACCAGGTCGACATCGATCGGACCGGTGCCACGCTGCACGCGCAGCGCCTGCGCGAGCTCGTTCACGTCCGCCGCCACGCTGTCGGGGACCGTCTCGAGCTGACCGGCCCGCCAGCGGAACGCCGCCGTCGAGCCGGATGGATCGACGAGGCTGCCGACGACCTCGCCCCAGGCGTTGAGGGCCTGGGGAATGCCGTTCGTGCCGGGGGCCACCTCGACGGCCTCGCCGTCGTCCCACAGCAGTGCGGGGCCCGTGGTGAACCCCGAGCCGGGCACGAACCCGCTGACCAGACCGCGGACGTTGATCTCGACCGGTACGAACCCTTGCCCGTCGGGTCCGACGATGTCGACGACGTCGACCTCGAGGGCCGGGGCGCCTGGTCGGGCACGGCGGGCCCCGCGCCAGCCGGAGAGACCCCGGCCGACAGCGAGCCGGCGAGGGCGACGGCGGTCGCCGCGCCCACGAGCCGTCGATGGCGGCCGGTGCGCGGGCGGTGGGTGCCGATGGTCGTCATTGTCGCTTCCCCTCCGTGGTGACCCGCCCTGCGCCGACACTGCCAGCTATCGACGGTGGGGTCAATAGGGCGGACCGGGAATCGCGATCGGCCTCCGACCGCCGCCGGGACCGGTCAGCCCGAGGCGGTCACCGCGGTCACGGCCGCCTGCCACCCCTTCAGCATCCGACCGAAGTGGAGCGGGTTGTACACGTCCTCCTCGTAGCTCCACCGCCCGTCGCCGGCGTAGTGGAGGATCGTGATGTTCGCCGCCTCGTGGACGCTGCCGTCGCCGGGGTCCTGCATCCGGTTCTCGACCTGGCACACGATCCACCCCCGCTCCTCGTCGACCACGTACCAGTCGATCGGGAAGTCGGGCATCAGGTTGCCCGGAAAGGTCCCCATGGTCTCGGTGATCCAGGCCCGGATCGCCTCACGCCCCTCGAACCGCCCGTAGTGATGCTCGACGTACACGGCGTCCTCGGTGAACTGGTCGGCCCACGCGCTCCAGTCGCCGGTCGCCCCGGCCGTCGCCGACGCCTGTTGGTAGGCGGCGAACGCCGCCTCGAGCTCGTCCTTGGTGAACCGTCCCATGCCCGAAGACTAGAACGCGTTCTCGGACGATGTGCCCGACGCCACACGTCCCGCCTAGCGTTCCGTCGATGGACGGGTTCGAGGGCAAGGTGGCCGTGGTGACCGGGGCGGCCTCCGGCATCGGGCGGGCGCTGGTCGACCGCTTCGCCGCCGAGGGCATGCAGGTCGTCCTGGCCGACGTGGAGGAGGACGCGCTCGACGCCGCGGCGGCAGAGGTCGCCGCGGTGGCCGGCGCCGACGACGTGCTCGCCGTGCCCACCGACGTGCGCGACCCCGACGCGGTCGACGCCCTGGCGGCGGCCACGTTCGAGCGGTTCGGGACCGCCCACGTGGTGTGCAACAACGCCGGGGTCGGCGTCGGCGGGCTCTCGTGGACGATCCCGGCCGACCGGTGGCGCTGGATCGTCGAGGTCAACCTGCTCAGCGTCGCCCACGGCGTCCGGGCCTTCGTACCCCGCATGATCGAGCAGGGTGAGGGGCACGTCGTGAACACGGCGTCCGCGGCCGGGATCCTCACCGGGCCGGTCATGGCGCCGTACTACGCCACGAAGCACGGCGTCGTGGCGCTCTCCGAGGCGCTGCACTTCGATCTCCAGATCGTGGGGGCCGCCGGCGTCGGCGTCTCGGTGCTGTGCCCCGAGTGGGTGCGCACGAACATCGCAGACTCCGAGCGCAACCGCCCGACCGACGTCGGCGTGATGCCCCCGATGCCCGGTGCGCCGGCACCCGATGCATCGGCGGCCGGCGACGACGGCGACCCGGAAGCGGCCGCCGACGGGATGCGCAGCGTGGTCCAGGGCCTCGTCGACGGCGGGCTCGACCCGGCCGACGTGGCGGCGACCGTGGTCGACGGCATCCGGAGCCGCCGGTTCTGGATCATCACCCACGACACGACGGTCGCCACGGCGCACCGTCGCTGGGAGGCCATCGCCGCCGACGGCCAGCCCACCCTCTGGAACGTCTCGGCCGGCTGACCGACGAGGCGCCGACCGGGGGCTCGTTCCGGCGTCAGCCAGACGCCGGCGCCGGGCGAGCGCACCAACGTGACGCGGCCGGCGTGGTCAGGGCCGCTCGGCCAGCGTGACGATCGACAGGCCGAACGGCACGCCCCGCCCGCGGGCGGCCCACCGGCGCTCGCCGGACGGCGAGCGCGGTCATCACGCGGTCGACCAGCGGGCTCGCCGCCCCGACCTCGTCCTGCTCGACGGTGATCAGCCGGCGGACGGGTGTCCGTCGCATGACCGCGGCCGGCGGCACGAGGAACGAGTTGAAGTAGGTCGTCCGCACCGGCCGGAGCCCCGCCCGGGTGACCGCGTCGAGCAACGTCGGCCTCGTGTACCGGCGCAGGTGGGCGGCCCAGTCGTCGTGGTGGCTCCACAGCCAGGGGTAGGCGGGCACCGTCAGCAGCACCAACCCGCCCGGCCGCACGACGCGGTGGTACTCGGCCAGGGCGGCGTCGTCGTCGAGGTGCTCGATGACGTCCATGCTCGTGATCAGGTCGGCGGAGGCGGTCGGGAACGGCAGGTGCTCGGCACGCGACGACGCCGACGCGCACGTCGCCCTGCGCGCTGCGCGGTGAGTGCCGGATCGCATAGGGCGACAGCTCGACGCCGATGACCGTCCGACCGGTGAGGTCCTCCAGTGCCCCGAGGTTGTCGCCGGTGCCGCACCCGACGTCGATCGCCAGGGCACCGCGCGCGACGCGCCCCGCCAGCAGCTGGGTCACGAGCGCCCGCCGCGCCCGGTACCACCAGTGGACCTGCGCCTGCGTGGCCATGACGTCGAAGTACTCGTCGTCGAGCGTCGGCCCCTCGTCCGAGTCGGTGTGGCGGGCGGTGGTCGGGTCAGCCATCGGTGGCCTCCCGGTGGCCGACGAGCAGCAGGTGCGGGTGCAGCGAGCGCCGGTCGAGGCGCACCCGCTCGACGCGCAGCCCGGCCTCGGTCATGGCGGCCTCGAGGTCCGCGGGCGGCACGAACGCGACGCCGTCGCCCTCGGTGATGCGGGTGACCCGCGGTGGACACGATCTCCTGCGCCCTGGCCAGCTCGTACTTCCAGCGGGGCCGCACGTCGATCTCCTTGATCGCCAGCGTGCCGCCGGGGGCGACCTGCCGCCGCGGCCTCGGCGACGAGGGCCAGCGCGGCATCGCGACCCAGCAGGTAGAGCACGTCCACCACGGTGATCGCGTCCCACGGGCCGGCGGGCAGGGCGCCGTCGGGCGCGTGGACGAACGTCACCGGAAGGCCCGCGTGCGACGCCGCCGGCGAGCCGAGGCCAGCTTGGCCGCGTCGACGTCGACCCCGGTCACCGACCGACCCGGCGCGGTCGCCGCCAGGTACAGGGCGAACAGCGCCGTGGCCGCAGCCGACGTCGAGCGACCCGGCCCGGCGGGGCACGCGCGCCTCGACCGCGGGGAACGGGCACGAGCGCCAGCGGACCGCCACGTGGAACCGGTCGCCGCGGCCGAGCGTGCGTAGGCGTCGCGCACCCGGCGCTCGGCACCGGCCGCGGGGTCGCGTGCGCCGATCGCCGCGCTCACGCCGACGGCCTCGAGGTCGGCGTAGGTGCCGAGCCGGAACCCGGCGCCCTCGACCCGGCCGGCGCACGGCGGGGTCGACGAGGGCCGCCAGCTCGCGGTCCCACACGTAGCCCCACGGTAGCGGTCGAGGTCGGGGTCGTCGGCCTCGCCGGGGTGGGTGGCCAGCTCGGCGCTGGGCCCCGGTGTCGGACGCCAGACGGTCGATCGCGCCGGTCGAGGCGGGGCCGGTCGAGCGTGCCGGCCTCGTCGAGCCCGGTCGCGGTGGCGGGGAAGCGGACGCCCCGCGCCCGGGCCTGGCGTTCGAGCCGCCGGCCGAGGCGCCGCACGGTCACGCCGACGGGGCCCCGGCTCGGCCGAGCGGATGATGCGCATCGCCGTGATGTCGGCGGCCGCGGCGACGTCCAGCACCACCTCCCCCACCGACGGCCACAGGTGCAGGTGCTGGTGGGTGTCGACGTGTGCCGAGGGCGAGGCCCGCGGCGCGGATGCACTCGACCTGGGCCGTGAACTCGCGACGCAGGTCGTCGGGGTCGATGCGGCCCGCCGCCATGCGGGGCAGGAACACCCGCCACGACGACGGCAGCCGGCCCCGCCTTGTCCACCAGCGTCGGGACCTCGCGGGCGCTGAGCAGCGGCGGGTCCTCGCCCACGGCGGCCAGGTGGGCGCCGACACCGATGCCCGGCGTGTCGCGCAGCGCAGGCCGCGGACGGCTCGAACCCGGGGGCCAGCGCCAGGGCCGACGTGCTGGTGACGATGCCCTCGGCGTGGGCCCGCAGGATCGCCCGCGACACCCCGGGGGTCAGCCCGTAGTCGTCGGCGTTGACGATGAGCAGCCGCGTCGTGGCGGCCCGACCGGCCGCCGTCACGTGTCGGCGTCCGCGAGCGGGGCGCCGGTGAGCCGCGGCAGCCGCCGGATGTCGGCTCGCAGCGCACGCAGCTCCCGCAGCATCGTGACGATCACGGTCGGCGACGACAGCGTCGACATCCCCCGGGTACGGGCGATGTAGTCGCACACCGAACTGCACCAGCCGGAACCCCCGCCGGTTGGCCTTGGCCAGCAGCTCGGCGTCGATGAAGCTGCCCTCGCTGACGCAGGTCGACGTTGTCGAGCACCCGCCGGCGGATCAGCTTGAAGGCGAAGTTGACGTCGCGGACCCGCACCCCGAGCGCCCAGCGCACCAGGTGGTTGTAGACGAAGGAGTACACGGCGCGCTGCACGCCCTCGGCGGTGCGGTCGAAGCGGTAGGCGGACACGATGTCGGCGTCGTAGAGGCGCAGCAACCGGAGCGCCTTGTCGGCCTCGATCAGGTCGACGGGCAGGTCGGCGTCGGTGTAGAGCACGACGTCGCCGGTGGACGCGGCGAACCCCGACCGGATGGCGCCGCCGAGCTTGCGGTTCACCTGGTGGTGGACGACCTCGAGGCGAGGATCGTCCTTGGCCAGCTCGTCGGCGATCTTGCCCGTGGCGTCGGTGGACGCGTCGTCGACCAGGACGACCTCGAACGCGCCGACCTGGCCCGTGTCGACCAGCCGTTCGCCCGGCGTCGCGGGCGGCGGCGACGGTGCGCCGGATCATCGCCTCCTCGTTCCACATCGGGAACACGAACGAGCCGGTCGTGCTGGCTGGTCAGGGGTCCATCGAGACGCTCAGGAGAGGTAGCGGCCGTTGGCGAACATGCCCGTGAACACGACGAGCACCGCGGCCGACGCGGGGAGGACCGATGCGGCGCACGGCCGGCCGGTCGGCCAGCAACGACCCGGCGACCGCGAACGCCGGGAACGCCCCGAGAAGGTAGCGCCCCAGGCCCTGGAAGTCCTGGCTGCCGACGCCGGGACCACACGCAGCGTCACCAGGTAGGCGCCGTAGCGCCACCCGAAGCGCCGCACGACGGTGGGGATCGTGAGCAGCGACCGCAGCCCGACAGCGTCGCCTGGATCACCAGGCCCTAGCGTAGAACTCTGCGGGTCGCGGACGAGCGTGGTGAAGAAGTCCTGCTTCAACCACGTGCGCCAGCCCGATTCCTGTCCCCAGCGTCTCCTGCACGACTCGAGAACAGCAGCGGGTCGCCGAACCGGCGCCAGAGGTAGGCGACCATGTACCCGACCAGGCCCGCCGACCGACAGCAGCACGCCGGCGTCGCCCCGGCGCAGGCGCCGCCAGCGGAACCTGCGGGCGCCGACCCTCGCCCCAGCTCACGACCTCGCGGCGCTCGAGCACCCCGACGACCAGGCCCGACCACCACGGCCAGCCCACGAGCCGGGTGCCGGTGGCCAGCGGCACCCGCCAGCCCGCCAGGACCATGTGGTCCCGCTCGAACGCCAGGAACGCCAGCAGGGCGCAGAGCACGAACAGCGCGTCGCCGTAGACGGCGCCGTAGAGGTAGTAGGCGTAGGGGTACAGCGGCGAGGCACGCATGGCGGTGGCGGCCGGCCTGTGGGGTGAGCCGGTCGCGGCACCAGCGGTGGAAGGCGACCAGCGCGCCGGCACCGCAGGCGATCGTGACGAGGATGCCGGCCATGCTGGATGTTGTCGATGACCCCGCCGACGCCCCGCATCGTCAGCGGGTACACCGGGAAGAAGGCGACGCTCGACTGCTGGCCGGGGATGTACCAGTAGCCGCTGCTTGGCGATGTCGGGTACCAGGCGCCGTCGTAGTGCAGCCACCCGTCCCAGAACCACGACCCGGCGAAGGGGAGCTGCATCACGGTCGCGGGCTCGGCGTAGCGGGTCTGGATCTGCCAGTTCACGACGAGCAGGACGGCGAGCACACCCCCGTAGAGCAGGAGCGGCGCCGCCCACACGGGCCAGCGCGGCCGCGCCGGATCGTCGGGCCCCGACTCGCCGGGGGCCGGACCAGAGCGCACGTCGTCGCGCGCTTCGACCTCGGTCGCCACCGGCGGCACGTTACCTGCCCCGGTGGCGCCGCCGGACACCGGGGGGCCGTCGCCGATGGCGGCCGTCTCAGGTTCCCAGCGACTCGATGGCGGCCGCCAGCGCCAGCGTGCGCCGGGCCTGGTCGACGTGCAGGTTCTCGATCATGCGGCCGTCGACGGTCACGACGCCCCGGCCCTCGGCCTCGGCCTCCTCGAACGCCGCGATGATCCTTCCGGCGCGCGCCGACCTCGTCGGGATCCGGGGCGAAGACGCGGTTGCACGGCTCGAGCTGGCTGGGGTGGATCAGCGTCTTGCCGTCGAAGCCCAGCTGCCGGCCCTGCAGGCACTCGGCCTCGAACCCCTCGGCGTTGCGGATGTCGTTGTAGACGCCGTCGAGGATGCACCTTGCCCGTGGCCCGGGCGGCGAGCAGCGCCAGGCCCAGGCCGGTGAGCAGCGGCTGACGGCCGGGGACGTGCTCGGCGCGCAGCTCCTTGGCCAGGTCGTTGGTGCCCATGACGAGCACGGTCAGCCGCTCGGACGCCGCGGCAGATCTCCTCGGCGTGCAGCAGCGCGACCGGGGTCTCGAGCATGCCCCAGATGGCGGTGCCGTCGGGGGCGCCGCCCGCCTCCAGCGCCTTCTCGACGGCGTGCACGGCGGCGGCCGAGTCGACCTTGGGGACGACGACCGCGGCCGGACCGGCAGCGGCGACGGCCGCGCAGGTCGTCGTCGTGCCAGGCGGTGCCGAGCGCTGTTGACCCGGATGGCGACCTCGCGGTTGCCGTAGCGGCCGGACGTGGCGGCCTCGCACACCCGGTCGCGGGCCTCGACCTTGGCGTCGGGGGCGACCGCGTCCTCGAGGTCGAGGATCAGGGCGTCGGCCGGCAGGCCGGCCGCCTTCTCCAGCGCCCGCTCGTTGGCGCCCGGCATGTAGAGCACCGAGCGGCGGGGCCGCAGGGACGGATCGGGGGTCGTGCCGGCCACGGTCACTCCCCCGTCCGCGGCGTACGCCTTGGCCAGCTCGGGGTCCTTGGCGGCGAGCGCCTCGGCCAGCTCGACCATCACCCGGCACTGCTTGACCGAGGCGTCGTCCTCCATCTTGCCGTCGAGCATGACGGCGCCGGTGCCGTCGCCCATCGCCTCGATGACCCGGCGGGCGTGGGCCACGTCCTCGGGCGCCGGCGAGAAGACCTTGCGGGCGATGTCGATCTGGACCGGGTGCAGGCTCCACGCCCCGACGCAGCCGAGCAGGAAGGCGTTGCGGAACTGGTCCTCGCAGGCGACCGTGTCCTTGATGTCGCCGAACGGCCCGTAGAACGGCAGGATGCCGTTGGCGGCGCAGGCGTCGACCATGCGGGCGATGGTGTAGTGCCACAGGTCCTGCTGGTAGATCGGGCGGTCGGCCTCGATGTCGCCGGCGGGCGGGTCCTGGCGCACGAGGTAGCCGGGGTGGCCGCCGCCGACCCGGGTGGTCTTCATCCGGCGGTTGGCGGCCAGGTCGGCCGGGCCGAGCGACAGGCCCTGCATGCGGGGGCTGGCCGCGCAGATCTCCTCGACGTTGGCGACGCCCCGGGCGGTCTCGAGGATGGCGTGCAGCAGCAGCGGCCGGGTCGAGGCCGGCGCTTGGCCTCGAGCTGGGCGACGAGGCGGTCGACGTAGTGGATGTCCTCGGGCCCCTCGACCTTCGGGATCATGATGACGTCGAGGCGGTCGCCGATCTCGGTGACCGCCGCGGTGAGGTCGTCGAGGGCCCAGGGCGAGTCGAGGCTGTTCACCCGGGTCCACAGCTGGGTGCCCACCGACGGGTCCCACGCCTTGCCCACCTCGACCAGCCCCGCCCGGGCGGCCTCCTTGTCGGTGGCGGGCACGCCGTCCTCGAGGTTGGCGAGCAGGACGTCGACCTTGGTCGCCATGTCCGGCACCTTGGCGACCATCTTCGGGTTCGACGCCGGGAAGAAGTGGATCATCCGCGACGGTGGGAACGGGATCTCCCGCACCGGCTCGGGGGCCCCGACGGCCAGTGGCCGGAAGAAGTCCTTCGGTGAACGCATGCGCACACCCTACGAAGCGGCGCCGGGCCCGGCCCAACGCCCGACGGTGTGTCAGATGCCGCCGGCGGTGGGGGCTCGCCGCGATGATGCCGGCGCCCCGCGACCGCTCAGGCGGCCAGGTCGGCGGGCAGGACCTGCTCGGTGATCAGGCGCTCGAACCGGGTCGGGTCGCCGTCGACGTAGCCCCGGCACAGGCGCAGGCCCTCGGTGTAGCAGTGGCTGTAGGCCCGCCAGGTCGGGTCGGTCAGGAACGACACGGCCTTCTCCGCCCGGGCACGGGGCAGCAGCGCCCACCGCTCGAGGTACGACGACGACGTCGTCGACGGGCGCACCCTCGTCGTGCAGCCGGATGGCGGCGTTCGACCGCACCCACGACAGCGCCTCGCCCGCCTCGGCGACGGCGGCCGCCACCTCGGCGTCGTAGCGGACGCCCGAGCGGCGCCAGGTGCTCGGCCACCACCGGCTCGGGCCGCCGGCCGAACGTGACCTCGGCGCCCAGGTCGGCCAGCCCCTCGGCCAGCGTGCACTGCGGGCGTGCCGACGAGGAAGATCGTCTCCTCGTGCCAGCGTCGGCTGACGGACGAGCCCGACCTCCTTGCGGGTGTGCTCGGTGTGGTGGCCGGGGTAGGCCTCGTGCGCCACGAGGTGGCCGAGCGAGAGCGACAGCACCGGCAGGTCGACGTTGATGGCCACCCGGCTGCGCAGCCCGCCCTCGTAGTAGTTGAAGCCCGACCACGGCTTGTCCGTCTCGAACACCCAGTCGACGTGCTCGCCCTCGGGCAGCCCGAACTGGCGCTGGGTGCGCTCGCGGAGGTCGTCGGCCAGCGAGCGGATGGCCGGCTCGAGCAGCGTCCGGCGGGCACGGCGTGGCGCCTCCCGCCAGGCGATGTACCGCTCGCGCAGCGGCCCGTCGCCCGGGCAGCACCGCGTCGAGGCGGCGCGTGGGCGGCGGCGAACGTCGTCCTCGGGCGACGAGGGCGGGCCGGGCGCCGTAGCACGCCTCGACCTCGTCGAGGTAGCCGATCGGCTCGCCGGCCAGCTTGCGGGCGCTGGTGTGCAGGCCGAGCGACCTGGGCCCGGATCCAGCGCCGCCGGCCGGCGTCGAGCCGTCGCCGCCGGTCCGCCCCGTCGCCGGCGTCGAGGTCGGCGACGAGCCGGCCGGCATCGGCGGCCAGCTCGGCCGGCGGGCGGAGCGGCTCGGCCTCGACCCGGTCCGCCAGCGTCGGGCGGCCCGTAGTAGGCGTCGACGAACCCGTCGACGTGGCGGCCGAGCCGCAGCCCGAGCTCCAGGTAGCGGTCGACGACGTCGCCCACGCGGGTCGTGTCGGCGGGCATGGCGGGGACGCTACCGGCGTCCCCACCGGCGCTCGTCCCGGTTCGGGCCGGGGTCGCGCGTGAGGCGCCGGTCGCGGCGCCGCCCTCACCTGGACCCGGGTGAGCGGGAGGGCGGCGAGGAAGCTCTCGGGGTCGAACGCCTCCCCGGCGGCGAGGACGCCCGTCCGGTCGACCATCCCGCCGAGCACCCGCTCGGTCGCCTCGACCACGAGCGGGGCGCTGACCGCGTAGATGTCCCGGCCCTCGACGGCCGCCCGGCGCTCGGTGTCGCCGCGACGCACGATGACGTCGACCACGAACGTTTGCGACGGCGTCGCGGCCGGGCGGCCGCCGGTCGGCACCGGACAGATCCTGCACCGCCGCCAGCGTCATGAAGCTGCGGATCTCGGGCGTCACCAGGTGCCGAGGGATCGTGACGCTGTCGGCCATCGTGAACTCGCCGACGACCGGCCGGCGCCCGAGCGGCGGCGGAAGTCCCACTCGCCGGTCGGGGTGCCGTCGGCGCGGTACTGCAACCGGCCGTTCGTGTAGACGACCCGCTGCCCGCCGCGCCGCTCCGCGACACCCGGCCGGTGGCCAGCGTCCCCTCCGTCGGCGCCCAGTTGGTCAGCCCGTAGGCGATGCGGATCTCGTCGGCCGACGGCCAGTCGCCCATGGCCGCCGTCGCCACCAGGTCGCCCAGGCCGCCGAAGAAGGCCATCGCCGGCACGACGACGACGCCCGCTGCGACCGCCCGATCGTCGAAGTCGGCGAACGTGTCGACGTTCGCCTCGATCTCGGCCGCCACGTCGAGGTAGGGGATGCGGGCTCGCAGCGCCGCCTCGATCACGGGGGCCGCCGTGGCGGCGAACGGCCCGGCGCAGTTCACGACGGCGGCGGCGCCGGCGACGGCGGCGTCGAGCTCGGCCGGCGACCCGACGTCGCGGGCCGGACCTCGAGGCCGGGATGCTCGGCTGCCACGGCCTGCAGACGGTCGGCGGATCGCGCCGGCGAGGACGGGGGTCCAGCCCGCGGGCGAGCAGCTCGGCCACGACGAAGCGACCCGTGTGGCCCGAGGCGCCGTAGACGGTGATGGTGCGGTTCGTGGACATCGGGCACAGCCTGCCGCAACGCCCGCGGCGGAAGCTCGGACATTCGTGGGGGCCGTGCGAGGGTCGTCCCGTGCTGCTCGCCAGCTCGCCGGGGTCGACCACGAGCACCGGATGCGGCTGCCGACCAGGTCCGCGCTCGACCGGCGCCCGGTCCCCCGGCTACCAGCCCGAGGGGGCGCGCAGCAGCTCGGGTGGGACCGGGCAGTCGATGCGGCGGGGCTCGACCACCCGTTCGGCCTCGGCGATCGGGACCACCTCGACCGGGTCGACCCCCCGGGCGGGGCGGAGCGGGCCAACCACGACGTCGAACAGGTGGCTGGGCAGGCGCCGGCCCACGTCGACCACCAGCCACACCGGCACGCCGCGCGTCGCGGGCCGCAGCGATCTCGTCGCCGTGCCCTCCGGCGCCAGGAACCGGTCGGGACCGGCGGCGCCCGCCTCGACCAGCAGCACGCGGGGCTCGTCCCGGTCGGCGTGGAGCGCGCCCGGGTCGTGGGCCACGCACCAGATCGTCGCGCCAGCTGTTGAGCTCGTAGGCCAGCTCGGAGCCGCCGGCGACGTCGGGCACCACCGCCACCACCACCCCGTCGGGCAGGTCGAGGCTCAGCGTGGTCGCGGCCGGCTCGCCGCCGAGGTCGGCCGCGACCGCCCGCGCCTCGGCCCGCACGTCACCCGCCGCCAGCAGCCGGGCCGACGCCCACCACAGCGCACCGGCCGCCGGGTGCCGGTCGAGCAGCCGGCGACAGGACGTCAGCAGGCCCGGCAGGTCGCCGCCGAACGAGCCGAGCACAGCGGCGGCCTCGCTGGCGAGCAGCGACTGGTCGACCTCGCGGGCCCGGGCGACGGCGCGCAGCCGCTCGATCGGGTGCACCCGACCGACGCTACCGGGCCGGAGGGCCGCCAGCCGCGTGCGCCCCACCGTTCTGGCGTCCCTCAGCCGTCGCATCGGCGCTGACGGACGCCAGATCGGGATGGCCACTCGCTACAGGCCCGGCTTCCAGATCATGAGGTAGAGCATCACGAGCAGCAGCACGGTCATGATCGCCTGCCCGTTCTCGGCCTTCTTGGCGTCGCCCTGCTTCTGCCCGGCGAGCACGAGAGCGTGGAAGACGCCGTTCATGGCGATCCACACCACGAAGGCCAGCGAGACGAACGTGTCGCTGAACTCGTACACCGTGCCGGCCACTCGCTGGTGACGATGCACATGATCCCGAAGAACCCGGCGAGGATCAGCGCCGGCGAGTACACGGTGCGCGCCCGACCGCTCGAGGAGGCCGAGGCCACCGTCGCGCCCGCCCGGGAGCACCATCAACGACCGCCGGCGCGAACGCCACGATGACCGTGAGGATGTGGAGGAACAGGAAGATCTTGTAGCCGGTGCTCAACGTGGCCTCCGCAGGCGACGGTCGGTGTGTCCCCGGAACCTAGCCCCGCGCCAGGCGCCCGCTGGGATCTGCTCCGCGCAGAAGCGCGTCCACTACTTTCTCCGCCGTGGCGACCGACCCCCCTGGTGACCTCGCACTCGCTCCGCTCGACGGCGAGCCGCGCACGCTCGACGGCTGGCTGACGACGTTCCACCTGGCAGCGGTCATCCTCGACCCGTACACCTACGAGAGCGCGTGGCTGCTCGAGACCGCCGGCCGCATCCTCGACAACTTCCGCGGGGCCGACTGCCGCATCGCGTTCGTCGTCACGGCCGAGGCCGACGACGCCCGCGAGTTCCTCGGCCCCTGGGCCGAGCAGCATCCTCACCTTCGCCGATCCCGACCGCGACCTGGTCAAGGCGCTCGGGCTCAACGAGCTGCCCGCGTTCGTCCACCTGCGCCAGGACCGCTCGGTGGCCGCGGTGGCCGAGGGCTGGGACCCGCCCGAGTGGCGCCAGGTCGCCTCCGAGCTGGGCAAGGCCATGAGCTGGTCGCGCCCCAACATCCCCGGCCCCGGCGACCCCCAGCCCTACGCCGGCTCCCCCGCCCTCGGCGCCTGAGCCGCGGCCCGCCGGTGCACTCGCCGACGGGCGCCTACTTGCGGACGCCGCCCTCGGTCATGCCCAGCACGTCGAGGGCCCGGTCGACCTCCTCGTCGCTGAGCAGGCCCCGCTCGACCACGATCTCGCGGACGCTGCGCCCGGTCTTGACGCTCTCCTTGACGATCTCGGCCGCCGCCTCGTAGCCGATGTAGGGGTTGAGCGAGGTGCCGAGCGACGGGCTCGACTCGGCGTAGGCGCGGCAGCGCTCGACGTCGGCCTCGATGCCGGCGACGCACCGGTCGGCGAACAGGCGGGTGACGTTGGCCAGCAGCCGGATCGACTCCAGCAGGTTGCGGGCCATCACCGGCAGGTAGACGTTGAGCTCGAAGTTGCCCTGCGACGCCGGCGAAGGCCACCGTGGCGTCGTTGCCGATGACCTGGGCCGACACCTGGCGTCACGGCCTCGACCAGCACCGGGTTGACCTTGCCCGGCATGATCGACGACCCGGGCTGCAGGTCGGGCAGGCGGATCTCGGCCAGGCCGGTGCGGGGCCCGCTGGCCATCCAGCGGATGTCGTTGCCGATCTTGACCAGCGCCACCGCCAGCGCGCGCAGCGCCCCCGAGCAGCTCGACCAGCGCGTCGCGGGCGCCCTGGGCGGCGAAGTGGTCGGGCGCCTCGGTGAGCGGCAGCGTCGAGCTCGCGGGCGAGCCGGCCGATCGACCGCCGGGGCGAACCCGGGCGGGCAGTTGAGCCCGGTGCCCACCGCGGTGCCGCCGAGCGGCAGCTCGCCCACCGCGGCGAGCGTGGCCGCGGATGCGCGTCGGACGCCGCGTCGACCTGGGCGGCGTAGCCGCCGAACTCCTGGCCGAGGGTGACCGGGGTGGCGTCCATGAGGTGGGTGCGGCCCGACTTCACCACCGTCGGCGAACTCCCGCGCCTTGGCCCGCAGCGCGCCGGCGCAGGTACTCGAGGGCCGGGCAGCAGCGCGCGTGTCGACCTGCTGGGCGGCGGCCACGTGGATGGCCGACGGGAACACGTCGTTCGACGACTGCGACGCGTTGACGTCGTCGTTGGGGTGCACCGGCCGGCCCAGCCGCTCGCGACGCCAGGTGGGCGATGACCTCGTTGGCGTTCATGTTCGAGCTGGTGCCCGACCCGGTCTGGAAGACGTCGACCGGGAACTGGTCGTCGTGGTCGCCGGCGGCGACCTCGGCCGCGGCGGCCGCGATGGCGTCGGCGACGTCGGCGTCGATCACGCCCAGCTCGGCGTTGGCCGGCGGCGGCCGCGCCCTTGATGCGGGCCGAGCGCGCGCGATCAGCGAGCGTTCGAGCCGCACGCCCGAGATCGGGAAGTTCTCCACCGCCCGCTGGGTCTGCGCCCCCCACCGGGCGCAGACGGGCACCCGGACCTCGCCCATCGTGTCGTGCTCGATGCGGAACTCGCCGTCGCCCGCGTCCACCGTCCAGCGTCGTCGGTCACGAGACCGACGGTACCGACGGACGGGGTCGGCCGCACCCGGACGGACATCGACACGGACATCGGCGTTCCCGAACGGACCGCGTGGGCGCCCGCCTACGGTGCCGATCCGATGAGCGAACGTCCGCGAAGCGTGAGCGTGGCCCGAGCGGCCCGGCCGCCGGCCACGAGCGGGAACGTGACCGACTTCGCGTTCACCGAACTGCTGCCGCTCGGCCCCGACGAGACGCCCTACCGGCTCCTGTCGACCGACGGCGTCGGCACCTTCGACGGCCGGCGGCCACCGGTTCCTCACGGTCGAGCCCGAGGTGCTCACGCTGCTCACGGCGCTCGGCCATGCGCGACATCGCCCACTTCCTGCGGCCCGGGCACCTGGCCCAGCTCCGCGCGCATCCTCGACGACCCCGAGGCGTCGGCCAACGACCGCTTCGTCGCCCTCGACCTGCTGAAGAACGCCTGCATCGCGGCCGGCGGCGTGCTGCCGATGTGCCAGGACACCGGCACCGCCATCGTCAAGGGCAAGAAGGGCCAGTTCGTGCTCACCGGCGGCGGCGACGAGGCCGCCATCGCCCGCGGGCGTCTTCGACACCTACCAGCACGTCAACCTGCGCTACTCCCAGATGGCGCCGCTCACGATGTGGGACGAGGTCAACACCAGCACCAACCTCCCGGCCGAGATCAAGATCGCCGCCGTCGACGGCGACGCCTACAAGTTCCTGTTCATGGCCAAGGGCGGCGGGTCGGCCAACAAGAGCTACCTGTTCCAGGAGACCAAGGCGCTGCTCAACCCGACGAGCCTGACGCGCGTTCCTCGACGAGAAGCTGCGGGCGCTCGGCACCGCCGCCTGCCCGCCGTACCACCTGGCGGTCGTCGTCGGCGGCACGTCGGCCGAGTACGCGCTCGAGACGGCCAAGCTGGCCTCGGCCCGCTACCTCGACTCGCTGCCCACCGCCGGCAACGAGCTGGGCCACGGCTTCCGCGACGTCGAGCTCGAGGCCGAGATCCTCGCCCAGGTGCAGCGGTTCGGCATCGGCGCCCAGTTCGGCGGCAAGTACTTCTGCCACGACGTGCGGGTGATCCGCCTGCCCCGCCACGGCGCGTCGTGCCCGGTCGCCATCGCGGTGTCGTGCTCGGCCGACCGCCAGGCGCTGGCCAAGATCACCGACGACGGCGTCTTCCTCGAGCAGCTCGAGCACGACCCGGCCCGGTTCCTGCCCGAGGTCGACGACGACCATCGCTCGGCGACCGACGTCGTGCGCATCGACCTAACCGCCCCATGGACGAGATCCGGGCCGAGCTCGGCCGCTACCCGGTGAAGACCCGGCTGTCGCTGACGGGCCCGATGGTCGTGGCCCGCGACATCGCCCACGCCAAGATCAAGGAGCGGCTCGACGCCGGCGAGCGGCATGCCCGACTACCTGCGCGACCACTGCGTGTACTACGCCGGGCCGGCCAAGACGCCCGAGGGCATGGCCTCGGGCAGCGTTCGGGCCCACCACCGCCGGCCGCATGGACGCCTACGTCGACCAGTTCCAGGCCGCCGGCGGCAGCCTGGTCATGCTGGCCAAGGGCAACCGCAGCCGCCGGGTCACCGACGCCTGCAAGGCCCACGGCGGCTTCTACCTCGGCTCGATCGGCGGCCCCGCCGCCCGCCTGGCCCAGGACTGCATCCGCAAGGTCGAGGTGCTCGAGTACCCCGAGCTGGGCATGGAGGCGGTGTGGCGCATCGAGGTCGAGGACTTCCCGGCCTTCGTCGTGGTCGACGACAAGGGCAACGACTTCTTCGCCGAGGTCAGCCGCCCGGTCGACATCCGGGCCTGAGCCCACGGCTCAGCCCGCCCGGCGTTCGGGCGGCGCGGGGGCGTAGGTCCAGTCGGGGCGCTTGCGGTCGATGCGGGGGTCGTAGACCACCGTCCCGCCGGCGAGGTCCACGATCTTGGGCAGCCGGTACGACCGCCCCCGTGGCGGGGTGCCGTCGAGGTGGGCGACCACGTCGTCGGGGAACGCCCGCAGGATGCTGGCCACGACCGTCTGCAGCTCGACCGGGACGAAGCACCGGTTCTGGTCGGTGACGACGCGCAGCCGGGCGCCGATCTCCTCGATGTCGTGGTCACCGGCCCCGCCCTGCTCGACCCGGGTGAGCGCGTCGCTGATGGCGCCGCTGTGGGTCTTGCAGGCGCCGCACTGCCCGCACGACTCGACGTGCAGGAACCGGGCGAACAGGCGAGCCACCGCGAGCATGTCGGCCGTGTCGTCGTAGACGACGAGACCCGCCGAGCCGAGGCCGCTGCCGGCGGCCCGCAGGTCCTCGTACGTGGCGGGCACGTCGAGCCGGTCGGCGGTGAGGACCCCGTTCGAGACGCCCGAGAACACCGCCTTGACGCGCCGGCCGGGGTGCACCCCGCCCCCGACCCGGTCGATGATCTCGCGCACCGGCGTGCCCAGCTCGACCTCGCCGTACCCGGGGCGCACGACATCGCCGACCACGGTGAACACCGCGGTGCCGGCGGACTCCCACGTGCCCAGCGCCCGGTACCACTCGGCCCCGTTCGCCAGGACGTGGGGCACCGTGGCGAGCGTCTCGACGTTGTTGACGATCGTCGGGTTGGCGGCGTCGCCCGCGGCGTCGAGGTCGTCGCGGGCCGACCAGCCCGACGACGGCCCGGATGCGAACAGCCCGTGCTGGTACGGCGGGTCGCGGCGCGGCAGCGGGTCCTCGCCCTCGACGACCTCGAGCAGCGCCTTCTCCTCGCCGAACAGGTACGAGTCGGGCCCGAGCACGAGCGTGATCGGCACGTCGCCGGTCAGGCCCGCCGCGGCCATGTCGCGCAACGCCCGGGCCAGGATGTCGACCTCGCGGGCGAACGCCGCCTTGGTGGCGAGGAAGGCATGGGCGGCGCCGGCGACGTAGGCGGCGATGGCCAGCCCCTCGATCACCTGGTACGGGTTGTGCCGCACGATCGCCCGGTCCTTGAACGTGCCCGGCTCGCCCTCCGCCCCGTTGGCCACGACGAACCGCTGCTCGCCGTCCCGGGTGGCGTCGAGCACCGACAGCCACTTCCGGCCCGTCCGGAACCCGCCCCCGCCCCGGCCCCGCAGGCCCGACAGCGCGACCTCCTCGGCCGTGCGCCACGGGCCGATCGACCGGGCGGTGCGCAGGCCCTCGCCCCCGCCCGCTGCGAGGTACTCGCCGACCGAACCGACCGGGTCGCCGGCCAGCACGACCAGGCCGGGTACGGCGGCGCCGTCGGCGTCTGCCATCACCGCCACCTCAGCTCACCGCGACGCGGCGGAACACCCGCACCGAGACGGCGGTCATGACGACGGCGAACAGGGCGACGACGCCGAGGCTGAGCGCGGCCATGGCCGTGGGATCGTCCATTCCCCAGATGTCGTGCAGGCCGGTGCCGGCGGAGTCGACGATCCCGTAGCGCAACGAGCGCGAGCACGTGGGTGAGCGGCATCACCTTGGCGATGACCTCGAGGCCCACCGGCAGCACGCTGATCGGGAACAGCGACCCCGCGACGAAGTACGGCAGGATCGCGACGGCGGGCAGGATGCCGATGTACTCCTCCTGGGTGGGGATGCGGTTGGCCAGCGTCTCGGCCACGCCGTACATCGCCACGGCGAACAGCGCGGCGGCGGCGACGAACCAGGCGACGCCGGTGGCCCGCATCTCGAAGTCGGCGCCCCGGAGCACCGCGGCGGCCATCAGCACCGCGAGCTGGAGCGCGCTCGAGGAACAGCGCGACGACGAGGTTCCCCGCCACGATCAACGGCCGTGGCACGGGTGCCGCGAGCAGGTCGCGCTGGGCCCCGCCGAGCCGGTCGACGACGACGCCGAGCCCGGCGGACATGCAGCTCAGCGGCACCAGCAGGCCCACGGCCGACACGGCGCCGTAGGTCATGTAGTCGATCCCGCCGACGGTGCCGCCCAGCGTGTCGGCGAGCGCGGGCACGACGATGACCGCGAACAGGGCGGGGTTGAGGAGGGGGATGAGCAGCTCGCGCGGGGTGCGCGCGCTGAGGGCGAGCCGCCGCCGGGCCAGGGTGGCGAGGGGGGCTCGCCACCCGGCCCGGCGGGACGCGGCCGGAGTCGCGGCGGGCGGAGCGGGGGCCACGGTCGCCGTGGTGGAGATGGTGGTGGACACGGGGTTCCTTCCTTGAGGGTGTGCGATCGGCGGGGTCGACGGCGGCGCCGACGCCGCCAGCGGGGCGAGGGTCTGCCCGGTGAGCTGCAGGTACACGTCGTCGAGCGTCGGCGGGCGGGTGATGACCGCCGTAGCCGGCACGCTCAGCGCGGCGACGGCGGCGGTCGCCTCGGCCGCCGGCTGGGTGCGCAGGGGCACGTGGACGCTGTTGCCGACGATGAACGCGCTGTCGTCGGCGACGTCGTGTGCCCGCAGCAGCGCCAGCGCCGCGGCCGCGTCCCCGGCGACCCGCAGCTCGACGATCTCGCGGCCGAGGCGGGCGAGCAGCGCGCTCCGGCGTGCCGAGGGCCACGATGCGCCCGTCGTGGACGATCGCCACGCGGTCGCAGAGCTCCTCGGCCTCGTCGAGGTAGTGCGTCGTCAGCAGGATCGTCATGCCCGAGCGGGCACGCAGGCCGGCGATCAGGTCGAGCAGCTCGTGACGGACCCGTGGATCGAGGCCGACCGTGGGCTCGTCGAGGAACAGCACGCGGGGCTCGGAGATCAGCGCCCGGGCGATCTCCAGACGGCGGCGCTCACCGCCGCTGTACCCGCCGACGGGTCGGTCGACGATCGGTTCGAGGCCGAACATGGCCACGAGGGTGTCGACGCGGGCTCGGGCGCTCGCGGCGTCGAGGCCCCACAGCCGGGCGTGGACGACGAGGTTCTGACGCCCGCTGAGCGGCTTGTCGACGACGGCGTCCTGGAAGACGACGGCGCTCGCTCGTCGAGCGGCCATGGGGTCGCGGGCCACGTCGTGGCCCGCCAGTACGGGCGGTGCCCGAGGTGGGAACGACGGTGGTGGCGAACATGCCGACCGTGGTCGACTTGCCGGCGCCGTTCGGCCCGAGCAGGCCGAACACCTCGCCGGCGGAGACGGAGAAGTCGACGCCCTCGGACGGCCTCGACGCCGCCGGGGTAGGTCTTGGAGAGCTGGTGCGCTTCGATGGTGGGGGTGGAGTCGGTCATCGGCTGGAGGACGGGACGCGCCGCTCGAACGTGACATCGGGGCCGCGATGTCACGTTCCGCCGTCCTCGCCCGTCCCTGCTGGTGACCGACATCTGCCCGGACGGCCGCCGCCGTCCTCCGGAGGAGCGTGCGATGAGCCGCCACCACGACGACAGCCCGCCGACCGACCTGAAGTCGACGCCCGCCTCGGCCGCGCCTGGCGCGAGCACCGGCGCTACGTGCTCGACATCGCCCTGCGGATGCTCGGTGACCTCGGCGACGCGGAGGATGCGGTGCAGGAGGCGTTCACCCGGCTCCTCCGCACCGACCCCGACGAGCTCGACGACGTGCGGGCCTGGCTGGTGACCGTCGTCAGCCGGTTGTGCCTCGACCAGCTCCGCTCGGCCCGGCGCCAGCGCCAGGACCTGCGCGGCGACCCCGACCCGTGGTCGCTCCCGGCGGCGGCGACCGTCGGGCGGCGGGCGGGCGAGGGAGGCGGCGAGAGCGGTGCCCGCTCCCCCGGCGCCGATCCCGTCCGAGCGGGTGACGCTCGACGACAGCGTTCGCCTCGCCCTCCAGGTCGTGTTGCAACGCCTGTCCCCGGCGGAGCGGACGGCGTTCGTACTGCACGACGTGTTCCGGTTCTCGTTCGCGGACATCGCCGGGATCGTCGGGCGGACACCCGCGGCGTGCCGGCAGCTCGCCAGCCGCGCCCGGCGCCAGGTCGGCAGCGACACGGCCCCGGCCCGGTTCACCGTCGAGTCCGCCGAGGAGCGGACGGTCACCGACCGGTTCATCGCCGCGTGCACCGTCGGCGACCTGGACGCGCTGCGTGGCCGTCCTCGACCCCGACGCCGCCGGCCAGGCCGACCTCGGGCACCCGATCGGGTTGCTGCCCCCGGTGGTCGGCCGAGACGCGGTCGCCCGCGGGGCCCTGCGCTTCCTCGGCCCCGGCTCGGGGACCACGCTCGTCACCGTCCCGGCGGGTGTCGAGCCGACCGTCGTCGCCCTGCGGGGCGGCGAGGCGGTCGTCCTCGTGACCCTGACGATCCGGGATGGCGTGGTCGATCACATCCACGCCATCGCCGACCCCGCGCAGCTCGCGCCGGTGACCGCCGCGCTTCGGGTCTGAACGCGCGACCGCGCCCGCCCCCTCGAGGGCGGGCGCGGTCCGGCGCGTCAGCCGACCGTGGTCAGCGTGATGGTGGCCCGATGGCCGTCGTCGACGACGTTCCGGTTGCCGAGGCCCGGGTAGCCGCCGGCGGTGAAGTCGTTGGCCAGCGAGTCGTTGAGCCCGAGCCGGATGGCGCTCTCACGCCCCTGCTTGAGCTGCGACAGTCGTGCCTCGGAGAAGGCCCGCAGGTCGAAGCCGAACTCGACCACGACCGACTGGGCCGCCGTGCCCTGGAGCACGGCCGAGCTCGTGCCGATGAACGGCTCGGTGAAGTCGCACTCGCAGGGCCCGCCCTGCCACGGCGTGGTCTCGCCGGGGTTGCCGTCGCTGCCGACGTTGATGCTGAAGCTCTGCCACGCACCGCCGTCGACCTGGTAGCGCCCGGTCACCGTCTGCGAGATGTTGCTCTGCGCCCGGTAGCCGCCCCCGGTGCCGTCGCCGACGCCGGTGTGCGCACCGCGGACGAGGTGGCCGAGGTCGAGCTGCCACGTCTCGCCCTCGGCCGGGACGACGTCGAGCCCCACGCGGTACCCCGCATGGGCGGTGGCCTCCTCGTTCTCGTTCCAGTTGGCCTCGTCGGCGCCGATGACCGCGTCGAAGTCGACGGTCACCTGGTTCGAGCTCACCTGCTCGCGGATGCGGTGCCGCCACTCGCGCGAGTCGCCCGTCACCGAGTCGGTGGCGTAGTCGGCCGAGCTGAGGTCGGTGACCGTCACGTTCTCGAGCCGGGTCTGCGGGACCGGGTGCAGGTCGGAGTACAGGACGTACGAGTTGCCGGTCGCGCGCCACCTCGAGCACCTGCAGGTCGAGGCCGAGGAACCCGGGCAGCGGGAACGCCGAGAACGACGAGCTCAGGCCGCCGACGAACGACGGGAACAGGCTCGAGAACAGGGCCGTGACGGTGGCCTCGTTCGTGCCGATCGAGTTCGAGTGGACCCGGGCCGTCACCGCGGACCCCGGCGGCGGCGTGATCGTCGGCGCCAGCACGCCCGCGACGTCGTCGAAGGCCAGGTCGAAGCCGAGCGGGGCGTCGACCGCCAGCGACAGCCAGGTCACCTCGCTGGCCGGTGCCGTGGGCGTGGCCGGGAGCGGCTGGATGAACTGGACGTGGAGGTCGGCGAGCATCAGCTCGGCCGTCTCGCCGCCAGGCCCGGACGGCGCGTCGGTGAGGAACGGCGCCGCCTGCGGGTCGATGCGGATGAGCATCGGCGTGCCGGGCGGGAGCTTCGTCCCGAACTCGGGCACCAGCGCGGCCAGCACCGACGAGTCGACCGGCAGCGTCGCGCCGCCGAGCGGGATCTGGGTCATGTCCTGGTTCAGCAGGCCGCACTCGGTCATGACCGAGAGGAGCTGGTTGAACGCCGACGACGAGATCGACGAGCCCCAGACCGTACGGCGAGCCTCCGGGCGCGGTGCCCCCGAGCGTCGGGTACGTGCCCGAGACGTCGTAGCTCGACGTGACGTCGGGGGCGCCGGGCGGCGGCACGCAGTCGCTCGGGCCGGTGCCGAACGTGGAGAAGAAGTCGGCGTCGGCGCGGAAGTCGATGGCGTCGCCGCCCTCGTCGATGCGCGTGAACGGCGCGTCGAGGTTCGCCCGCGTGGCCTCGCCGATCGAGCCGGCGATCGAGATCTCGCGCGAGCGCCGTCTCGATGGCGTCGGCGATCGACGAGTCGGCGGGGCCGGTGCCGTCGGGATCGGCGAGCTGGCCGGCGAAGCCGTCCTTGACCGTGCCCTCGATGGCGGAGCCCGCCTGGCTGTCGATGATGCTGCCGAGCAGCGGGGTGCTCGGATCGCAGATCCCCGAGATGAACTGGTAGGACACGCCCTCGGTCGCCACGACCGGGGTCCCGAGCAGGTTGACGTCGACCTTGGCGGGGTCGGCGGCGTCGGGCGTGAGGTCGAACGCGGCGTCGATCGTCGTGGTCGGGATGTTCAGCTCGAGCTTGCACGCCCCGCTGATCAGCCCGCTGAGCTGCAGGTCGAGGCCGATGAACAGGTCGTTGACCGCGATGTGGGTGGTGACCCCGCCGGCCGTGCTGGCGGCGTCGATCGACACGCCCGAGCTGCCGGCCTCGTAGGCGCTGCCCGTGATGGTGACGCCGAGCCCGGCATCGGTCGGCGGGATCAGCGGGTGCTGCGCCAGGATCAGGCCGCTGATGTCGAACGACGATCCGGCCAGGTCGTTGATCACGCCGCCGAGCCCGTCGAGGCCCGTGTTGGTGAACCGCATGCCGACGCCGTCGGGCGAGCGCTCACCGTCGTCGACCTTCGGTCCGTTGATCAGGGCCGAGTTCTGGACGTACCGGCCCCCGTCGGGCTCGGTGTACACCGCCCGGACGACGGTGACGTAGCCCACCGTGGTCATCGGGATCTCGGCCGTCCACGTGTGGCTGCCGGTGAACGTGCCGGTGACGTCGTTGACGACCACGGTGCCTCCCGGCTCGGCCTCGGGCGGCAGTTCGCCCGTGACCACCACGGTCTCGTGTGTCGACGATCGACCCCTCGGGAGGCTGCATCGACATGCCCCCCAGGTCACACGCGGCCAGTCCCAACAGGACGGCGAAAACAGCGGCGATGCGCCTCAACGGTCCCCCCTCGGATCGCCGCGCCGGCGCCGTGCCGGAGCGGTCGGCGGATCTTACGCTGTAAGCAGCGGCCGTCAACGAGATCGTCGAGACGGCCCCCCGGGGTCGATAGCTGCGCCATGGCCCGACCCGGTCCCGCCGTGCCGGCGTGGGTTTCCGAGCGTCCCTCGACTATGTGATAGGCAGGCCGAACACCGACCGCCGCAACCGTGTGAGGAGCGCGGATGGCATCCGACACCGACACCGACACCGACGCCGTCGAGGCGTGGGCGACCACGCGGGACGGCCGGCGACTGCACCTCGAGCGCCGGGGGACGGGGGCGCCCGTCGTGGTGTTCGAGGCGGGGATGGGGGCCTCGCGCAACGAGTGGGGCGCCGTGGTCCCCGCCGTCGCCGAGCGCACGACGACCATCGCCTACGACCGCAGCGGCCTGGGCCGCAGCCCGCGAGATCCCGAGCCGCGCCCGCTGGCCCGCCTCGTGTCCGACGCGGTCGACCTGCTCGACGACCTCGGCGACGGACCGTTCGTGCTCGTGGGGCACAGCTGGGGCGGCCCGATCGTCCGCACCGTCGCCGCGCGGATGCCCGACCGGGTGGCGGGCCTCGTGCTCGTCGACCAGTCCGACGAGGGGTGCGAGCTGTTCTTCTCCAAGGGCAACGAGCGGCAGGTCCGGCTGTCGACCCCGCTGATGCCGCTGGCGGCACGACTGGGCATGGTCCGGATCGGCGTCTCGAGGCTGGCCCGGTCCCTGCCCGAGCCGGCGGCGTCGGGCATGCGCGCCGAGGACGGCACGGTCGAGGCGATGCGCGCCATGCAGGCCGAGATGGCCGGCTCCCTCGACGACCTCCGCCGCCTGCGGACGCATCCCCCGGCCCCACCGCGGGTGCCGGTCACGATCATCACCGGCACCCGCAGCGGCCGGCTCGAGCGCAACCGCCGCACCGCACTGCTGGCGGCGCACCGGGCGCGGGCCGACTCGCTCGCTCAGGGTCGCCACGTCGCCGCCGAGGCGTCGAGCCACTACGTCCCGTTCACCGAGCCCGAACTCGTCGCCGCCGAGATCCTGCGCATCGTCGACGCCGTCCGCGGACGGTCGTCCGGCTGACGCCCGGGACCTGCTCCCGCGCCCTCGGCGCGATCAGGGGGGGCGCCGAGCTTGGTGCGCCATGAGACGCTGCCGGCCGCCGGCGCCGAGCCCTCGGCGAGCTGGTCGTCGATGCCCCGCAACAGCGCCCGCCGGATCCACGGCGTCGCCGGCTCGAGCACGGGGTCGCCGATGTAGCCGAGCGACAGCACCACCGGGCGGGACGCGACCACGAACGCCACGTCCTCGCTCACGTCCGGCAGCCAGCGGCGGGTCGCGTCGACGAGCGCCTCGAAGATCGCGATGGTCGACGGCTCGTAGGGCCCCTGCAACACGTACTCGCGAAGGCCCGGGTGGCGCCGGACGAGGTCGACGACGCGCTCCGCGATGGTGTCGACGTACGTCGCCCACCCGTCGGCGTCGACCTCGACCTCGAGGTCCGCGAAGGCCGCGGCGGCAGCGATCGAGTACAGCTGGTCGCGGCCGGCGACGTAGTTGTAGACGGTCGACTCGCCGACGCCGACCCGCGCCGCGACACCGGCGAGCGTGAACCGGTCGAGCCCCAGGTCGGTGGCGGCGGCGACCAGCTCGTCGAGGGACGTGCGCGACGGACGCCCCGGCCGGCGCGGCGGGCGCCACGACGCGGACGGGTCGACGGGCGACGTGGCGGGCCGGGGCATGCGCCGACCCTACCGAGCGGCATGTCGGCCCCGCCGGGTTTGCGGGTGACCTTCGCAAAGATGATAAGCAAGCTGAACATCCCCAGGCCCCGGACCGGAGACGACCCCTGATGAAGCGAGCCCTAGCCCTCGTCGCCCTGCTGGCGCTGTCGCTGGCGAGCGCCTGCGGCGACGACGATTCCTCGGACGGCGAGGGCGAGGCCTCCTCGGCGAGCAGCGGGAGCGACGCCGTGACGATCGAGCACCGCTTCGGCACGACCGAGGTCGACGCCGTGCCCGAGCGCATCGTCTCGCTCGACACCCAGTGGACCGACGTGCTGGTCGCGCTGGACGCGCCCCCGGTCGGCGCCGCGCTCGACCCGCAGGTCGAGGGCGGCCGCTCTCCGTGGCAGGCCGACTTCCCCGCCTCGATCGAGGGCATCGAGGTCGACTTCGCCGACCTGACGATCCCGTACGAGGAGGTCGCCGCCCTCGAGCCCGACCTGATCGTCGTGTCGTGGGCAGCCGAGGACGAGTCCGCCTACGAGCAGCTCAGCGAGATCGCCCCGACGATCCCGCTGCTGGGCGACGCGGAGGTCGACCAGTGGCAGGAGATGGCCGCGACGGCGGGCGAGTTCCTCGAGGCGGACGAGGCCGAGGCGCTGATCGCGGACGGTCGACCAGGCGGCCGCCGACGTGCTCGCCGAGCTGCCCGGGCTCGAGGGGAAGACCTACGCGATGGCCAACTACGTGCCGGGCGACCAGATCTACGTGGTGGCCGACCCCGACGACGGCGCCGCCACGCTGTTCGCCCAGCTCGGCATGGAGATCGACCCCGACCTCGTGGCGATCGCCGACGGCGGCGTCGGGTCGCGTCGAGCTCAGCCTCGAGCGGATCGGCGAGCTCGACGCCGACCTGCTGCTGCTGCTCACCAACGGCGCCGACCCGGCCGAGATCCCGGGCTACTCGGCGCTGCCGGCGGTGCAGTCGGGTGCGGTGTCGATCCTCGACCTCGCGCTCGCCACGGGCATCAACACGCCGACCCCGCTGTCGGTCCCGTGGGCCCTCGACCAGCTGCAACCGGCGCTCGCCGCGGCCGCAGCGGGCTGACCCGGCGGAGGAGCCCGGCCTGACCCACGGTCAGGCCGGGCTACGGTCCTCGCATGAAGTTCGGCATCGCCTTCGCCAACACCGGCCCGTACAGCGCTCCCGGAGGGGCGGCGGCCATCGCCCGCGCCGCCGAGCAGACCGGGTTCGACTCGCTGTGGGCCGTCGAGCACGTCGTGGTGCCCCACGACTACGCCTCGACCTACCCCTACTCGCGCAGCGGCAAGATGCCGGGCGGCGAGGACTTCCCCATCCCCGACCCGCTGATCTGGCTGACGTGGGTCGCGGCCCACTCGACGACGCTCGGGCTCGGCACGGGCATCCTGATCCTCCCGCAGCGCAACCCGGTCGTCCTCGCCAAGGAGGTCGCGACCCTCGACGTGCTGTCGGGCGGGCGAGCCCTGCTCGGTGTCGGCATCGGCTGGCTCGAGGAGGAGTTCGACGTGATCGGCGTCTCGTTCGCCGACCGGCGGCCGCGCACCGACGAGTACGTGGCGGCGATGCGGGCGTTGTGGTCCGAGGACATGGCCAGCTTTGCCGGGGAGACGGTCGGCTTCCGGGACGCCGTCCTGCGTCCGCACCCGGTCGACCGGCGGGTCCCCGTGGTCGTCGGCGGCCACTCGCCGGCCGCCGCCCGGCGCGCCGGGCGCCTCGGCGACGGGTTCTTCCCCGCCAAGGGCGACCTGCCCGCCCTGCTCGACGAGATGCGGGCGGCGGCCGAGGGTGCCGGGCGCGACCCCGCCGACATCGAGGTGAGCTGGACGGGGGCGTCGCTGCTCGCGGGCGGCGAGCAGGCGGTCGACGAGGTCGGGCGGCTCACCGAGCTCGGGGTCGCCCGGCTCGTGATCCCGCCGCTCACCTACGACCAGGCCGCCATCGGCGACGCGCTGGCGGCGTTCGCCGAGAACGTCATCGGCCGGACCTGACCCGACCGGCACGCCGCGGCGCGCCGAGCGTGGAGGGTGCTCAGCCGGCGCAGGCCTGGACGGTGAACGGAGCCGTCGGGCGCCGGGCCCTCGGTGACCGTGGCGTCGCCGTGCTGTTCGGCCCAGGTCTCGAAGGCCACGACCATCTCGGTGGTCTCGGACGCGTCGTCACCGACCAGCGTGGCCGTCACGCACGACCGCTCGCCGTCGCGCCACGCCACCCCCCAGTCGCCACCCCATCCGGTGGCGGCGGTGCGAGCCACCTCGGTGTCGACGCCGTCGGCCAGCACGAGCAGCACGAGCAGCTCGCCCAGCATCCCCTCCTCGACGACCTCGCCGGGAACGGTCGGGTGGGGCACCTCGACCGCTGGCTCGCGGCCCGCGTACCGCTCGGGGTCGAGCACCTGCTCGCTCGTGCGGGGCGGATCGCCGAAGGCGGCGTCGACCGCCGCTTCGCCACCCGCGTTCGCCAGGTCGGCCACGAGCGGCTCGCCGAGCGCGTACGGGGCGCCGATGAGGTCGACGAGCACCAGCGGCACGTCGCCGAGATCGGCCGTGCCGCCCAGCGACAGCTCCTCCTCGGTGGCCTGCTCCCGCTCCTCGTCGCTCAGCGAGGCGCGGTAGGCGTTCTCGACGCGCCGGGCGTTCCCCTCGACGATGGCGCTGAACCCGAAGCCGATCTCGTCGTCGGCCTCGTCGTACTCGGGCCGGTCGAGGTCGAGGTGCTGGTCGTCGAGGGCGTGCACCAGCTCGTGGGCGATCGTCGTGCGCACGTACGGGGTGAGCGCGGCGCCCCGAACCACCAGCTCGTCGGTCTCGGGGTCGTAGAACCCGACGACGCCGACGCCGAGCAGCGATCGCATCGACTCGACCAGGTCGGTCTCGGGGTCGACGAGGCCCAGCCCCTCGAGGAACACCTCGGTGTTGCGGAGCTGGTCGGCGTCCTCGTCGAAGTCGGCCAGCAGCCGGTCCTGGAAGTCGCCCTCGCCCTCGAGCTCGACCTGGACGGGAGTCACGAAGTCGAGCGCACGCTCGCTCGCCACGAAGTCGCTGATCTCGGCCACGGCCTCCTCGATCTCGGCCTCGGTGGCGGGCTCGGGCTGGGTCGTGGGGGGCGGGTCGCCGGCGCTGCCGGCCTCGTCTCCGGAGGACACCCGGCGGACCATGACCAGCGACAGCACCAGCGCCGCGACCACGACGAACGCGACGAGGCCCATGGCGAGGCGGCGACGCGGCGTCGCCCGTGGGAACTCGCGGGCGAGGTCGGCCTCGAGCTGGCCGCGGTCGGGGTCGTCGCCGGGGGCGGGAGCACCGCCCGGCGGGGTCGCACCGGGCGGGGACGCACCGGGCGGGGTCGATCCGGGAGGCGTCGCACCGGGGGGCCGAATCGGCGGAGGCGGCGGGGTCGGCGGGGTCGGCGGAGACGGATCGGACATCGCCGGGAGCACGGTAGCGGCACCCCGCCCGCGACCCGTCGCGGGGTATCCCGCCGGTGCCCCGGCGGGTAGGAGCAGGGCGGTTGCGACCACGGGAGGTCCCATGTCCGACCAGCGCTCCCCCGCAGGCGACGACGGTCACGACGAGACCCCGCACGAGCGGGCCGAGGAGATCTATGACGAGGTCGGGGCCGAGAACCCCGACCCGGTCACCCGGCGAGAGGCGATCGAGGGTGAGCTCGAGGAGGAAGGCCTGTCCGACGAGGGCGCCGAGCTCGGCGAGCACCTGGACTGAGCCGATGATCGTCCACCGCATCCTGCCCGCCGAGCCCTACGGCACCCTCGACGACTACCTCGCGGCCGGGGGCGGCCGGGCCCTCGACGCCGCCCGCCGGGTCGAGCCCGAGGCGCTCGTCGCCGAGATCGACGCCTCGGGCCTGCGCGGGCGCGGCGGCGCCGGGTTCCCGACGGGGACCAAGTGGCGCACGGTCGCCGCCAACGCCTCGCCCGAGCTGGCCACCACCGTCGTGGTCAACGCGGCCGAGGGCGAGCCCGGCACCTACAAGGACCGCACGCTGCTGCGCCGCGACCCGTACGCGGTCGTCGAGGGCGCCCTCGTCGCCGCCCTGGTGGTCGGGGCCGGCGACGTCGTGGTGGCCATCAAGGACCGGGAGCCCGTCGAGCACGAGCGGGTGACCCGGGCGATCGACGAGATGGCGAAGGCCGACCTGCTCGGCGACATCGGCGTCGCGGTGGCGACCGGTCCGCACGAGTACCTGTTCGGCGAGGAGACCGCGCTGCTCGAGGTGGTGGACGGCCGCCCGCCGCTGCCCCGCATCGCCCCGCCCTACCGCCGCGGCGTCGTCGAGGTCGTCGAGCACGACGACGACGTCGACGCCCGCACGGGTGCCGCCGCGCACGTCGAGCTGGCCGGTCCGGGCGACGACACGCTGGCGCCGCCCGCGCTCGTCGACAACGCCGAGACGCTGGCCAACGTCGCCCACATCGTGGCGGAGGGCGCGGCGTGGTTCCGCGAGCTGGGTACCGAGGCATCGCCCGGCACCGTGGTTTGCACGGTCTCGGGCGACGTGGTCCGGCCGGGGGTGGGCGAGGTCGCGCTCGGCACGACGATCCGCGAGGCCATCGAGGCCGTGGCGGGCGGGCCCGACGCGGAGCGGCCGGTCAAGGCGGTGCTCACCGGGGTGTCCGCCGCACCGGTGCCCGCAGCGCTGCTCGACACGCCGCTCACCTACGAGGACATGGCGGGCATCGGCAGCGGGCTCGGGACGGCGAGCCTGCTCGTGATCGGCGCCGACACCGACATGACCGCGGTGGCCGCGGGCGCCGCACGGTTCCTCGCCGTCGAGTCGTGCGGCCAGTGCACACCGTGCAAGGCCGACGGGCTGGCGCTCGCCGACGCCCTCGACCGGCTGTGCGCCGGCACCGGCGGGCGGAGCGACCTCGACGCGGCCGACCGGGCGCTCGTGACCATCGCCGACGGCGCCCGCTGCAACCTGGCGAGCCAGCAGCAGTCGGTGGTGGGGGCGATCCTGGCGGGCTGGAACGACGAGGTCGAGGCCCGCTTCCACACCGACGCCGCGCCGCTCGAGCCCTACCTCGTGGCCGAGGTCGTCGGCATCGACGACGAGGGCGACGTGACGCTCGACGAGGCTCGCCGCACCAAGCAGCCCGACTGGACCCACGACGTCCCGTGGTCGGGCTCGTACCCCGCCGACGAGCTCGGCGATCACGCCTCCCGCCACGAGGTCGACTGACCCCCCCGTCAGTGGCGAAGCAGGTAGAAGCGGAAGAAGTCGTCCTCGATCGGGAGGACCTCGACGTCGGTGAACCCGGCGTCCCGCGGCGTAGCCGGCGAACGTGTCGGCCCGCATCACGGTCCCCGTGCCCACCGAGGGCTGGTGGGAGAGCCCGTCACCGAGGCAGCACATCAACGAGTAGCCGTAGAGCAGCTGCTCGACCTCGGGCGCCGGCGCGCAGAACCGGTCCTCGGTGCGCTCGTCCATGACCACGACCACGCCGTCGTCGGCGACCATCCGCCGCATGGCGGCCAGCACCGACGTGGGGTCGGGCATGTCGTGGACGCACTCGAACGCGAACACCGCGTCGTACGCCCCGACCCGCTCGTCGTCGAGGGCGCCGACGTCGGCGGCGTGGAACGTGAGCCGGTCGCCCACCCCGGCCTCGGCCGCGTTGCGGTCTGCCGCCGCGACCGACGGCGCGTCGATGTCGTACCCGTCGACCGCCGCGCCCTGGTAGCCGCGGGCGAGCCCGATGGACGACCACCCGTAGCCGCAGCCGACGTCGGCGATCCGCGCCGCCCGCTGCAGCCGGGCGTGCACCTCGGGGGCCGCCGGCAACAGATCCTGGACGAGGCGGTGGAGGAACAGGGGTCGGTTGGCACCCGCCTGCGCCTCGCGCGCCTCGTCGCCGAGGTCGTCCCAGCTCAGGCCGGCGCCGGTGCGGTAGGTGTCGGCGATGCGGTCGATGAACCGGCCCGAGGCGGTGGCGAACCGCGCGATCGGGGTCATGAACGCGGTGCTGTCGGGATCGACCAGCACCGCGGCGTGCGCGGGCGGCAGCGTGAACCGCCGCTCGGTCGGCTCGGCCGCCTCGTCGTCGACGGTGAGGACGCCGCACGCGGCCTGGTGCTCGAGCCACTCGCGGGCGTACCGCTCGGCGCTGTCGGTGCGGGCGGCGAGCTCGACCGACGTCGCGGGGCCGTCGGCGGACAGCGAGCGGTACCAGCCGAGGCGGTCGCCGAGGTCGATGGCCTGGATGAGCTGGGTACCGAGCACGGCGCCGAAGATCCGCTCGGCGAACGCGTCGGCGGCGGGTGCGGGAGCGGCGTCCCCCGCGGCGGGGTCGTTCGTCATCGTCATGCGCCGATCAGACCAGCGATCGGTTGCACCGCGGTTGCACGGTGGTTGGCTGGCCGATCCGGTCGGGTCGCTCAATCCTCGATCGGCGGGAGGGTGGCCAGGGGCAGCAGCTCGTGTGCCCAGGTCACCCGGTAGTTCAGCGCCGGAGCGAACACCTCGCAGTACTCGCGCTCGACCTGCAGGCCGCGGAACCGCATCGTGGCGATCTCGCGCTCGATGAGGTGCTCGATGCTCTCGAGGTGGGCGACGCCCCGCCGCTCGGACAGGCCGGCGTGCAGGCGCAGCGCCTCGACCTTCAGCTCCCAGGTCTCCGCGACGTCGACGTAGATCGTGCCCTGCGAGTTCAGACCGCTCGTCGTCTCGGAGTAGAAGAGGTTCCCGACCTTGTGCGGGCCGTGGTCCGACTCGATCTCCTCGACGCGGGCGAGCAGGCAGGCCGACAGCACGGCGCGGGACAGCGCCCGGTGGTCGGGGTGGTAGTCGGAGGGCTGGTGCGTGATGACCACGTCGGCCTCGTGGCGCCGCACGAGGTCCATGATCTTCTGCGTGTGCACGGGGTCGTCGAAGATCGCCCCCTCCTCGAAGTCGAGCCACTCCTGCGTGGCGCCGAGGCGGGCGGCGATGCCCCGGACCTCGTCGGCCCACTCGTCCTCGTACGCCGCCGACACGGTCACCACCGTGTGGCCTCGTCGGGCGTACTTCGCCAGCGTGCCGCCCGCTTGATACGGCATGTCGAACGGATCGGGGTGGGCGCCGATGGCGACGATCGTGAGGGGGCGGTCGAGGGGCGTGTCCATGCCCCAGGGTCTACCCGCCGGGTCGGTCGAAGACGACGATCAGCACCGCGGTGGTGTCGATCGAGTGGTTGTCGGTGCGTCGATGGGAGAGGCGCCCGTCGACCACGAGGACGTCGCCGCGGTCGAGCGGCACCGGGACCGCCCCCGCCGGGCGAGCGGGCCGACCGGCAGCCGCGCCCCGGTGCGAGCCGGGCACGACCCACGAGCACCCGGCGGCGAGCGTGGTCGGCGTGAGCGCCAGCACGGCGAGGACGCCGCGTCGCTCGGGCGCGGTGGCAAGGCGGGTCCACGGCGACCCCGACCCGCCGGACCGCGTGATCACGACCTCGGCCGAGGCGACGCGGGCGTGGGCGGACCCGTCGCCGATCGAGACGCCACGTGCGGCGCCAGGGTCGAGGACGGTGGCCAGCAGCGTGGTCTCGAGCTCGGCGACCACCGGCTCGCGGTGGAGTGACCCACCCGTCCCCGCCCGGTCGAGGACCGCGGCGCACACGCGGGCGTCCACCGCGGCGGGGCGCACCAGGTACCCGTCCTCGTCCCACCCCGCGCCAGAGACGGGCTCGTGCGAAATCGCGACCGTCGCCATCCCAGCGACCACTCCCCTCACCGCCCGGCCCCCTTTACCTACGGGCCGAGACGGTGGTGTGTCAAGCGTCACATTTGGGCCTGGCCCGATGGCGCGCCTGGAGGTGCGGGCCGCCGGGGTACGGTCCCGAGCCGATGGACGACGCATCCCCGCCTCCGCCGCCGCCCGCCGACTCGCCGTCGCCGAACCCGCCACCACCCGCCGCCTCCACGCCGCCGAACCCACCACCACCCGCCGCCTCGCCGCCGCCGAACCCACCGCCGCCGGCCGCCGCGCCCGTTCCCCCGTGGCCGGCCGCGCCGGTCGCGCCCGGGCCGCCGTTCGCCACGGCATGGGGTGCGCCCCCCGGCCCCGCGGCGGCGCCCCCGCGCTCCGCCGCCGCCGGATCCGGTCCGTCGTCGGCGACCCTCATCGGCAGCGTCGTCACCCTCGCCCTCGGACTCGTGGTGGCGATCGGGCTGCTCGCGACCAGCGACCTCCCCGGCGACTACTACACGTCGACGTCGCTGCAGATCAGCGCCTTCTCGCTCCTGGTGCTCGCCGCACCGCTGGCCCTCCTCGTGGCGTGGGGCGAGTTCGACCTCTCGGTCGCCGGCACCGCCGCCCTCGGGGCCACCGTGGCGAGCGCGATCGCCGACGGGCCTGACGGCGCGGTCGCCGGCGGCGTGCTCGTGGCCGCCGTCGTTGGCGCGTTCGCCGGTGCGGTGCTCGGCCTCGCCCGCTGGTCGACCCGGGCGCATCCCGCCCTCCTCAGCCTCGGGGCCGGGACGCTTCTCGGCGGCATCGCGCTCGTGGTCCGGGCCCGGGGTGCAGGGCGACCGGATGGCCATCCTCGACGGCAGCGGCCTGCCGATCCTGCTGGCGGCGTTCGTGGTCGGGGCCGCCGCGGCGCTGGCCACGACGCTCCGCTCCAACGACGGCCCCGGCGCCGCGCTCGGCGCCGCGTCCTCGCCCGGCCCACGGGTCATCGTCGGCTTCGCGCTGTCGGGACTGGGCGCGGCGGCCACCGGCAGCCTGTTCGCGGCCCGCGCCGGCTTCGTCCAGCCGGGGCAGACCAGCTTCCTGCTCGTGCTCGGGTTCACCGCGGTGGCGGTCGCCGGGGTCGTGCGCGGCAGCGGCATCGTGGCACCGCTGGTGGCGATCCCGGGGGCGGTGATCGCCACGCTCCTCGCCGACTCGGCGTCGATCCACGGCTGGAACTCGGGGGAGCGCGACGTGATCCTCGGCGCGGTGTTCGTCGTGACGGTCGCGATCGCGTGGGGCCTCCACCGGGTGCTCGCCCCGCCGGCGACGTCGTTCCCGACAGCGGGGCCGCTCCCGGGCGCGTTCCCGCCCGGCCCGGGGACCGTGTGGGCGGCACCGCAGCGCCCGGGACCGCAGCCACCGGCTGCCCAGCCGGCACCGCCGCCCCCGCCGCACGGGTGACGGGTCAACCGGCGGCGGGACGGAACTCGAGGCCGTCGAACTCGCCCGAGCGGCGCCATTCGTCGATGAACCGGAAGTACGCCGACGCGCCCGCCGGGAAGCCGAGGCCGAGGAACAGGCCGGTCGGGCCCGGGTCGCGGCCCTCGTTGTTGTAGTAGCCCGGCGTGCAGTCGGGGGACCCGATGACCGAGAACTGCGGCCCGCCCAGCAGGTACTCGATCCAGGCCTCCTGCGCCTCGGACGTCGCCTCGACCTCGGCGTGGCCCTCGGCCACCGCGTGGGCCACGATCGCGGCGATCGTGCGGCCCGACTCGACGAGGTTGTGGGGCACGTTCGAGATGAGGTTGGCACCCTGGGTCGGCTGGACCAGGAAGGCGTTGGGGAATCCGTGCACGTGCACGCCGTGCAGCGTGCGCATCCCCTCGGCCCACCGCTCGGACAGGCGCACGCCGTCGCGCCCCGTCAGGTCGAAGCCGGATCGCCGCTCGTACGACGTGCCGACCTCGAAGCCCGAGGCGTAGATGATGCAGTCGAGGGGGTACTCGACGCCGGCCACCACCACCCCGGTCTCGGTGATGCGCTCGACGCCCCGGCCGTCGGTGTCGACGAGGTGCGTCGACGGTTCGTTGTACGCCTGCAGGTACTCGTCGTGGAAGCAGGGGCGCTTGCAGAGCTGGGCGTACCACGCCTTCAATCCGTCGGCCGTGGCCGGGTCCTGGACGATCTCGTCGACCCGCGCCCGGATCTCGGACATCTTCTCGAGGTCCGACTCCTCATACGCCGCCAGCATGCCCTCGGGGGTGAACTGGTCTGCCGGCAGCGCCATGAGGCGGCTGCGCACGCGGCGGGCGATGTCGGTCCAGCCGTCCATGACCAGGTCCTCGTCGGCGAGCCCGCCGGCCTGGTTGGCGGTGAAGTTGTCGAGCCACCGCTGTTGCCACCCGGGCGTGGCGATGTCGGCGAACCAATCGGGGTCGATCGGGTGGTTGCCTCGCGCGTCGACCGACGACGGCGTCCGCTGGAAGACGTACAGCTCGCCGCACGCCCGGGCGAGGTGCGGGACGCACTGCACCGCCGTGGCCCCCGTGCCGATGATCCCCACCCGCTTGTCGGCCAGGCGGTCCATCGGGGCACCGGCCGGGTCGCCGCCCGTGTAGTCGTAGTCCCACCGGCTGGTGTGGAACGAGTGGCCGGCGAACGACTCGATGCCGGGGATGCCCGGCAGCTTCGGGACGTGCAGCGGCCCGGTGCCGAGCGTGATGAACTGCGCGGTGAACCGGTCGCCGCGGTTGGTGGCGACGATCCAGCGAGACCGCACCTCGTCCCAGGTCAGGTCGGTCACCTCGGTGTGGAACAGCGCGCCGTCGTAGAGGCCGAACTGCTTCCCGATGCGCTGGCAGTGCTCGAGGATCTCGGGGGCGTGAGCGTACTTCTCGGTGGGCATGTGCCCGGTCTCTTCGAGCAGCGGCATGTAGACGAACGACGCGGTGTCGCACTGGGCGCCGGGGTACCGGTTCCAGTACCAGGTGCCCCCGAAGTCGCCGCCCTTCTCGACGATGCGGACGCTGTCGATCCCCGCCTCGACCAGGCGGGCGGCCGTGACCAGCCCGGCGAAGCCGCCGCCGACCAGCGCGACGGTCACGTGGTCGTCGAGGGGCTCGCGCTCCTGCCGCGGGACGTACGGGTCGTCGAGGTAGTGGGCGAGCTGCCCCTGGAGGCGCAGGTACTGGTCGTTGCCGTCGGGGCGCAGCCGCTTGTCGCGCTCGGCGGCGTAGCGGCGGCGCAGGGCGTCCTTGTCGGCGGGCCCGGCCGTGTCCCCCCGGTCGTCGGTCGTCGTCATGTGGCGAGGGTCCCCCCAGATCGTCGCCCCACGGGCGCGGTCGTGACGGCAACGACCGTACCCTTGACCGACCGGTCAGGTCCACGGCCGCTCGGGTGTCACGCCACGGGCGGCGCCTCCGTCGGGCGCGTCCAGCCCACGAGCTCGACCACGGCCATCGCGGCCACGACCGCCAGCACGATGCCGATCACGGTGGCGCCGCTCGGATAGGTCCAGAACGCCAGGATCAGGACGGCCACCGCCACGATGCCGACGCGCAGCGCACCCTTGTAGGTCCCGATCCACGCCTCGACGGGCGAGGGCTCGCGCTCGCCCTCGAGCCGCGACCGGGTCGCGGCGCGCACCCGCCCGCCGAGCGACCGCAGCCAGCGCGCCGGGCCCGACGGACCGGCGAGGAACGCACCGATGGCCACCACCAGGCCGAGCACCAGCACGGCGCGCATCGCCAGCCGCAGCGGCGCCAGCAGCGTGCGGGCGATGTCGATCGCGGCGTCGGTCGGGAGGACCTCGCCCGTCGCGTTGCTGAGGTACCACGCACGGACGAGCGCGAGCGCCAGGGCGAGGGCGACCATCCCCAGACCGATGCCGAGCGCGGCCATCAGCAGGCCGCGCCGGCGGTTGGGCGACACCAGGACCGCGGCCGCCGCGACCGCGAGGGCGACGAACGGCACCAGCGTGGCCACGTCGTCGAGGATCCGCACGTAGCGCTGCGCGCTCTCGAGCTGCTGCGACTCGACGAGCGTGAAGGTCGCCGACACGTCGGGGATGTTGCTCGCCAGGTCGAGGCCTCGATCGACGAGCCGGTCGCGGACGGCCGACACCACGGGACCGACGTCGACCCGGATGACGCCGTCCTCGACCGACACCACGTCGCCGGTCTCGCCCGTGAGGACGGCCTTCACCTCGGCGTGCGCCGTCCGGTTGGCGTCCTCCCACAGTTCGGCGAACTCGGGCGAGGCGAGGAACTCGTTGACCCGCTCCTCGACGAACGACTCCACCTGGTCCGCCAGGGGCGCCGCCAGCCCGGTGACCACCTCGGGCGCCCCGAGCTCGGTCAGCCGCGACAGGGCGTCCTCGGCCACCTCCTGGACGTCGAGCCGCGTGAAGATCTCGGTCGTCACCCGCTCGCCCACCGCGTCCTGCACCGCTGGCTCGCTGGCGAGCGGCGCCACGGTCTCGACGTAGCGGTCGGTGTCGAGCAGCTCGCTGCGAACGTAGCGCGAGACCACGGACACGATGCCCAGCAGCGACGCCAGCACGACGAGCGCCACCGACACCGTCCAGCGCGTGCTCCGCCCAGCGCAGCCGGCCCTGCGGCTCCCGGCCCCGCCACCGGCTGTCGCGGCGCGCAGTGCTACCACCTCCGCCCGCAGGCGCTCCAGCTCCGCCGCATCGGCATCGTGGCCGTGGTCGCCATCCGGCACCGCGGTCGCCTCGTCCTGCTGCCCACCTGATGGATCTGCCATGCCGGCCGTCCCCGATCGTGAACGTCGCCCGTCTGGCGCAGCGTCGACCGGAACCGGGACTCCCGCCTCACCCCGATGGGGTGGTCGCCCGGCGGGGACCGCTCGGTACGCTCGCCGCGCCGATGACCACCCAGCCCTCCCCCGGCGGGCCCGACGAGGCTCCGAGCCGCCGGATCAGCGGCGAGCGGGTGGTATTGGGCTTCGACCTCGCCGCCACCCTGGTGTTCGCCCTGGAGGGGGCCCTGGTGGCGGTGGAGGACGACCTCGACCTGCTCGGCGTGCTCGTGATCGCGTTCGCCACGGCGTTGGCCGGCGGGATCACCCGCGACCTGCTCATCGGGGCGGTGCCGCCGGCGGGGCCGTGTGCTTCACCCTCCGGGTGGTCAGCGTCTGGCTCGACTGGAACCTGCCGACGGCGGGCTGACCGCGGGTCAGGCCACCATGGGTTCGGCGTCGCCCTCGGCCGCGGCCAGATCGGCCGCGTCGACCGGCACGGTGGCGCCGCGCCGCACGGCCGCCAGACCCCACAGCCCGGCGGCGAGCGCCGCCACCGCGCCGACGCCGATGCTGTAGCGGGCGCCGTACCGCTCGGCGATCCACCCCACGATCGGCCCGCCGACCGGGGTGCTGCCGAGGAACAGCATCGCCTGGAGGGCGAGCACCCGGCCCCGCATCTCGGGCGCGGACCTGATCTGCACGATCGCCGTCGACGCGATGATGAACGAGATCGACGCCAGGCCCAGCAGCACGCCCGAGCGGGACGGCCACCGCCACGGTGGGCGCCACCGCCATCAGCGCCATGGCCACGCCGTAGGCGATGGCGGCGAGCCCACCCGGCCGCACGCCGATGTCGCCGCGCCGGGCGCGTGACCAGCGCGCCGACCAGCGAGCCCGACGCTCACGACCGAGAACAGCACGGTGAACGTGGCGTCGCTGCCGTCGAGGTCGCGGGTGACGAACAGCGGGAAGACGGTCTGGAAGTTGTACGACAGCGTGCCGACGACGGCCATCATCGCCAGCGGCACGCACAGCTCGGGCTCGCTGCGGACGTAGCGCAGGCCCGCGCGCACCTGGCCCCGGCCCCGCGGCGTCACCGGCGGCGGGCGCAGCTCGTCGGTGCGCATCATCCACAGCCCGGCGAGCACCGCGAGGTACGACAGGCCGTCGCCCAGGAAGGCCCAGCCGAAGCCGACGGTGACACGAGCAGGCCGGCGAGCGCCGGACCGACCACCCGCGACGAGGTCATCAGCGCGCTGTTGAGGCTGACGGCGTTGTTGATGTCGCTCGGGCGGCACCATCTCGACGACGAAGCTGCGCCGCGCCGGGTTGTCGAACGCCATGGTCACGCCGCCGAAGACGGCGACGGCGTAGATCGCGCCGACCGGCGGGCTCGCCGCTGAACGCCAGCGCGGCCAGCACGAACGACTGCACCATGGCCAGCGTCTGCACGATGAGCAGCAGCTTGCGCTTGTCGGAGCGGTCGGCGACCAGCCCGGCCCACGGACCGAGCAGCGAGCATCGGGCCGAACTGGGCGGCGGCGAGCACGCCGAGCGCCACGCCGCTGTCGGTCAGCTGGAGCACCAGCAGCGTCTGGGCGACGAGGGTCAGCCAGTTGCCGACCTGCGAGATGAGCTGGCCGGTGAAGAAGAGGCGGAAGTTGCGGTGCTGCAGCGAGCGAACGTGTCGCGCGGCCGGCGGCGCGGACGCGGCCTCACGGCGGCTCCGCCCCAGGTGCAGCTCGTCGATGACGTCGAGCGCGCGCCGGCCAGGCGGTGCGCGCCGGTCGGGGTCGAGATCGGCCAGGCGCGAGGCCAGCCACAGGTCCTTGCGGTGGCGCACCTCGGCGAGCAGGGCGTGCGCCGGCCGGGGTGGTCGACACCCGTGGCGACCCGCCGGTCGCGGCGTCGGCATGGCGCACGACCAGCCCCGCGCTCCACGAGCTTGCCGACGACCTTGGTGACGCTGGGCGGCGCCACCTGCTCGTGGTCGGCGAGCGCGCCGAGGGTCAGCGGGCCGTGGCGCTCGATGGAGGCGAGCGCCGACAGCTGGCTCGGGCGACAGGCCGGTGTCGCCCTGCCGGCGGAGCAGGCGGGCGAGCCGGGTGGCGCTGAGGCGCAGGTGGGCGGCCATGGCGGCGACGTCGGCCTCGCGCGGCGTCTCGGCACTGCCGGCGTGCCGCTCGGCCGGCGCGCCGTGTCGATCGTGGGGCCCAGCTCGGGAGGCGGGTGCCTGACTCATGCACGCCAGGGTACCGGCAGTCATTTAGTTCGACTAACTAGTTTGGCTCCGGCCCGGCGGGGCGCCGCGTGTCATGCTCGTCGGCGTGCAGACCCCGACCCGGCCGCTCCCACGCGGCCGCCATCGGCTGCCACGCGAGCAGGTCGTGTCGTCCCAACGGACACGGATGCTGCGCGGCATGGCCGAAGCCATGATGGACAAGGGCTACGTCAACACGACCGTCGCCGACGTCATCGCCCGGGCCGGCGTGTCGCGCGAGACCTTCTACCAGCAGTTCTCGTCGAAGGCCGACTGCTTCATGGCGGCGTTCGACGCGGCCGCCGACCTGCTGATGAGCGAGATCGAGGCCGGCACCGACGTGCGCCTGTCGGCGCTGTCGACCGACGACGGGCGCGACCTGCCCACCCGGCTCGACCAGTTCGACCGGGCGCTCGCGCTGTACCTCGACACGCTGGCCGAAAACCCGGCCACCGCCCGCCTGTTCCTCGTCGAGGTGTACGCCGCGGGGCCCGAGGCCGTGCGCCGCCGCATGGCGGTGCAACGGCAGATCGTCGACGCGGTGGTCACCATCCTCGGCGTCGCCCCCGACGATGCCGCCGCCCGGTTCTCGTGCGAGGTCCTCGTCGCCGCCGTCAGCACGATGGTCGCCGAGCCGCTCGTGTCCGACGACCCGACGACCCTGCGAGACCTGCACGAACCGCTGATGGCCCTCGTCCGCGGCACCGCCGAGGGCGCCTGACGAGGCTCGGAGCCCCGTGCGCTTCCGCCCTGTCCGCCGAGCCTCAGGCCCAGGACTCGGCGGGGACCTGCCCGTCGGGCAACCCGTCGACCAGGGTGAGCGTGTTGGTGCGCACGGCCGGGACCCGCGGCGTGCCCCGCAACACGACCCCGGTGAGGTTGAGCGGGTCGCACGCGTTGACGACGACCTTCTCGCCCGACCGCGGCAGGCGGCGCACGGCCTTGAGCCCGTCCATGGCCGTGGGGAGGGCGTACTGCTCGCCGCTGAACCCGGCCACGAACCGGCCCCCCCGCACCAGCCCGCGGTCCTCGAAGCGCCGAAGCGCCCACTGGACGTCGCGCCACGGCACCGGCAGGCCCTCGTGGACCGCCAGGTCGCGGAACACGACGCCCCACCGCTGGAGCAGTTGGTCGGCGACGACCTCGGCCAACGACTCGCGGTCGTCGACGGGCTCGACCGCAGGACCAGCGACCACCGGCCCGCCGCCGTGGTCGCCGCCGGCGCACCGCGGCGGCGACGGCTCACCGACCGGACGGGCGACGGCGCGCGACCGTTGCGGCCCTCGACCAGCGAACGGATGGCGGCGAACCCGTCGGCCGTGAGCAGGCCGCGGGCCACCCCGTCCCACAGGGCCGACTCGAGGTCGGTGACGAGGCGCCCGGTGGCCGAGGCCAGCTCGGACAGGAAGCACGCGCCCCGGGCCTGCAGCACCTCGACCACCTCGGCGGTACCGCCCAGCTCGGGCGGCTCGGGCTCGCCGTTCAGGCGGGCCGCCTGCAGCAGCCACGCCAGTCGTCGCGGAAGGCGAGCGTGACGGGTGTGGCCTTGGAGGGGCTGGCCTTGCGGTCGCCGTTCGGCTGCGCCGCCGACAGCCGCAGCCACGTGACCTCGCCGTCGTGGCACAACCGGTCGAGCATGCCGGGCCGGTAGCCCTCGACCCGGCGGGCGAGCAGGTCGGGCTCCCACGTGGCGACCGCGGCCTCGTAGCCCTGGAGCTGCTCGACGACGGCACGCACCCCGTGGTGGCCCCGCACCTGCGTGCCCGGCGCCACGTGCTGCCAGCGCAGCAGGAAGCGCATGAAGTCCTGCGCGGTGACGGCCTCGACCGCCTTGCGCCGGCTCTTGCGCGAGTACGAGTGCATGCGGGCCAGCAGGCGGCGGGCGCACCACTCGGTCTCGCCGTCGGGCGCGGTGAACGTGCCCTGGAGCGCGAAGCCCTCGTTCTCGAGCACGGCGAGCCCGACGGTCACCGTCGGCCCGTCGAGCCCGGACCGCTCGGCGAGGGTCGACACGGCGACCGGGCCGGACAGGTCGAGGTGGCCCCGCAGCACCGCCGCCGCCACCTGCTCGCGGGGGTGGCTCGTCGCCGGCGCCTCGACCGGCCGCGCCGGTCGCGGCCGGGACGACCGCAGCCGCCCGCTCGGCGTTCTCGGTGGCCCACCACAGCTCGGGGCCGTCGGCCCGTCCCGCCTGCACCCGACCACGGGCGGCCAGCCGGTCGAACAGCGGCCGCCACGCCTCGTGTGCGGGGGTGACGACGAGGCCGAGCAGGAGGTCGTGCAGCTCGTCGGGCGTGCGCGGATCGGGCGCCGACCTCTTCGCGCACGCGGTCGATGGCCTCGGGGTCGACGCGGCCGATCGTGCCCAGGTCGACCGGCAGCCCACGCCGCAACGGCACGGCGTTGGTGCGGCGGTCCTGCAGCTCGGCGTCGTCGAGGAAGGCGTACGGCTTGGCGGTGAGGATCTCGTGGCTGAACGCCGACGCCTCGGTCGTGTCGCGGAAGTGGACCTGCACCCGGCCCGTCTCGATGCCGTCGAGCAGCTCGCTCAGCCCGTCGATGTCGAGGCCCTCGGTCATCGTGTCGTGCATCGTCTGGCGCACGATCGGGTGGTCGGGGATCTCGACGGGGCCGGCGACGTTCTCTTGGCAGGCCGCGGCCTGCGGGAAGAGCGCCGCCATCAGATCGTCGGACTCCATGCGCTGGATGGGCGGCGGGTTCCGCCGGCCCCCCTTGAAGCGCAGCACGACGAGCGAGCGGTTGAGGTTCCACCGCCACCGGCTCTGGAACATGGGCGACGGCGGCGACAGCACCGCCTGCTCGAGGACGCGCCGCACCGTGCTCGTGTGGAGGAACCGCGGGACATCGGCCAGCGGGAAGCTGTGGTGCGGCCCGAGCGACAGCACGACGGCGTCGTCGTTGGCCGCGGCCTGCAGCTCGAAGTCGAACGACACGCAGAACCGCTTGCGCAGCGCCAGGCCGAGGGCAGCGGTTCACGCGCCCCCCGTGGGGCGAGTGCACGACGACGTGCATGCCCTCGGCATCGTCGAAGAAGCGCTCGAACACCAGGTCGTCGTGCGTGGGGACCACCCCGAGCACCGCCCGACCGGCAGCGACGTAGTCGACGATCTGGTCGATGGCGGCATCGCCCAGCGGGGCGGCCGACGCCAGCCAGGTGCGCGCCCCGTCGGCGTCGCCCACCGCCAGGTAGCCGTCGAGCGTCGCCCGCAGCAGCGAGACCTCGTGGGACAGCTCGGCCGTCCGCGCGGGGGCCTCGCCGAACCAGAACGGGATGGTGGGCGGCTTGCCGTCGGCGTCGACCACCCGCACGACGCCGGAACCGATCTGGCGGATCTGCCACGAGTGTGTGCCGAGCAGGAAGATGTCGCCCGGCATCGACTCGACGGCCCAGTCCTCGTTGACGGTGCCGACGAACATGTCGTCGGGCTCGAGCACGACCCGGTAGTCGCCGGTCTCGGGGATGGCGCCGCCGGAGGTGAGGGCGGACAGCCGGGCGCCGGGGCGGGCCCGGACCTCGCCGTTGACCCCGTCGAGGTGCAGGTACGCGGCACGCCGGCCCCGTCCGGTCGTGATGCCGTAGCTGACGACCTCGACCACCTCGTCGAAGGTCGGCGCGGCGGCAGGTCGCGGTACGGCTGCGCCCGCCGCACCAGGGCGTAGAGATCGTCGAGCCGCCAGCCGTCGCCGTCGTCGATGTCGTCAGCGGCGGTGTCGCCGGGGGCAGGGGCGTCGGCCGCTGCGGTGTCGCCGGCAGCGGCGCCGACGGTGCCGGGGTCGGACCGGTCGTCGGCCGGCGCGCCGAGGTCGTCTGGGCCGACGTCGGCGCCCGCCGGCAGCGCGGGCCGGCTCCTGCGGCTGGTGGGCCCGACGGCGGCCACCTCGGCCACGATCTGCTGGGCGAGGATGTCGAGCGGGGCCACGGGCGGGATCACGGCGTCGAGCCGACCCTTGCCCACCGCCACGAGCAGCGCGGCGCTCTCGACCAGCTCGTCGCGCGTGAGCGGGAACAGCCGCCCCTTGGGTACGCCCCGGAGGCTGTGGTTGGCCCGACCCACCCGCTGGAGGAACGTCGCGATGCTGCGGGGCGAGCCGAGCTGGCACACCAGCTCGACCGGGCCGACGTCGATGCCCAGTTCGAGCGAGGCGGTCGCCACCAGCGCCCGCAGGTCGCCGGCCGCGCAGCCGCGACTCGACCTTGTAGCGGCGGTCCTTCGACAGCGACCCGTGGTGGGCGGCGACGACGTCGTCGCCCAGCTTCTCGCCCAACTGGTGGGCGAGGCGCTCGGCCAGCCGCCGGGTGTTGACGAACACGATCGTCGTGTGGTGCTCCTGGACGAGCGCCGCGATGCGATCGATCACGTCGCCCATCTGCTCGGCCGACGCCACCGCCTCGAGCTCGCCCTGGGGCAGCTCGAGCGCCAGGTCGAGGCGGCGCTGGTGGCCGGTGTCGACGATGGCGCACGGCTCGGGTGCGCCCGTGCCGGTGAGCAGGTCGGCGACGAGCGAGATGGGCCGCTGCGTGGCCGACAGCCCCACCCGCTGCGGGCGCGAGCCGCAGGCGAACTCGACGCGCTCGAGCGTGAGCGCCAGGTGCGACCCGCGCTTGTCGCGCGCCACGGCGTGGATCTCGTCGACGATGATCGTGTCGACCGTCGCCAGCATCGTGCGGCTGCGGGCGGCGGTGACCAGCAGGTACAACGACTCGGGCGTGGTGATGACGAAGTTCGGCGGCCGGCGCACCATCGCCGCGCGCTCGGTCGACGTCGTGTCGCCGGTGCGCACGCCGACCCGCAGGTCGGGGGCGTCGAGGCCCAGCTCGGCGGCGACCTCGGCGATCTCTCGGAGGGGCCGCTCGAGGTTCTCGGCGATGTCGACGGCCAGCGCCTTGAGCGGCGACACGTACACGACCTGGGCCCGGTCGGCCACGGCCTCGCCCCGGGCGTGGGCGCGATAGAGGCGATCGATGCCGACGAGGAACCCCGCGAGCGTCTTGCCCGAGCCGGTGGGCGCGGCGATGAGCGTGTCGCGGCCTTGGGCGATCTGCGCCCACCCCTGCCGCTGGGCCGACGTCGGCCCCTCGGGGAACCGACGCTCGAACCACGTGGCCACGGCCGGGTGCATGCCGAGGCCCGCGAGGTCGCGCGTCACCTCACCCCCGGAACCGAGGGGGACCCCACCGTCGGCCGGCGGGAACAGCGAGGGTGTCTCGACGCTGACCATGACCACCATGAGGCTACCGACGGGGTGTGACACTCAGCCCGGCGTCGAGGCCCCGGGCGCGGTGCTCAGCGCAGGATGCCGCGGGTGCGCCGCACGATCCCGAGCCGCGCCCACCAGCGTCCCAGGCCGAGGTGGTCGCCGGCGTAGGTGAGGGCGAGGACGATCAGCACGAGCGCGTAGATCACGTGGTCGTCGATGACGGGGTTGTTCGAGATGACGGGATCGCCGGTGGACGACGTCTTGTCGGGCGGCCATTCGGCGGCCCACATCAAGGCCATCATCACGGTCCCCGCCACCGCGGCGGCGCGCAGCCCGATCCCGAGGATCAGGGCGACGCCGACCCCGAGCAGGCCGATCATGTACATCCAGTCGGCCCAACCCTGGCCGGCCAGGTCCTGGAACTGGTCCTCGAACGGGCCGACGGTGACCGCGGAGAGGAACCCCTCGGTCGGCGACCCACCGTTGATCCACGCGGCATCCCCCGACGGGGTGCCGTAGCCCAGCCCGAAGGTCTTGTCGAGGAAGGCCCACAGGAAGATCCAGCCGAGGGCGACCCGCAGCAGCGCCATGACGGCGGCGGCGACGCCGGACAACGGGGAGGTGCGGAGCGACTCCGCGTGGGCGGGCCCGGCATGGTCGGGCCGCTCGACGACCTCGATGTCGGGACGCTGGGGTTCCGAGGACGTCGTGGGGGCGGCGGGATCGTTCGAGTGATCGATCGACATGGCGATCGCCTCCTCGTGGGGGATGCGCCCGACAGTACCGCTCGGTTCGCCCAGCGTGGGGTGATCGTCACAGTCGGTGGGGAGGAGTCGGCGCTCCGGATCACCTGCGAAGCTCGGGAACCGGCGACGGCCCGTCCGACGTCCAACCCGCCGATGAACGAGGCACAACGCAGACAGGGGAACGGCGTGCGCACGACGACGAGGTTCCGACGGGCGGCCGCCACGGCCGCCATCGCACTGGCCGTGACGGCGGGCGCGTGCAGCGACGACGGCGACGACGCCGGCGGAGCGGCGGACGGCGACGTCTCCGCCCCCGACCTCCAGCTGGCGAGCAGCCTGCAACCGGTCGAGACCTGCGACGGCTTCGCCGCGTGGCTGCGCGACGAGGTCGCCCCCCGGGTGACCGAGTACGGGCTCGGGGGCGGGCCGGTCACCATCGAGCAGTCGGATGTGGCCCGCAGCGCCCCGGGGGCCGACGTGGCCGCGGCGGCCGAGGCCGCGCCGATGGCGGGCGCACCCGACGCGCAGCCCGCGCCCGCCGGCGACGACGACGGTGGCTACTCCGGCACGAACGTCCAGGTCGCCGGAGTCGACGAACCCGACATCGTGAAGACCGACGGCGAGCGCATCCTGGCACTGGCCGGCGGTCGGCTCCGGCTGGTCTCGGTGGCCGAGGGTCGCGAGCTCGCCACCCTCGAGCTGCCGGGCGACCTGGGCGTCACCGACCTGCTGCTCGCCGGCGAGCGGGCGCTCGTGATCGGCACCAGCTGGAGCGCCGTCCCGTTCGACGAGCCGACCGAGCCCGGCTCCGGGGACGAGTCGAGCGAGCGGCTCATCGCTCCGGGCACCGCCTCGACCGTGCTCGCCGAGGTCGACTTGTCGGGCGGCGCGCTCACCCTCGGCGACACGTTCGCGCTCGACGGCAGCTACGTCTCGGCCCGCATGACCGACGACGTCGCCCGCCTCGTCGTGCGCTCGTCGCCGGCCGACCAGCTGCCCTTCGTGACGCCCGCCAACCCGAGCGAGGGTGCCGTCGCCGCCGCCCGCGACCACAACCGCCAGGTCGTCGAGCAGGCCACGCCCGACGACCTCCTGCCCCGGTGGCACCGCCTCGACGGCGAGGGAGGCGTCGCCGACGAGGGCCCGATGCTCGGCTGCGAGGGCGTGCACGCGCCGAACACGTTCGCCGGGTTCGCCCTCGTCACGGTCGCCAGCGTCGACCTCGGCGAGGGCCTCGCCGCGGGCGTGACCGGTACCGACGGCACCGGGGTCCTCGCCGCCGGCGACACGGTCTACGCCTCGCCCGACCACCTCTACGTCGCGGCCCCCGAGTGGATCGACCCCGAGACGTTCGCCCCCGGTCAGGGCGACGACCCGGTGACCGACATCGCGCCGCAGCCGGTCGAGGTCGGCACCGACGTCCACCGCTTCGACATCAGCGATCCGACCCGGGCCGTCTACGACATGTCCGGCCACGTCGACGGCTCCCTCCTCGGCCAGTTCGCCCTCGACGAGCACGACGGCCATCTCCGGGTCGCCACCACCACGGGGTTCTCCTGGGCCGGGGGTGGCGAGGCGCCCGAGTCCGAGAGCCACGTCACGGTCCTCACGCCCGGCGACGGTGCCCTCGAGGCGGCCGGCCGCGTGAGCGGGCTCGGCCGGGGCGAGGACATCTTCGCCGTGCGGTTCCTCGGCGACGTGGGCTACGTCGTCACGTTCGAGCGCACCGACCCGCTGTACACGATCGACCTGTCCGACCCCGCCGCCCCGCAGGTCACCGGCGAGCTCGAGATCCCGGGCTACTCGGCCTACCTGCATCCCCTGGGCGACGGGAAGCTGCTCGGCGTCGGGCAGGACGCCACGACCGACGGCAGGACGACGGGCACCCAGGTGTCGCTGTTCGACGTGTCCGACCCGGCGGCGCCCGCCCGCCTGGCCCAGGTCACGTTCCCCGACGCGATGTCGGCCGCCGAGTCCGACCACCGGGCGTTCCTGTGGTGGGCCGAGTCGGGGCTCGCTGCGCTCCCGCTCAGCGCCTGCGGCACGGATCCCTTCGACGGACTGGTGGGCCTGACCGTCGACGCCGGCGCCGGCACGCTCACCGAGCGAGGCCGCGTCAGCCACGGCGGCGACCCGTGCGGGTTCGGCGTCGCCCGACCGATGCCGCTCCCCGAGCCGATCCCGGTGGAGCCGGGTGCCGGCGGCGGGACCGACCCCTCGACCGGATCGTCGAGCCCGTCCGCCCCGGTGATCGCCCCTGAGGAGGTGCCTCCCGCCGACGACTGGGTCATGCCGACCCCCGTGCTGCGGTCCCTCGTCATCGGCGATCGGCTCTGGACGCTCTCCGACACGGGGATGGCGCACAGCGACCTCGCCACGCTGTCCGACACCGTGCTCGTGCCGTTCAGCTAGCGGCGGGGCGCGGGCTGATGCAGCCGCGCCGCTGACCCCGGCGAGAAGGCCGTTTCCCTCAGGTTGAAACGGCGCTCCCCTTCTGCGCGACACTCTCGGGGTGCGGTCCCGTGACCGCACCCCGAGGGGAATCGATGGGGGGAGCCATGGGCGCACGCCCGATGAAGGCCGTACTGATCCTGGCGCTGGGCGCGCTCACGCTGGCAACGCTCGGCGGGTGCTCGTCCGACGACGACGCGGACGCCGCCGCCGACGACGACCCCCCGACCGAGGCCGTCGACCGTCCCGACGGCCCAGCGGCCACGCTGTCGGACCCGCTGACCGGCGGGAACGGGCCGTTCGTGGCCGCGGGCGAGCCCGCTGACGTGGCGTCGGCGGGCTTCGTCGAGGAGGAGTTCGCGGCCTCGGGCACGGCCGCGTCGTATGTCGCCGTGGGCGAGCTGCCGGCCGACGGCACCTACGAGCTCGAGACCGACGCCACCGCCGACTACGCCACGCGCATCCTCGTGCGCCGCCCGGCCGAGGCCGCCGACTTCAACGGCACGGTCGTCGTCGAGTGGCTCAACGTCAGCTCGGGCGCCGACGCCAGCCCCGACTACACCTACATGGCCGACGAGCTGCTCCGTGGCGGCTACGCGTGGGTGGGCGTGTCGGCACAGCAGATCGGCATCGAGGGCGGCCCCGTCCTGGTGTCCGCGGGGGACATCGCGAACGGCATCGCCGGCGTGGGGCTCCGGGGCATCGACCCCGCCCGCTACGGCGAGCTCAGCCACCCGGGCGACGCCTTCGCCTTCGACATCTACACCCAGGTCGGCCGCGCCCTGCGGGCCGGCGACGGCCTGGGCGACCTCGAGCCCGAGGCGCGTCCTCGCCGTGGGCGAGTCGCAGTCGGCCTTCGCCCTCACGACCTACTACGACGGGGTCCAGCCGCTGACCCTGGCGTTCGACGGCTTCCTGATCCACAGCCGGGGCGGGGCCGCGGCGCCGCTCGTCGGGCCCGACCAGAGCATCGACCTCGCGGGGGCGATCGGGGGCCAGCCCACCCAGCTCCGCACCGATCTCGACGCCCCGGCGATCATGGTCGAGACCGAGACCGACCTGGTGTCGATCATCGGCTACTACCCGGCGCGGCAGGACGACGCCGACTCGATCCGGCTGTGGGAGATCGCCGGCACCGCGCACGCCGACGCCTACCAGGTCGGCGCCACCGTGGACGCGCTCGGCTGCTCGGCGCCCGTCAACGCCGGGCCGCAGCACTTCGTCGTCAAGGCGGCGCTGCGGCACCTCGACACCTGGGTCCGCGACGGCGACGCGCCGCCCGAGGCGCCGCGGCTCGAGGTCGACGACTCGACCGGCGCCGCGGCCATCGTCCGGGACGAGGACGGCATCGCCGTCGGCGGGATCCGCACCCCGCAGGTCGACGTGCCCACATCGATCCTCTCGGGCGACCCGCCCGCGGGCTCGTCGGTGATCTGCATGCTGTTCGGCATCACCGCCCCGATGACGCCCGAGCAGCTCGCCCGCTACTCGTCGCCCGCGGAGTACGAGGGTGCCTACGAGCAGGCGACCGACGCGGTCATCGACGCCGGCTTCGTGCTCGAGGACGACCGCCAGGAGATGCTCGACGACGCCGACTCGTCGCTGGTCGGGGGCTGACGCGAGTCCGGCGTTGCCGCGGGTCTGGAGCGACTCGCGGCAACGCCGGAACGGGCGGTGATCCGGTGGACCAGACCGGGCTCAGCGCTCCGCGTGGTACGCCTTCATCGTCAGTGGGGCGAAGACCAGCACCAGCCCGAGGCTCCAGGCGAGCACCCAGAGGATCGCCGACGACTCGACGTCGCCGTGCATGAGCTCGCGGGAGGCGGTGGCCGCGTGGGTGATCGGGTTGTGCTTCACGAACGCCTGCACCCAACCCGGCATCGTGTCGGGGTCGACGAACACGTTGCTGGCGAAGGTGAGCGGGAACAGCACCGTCATGCTCATCTGCATGACCATCTCGGGCGTCTGCAGACGCAGGCCCATGGTCGTCCAGACCCACGACAGGCTGAAGGCGAACACCAGCAGCAGCCCGACCGCGGCGGCGACGCCGAGCGGACCGCCGTCGGGACGGAACCCGAGGACGATGCCCACGACCAGCATCACGACGCACGCCATCAGGTAGCGCAGCGAGTCGGCCATCAGCATCCCGACCAGCACCGCCGGGCGCCAGATCGGCAGCGAGCGGAAGCGATCGAACACGCCCTTGTGGATGTCGGAGTTGATCGCCATGCCCGTGTACATCGTGATGAACGCCACGTTCATCACGACGATCGCCGGCAGGAGCTCCTGCAGGTACTCGCTCGGCGAGCCCGCGAGCGCACCGCCGAACAGGTAGGTGAACAGCAGCACGAACATCACCGGGAAGGCGCTGACGTCGAAGAGCTGCATCGGGACGTGCTTGATCTTGAGCAACGCCCGCCAGGCGAACGCCGTCGAGGCCACGATGCCCGTGGGCCGGGCGGGCGGGCGGTGCTCGACAGCGCGGCCCGCAGCGTGCTCTCGGCGATGAGGACGTCGTCGGCCGAGCCGGCGGGCGCGGTGGACGTGGTGGGGGACGTGTCGGTGCTCATGCCGCAGGCTCCTGCGTGTCGTCGCTCGTGGCGTCGTCGGTCGGGTCGGCCGGGTGGCCGGTCAGGGCGAGGAACACCTCGTCGAGGCTGGGTGGCGCGAGCGCGAACTCGCTGACCACGATCCCCGCCCCGGACAGCGCGGTCAGGGATGCGGGGACGCGCTCGGGGTCGACGCCGTGCACGGCGAGCGACTCCGGATCGCCCTGCAGGTCGACCGGTGCGCCGAGCGCCTCGGCGAGGACGGAGGCGGCGTCGGGCCGGCGCTCGGCGTCGGCCACCCGGACCCGGAGGGCGCCGGACCCGACCGAGGCCTTCAGCTCGGCCGACGTGCCCTCGGCGATGATGCGGCCGTGGTCGATGATGGCGATCCGGTCGGCGAGCTGGTCGGCCTCCTCGAGGTACTGCGTGGTCAGCAGCACGGTCGTGCCGGTGGCCACCAGTACCCGCACGATGTCCCACACCTGGTTGCGGCTGCGTGGATCGAGGCCGGTGGTCGGTTCGTCGAGGAAGAGCAGGTCGGGCGTGACCACGATGCTGGCGGCGATGTCGAGCCGCCGGCGCATGCCGCCCGAGTAGGTCGACACGAGCCGGTCGGCGGCCTCGGCCAGGCCGAACGCCTCGAGCAGCTCGGTGGCGCGGGCGCCGGCGCCGCCCTTGTCGAAGCCGAGCAGCCGGGCGAGCAGCACGAGGTTCTCGCGCCCGGTCAGCTCGTCGTCGACCGACGCGAACTGGCCGGTCAGGCTGACGTTGCCACGGACGGCGTCGGCCTCGGACACGACGTCGTGGCCGAGCACCCGTGCGGTGCCGCCCGTGGGCGCGATGAGGGTGGCCAACATCCGGATGGTGGTGGTCTTGCCGGCCCCGTTGGGGCCGAGCACGCCGTACACGGTGCCCGCGGGGACGCGGAGGTCGATGCCGTCGACCGCCTTCGTCTCACCGAAGTGCTTCAGTAGGCCGTGGGTCTCGATGGCGAGGGTGCCGTCGTCCACGTCGTCGTCTCCTGGTGGTGGTGGGTTGGGATCGGATGCGGCGGTCACGGGCGAACGTAAGAGTTCGAGTGCACGTGAGGGCAAGGGGTTTCGTGCGGGCCGCACGTGTGTGGACGACGAGTGGTCGGGTCGGATCTCATCGCCGGAGGTCGGTGAGCCACGTCCGCCAGTCGGCCTCGGCGCTCGCCGCGAACGCCTCGGCGTCGGGGCCGAACAGCCAGGCGTTCAGCTGGATCGTCACGGCCTCGTCCTGCCCGCACTGCCCCTGCACGCACACGTAGCCCGGGACCGGACCGTCGGCCTCGACCATCAGGTAGGGGCGCCCGACCCGCATGACCGTGCCCGACAGCCCGAGCGACGTCGCCCGGTCGACGGGCTCGCCCGGAGCGGACACGCCCAGGCTGGCGGCGGCGGCCGGCACGACGTCGTCCGTCTCGAGGCCGTCGGCCGCGGGGACGCGCAGCTCTCGCCGCGTGGCCGTCTGGCCGGGGAAGCGGTCGACGTAGATGCGCAGCAGGTCGAAGAAGGGCCGGTAGAAGGTGGCCATGTCGTCCATGAACTCGTCCTCCCACTCGGCCCCCGTGCCGAACGCGCTGGCGGTCACCCGCACGACGCACGTGCCGCCCGAGCGGGCCTCGACCAAGAACTCGGTCGTCAGCGGCGAGACCAGGGCGTCGGGGTGGCCGGCCAGCGCCGCCCACTCGGGCTCCTCGTAGGACAGGCGGCGGGGCGGGTCCCACCCCGTGACGGTGGCCGGCGACGAGTCGTCGCCCATGTGCGTGACCACCGCGCCGCCCTCGCGGGGCTCGAAGTCGGTCGGCATGAACCACGAGCTGATGCCGTCGCCCGAGGCGATGGCCTGCCAGACCTGGGCCGGCGAGCCCGGCACCTCGGCCTCGAACTCGATGCGAAGCGGCTTGTCGGGAGTGGTCATGGCGTCTCCTCGGAAGGCTTGGGAGTGGGGTGGGCGGCCACGACGAGGCGGTGCGGACGACCCTCGTCGTGGTGGTAGCGGGCGGTGAGGTCGAGGACCGCGGCCGTGAGGTCGTCCGCGAAGGCCGCGCGATCGGCGGCCGAGCGGAACCGGATCTCGGTGTCGATCGACAGCGTCGGCAACCGCTTCCCCGCCGCCTGGGCGCGGCGGGAGAGCGACCCGACCTCGCGGACGAGCCGGCCGGCGAGGGCGACGAGATGACGGGCGGACAGGCGGTCGGACTGGGCAGGGTCCACGGCGGTCTCCCCGAGGGCGGCGGGCGACACGACGTAGCTGGTGGCGGTCGCCCGCATGACCCGCTCGGTGATGCCGCCGCGCTTGCGCTCCTCGGCCAGCTCGACCAGGCCATGCGCCTCGAGCGCGCGCAGGTGGTAGTTGACCTTCTGGCGCGGGATGCCGACCCGCGCCGCGAGGGCGGCAGCCGACCCGGGCTCGGCCAACTCGGTGAGCAGGCGGGAGCGCATGGGGTCGAGCGCGACCGCGGCAGCGGCCGGGTCTTCGATCACCTCGACGTCGAGCATGGGCCCACCCTGCCCCTGACAAGAAAATTTGTCAAGGGCTTCCGTCGTCCCTCACGCCGGCATCACGGCGTGAGAGACGACCGATCGCGCGGTCAGGACCTCGGCGGGATCTCCTGCACCGCCCATCCGTTGCCGTCCGGGTCGGAGAAGTAGACGAACCGGCCCCACGGGAAGTCGTGGACGTCGCTGACCTCCACCCCGCCGGCGGCGAGGGTCGATCGCGCCTCCTCGATGTCGGACACCACCACCTGCAGGCCCTCGACCGAGCCCGGCTCCTTGCTGCTGACGCCCTTCCCGACCGCGATCGAGCACGCGGACCCGGGGGGCGTCAGCTGCACGAACCGCACGTCCTCGCTGACGGTGTGGTCGTGGTCGAGGACGAACCCGACCTTGTCCCGGTAGAAGGCGATCGCCACATCGGGATCGCTGACCGGAACCGCCACCAGTTCGAGCTTCATATCCATTTCCATCGACCTCCGAGTCGCGCTAGCCATGCCCTTGCGCGGACCCTACGGCGGCTCGCTCGCGCGCCGCCGTCGAATTCAGGGCGGCCCGTTCGTCGTCCCCCACGACCGATGAGATCTGCGGCGCCCGGCCGTCTGACCAGGCGACCTCGGATCTCGCCAGCAACTCCTCCAGGAGGGTTCCCCGTGTTCTCCCGCCTCGGCAACTGGTGCCACGACCACAGACGGCTCGTCCTCGGGCTCTGGGTACTGGCGTTCTTCATCGGCGGCGGCCTGCAAGCCGCCGGCAACTCGTTCCGCGACGAGTTCAACCTGCCCGACTCCGAATCCCGTACGGGGTTCGACATCCTCGACGAGCACTTCGGCGGCGAGGGCACCGGCATCAACGGCACGATCGTCTTCCAGGCGGAGCAGGGGGTCGACGACCCCGAGGTCGAGGAGCAGATGCAAGCGCTCTTCGATGACACCGCCGAGCTCACGGACGTGACCCGCGTGATCAGCCCCTACACCGAGGAGGGCTCGCGGCAGATCGCGTCCGAGGGCTCCGAGGCGGGCACCATCGCCTACGCCGAAGTCGAGATGCCCGACGACATCGACTTCACGTGTGCCGGCGAGATCCGCGACGAGATCCTCGCCGACGCCCCCGACATCGAGGGCTTGCGCATCGAGATGGGCGGGTTCATCTTCGCCGAGTTCGAGCAGCCGTCCTCCGAGACGCTGGGCATCGCCTTCGCCATCGTGATCCTCATCCTGGCGTTCGGGTCGGTGCTCGCCATGGGCCTGCCCGTCGGCGTCGCCCTCTTCGGCATCGGCATCGGCACCAGCATCGTCATCGGCCTCAGCCACCTCTTCACCGTGCCCGAGACCGCCCAGTTCATCGGCCTCATGATCGGCCTCGGCGTCGGCATCGACTACGCGCTGCTGATGGTCACCCGGTACCGAGAGCAGCTGCATGCCGGGCACACGGTGCGCGAGTCGGTCGCCATCTGCATGGACACCGCCGGCCGTTCGGTCCTGTTCGCCGGCACGACCGTGGTCATCTCGCTGGTCGGCCTGCTGCTCGTGCGCGTGACGTTCGTGAACGGGCTCGCCCTCGGCGCCGCCCTCGTGGTCGCCATCACCGTGGCGGCATCGCTGACGCTGCTGCCGGCGCTGCTGGGCTTCGCCGGCGAGAGGATCGAGGTCACCCGCTGGCGAGGCCTCCTCGCCGCAGGGTTCGCCGCCATCGGGCTCGTGGGCGCCGGCCTGAAGATCGGCCCGCTCGCCGGCATCGGGTTCCTGCTGGCGATCGTGACGATCATCGCCGGCTTCTTCGTTCCCGCCCTCAAGCGCGAGGTGCAGCACCGCCCGCCCAAGCCGCGCCGCCAGACCACCGCCTACCGGTGGAGCCGGATCATCCAGCACCGCCCGTGGACGTCCGCGCTGGCGGGCACCCTGATCCTCCTCCTGCTCGCCGTCCCCGTCCTCGGCCTGCGGCTCGGCAACTCCGACGAGTCGAACTACCCCGACGACACGTCCACCAAGCAGGCGTACGACCTGCTCGTCGCGGGCTTCGGCCCCGGCTTCAACGGCCAGCTGCTGCTGGTCGCCGAGCTGCCCGACGGCACCGATGTCGACTCCCTCGACGCCGTCACCGACGCCGTGGCCGCCGACGACGACGTGGCCCAGGCCTCGCCGCCGCAGGTCAACGACGACGGCACGGCGGTCATCTGGCAGGTGGCGCCCACCAGCGGCCCGCAGGAGAAGGAGACCACCCAGCTCGTCGAGCGCCTGCGCGACGACGTGCTGCCGCCGGTCGAGGACGAGATCGGCACCCAGGTGGCGGTCACCGGGAACGTGGCCGTCGGCATCGACTTCACCGACTACCTGGCCTCGCGGATGCCGTACTTCTTCACCGCGGTGCTGGGCCTGTCGTTCCTGCTGCTGATGGTCGTGTTCCGGTCGCTGCTCGTGCCGCTCAAGGCCGTGATCATGAACATGCTGTCGATCGCGGCGGCGTACGGCATCGTCGTCGCCCTGTTCCAGTGGGGCTGGCTCAGCGACATCACCGGGGTCGAGCCGGCACCCATCGAGCCGTGGATCCCGATGATGCTGTTCGCCATCGTCTTCGGGCTCTCGATGGACTACGAGGTGTTCCTGCTGTCCCGCATCCGCGAGGAGTGGATCCGCACGGGCGACAGCCGCACCGCGGTGGCCGACGGCCTGGCGTCGACGGCCAAGGTCATCACCGCCGCGGCGGCGATCATGGTGTTCGTCTTCGGCAGCTTCCTGCTCGAGAGCGACCGGGTGCTGAAGCTGATGGGCGTCGGCCTGGCGGCGGCGATCCTGCTCGACGCCACCATCGTCCGCATGCTGCTCGTGCCCGCCACGATGGAGCTGCTGGGCGACAGGAACTGGTGGCTCCCGCGCTGGCTCGACCGCATCCTCCCCAACCTCGACGTCGAGGGGCATGCAGAACCGCTCCCCGAGGACGAGGGCGAGGAAGCGGCCGCGCCAGCCGACCGCGAGCCCCAGCCGACCGGCGTCTCGGGCGACCCCCGCTAGGGAGCGAGACCCCCTCCCCCACATCGGGCCCCGGCGCCATCGGTGCCGGGGTCCGGTCGCGCCCGGGCAGGCCCCTGTCGTGCACTAACGTCCCCGCACGGTTCGGCCAGCGGAGGGCCGACCCGATGCGGGGGGTCGGAAGCATGGGGATTGGTCGGCACGCGTCGCGGCACGTGGCTGTCGCCGTGGTGATCGTCGCGACGCTGGCCCTCGCCGGCTGCAACCTCGGGGCGCCGCCCGTGACGGTCGAACTGAAGGATCCCGAGCACTACGGCTGGCCGCTCACCCCGACGGGGATGGCGACCGGCGACGTCGACGGCGACGACGACATCGACGTGGTGGGAACCGGCGACCGCGGGATGGCCGTCCTCACCAACGACGGGTCGGGCACGCTCAGCATCGACTTCCCGAGCACCGTCGAGCCCCCGGACGTGCCCCCTCGCTCGTCGACGTCGACGGCGACGCGGACCTCGACCTGCTGATGGCCTTCGACGGGTACGTCAACTGGGAGCCGGACGTGCCCGCCGTCCGACGCAACGACGGGACGGGAACGTTCGGCCCGCTCGAGCCGCTGCAGCCCGGCACGCCACCCGGTGAGATGACGTCGATCACACCCTCGGACGTCGACGGCGACGGCGACATCGACGTGATCGCTGCTCTCCAGCAGTGGCCGAACCGGCTCCTCGGCACCTACCTCAACGACGGGACCGGCGCCTTCGGTCCTCCCACCGTCGTCCCGCTCGCGCCGGTCGTGAACGAGTACGCAACCACGACGTTCGTCGCCTCCGGCGACATCGACGGAGACGGCGACGCCGACGCCGTGGCGACCGACGCGGCAGGCGAGCGCACGCCGATGAGCGATGGCTTCCGGACGGTCGCGCTCGTCGCCGTGAACGACGGCACCGGAGCCTTGATTCCCGCCGCCGCTGCGATCGAGGTCGGTCCGTCCGACCAATCCCACAGGGCGCACCGTCCGGTGCTGGCCGACTTCGACGAGGACGGCAGCCTCGATCTTCGCGATCGGCGGGCCCGGGTCCGTGACGACCCTGCTCGCCGACGGCGTGGGCGGCTTCGAGGCGCCTCGCACGACCTCACTGGTGCTGAGCTCCATCCACTTCGTCACGCCGGGGGACGTCGATGGCGACGGACACCTCGATCTCGTGGGCCTCCACGACCTCCACGACCCGAGTTCGGGGATCGTGGCCTACGGCGACGGCACCGGTGGCTTCGACGACCACCACCAGGTGCTCACCGGCAGCGGTCTCGGAGGCGACGGGGTCGGCGGTACCCAGGTCGCGCTCGGCGACCTCGACGGCGACGACGATCCCGACCTCCTCTTCCTCGGGGGCACCCTCGGCATCCTCGAGAACGTGGATGGGCGTCCGTCTCACTGACGGCCGGCCCCGGACGCCGGCGGCCGCGCTACTGCTGGTAGCCGGCCAGGAAGTTCCCCAGCCGCTCGACCGCGTCACCCAGGTCGCGCGCCGAGGGCAGCGTGACGATCCGCAGGTGATCGGGGTGCGGCCAGTTGAAGCCCGTGCCCTGCACCACCAGGATCTTCTCCTGCACCAGCAGGTCGAGCACCAGGCCGCGCGTCGTCCTGGATGTCGTGGACCTCGGGGTCGAGACGGGGGAAGACGTACAGCGCGCCCTTCGGCGCCACGCAGCTCACGCCGGGGATGCTGTTGAGCCCCGCCACCGCCACGTCGCGCTGCTCGAGCAGGCGGCCGCCCGGCAGCACCAGGTCCTCGATGCTCTGGTGCCCGGTCAGGGCGGCCTGGATGGCGTGCTGCGCCGGCACGTTCGGGCACAGGCGCGACGAGGCCAGCAGGTGGATGCCCTCGAGGAAGCCATCGGCGTGCCCCTTGGGGCCGGTGATGGCGAGCCACCCCGACCGGAACCCCGCCACCCGGTAGGTCTTCGACAGACCGTTGAACGTGAGGCACAGCACGTCGGGGGCGAGGCTGGCGAGCGAGATGTGCTCGGCGTCGTCGTAGAGCACCCGGTCGTAGATCTCGTCGGCCAGCAGCAACAACCCGTGCCGCCGGGCCAGGTCGACCAGCCCGGCGAGCACCTGGCGCGTAGTAGACGGCACCGGTCGGGTTGTTGGGGTTGATGACCACCAGCGCCTTGGTGCGGTCGGTGATCCAGCGCCTCGACGTCGGCGAGGTCGGGGTTCCAGCCGTCGGTCTCGTCGGCCAGGTAGTGGACCGGGGTGCCGCCGGCGAGGCTGACGGCCGCGGTCCACAGCGGGTAGTCGGGGGCCGGGACGAGCACCTCGTCGCCGTCGTCGAGCAGGGCCTGCATCGACATGATGATCAGCTCGGAGACGCCGTTGCCCAGGTAGACGTCGTCGACATCGAGCGGTGGGAAGCCGGGCACGTCCTCGTAACGGGCGACGACCGCGCGTCGGGCCGACGTGATGCCCCGCGAGTCGGAGTACCCCTGCGCGCTCGGCAGCGCCGAGATGATGTCCCGCACGATCGTCTCGGGCGCCTCGAACCCGAAGGCGCCCGGATTGCCGACGTTGAGCTTGAGGATGCGGTGGCCCTCGGCCTCGAGCCGGGCGGCGTGGGCGTTGGCCGGGCCCCGGATCTCGTAGACGACGTTCTGGAGCTTGCGCGACTGCCCGAGCAGGCGGGCCGGGCGGGTCTCTTGGAGGGTCACAGCCGTCCATGCTGGCGCGCCGGGTGGTCCCGGCGCGCATCGGTTCCCGCCGACCGGTCGCCCGGCGGGCGGCCGGCGATGCTGCGCCGGCACGACGCAGGCCGCCGCCCCGTGGGGAGCCGGGGCGGCGACGGGGGGCGGCGACGGGGGTGGGGACGGCGGTCGGTCGACCGGCGGCCGACCCGGTCGGTCAGGTCCGCGGGTCGTCGTACGTGAACCCGGCGGCGGTGCCCTCGCCGGTGGCGACGACGACCTCGACGGCGGCGGCAGCGACCGGCAGGGCGGTCACCGACACCGCGATCCGGCGATCGGGTGCGGCCCGGGCGGGGAACTCGTCCACCTCCCCCGCCTCGATCGGTCCGGAGCCGACCCGGATGGTCGGCCCGTCCTCGGCATCGGCGAGCGTCACCAGCGTCCACCGGCCGTCGAGCACCAGCGACGCCGCCACGAGGCGGTCGCCGCCCGGGAGGACCTCGGCGGTGCCGCACGCAGGCAGGGCCGAGTCGCGCACCACGCACAGGCCGACGTCCTCGACCCCGGTGCCGTGCACCTCGACCGTCCGGCCGCCGCGCAGGCGGAACGAGCCCGTGGTCGGTTGGGCTAACGCCAGCGCCACGAGGTCGTCGTGCGTCGCCGGGCGCAGCGACGCCAGGAACTCGTCGACCACCTTGGCGTCGTCGGCCGCCGTGACCGAGCCGATCGCCACCACCCCCACCGACCACCCGTCGTCCCGCGCCTGTCCGACGAACCGGAACGACGGATCGCCGCCGAGCGCACCCCGTCGCATCGGCCCGCCGGGGGCCGCGGCACCGTCGAGCCGGTGGAGCAGGCCGCCGTACCCGTCGCTCGAGCTCGCGCTCACCCGCACCTGATCGGTCGGCCCGGCCGGGCCGACGTAGGTGGCCGACATGGTGTGGGCGCTGCTGACGGTCGCCGCGCCGACCTCGGGCATCGCCGGGTCGGTTGCGTCGAACCCGTCGAGTCGATCGGCCCTCGGCGTCAGCCCGTCGAGGAAGGCGACGAGCTCGTCCTCCCCCAGCCCGACGGCCACCACGTCGTGGACCACGCCGGCGTCGACCCAGCCGGCCGTGAGCGCACCGGCCGGATGCGAGGGGTCCGCCGGCGGACCGACCTCGCGCGGGCCGCCCGTGCACCGTGTGGGTCGCACCCTCGATCTCGCGTTCGTCCTGCCGGGCGCTGCCGACCAGCACCCCACGGTCGAGCGGGAGGCCGTCGCCCGCGCCGAACAGCTGCCACCGCTGGAGGGCGTCGAACGGCGGCACGGCGCCGACGTCGAGCGACGCCAGCGACCAGCCCGACGGCGTGGTCGCCGGCAGCAGCCCGGCCACGCCGCTGGCCGGCGCGCCGTACCGGGTGGTGGTGCCGGCGCCGACGACGGCGCCGGTCCCGCGGTCGTTCACCCGGCTCACCACGCCGACGCACGCGAGGACCAGGGCGGCGACGGCGGCCACCGCGACGATGCGCCGGCGGCTCGGGCGTGGCGGGGTGAGGTGGATGACCGTCGCCGGCGGGCGCGTGTCGACGATCGGCGGGAGGTCCTCGACCACGACCTGGTCGGCCTTGGCGTGCAGGGTGCGGGCGATCGTGTGCTCGACATCGCCGACGGTGTCGGTCATCGGACGATCTCCGAGCGCACGTCGGCGAGCGCCCGGTGCAACCGACTGCGGACCGTGGCGGTCCGGCACCCCACGAGCCGGGCGATGTCGGCGTGGGGCAGGTCGGCCCAGTAGCGGAGGACCACGACGGCCCGACGGTCGGGAGGCAGGCGCACGAGCGCGTCCCACATCGAGTCGAGCGCCGGGTCCCCGGTGGGCGGCGGCTCCCCCGCCGTCGCCGTCGCCGGCACCCGCGCCCCGCTCGACCGGCGGCTCGTCCGCAACGCGCCCTCGACGACGGTGCGCCGGACGTCGGCGCCGGGGTCGTCGAGCCGTCCCCACCGCCGGTGGACGGACACGAAGGCCTCGTGGACGACGTCCTCGGCCGCCGGCATCGAGCCGAGCAGCAGCCACGCGAGACGGATCATGTGGGCGGCCGATGCCCGGTAGAGGTGGTCGAAGTACAGCGCCGGCGCTCGCAGCGGCGTCGCGCCGGTCGTCGTCGCCCGGCCCGCCGCGGGCGCCGAGTTCGTGCGGGCGCGGTGCGTCGGCGCCGGGCAGGGCCTCGCCGCCGGGTTGTCGGTCGGGGGCGCGCCCGTCGCAAGGGTTCCGGGTGGGGATCGTCGCAACGCTCCCCGCCGTCGACCCGGGCCGCCGCCGCCCGCGTACGTCTCATCACGGTCACGCAGTGTTGAGTGTTGAGCGGCACGAAACGTTCCCCGGATCTCACGGGCGGCTGGCATCCTGGCCCGATGCCCGACCGCCGAGCCGACCTGATCGTGGTCGGCGGGGCGCGCGATGGGCCTGGCCACGGCCTGGGCTGCAGCCGAGCGGGCCGACGTCGTGCTCGTCGAGCGCTTCGACGCCGGCCACGGGCGCGGTGCCTCGCACGGCGGCGAGCGGATCTGGCGTCACGCCTACGTCGACGGGGCCTACGTCGACATGGCGCTGGCCGCCGAAGCGGGCTGGCGCACGCTCGAGGCCGCCGCCGGCCGCCCGCTGCTCGTCCGGGTCGGGTGTGTCGAGCACGGGACCGCGGCGCCGCTCGACGCACTGGCCCGCACGTCGACGGCCCACGGCGTGGCGACCGAGCGGATGGCGCCCGCCGAAGCACGACGGCGCTGGCCGGCGCTGGCCTTCGAGACCGACGTCCTCCTCCAGCCGTCGGCGGGTTGGGTGCGGGCCGCCGACGGCCTGGCCGTGCTGACCGCCGAGGCCCGCCGGCGGGGGGCCGACCTGCGCTTCGGGTGCCCGAGCCGCATCGAGCCCGGCCCCGGTGGCGAGGGCGTCCGGGTCATGGTCGGCGACCGTGCGGTGGTCGCTCCCGTCGCCGTCGTGACCGCCGGGGCGTGGACGACCGACGTGGTCGCCGCGTTCGAGCCTCCGCTCCCGCCGCTCGTCACGACCGAGGAGCACGTCTTCTTCCTCGCCCGGCGGAGCGGGGTCCGCGCCGGCGACGTCCCGCCGTTCATCCACTGGGACCCCCTCGCCCGCTACGGCCTGCCCACGGTCGACGGCACCGTGAAGGTGGGCGAGCACCACTCCGGCACCGTCACCACCGGCGACACGCGCACCGGCGCCGCGGACCCGTCGCGGATCGCCCGCATCGAGGCCTACGCCGAGACCTGGCTGCCCGGCCTCGAGCCCACCGTCCTGTCGTCGACCACCTGCCTCTACACGACGACGCCGACACAGGACTTCGTGCTCGATCGCGTCGGGCCCGTCGTGATCGGTGCCGGGTTCTCGGGCCACGGGTTCAAGTTCGTCCCCGAGCTGGGACGCCGGCTCGCCTCGCTGGCGCTGGACGGCGGGGCGGGCGAGGCACCGTTCACGCTGGCGGCCCACACCGGCGGCGCGCCGATGAGTTCGGGCCCCGCCGCCCGTCGGCCCTGAGACCGAGACACGGGAGCACCATGCGACCTCGCAGCTGGGACAACGATCGCCTCCGGCGCCTCGACGCCGCGTTGACCCGCCACGTCGACGACGGCGCCGTCACGGGCATGACGTGGCTCGTGGCCCGGGGCGGCGACGTCCACACGGGCGCGGCGGGGTCGTTCGGCGCCGAACCCGGCGACGAGGCCAGGCGCCGGGCGATCCACCCCGGTGGACCGGTCGACGATCTTCCGCATCTCGTCGATGACCAAGCCGGTCACCGCGGTGGCCGCGCTGATGCTCGTCGAGGAGTGCGTGCTCCGCCTCGACGACCCGGTCGACGACGCTGCTGCCCGAGCTGGCCGACCGCCGGGTGCTGGCCGATCCCGAGCGGCCCGCTCGACGACACCGTGCCCGCCGAACGGCCGATCACCCTCGAGCGACCTGCTCACCTTCCGCATCGGGCTCGGCTTCGACTTCGCCACCTCGGCCGCAGCCGGTGATCGAGCCCGCTGGCCGAGCTCGGCCTGGCGCCGGCCCACCCGACCCGCAGCGCCAGCCCGGGCCCGACGAGTGGATGCGCCGCATGGGCACGCTGCCGCTGGAGCACCAGCCCGGTGAGCGCTGGCTCTACCACACCAGCTCCGACGTGCTCGGCGTGCTCGTCGCCCGGGCCGCGGGCCAGCCGCTCGACGCCTTCCTGCGCGAGCGGGTCTTCGAGCCGCTCGGCATGGCCGACACCGGGTTCTCGGTCCCCGCGGCCGACCTGGCACCGCTTCGGCCCGTGCTACGGCGCCGACCCGACCACCGGCGACCGCGCCGTGTTCGACCCGACCGAGGGCCAGTGGAGCCGCGCCGCCGGCGTTCCCCTCGGGCGGCGGCGGGCTGGTGTCGACCGTCGACGACTTCGCTCGCGTTCGGCGCCATGCTGCTGGCCGGCGGCGTCCACGGCGGCAGGCGGCTGCTGTCCCGGCCGCCGGTCGAGGCGATGACCACCAACCAGCTGACCGCCGACGCAGCTGGCGGCGGCGTGCCCCGACCCGACGGCGCGCTCGGGTGGGGCCTCGGCATCGGCGTGCAGCGTCCGACGCACGGGACGGCCCGGTCGGCCGGCAGCTACGGCTGGGACGGCGGACTCGGCTCGTCGTGGGCCAACGACCCCGCCGAGGACCTGGTCGGCGTCCTGCTCACGAACCAGATGTGGTCCTCGCCGCAGCCGCCGGCGGTCGCCCGCGACTTCTGGACCGCGACCTACGCCGCCTTCGCCGACTAATGGGTGCCGCCTGGCTGTGGTGAGAGGCTGGGTCCGAGCGGCTTCCGGGTGAGCACCTTCGTCGACTGCACCGTTGAGTGCTGCGCTCAGACCGTGCCCCCGGGGGCTGTCGGGATGTCCGTGAACAGCAGGTGGGATGACGTGCCGGTTCGAGCACCAGATCCATTAGTCAGCTGCTCGGTCGTCCTTGCTCAGGCCGTGGATCCGAGCCGGGGAGGTGCTCGTGGAGCTGTTCGTGGGTGTCGATTGGGCGGAGGACCATCACGATCTGTGCGTGATGGATGCCGCCGGGCGGGTGCGGGCCAAGGGCCGGGTCAGCGACGACCTCGCGGGGGTGGTCCGGGCCCATGATCTGATCGCGTCGGCGATCCCGTCGGACATCGAGGACGAGGAGGCCGATCGGGTCGAGGTGGTGGTGGGGATCGAGACCGACCGCGGTCTCATGGTGCGGGCGCTGATCGCGGCGGGCTACCGGGTGTTGGCGGTGAACCCGCTGAGCGTTGACCGCTACCGGGACCGGGCCCGGGTCTCGGGCGCCAAGTCCGACCCCGGGGACGCCCGGGTGCTCGCTGACATGGTCCGCACCGATGCCCACCAGCACCGCCCGGTGGCCGCCGACTCGGATCTGGCCGAGGCGATCAAGTTGGTGGCCCGATCGCATCAGTCCGCGATCTGGTCTCGGCGCCGGCTGGCCAACCAGGCCCGCTCGGCGCTGCGGGAGTTCTACCCCGCGGCGCTGGAAGCCTTCGACGATGTAACCCACCCGGACGCGGTGGCGGTGTTGTCGATCGCCCCGACCCCCGAGCAGGGCAAACGCCTGTCACGGTCGAAGATCGCCGCCGCGCTGCGCCGCGGCGGCCGCCAGGCCAACGTCGACCGGCGCGCCGAGGCGATCCAGGTGGCGTTACGCGCCGAGCACCTCACCCAAGGCCCCGTCGTGGCCGACGCCTACGGCGCCATCGTCGCGTCGCTGATCACGGTCATCGCCTCGCACACCCGCCAGATCACCGAGCTCGAAGAGGTCCTCGAGACCCATTTCGGCCAGCACCCTGACGCCACGATCCTCCGCAGCCTCCCCGGCCTCGGAGTCGTCACCGGCGCCCGGGTGCTCGGCGAGTTCGGTGACGACCCCACCCGCTACGACACCGAAAGCCCGCCGGAACTACGCCGGCACCAGCCCCCTCACCGTCGCCTCCGGCACCAGACGCATCGTGCGCGCCCGCCACATCCGCAACCGGCGCCTCGCCGACGCCCTGCACTGGTGGGCCTTCAACGCCATCAACCGCTCACCTGGCGCCCGCGCCCTCTACGACCGCCGACGAGCCGCCGGCGACACCCACTCAGGCGCCCTCCGCGTCGTCGCCAACCGCCTCGTCGCCATCCTCCACGGCTGCCTCCGCACCCGAACCCTCTACGACGAAACAACCGCCTGGGCCCACCGCGCCGACCTCGCCGCTTGACACCACCCGCACGTGGGATGTCTGAGCGCACCGTCTTCGTGGCGAGGCCTCCGACAGCACGGCCGGCGCTACGGTGGTCCGTCGTGACGTGGCGGACCGTGCGGGCGATGCTGCTGGCGACGGCGTTCGTCGTCCCGGTGGCCTGCGGGGGCTCCGGCGGCGACGGTGACGACACCTCGCCCGACCGCGACGAGTCCGCCGCCGGCGCCGAGGAGACGACGTCCACGACGGCAGCCGAGGCGCCGGCCGACGGCTGCGCCACGGCGACACCGGCGCCCGTCGAGGGCGCGGCGGCGACCCTCCAGCCCATCGGCGAGTCGAACGGCGTCACCGTCAGCGCCGCCGTGTACCCGCTGCCCGAGGGCGAAGGGAACCCCTGGTCGCAATGGGGCCAGGGTGTCGTGTTGCCCGACGGCCGCTTCGTCTCCGCACTCGGCGACCACCTCGGCCGCGACGGCAACTCGTGGTTCTACGAGTTCGACCCCGCCACGAGCACGCTCACCCGCACGACCGACGTGGCCACCCCGCTCGGGCACCAGCCGGGCGACTGGGGCTACGGCAAGGTCCACGCCCCGATGGTGCTCGGGCCGTGTGACGAGGTGATCACGGCCACCTACTGGGGCACGCGCACCGACATCGAGATGGGCGGGTCGTACCAGGGCGACCACCTGATCCGGTACGACCCGGCCACCCATCAGGTGACGTCGCTCGGCGTCCCGGTCCCCGGCTTCGGCATCCCGTCGCTGGCCATCTCGCCCGACCGGCGGTGGATCTTCGGCGAGGCCGTCGACGCTCAGAGCCCCACCGAGGACGACTCGGGCGTCTTCTTGTCGCCGACGCGACGACCGGACAGGTCACCCACGTCGACGACGATCCCGATCACGTGGGCTTCCGGGCGATCCTCGTCACGCCCGAGGGCGAGGCCCTCTACGCCGCACCCGGGGGATCGCTGTTCGGGTACACCCCGGGATCCGAGGCGGCGCGCCGGCTCGACGGCGTGCTGCCGGGCGAGCGGTTGCGGGCAGCCAGCCCGGCGGCTCCCGACGGTGCGGTGTACGGCGCGACGACCGAGCCCGACGCCCTGTTCCGCCTCGCTCCCGACGGCACGTTCAGCGACCTGGGGTCGATCGAGGCCTACACCGCCTCGCTGGGCCTGTCCCCCGACGGCGGCACGCTCTACTACCTGCCGGGGGCGCACGGCGACGCCTACACCGAGGGCGCGCCGCTGATCGCGGTCGACACCGCCACGGGCGAGCACCGCACGGTGGTCGAGCTGCAGGACCTGGTCGGCCCGGCCCTCGACCTGCGGGTCGGCGGCTCGTACGACCTGGTGGCCGACCCCGGCGGCAAGCGGCTCTACCTGGGCATCAACGCCGGGCCGCTGCGGCCGTCGAGCGAGGAAGAGGACGACACGTTCGGCACCGTCGCGCTGCTCGTCATCGACCTGCCGTGACACTCCCCGGCGGACGGTGGCGCTGGCGGCCGTCGCCGCCGTCCTGGCGGCCGCGGGCGCGTGCGGAGGCGACGACGACGCCGATCCGGCCGAAGAGGCGCGATCCGAGCACCACCGGCACGACCGCCACCTCGGTCGCGTCCGGCCCCGCCGACGCCAGCGGGGTGTGCTGGTCGGCGGCGCCCGCCGGTGGATCCGGCGTCGCCTTCGCGGACGAGACCGCCGCGGCCGGGCTGGTCGACCCGCTCACCGGCATGTACGGCCACGCGGTCGCCGGGGCCGACGTCGACGGCGACGGCTGGACCGACCTGTTCGTGGGCGGCTTCGCCGACCGCCCGGCCGAGGACTATCGCGAGCGCGGCGCCACCGGCCCGTCGCCCGACCGGCTGCTGCGCGGCGGGCCCGACGGGTTCGCCGTCGACGAGGCGTTCCCGGGCGAGCAGGCCCGCACCAGCGGCGCGACGTTCGCCGACCTCGACGCGTGACGCCGACCTCGACCTCGTGGTGGTGCGCAACCCGCGGCCCGACGGCGAGATCGCCTCGCGGCCCACCACGGTGTTCCGCAACGACGGCGGCGCGTTCACCCCGACGACGACGCTGCTGCCCGAGACGGCCGGGCGGTCGGTGGCCGCCCTCGACGTCGACCGCGACGGGCTCGCCGACCTCGCCATCGCCGGCGACCGGTTCGGCGAGGGCCCCACCCGCGTGCTGCGCAACACCGGCGGGCTGGCGTTCGAGGACGCCTCCGAGGCCTGGGGGGTGCCCGACGACCTGTTCGGGCTGGCACTGGCACCGGTCGACCTCGACGGCGACGGCTGGCTCGACCTCGTGGTCAGCGGCGACTCGAGGGTGCTCCACGGCGGGCCCGACGGCTTCGGTGTCGTCGAGCAGCCCGTGCTGCGGTGGGACACGCACGGCGACGAGGACGACCCGGCCGGCATCGCGGTGGGCGACCTCGACGGCGACGGCCTCCCCGACCTCGCGATCGGGCAGCACTTCAACTCGACCGTCGACGGCGGGCCGCCGGTGCCGGTGCGCGTGTTCCTGAACCGGTCGTCGCCGGGTGCGGTCGACCTCGTCGACGTCACCGACGAGGCCGGTTCGCCGGCACTGCCGGCCGAAGGCGCCGCACGTGAGCATCGCCGACGTCGATGCGGACGGGCTGGCCGACGTGGTCACGTCGACCGTGGCCACCGACGGAACGCCGGTCGTCCTGCACAACACGGGGGTGGCCGACGGCGTCCCGCGGTTCGCCACCGTCGGTGAGCCGGGCGACGGCCGCTACTGGATCACGGGCGTGACCGACGACTTCGACCACGACGGCCGGGTCGACCTGTTCCTCGTCGAGTGGGAGCCGTCGCTGCCGTCGCTGCTCTTCCGCAACACGGGCGGTGGCGGGCCGTGGGTGGCGGTCGACGTGGACGACCTCGGCGCCTCCGTCACGGGCGCCCGGGTCGAGGCCCGCGTCGACGGCGAGCCGGTCGCCACCGGATGGGCGACGGGCACCACCGGCTACGCGGCCGGCGTGCCCCTCGTCGTCCATCTCGGTCTCGGGGACGCGGGCGCGGCGGCGACCGAGGTCGAGGTGACCGTGACCCCCGTGCCGGGCGACCCCCGTACCCTGCGTGTCGCCCCTGGCAGCCACACCGCTCGGTGCGTGCTGACGGCGATCGACGCTGCTGGTGAACCCGCGGCTATCCTCTCCCCGGCGGAAATTCCACCAGGACGGGTGAGGAAACAGGCGGAGGTGAGGTCGAGTGAGCGTCGTGCATGACGGCTCGGGCTCGATCCGACGGCTGGCCGACGGTTCCACCGAGGAAGCGGGCTGGCTCGAGGTCGACGGCGAGCGGGTTTTCCAGGTCACGAGGGTGCCGGCGGGCGACGTGACCGCGTGGCTGCTGCTGTGCAGCGCCATCGGCGGCGAGCACGACGGCGGGTACCGCCGCCAGACCATGCTCGCCCGCCAGCTGGCGGCGCACGGCGTGGCCACCCGGCGGTTCCACTACCGGGGCACGGCCAACAGCCACCTCCACACCACCACCGTGCGTGACACGATGATCGCCGACGCGATCGCCGCCGGCCGCGACCTGGCCGAGCGGTTCCCGTCCGCCACCGGCATCGTGCTCGGCGAGCGGGTCGGCGCCCTCGTGGCCGCCGAGGCCGCCCCCGCGCTCGGAGCCCGCGACCTGGTGCTGTGGCACCCGGTCTGCGACATCGAGGCCTACCGCCGCGAGCTCGGCCGGGCCGCCAAGCTGCAGAAGGTGACCAGCGGCATCGAGGCCGCCGGCGACGCCGGGGCCGCCGACTTCAACGCCACCTACGAGGCCGGCGAGGGCGACCTCATCGGCTTCACCGCCTCCCGCCCGCTGGTCGAGAGCTTCCAGGGCCGACCGCTCGCCGATTCGCACCCCGGCGCCGACTGCTCGGTCCACCTGGTCCAGTTCGGTCGCAAGCGCCTCGACCCCAAGTTCGAGAAGCTGCTCGACGTGTGGCAGCAGGCCGGCAGCACCGTCGAGTCCCACCTGCTGGTCGAGCCCGAGCTCTGGTGGTTCGCCCCGGGCCCGTGGAAGCGGGGCGAAGAGCTGCGGCCGGTCACCGTCGAGGCCCTGTCCGTCACCGTGCCGATGGTCCAGCGCATCGCCGAGCGCGCGGCGGTGGCGTCGTGAGCGCCGCCACGGTCCCCGTCGCCGACGAGGTCGTCCGCTGGTTCGAGGCGGGCGACGAGACGATCCTCAGCGTCGTCACCCGTCCCGCCGTCGCCCCCGCGGCGTGGGCGTCATCTTCCTCAACGGCGGTCACGGCGGCAGCTCGTCGGGCAAGAACCGCATCTACACCCGCATGGCCGCCGATCTGGCCGACCGGGGCTTCCACAGCGTGCGCCTCGAGTGGCGCGGCATCGGCGACAGCACCGGCGCGGTCGACGAGTACATCATGGACGAGCCCTTCCTCGACGAAGCGCTCGGCGCCGCCCAGCTGCTGCGCGACGAGGGCTGCGATCGCATCGCCATCTACGGCGAGTGCTTCGGTGCCCGCACGTCGATCGTCGCCGCCGAGCAGATGCCCGACCTCGTGGGCCTGTACCTGGTGACACTCGTGCTGCGCGACGGTGCCGTGTCCGAGCAGAACCCGCAGCGGCTCGTCGACGACATGCCGGCCAGCGAGTTCGTCAAGCGGCTCGGCAAGCTGCGCCACATCGGCGATCCCAAGCGTCGCCGCCTCTACGTCGACGCGGTCAAGAACAAGGCGCGTCAGCTCACCCAGAAGGCGCGTTACCGCCGCGAGGGCAACACGAACCTGGCGCCTTGGGTCGGCCGCCAGGTCGTGGCCGGCCTCGAGGGCCTGGGCGCCCGGGGCATCCCCGTGCACCTGGTCTACGGCGACAGCTACTGGGACCCGCACCGCTTCGACTTCGAGGCGGTGGCCGACGACCTCACACCGCTGCGCTACGACACGACGACGTGGGAGGTCCTGCCCGAGATGATCGCGGGCTACCGCACCCTGCCGGTGCAGGACCACCTCGTCCCGCTCGTGGGCGAGTGGTTCGACCGGACGCTGCCGGCCGGCTGATCGTGGAGGCGCGCCTCCTCCACGACCTCGTCGGGGCCTCGGCGCGACGCGCTGCCGACGCGGTGGCCGTCGTCGACGGCGATCGCACGCTGACCTACGGCGAGCTCGACGCCGCCTCGGGGCGGTTGTCGCACCTGCTGGTGGCGGCGGGCGTGCGCCGCGGCGATCGCGTCGGCGTTCACGCCGAGAAGTCGCTCGAGGCGGTCGTGGGCCTGTACGGCGCGATGAAGGCCGGCGCGGCGTACGTGCCGCTCGACCCGGCCGCGCCCGCGGCACGCCTCGGGTTCATCGCCGCCGACTGCGGTATCCGGGTGCTGTGCAGCCCGTCGGGCCAGTCGGGCTCGTGGGCGGGGCTCGTCGAGCAAGGCGCGCCGCTCGACCACCTGGTCGCGCTCGACCTCCACGGCGACGACGAGACCGACGCCGTCCGACCCGCCGTTCCGGCCGAGGTGACCCTGCACACGGGCGCGGACCTGGCCGGCCTCCCGGCCGGCACCGCGGTCCGCACCATCGACGACGATCTCGCCTACATCCTCTACACGTCCGGGTCGACTGGCTCGCCCAAGGGCGTGATGGTCTCCCACCGCAACGCCATGGCGTTCGCGGCGTGGGCGGCCGGCGAGTTCGGGCTCCGCCCCGACGACCGGGTGGCGCAGCTCGCCCCGCTGATCTTCGACCTGTCGACGTTCGACCTGTTCGCCTCGGCGTTCGCCGGCGCGTCGGTCCACCTCGTCGGGCGCAAGGCGGCGATGTTCCCCGCCCAGCTGCGGGGGTTCGTCGACGACCGCGCCATCACGGTCGTGTATGCGGTCCCGTCCCTGCTCACCATGCTGGTCGAGCGGGGCAAGCTGCCCGCCGAGGGCGCGCTGCCGTCCCTGCGGCTGATCCTGTTCGCCGGCGAGGTCTTCCCCACCCGCCACCTCGCCCACCTCATGCGGCTGGTCCCGCAGGCCGAATACGCCAACCTGTACGGACCGACCGAGACCAACGTGTGCACGTTCCACCGGGTCACGGCCGTGCCCGCCGACGACGATCCGCCGGTGTCGATCGGCGTCGCCGTCGCCGGCGACGAGGCGATCGTGGTGGGCGACGACGGCGCGGTGGTCACGCCCGGCGACCCCGGCGAGCTGTTCATCCGGGGCGCCACGGTCATGCAGGGCTACTGGGGCGATCCCGAGCGGTCGGCGCGCACGCTGGTGCCGCCGCCCGGCGTGTCGGGCCCCCGCGAGCCCGCGTACCGCACGGGCGACCTCGTGCGGGAAGAGGCCGACGGCACGCTCACGTTCCTCGGCCGGCGCGACAACCAGATCAAGCGGCGGGGCTACCGCATCGAGCTGGGCGACATCGAGGCCACGATCATGCAGCACCCCGACGTGGTCGAGTGCGCCGTCAGCGCCGTGCCCGACGACGCCGCGGGCAACCTGCTCGTGGCCCACGTGTCGGCCAAGGCCGGGCTCGCCTCGCGTGAGCTCGTGCGGTTCTGCGCCGACCGCATCCCCAAGTACATGGTCCCCGACCGCATCGAGCTGTTGGACGACCTGCCCAAGACCGCGACGGCGAAGATCGACCGGGCCGGCCTGGCCCGCCGTGCCGCCGAACCACAGCCCGCAGGAGATGCCTGACCGTGTCGGCCACCGACATGACCACCAAGGACCACGTCCGCCAGTTCGTCGTCGAGGAGCTCGAGTTCACCGGCGAGCCCGACGAGCTGACCGACGACTTCGAGCTGCTCGAAGAGGGCGTGCTCGACTCGCTCGGCATCATGGCGCTGGTCGAGTACCTCGAGGCGGCGTTCGACATCGTCATCGACGAGGACGACATCGTCGCCGAGCGCTTCGAGACGATCGCCTCGATCGCCGCCCTCGCCGACGCCAAGCTCGCCGCGAGCTGACCCGCCCGACAGTCGGCCAACACCGGCGTCGGGCTCCTCGGTGGCCCGAGGCAATGACGGTCGCCTCGCCACTCTCGAGGCAATCGCGGGCGAATGCGACAGCTATCGCCTCCGGATGTCCCGAACGACCGCTATTGCCTCGGGGCGCCGAGATCAGGCACGAGCTCGGGCACGCCACGAGGACGACCAGCGAGGACGACGGGCTTGCCGTCGATCACCTCGATCCGTGTCAGCCAGATGGCCCGCTCACTGGTGACGGCGGCCACGTGGGCCAGCGGCATCGTACGGCGGCGGGGGCCGACGTAGCGGAGGCGCAGTTCGTCGCCGCGGCGCTCCAGCGAACGCACGAGCAGCAGCGACAGCGCCGCGGCGACCGCCACGGCCGCCGTCGCGGCTGCGAACGCGCCTGCCGCGGCGCTCGCAACTGCCACGCACATCGTCCCGGCGAGGACCGCCCAGGCACCGGGCACCGTGATGGCCGAGCTCACGTCGGGCGACCCCGGAGTCAGTCCGGGTCCGCGGCGGTCCACTTGAGCTTGGCGCGCTGGGGCTCCTCGATCGGGAGGATCTCCTGCGGACGCGTCGCCAGCGCCTCGCCGGCCTGCACGAGGTTGCGCTGCAGGCGGCGCAGGCCGTCGGGCTCGAGCGAGGCGGCGTGGTCGGTGCCCTTCCACGTGCGGTCGAGCGTGAAGTGGCGCTCGATGTACGTGGCGCCGAGCGTGTAGGCGACCGCGTCGAGCCCGATGCCGTTGTGGTGGCCCGAGTAGCCGATGGCGTGCACCTCGTCGCCGTAGGCCTCGATCAGCCGGGGGATCTCGAGCAGGAACGCCTCGGACGCCTGGATCGGGTAGCCCGACGTGCAGGCATACAGCACGACGTCGCCGGCCCGACCGTGGGACCGGAACGTCTCCATGAGGCGTTCCTCCTCGGCCAGCGTGGTCATGCCCAGGCTGACGTGGATCTGCCCGCCGAACGTGTCGCACATCTCCTCGACCAGCGCCAGGTTGGTGTTGGTGGCCGAGGGGATCTTCAGGTACGCGGGCTCGAGCGTGCGGATCTCGCGCAGGCTGGGCACGTCCCACACCGACGTGGCGTAGGTCATGCCCCGCTCGTCGCAGTGGTCCTTCAGCTTCTGGTGCTCCTCGAGCGTGAACTCGAGGTACTCGCGATGCGCGCCGTACGTGTCGCCGAACGAGTTCGACGGCACCGGGTGCGGCGCGTCGAACTGCTCGGGCGGCAGCAGGTCGCGGTTCGACCGCTTCTGGAACTTGACGTTCTGCACCTCGCAGAACGAGCCCGCCACCTCGATGAACCGCTTGGCGATCTCGAGGTCGCCCATGTGGTTGCAGCCGATCTCGGCGATCAGCGTCGGTGCTTCCATGCGCCCTCCTCCTCAGGATTCGGGATCATCGGCCGGACGGTCGTGGCGCTCACCACGCCGTCCATCCGCCGTCGACGATCAGGTTGGCCCCGGTCATGTACGACGATGCGTCCGAGCACAGGAAGGCGATGGCCCCCCGGTACTCGTCGGGCTGCGCCATGCGGCCCAGGATGGTGCGCGACGAGTACGCGTTCACGAACTCGTCGTCGTGCTCGTTGAACGCCCCGCCGGGGGTGAGGGCGTTCACGCGGATCTCGGTGCCGGCGTAGTGGGCGGCGAGCGCCCGGGTCAGGCCGAGCATGCCGGCCTTGGTCACCGAGTAATCGAGCGGCTTGAACGACCGGGTGCCGTCGGACCGCTGGTAGAGGCGCTGGTCGGGACCGGCCAGGCCGTAGGTCGACGAGATGTTGACGATCGCCCCGCGACCGCCCTCGCCCTGCGCCTCCATCACCCGGCACACCGCCCTCGTGACGAGGAACGTGCCGGTGAGGTTCACGTCCATGCTGCGCCGCCACGCGGCGAGCGGGTAGTCGGCGAACCCGGCGTCGGCCAGCGTGGCCGAGCCGGCGTCGGCCTTGGGGTCGACGGCCGCACTGTTCACGAGCACGTCGATGGCGCCACCGGCGGCGATGGCGCCCACGGTGCGGTCGACGTCGGCCTCGTCGGTGATGTCGCAGGCGACGGCCGATGCCCGCCCGGGCCCCGTCAGCTCGCTCGCTGCCTTGGCGGCGGCGTCGGCGTCGCGGTCGAGCAGGTGCACGTCGGCGCCGAGGTCGACCAGGGCCGCGCCGAAGCGACGACCGAGGAGCCCCGCTCCGCCGGTCACGATGGCGCGCCGACCCGTCAGGTCGAACAACTGTCGTGTGTCCCGCCCGCCGGCAGGACGACTGTGGTCCATTCCGAAGTTCCGCCCGTTCCGTTCGGCGAACGATGGTATCGGCGTCGACCCCGTGCCGTCACGCGCCGCCGCCTTTCGGGCACCACACCGCCGCGGGCGCGCCACGTCATTCGGCGACCGGCTCGACGGCCACCGCGGCGTCGTCGGCCATCGACCGCTCGATCGCCTCGACGAGGCACACCGCCCGGACGCCGTCCCGCAGGGGCGTCCGCGGCGTCGTTCCGGTGCGGATCGCCGTCAGGACGTCCCGCCAGAGGGCCCGGAACATCGCGTCGCGGTCGTAGGCCCACGTGTGGACCCGTGGCTCGGCGCCCGCCACGAACGGGGTCACGGCGAGCCTGCCGGCGTAGTGGTCCCAGTCGGCCCGCCCGTCGCTGCCGACCACCGCCAGCGTCACCCGCTTGGGCCGCTGCCGGTAGTCGACGTGGCCGTGCACCCCGGCGCCGTCGGAGGTGCGGAACAGGTAGCTGGCCGTGTCCTCGACGTCGAGGTCGAGGTCGGTGCGATGCCCGCCGGCCGCGTAGACCCGCACGAGCGGACCGAACAGCCAGTCGAGCGCGTCGATGTGGTGGATCTGTGTGCGGAGCACGCCCCCGCCGAGCGCGCGGCGTGCGGCGTACCCGACCCGGTAGTCCTCGTCGGGGTGGTAGTCGGCGAGGTGCTCGCCCTGATGGGCCTCGACCGCCAGCAGCGTGCCGAGATCGCCGGCGGCGAGGATCTCGCGCTACCGGACGAGCCCCGGCTCGAAGCGGAACTGGTGGGCGGCGGCCGCCACCACGCCTCGGGCCTCGGCCTCGTCGGCCACCGCGTCGAGCCCGGCCGATGACACCCCGACCGGCTTCTCGACCAGCACGTGGCACCCGGCCGCCACCGCGGCGGCCGCCTGGCCCGTGTGCAGCGACGTCGGCGTGGCCACGACCACCAGGTCGGCGTCGTCGAGGACGTCGTCGAGGCGATGGCGGACCGGTACGTCGATTCCGTCGATCGCCAGGTCGGCTCGCCGGCCGTGCTCGGACACGGCCACGAGGTCGCGCTCGCCCTCCACCAGGAGGGTGCGCAGGTGACGCTGACCGATCGAGCCGGTGCCGACGACGGCGACGCGCATCAGTCCGCGATTCCACCTGCGGTTCTGGTCGCTCTGGCGACCAGAACCGCGAAGAAAACGGGTGGGACGGGTGGGGAGGGGGGCATCAGTCCGCCGAGAGGCCGTAGCGGCGGCAGCGCTCCTCGGCCACCGCCAGCGACAGCGGATCGTCGATGTCGACCGCCAGGTCGGGCTCGATCACCAGCGGCAGGATGCGCCGACCGGTCATCGACCCCAGGTCGAGCACCGTGGCGGCCCGCATCACGTCGAGCGTGCCCGTCTGCCACCAGGACTCGGGCAGCGCCTGGCGGGGCTGGTTGTACTGCTCGTGGATGTCGGTCTCGACCAGGGGCACGAGCACGCCGTCGACGATGCGCCACATCTTGAACGGGTTGTTGGCCGGCGGCGTCACCGCCCGCAGCGAGTCGGCGGCCGGGTCGGCGGCCAGCGTCCGCACCCCCTCGTCGACCAGGCCGGCCGGCCGCAGCGGCGACGTCGGGCGCAGGTGCACCACCAGATCGGGGGCGTAGCCCTCGCGGTCGGCGAGCGTGCGCAGCGTGTGCTCGAACACGGGAAGGTCGAGGACCGTGTCGCCCGCCAGCTCGGCCGGGCGCAGGAACGGCACCTCGGCGCCGGCCGCCCGCCCGGCCTCGGCGATCTCCTCGTCGTCGGTGCTGATGATCGTGCGGGTCACGGTCTCGGCGTCGAGCGCGGCCCGGACCGACCACCACAGCAGCGGCCGCCCGAGCAGCGTGACGAGGTTCTTGCGGGGGATGCCCTTCGAGCCGCCCCGCGCCGGGACGATGGCGAGCACCTCCACCTCAGGCCACCCCGCCCAGCAGCGTCGAGGCCAGCTCGCGCAGCACGCCCTGCCCGCCGGCCGCCTCGGTCACCAGCCGGGCGTCGCCGACGACGTCGGGATGGGCGTCGGCGGGCACGACCGGCCACCCGACGGCGCGCAGCGCGCCGAGGTCGTTGACGTCGTTGCCGACGTACATGACCCGGGCGGGGTCGAGCCCGCGCTCGGAGAGCAGGTCGCGCATCGCCGTGCCCTTGTCGGCGCAGCCCTGCACCACCTCGATGCCGAGCTTCTCGCCGCGCACGGACACGACCCGGTTGGTCTCGGTCGACAGGATCAGCAGCGCCAACCCGGCGGCCTTGAGCAGGTCGCAGCCGATGCCGTCGGCACGGGTGCACACCACCGACTCGTGCCCGTCGTCGGACACGAGCACCCGGTTGTCGGTGAGCACGCCGTCGAAGTCGGTGACGAGCAGGTCGATGTCGGCGAGTCGGGGGGTCACCTCAGCCATCATCCCCTGCCGCCCGGGCCACGGCGGACACCCCGGCGATCGTGGTGCCCCGCCGGTGGAGCTCGGTCTGCACGTCGAGCTCGACGCGCCCCGACCCGTCCCGCGACGAGGAGCACGCCGTCGGGACCGAGCGCCGCCAGCCCGGCGGCCACGGACTCGCCCGTGGGATCGACGTCCACCACGACGCGGGGCGGAACGACCCCGGCGCGGGAGCCCGGGCCCTCGGGGCCGTCGCGGCCGACCGGACGGCTCGCACCGCTCGGGCCGTGTGCCTCGTCGGGGCGGTCGCCCACCAGGTCGCCCACCAGGTCGGCGACCGCCGTGGCCAGCGCACCGCCGCCCTGGACGCGCACCGCGCCGCCCGCGGCGAGCGCCCCGGCCGCTGCGGCCACGGCCCCGGCGTCGGCCGACGGGCCGCGCACGACCGGCTCGGCCGCCCCGGGGCGCGCGCCGGGGCCGGCGTGTGGTCGAGCGGCGCGGGCGGCGGATCGCGCCGCTCCGCGGGGCCGAGCGGTTCGACCAGGCCCTGCCGGAAGGGGTTGGGCAGGCCGAGCCCGCCCGGTCGGGCCCGCAGCGCGGGCGCCAGGCGCCACCAGTCGATCACCGGCACCACCTGCCTGCGGTCGGGACCCACCCGGTCGAGCAGGTCGGCCGCCGTCGCCGGGTCGGCGTGGAACGTCACCAGGTCGTCGACCCGGACCGTGCCGGTCGCGACGTGGTCGAGGAACCGCTGGGCGGCCGAGCGGCGGTCGAGCCCGGACGTTCCGCCCGGCGCGTCGAGCAGCCCCGCATGGGCGCCCACGACGCACAGGCCGCGCCCGGCCACGAGGTCGAGCGCGACGGGCACCGACTCGGCCCGCGTGGTGCCGAGCACGACGACCGTGCCGCCGGGCGCGGCGGCACGCAAGGCGAGGTCGAGCCCGGCCGCCGCGCCGGTGGCCTCGATGACCACGTCGGCGCCGATGCCGTCGACCGCCGCCGGCGGGGCGACGACGGCCGCGGGGTCGCCGGCGACGACGTCGTCCTTGGCCGCCGAGGCCGCGACCACGGTGCACGGCTTGGCACCCTCGGCAGCGGCGATCCGCTGGGCCAGCAGGCCGATGGCGCCCGCCCCCACGACGGCGAGCGAACGCCCGCCCACGTCGCCCGCCCGGGCCACCCCGAGCGCCGCGATGGCCCCCAGGGTGACGAGGGAGGCGGCGTCGAGGTCGGCCGCGCCGGCGAGCGGGTGCACCTGCTCGCGGCCGACGGTGACCAGGGACTGGTGGGGGGCGCCCCACACAGCGACCGGGGTGCCCGGCTCGAGGTCGTAGACGCCCGGCCCCACGGCGTGGATCGTGCCGGCGAGCGAGTACCCCGGCTGGTGCGGCGTGCGGACCGCGGCGCCGGGCAGCCCCAGCCATCGGGCCCGCTCGGTGCCGAGGCTGACCGCGCTGACCTCGGTGAGCACGCTGACCTGCCCCACCCCCGGGTCGGGCACCTCGACCGGCAGCACCGCCGCCCGGCCCGGGCCCGTCCACACGATCGCCGCCGCCGTCGACGCCGCGGGCCGCGGGTGGCGTGCCCGCCGGCGGGCGGCGATCCAGCGCTTCGCCTCGGCGCGGCCGGCCGCGGTCGGGCTGGGCCTCCGGTCGCCGTCGCGGTCGCCGTCGCCGTCGCCGTCATCTGGCGCGGGCCCGGGCACGGCGGTGGCGCCAGCCGCGAGGTCGTCCGCCCGGGAGGCCGGCTCGGCCACCCGATGCAGACCCACCGGACCGGCGCCGGCCGCGGCCTCGGCGGCCACCGCGTCGGCTACGTGGAGGGCGGTCGCAGCAATGGTGAAGACGGGGTTGGCGTAGCCGCTCGTCGGGAACAGGGAGGCCCCGGCGAGGTACAGGCCCTCGACGTCGTGGACCCGGCCGTCGGGGTCGGTGACCGACGTGCGCGGGTCGGTGCCCATGCGCGTGGTGCCGGCGTGGTGCGACGCGTCGGTGAGCTCGTGCCACGCGGGGCTGTCGTCGTCGAGGTCGAAGGCCAGATCCCCCAGGCCGTGGCGGCGCACCGAGTCGGCGAGCGCCTCGTGGAGGACCCGCACCGACCGGCGGTCGAGGGCGGACAGCTCCCAGTCGACGGCGGCGAGCGGCCGGCCGAGCGGGTCGCGCCGGTCGGACAGGCGCACCCGGCTGTCGGCCCGGGGCTCCTGCTCGAGGAAGCTGCGCACCCGCACGACGTCGATGGGACCCTCGTTGCGGAGCCGGAACCGGGCCAGCCGCACGAGGTCGGGCGCGTCGTCGACCAACCCGGTCAGGGCCGCGGGGTCGAGACCTCGCACCCGGCCCCTGGCCACCCGCTTGAGGACCGCGATCGCCTCGGGCACCTCGGCCAGCACGGTGGGCTCGAGGCGGACGTAGCTGTTGAGCACCTCGTCGCGGCGCTGTGCGTCCTCGGTGAGACCGATGCCCCACCGCGTCCGGCCCTGGGCGGTCGCACGCGCCGGCCAGTAGCCCGACGCGGGCAGCCGGGCGTCAGGATCGACGGCCAGGACGGCGGTGAAGCCCTTGGGGTGGTCCTGGAAGTAGCGGCCGACCACGTCGTGGGCGTTGCCGACGCCGGCGGGCCGGCGAGCCCGGCTGGCGAGCAGGAGACGGGCGTTCTCGACCGCGCCGCACGCGAGCACGACCAGCGGGGCCCGCACGGTGAGCCGTCGCCCGTTGACGGTGGCCACCTCGACGCCGGCGACCCGGCCGCCGAGATCGTCGAGCAGCACCTCGGTGACGTTGGCGAGGGTGATCACGTCGACGCCGTCTCCCGGGCGCAGCCGGTCGAGCAGCAGCGTCCCGAAGCGCAGCGGCGCCGCGTCCTCGTGGAAGACCAGCGTGCGCAGGTCGGGGCCGTCGAACCGGACGCCGTCGCCGTCGTCGTCGGGCGGCCCGTCGTAACGGGACGGCGGCGGCCGGTCGAGGAGGGCCGACGCCCGCTGGTAGCAGGACCGGAGCCGGGCGGGGTCGATCGGCCAGCCCGAGTGGGGCACCCAGGGCCGCACGGCGAGGTCGACGGCGTCGAGCGTCGTCTTCCCCCCGGTCCACGCGTTCGTGGTGCCGCCGAGCCAGCGCTCGCGGCTGGCCCGGTCGACGTGGCGGCCCGGGCTCTCGACCTCGGTGAAGGCCGTGCTGACCGCGTCGGGCGCGGTGCCGCCACCCTCGAGGACGGCGATGCGGAGCCCCCGACCTGCGAGCGAGAGCGCGGCCGTCGTGCCCGCCGCGCCCGTGCCCACGATGCAGATGTCGTAGTCGAGTGCCGCCCCGTCGGGCAGGCGCCGAGCGTCGTGGACGGGGAGGCGGCCCGCAGGCCACTCGCCGTGCGCGACCTCGTCCCATCGGGATCGCCCGAAGGCGCGCCCGGGATGCCGGTTCTCCGCTGTACCGCCCATGCTTCCGTTTCCCGAGACGGCGACCGCCCGCCGATCGAAGTGCCGCCGCGGATGGTAGCAATCACGCCGAACATGCCTGCCCTCGCGTCGCTCGCTGCCATCCCCGCCTCGGCCCTGCTGGCCGATCGGGCCGTGGGCACCCCGGCGGGCATCCTCGCCGCGGTGCTCGACGGCCCGTTCGAGGCCCCGGTCGACGTCGCCCGCGAGGTGGGCTACGTCGGCGTCGGCGGCCGCCCTGCTCCGCGCTCGCCGCCCTGGTGCTCCGGCGGGTCCGCAGCCCGTTGCCGGCCGCCGGCATCGCCATGGCGGGCGCCGGACTCGTCGCGGTCGCCATCGCCGACACCGACGAGGCCGGCGGCACGCTGCACGTGCTCGGCATCGCGGCCGGGGCCGCGGGCGCATGGCTGGCCCGGACGCTGCGCCTCCCGCTCCTGCTGCGGCCGCATCCTCGTCGTGCCGGGCGCCCTCGTCACGATCGAGGCGATGCAGCTCGCCGACCGGGAGACCGTGATCTGGCCGACCGCCGTGGCGGCCGCGATCGTGGTCGCGCTGGTGGCCGACGCAGACGAGGCGCTGGCGGCGTGCGCCGCGGCCCCGCCGCTGCTCGCCGTGTCGATCTTCGGCATGTACGTCACGATCCCCGAGACCGGTCAGATCCTGCCGGTGCTCGTCGTGTGCGTGCCGATCGCCCTCGTCGGCGCACCGATCGGCCTGGCCCGGCTCGGCACCGCGGGCACCGGCGCGATCGTCGTCCTGCTCGCCGCGGTCGTGGCCGAGGGTGGACAGGTCCGCGCCGCGTCGATCGCGGGCGGGTTGGCGAGCGCCGGTGTCCTCGCGCTCGAGCCCCTCGCCCGCCGGCTCGTCCCCGACGCGCCCCCGTGGCCCGACGACTGGCGGTCGCGGCCGGTCCTGCTGCTCGTCGCCGTCCACGTGGTGCTCGTGTTCGTGACCTCCCGGGTGGCGGGCATCGGCGACGACCTCGAGATCGCGGTCGCCATCACCGCGGTCGCCGCCGCGGCGGCCCTGGCGGCACTCGTCGTGTTGCTCCGCGACGTGGAGCGCGTGCCAGGAGACCGATAGCATTCCCCCGATGCATGGCGGCATGGCGGGCGTAGCGATGCGAGCGCGCCGACGAACAGGCGGTTGAACGTCCCGATGCGGTGGTTGTTGCTACCGGTCGAGGTCAAGGCACGCGGGCTCGAAGGACGCCTGCTGCTCGGCGCGCACGCGGCGACGCGTGGCTGGTCCGTCATCGTCGGGCGGAAGGGCACGCTCAACGCCGCGGTCCGTGACCTGCCCCGGGGGCTCTACTTCGACAAGAGCATCCAGTCGCTCGCGCGTCGAGCAGATGCGCTACATCAGCGCGCTCGGCAACACGTACGCCGCCATCGACGAGGAGGGCCTCGTCCACGAGGGTGGCGCCACCGCCTACGTCAAGCGGCGGTTCACGCACGACACCCTGGCCGAGACCCGCGCCTTCTGCTGCTGGGGCGACGCCCAGGCCGAGGTCGTGCGGGCGGCCGAGCCCGACCTCGCCGACCGGGTGGTCGTCACCGGCAACCCGCGGGTCGACCTCTGGCGCCCCGAGCTGCACGCCCTCCACGCCCGCCGCATCGACGAGATCCGCGCGGACGTCGGCCGCTTCGTCCTGTTCCCGTCGAACTTCGCGAACGTGATCGGCGCCGACGGTCCCGAGCGCACCGAACGGTTCGGCGAGATCACCGGCCACTACGCCGACCCGGCCGAGCGGGCCCGGTTCGCCCGGTACCTCGACCTGCGGGCCGGGGTGCTCGACCGCCTGGGCGACGCACTGGTGGCACTGGCCCGATCGCTTCCCGACGGGCACAGTGTGGTCGTGCGGCCACACCCGTCCGAGGACCACGCCCACTGGGAGAAGCTGGCCGTCGACGAGCCGCGCCTGCACGTGCGCTACGAGGGGCCGCTCACGCCGTGGCTCCTCGCCGCCGACTGCGTGGTGCACAGCAACTGCACCTCTGGCGTCGAGGCCGCGGTGGCGGGCATCCCGGCGATCGCCTACGCCCCGCTCGACGAGACCGAGTTCCCGATGCTGCCCAACCAGGTCAGCCAGGTCGTCGACAGCGACGAGGCCCTGCTCGCCGCGGTCGACGCGGCGGTGGCAGGCCGCGCCGGTCGTGCCCGAGCAGGCCCGTGCCACCGTCGAGCACCACCTGGCCGCGGTGACCGGACCGCTGGCCACCGAGCGGATGCTCGACCTGTTCGACACGCTGCCCGTGCGCGAGGACCGCGGCGACGGCCGCCGGGCGCACCATCGCACCGACGACCTTCGCACCCTGCCCGGCCGGGCCCGCCTGGTGGCGCGCCCGCCGGGGCCAGAAGCCGGTCGAGCTGCCCGACGCCAGCCCCACGCTGGTGAGCCAGAAGTTCCCGCCCACCCCCCTGGCCGAGGCGGCCGACTTCGTCGGCGCGCCTCGGCGAGGTCGATCCCCGCCTCGCAGGCGTCCGGGTGTCCGAGGTGGCACCGTCCCTGTTCCAGCTGGAGGCCGCGGGTGCCTGACCGCTCGCACCCGTACGACAACGAGCGACGCGGCGACCGGTCGCAGAATGCGGCGCGCCCCTGGTCCGACGACCGCGCCTGGGACGACCCCCGCGGCGCGCCCCGCGCCCCTGGTACGACGGCCCGCCCGCGCCGTCGCCCGGACCGCCGCACACCGCCCTCAACGGGGTCGGCGACCCATGGGGGCCGCCCGCGGGTGCGCCCTACGGCGCGGCCGACACCCACGATGCGGCGGACCGGTACGACCCCCTTGACGACCGGGCGACGTGGTCGCCGCCGCGGGCGCCGGCGAACGAGCCGCTGGTCGAGGTCGAGCACCTCACCAAGATCTACGAGCCGTCCCCGAGTTGGATGAAGCTGCTGCTCAAGTCGTCGATCACCGAGCCCGTCGTGGCCGTGAACGACCTGTCGCTGCAGGTCTGGCCCGGGCAGGTGTTCGCCGTGGTCGGCCCGAACGGTGCCGGCAAGTCGACCCTGTTCCGCGTGCTGACCGGTCTGATCATCCCCACGTCGGGTCGCGTGGCCCTGGCCGGCATCGACGTCATCGGCGATGCCCGCAAGGCCCGCCGCCACATCGGCTTCATGCCCGCCGAGGACCGCAGCCTCAACCTGCGTCACACCTGCTGGCAGAACCTCGCCTTCCACGGTCGGCTCCAGGGCATCCCGCCGCACGAGCTCGGGCCGCGCATCGACGAGGTCCTCGAGACGGTCGGGCTCGGCCACGTGCCCGACCGCACGGGCCACGCGCTGTCGAGCGGCATGCGGGCCCGGCTCCAGCTCGCCCGGGCGCTGCTCCACGAGCCCGACATCCTGGTGCTCGACGAGCCGACCGGCACGATCGACCCCGTGGGCGCCCACGACCTGCTGCAGCTCATCCAACGGCTGGCCGACGAGCGCCAGCTCGCCGTGCTGCTGAGCTCGCACCGGCTCGAGGAGATCGACGCCCTCGAGGACAACGTGCTGTTCCTCAACCGGGGCGAGGTCGTCCACACGGGGTCGATGGACTCGCTGCGAGAGGTCATGGAGCAGCCCATCCTGCGCCTCCGCTTCGACAGCCCCGACAGCGCCGTGTCGGCCCGCGACCACCTGTTCGCCGCAGGCGGCCTGTCGGTGACGGTCGCCGACGACGAGGTGCACGTGGCCGGGAACCCCAGCCCCGGCGTCGTGCTGCCCCGGCTCGGCGCCCACCTGGCCCGCCTCGAGGCCGTCGACCGCAGCCGCGTGCCGCTGCAAGAGCTGATCAGCCGGCTCATGCGGGGCGGCGCGCCGGCGGGCACGGGCGCCGGCGGGCACGGCGGCACACGCGCCCGCCCGACCTCGCCATCCGACTCGCGGCCGCCGGGCCGGCCCGCGCCGCGTGCATCCACCGGGCCCGAGCCGCGGAGTCGACCCACGGGCGCCCCGGCGAACCGCCCGTCGCCTGCGGCGCCACCCGCCAGCCCGGCGCCCGGCGGACCGGCCTCGTGGCGTGGCGCCTCCTGGCGCCCGGCCGCCCCGCACGAGGCGAACGGCGACGCCGACGGCACGGCCTCCGCCGCGTGGCCGGTGGGCGGCACCGACGGCCACGCCTGGCCGACGAACGGCGCGTCCACCAACGGGTCGAGCAACGGGTCGCACGGCAACGGGAGCCGACCCTGGTGAGCACGACCGCAGCCCACCTCGCCCCCCGGCCGTCGCGCGGCTTCGGCATCGTCCCCAGGGCCCGCCGCGCCTGGCAGATCACGTCGGCCTTCACGTGGCTCGGCTACACCGAGGAGCTGTCGTACCCGCTCAACTTCGCGTTGAAGCAGGCGCAGCCGATCTTCACGGTCGTCGTCTACTACTTCCTGTCCCTGCTGGTGGACTCCGGCCCCGACGTGGCGGGCGACTACTACTCGTTCGTGGTCGTCGGCGCGGTCGTGGTCCGCATGCTCGACTCGGGCCTCGGCTCGTTCTCGTCGACCCTCGAGGCCACCGTCGACCAGGGCCGGCTCGAGTCGCTGTTGATCGAGCCGATCCGCTGGAAGCTGATCCCGTTCGGCCTCGCATCGTGGTCGATCCTCACGTCCGGCATCACCACCACGTTCATGGTGGTGCTGGCGCTGCCGATCGGCCTCCACGTCGAGCTCAGCGGCGTGGCTCCCGCCGTGTTGATCATCGTGCTCGGCATCGGCGCCAGCCACGCCCTCGGCATCGTGGCCGCCGCGGTGAAGCTGCTCAGCAAGCGCGGCAACCCGTTCGTGACGATCTACGGCATGCTCGTCGTGCTGCTGTCGGGCCTCATGTTCCCGGTGTCGAGCCTGCCGGCGCCGCTGCAGGCGGCCTCCTACCTGCTGCCGCCCACCTACGCGGTCCAGGGCGTCCGCCGCACGGTGCTGCCCGGGGGTGACACGCTCACCGGCCCGAGCACCCTGACGTCGGTGCTGGCCCTGGCCGGCTTCTGCGTGGTCGTGTACCCCGTGTCGCTGTGGCTCTACGGCCGGGCGGTCGACGTGGGGCGCAAGTACGGCACCCTCGCCGGGTACTGACCCGGTCGTTCACACAAAAACAACATTCGGCCAACGGAGGGGAAACATCCCGGCGCGAGGGTGTCGGCGCCACCATCGTGGCGCGCCACGAACCCGGACAAAGGATGCGGACCCGATGTCCATCGTTCTCCCCGGCTCCGTCGACGAGCGACCCGAGCCCCGCCGGCTCCATCCCGGCGTGGTCTCACAGGTCGGCGGGCCCTACCCGAACCTCGCCCCGACCAGGCGAATCCCCAGGCTCTCGGTGCTCGACGGCGACGCCGACGTGGTCGCGCTCGAGGTCGCGTCGCCCCGTCCCCGCTTCCGCGGGCCCTTCCCCAACCTCGTCTCCCGCCGCTGACCTGTCGGCCACGGCGGTGACCCCGCGGCGCTTCCGGGCGCGGGCGGCCATCACCTGCAGGCCGGCGAGCGCACCGCCGGCGTAGACGGCGCCCTGGGCCACGCACGTCGCGCACATGCCGACGACGGTATCCGGCCGCGGCCCGTGCGTCCGGTCCGCCCCGACCGACGCACGCAGGCGGATCTCGCCACACCCCGCCCCGCGATCTGCGCCACCATCTGGCCGTGGACAACCTGAAGCGGATCGAGGCCATCGTCGCCCGGCTGCCCGAGGCGGCGCGGGTCGACATCGAGGCGTGGGAGGGCGAGGTGACGTTCCGGGTCCGGAAGAAGAACTTCGTGTTCGCGGGCATCGACGCGTCCGGCATCAGCGTGAAGCTGCCCGCAGGAGGAGGCCGAGGCGGTCGTGGCCACCGATCCGCTCGCCGAGCCCACGGGCTACGGCCTCGGCCGCCACGGCTGGGTGTCGGTGCAGATCGGCGACGCCGATGACGACCGGTGGCAGCAGGTCGAGGAGTGGATCCGCACCTCCTACACGCTCGTCGCCCCGAAGACGCTGGCCCGCCGCGTGCTGGCCGAGGACGGGTCGGCGTGACCGATCCCGCCTCGGTCGTCCCCGACATCCGCCTGATCCGCAGTGGTGACGGCGAGCGCCGGGCGACCTACTTCGAGCTGTTCTTCGACCTCGTCTACGTCTTCGCGGTCACCCAGCTCTCGCACCACCTCCTGGCCCACCTGACCTGGGAGGGCGCGGCCGAGACGGCGTTCTTGCTGCTCGCGGTGTACTGGGCGTGGAACTACACGACCTGGATGACGAACTGGTTCGACCCCGAGGTCGTCGCGGTCCGACTCCTGCTCGTCTTCGTCATGCTGGCCAGCCTGCTCATGGCCGTCAGCATCACGACGGCGTTCGGCGACCACGGGGTCCTCCTCGCCGTCAGCTACTGCGCGCTGCAGGTGGTGCGGAACGCGTTCGTCGTGGCGGTGACGCCCGCCGGCGTGTTCCACCGGAACTTCGTGCAGATCCTGGTGTGGAGCCTGGTGTCGGTGCCCTTGTGGATCGCCGGCGCACTGGTCGACGACGGCGGACGTTGGGTGCTGTGGCTGCTGGCGCTCGGCATCGACCTCGCCGCTCCGCTGGCGCGCTACTGGGTGCCCGGGATGGGCGACACGCCGATGGTCGAGTGGGCGATCGACCCCGGGCACTTCGCCGAGCGCTTCCAGCTGTTCGTGATCATCGTGCTCGGCGAGAGCATCGTCATCACCGGCGGGACGGCGGCCGACGTCGGCCTCGACGGGCCCGTGATCGCCGCGCTGCTCTGCGCCTTCACGTCGACGGTGGCGCTGTGGTGGCTGTACTTCGGGCGCGTCGCCACCGCGTCGGTCCGCGCCGATGCCGCGGACGAGGCGCCGGGGCAGATCGGCCGCGACGCCTACACGTACCTGCACCTGCCGATCGTCGCCGGCGTGCTGCTCGCGGCCGTGGGAGACGAGCTGGTGCTCGCCCACCCGAGCGACCAGCTCGGCACCGCGGGGGCCCTCGTCGCGCTCGGTGGACCCGCCGTGTACCTGCTCGGCCTGTCGGCGTTCGGCCGCCGGGTGGGCCGCCAGTTCCGGCTGGTCGGGCCCATCGCGGCGCTCGTGCTGGTGGCCGCCATCCCGCTGGCGGCGCGGGTCGACGGCCTGGTGGCGGCCGCGGGGTCGGCGGCGTTCCTGGTCGCGGTGGTCGTGATCGACGGAGGACTCGCCCCACGACGCCACGTCCGCACGCGGCGCAGCCACCGCGACGGGCCATGACCGACGAGCGGCGACCCGACGCCGCGGGGTTGACCACGGCCGCGCTCGTGGGCGGGGCGGCGGGCCTCGGCCTCACTCCGCGCCGCACCCCCCGCGGGCGGGCGGCGGGGGCCGTCGCGGGAGCGGCGCTGCTGACCGCGTCCGAGACCGTGGCCCGGCGCCGCCAGCAGCCCGACCAGATCCCGGCGCTGCCGCACCGGATCCTCGTGAGCGCGGCGCTCGCCGCCCCGCTCGGCGCGCTGGCCGGCTGGCGACGATCGCCCCCTCCGGCCGCGGTCGGCGCGGTCGCCGGGGCCGTGGCCGGCGCGTTCGGTCTGCGTCCGCAGAAGGTGGTGCTCGGCCCGGTCGTGGGCGCCGCCGTCGGCGGGCTGTTCGGCGCGGTCCGGCCCGGCGTGCGCCCGGCCGTCGTGGCGGCGACCACCATCGCGGCGTACCGGACGGTGGCCGCACTGGTGTTCCGCGATCCGCAGGTCCGCCTCGTGGCCGAGCGGGCCGGACCCGCCGAGCTGCCGTTCCTGGTGCCGCACGTCGCCCGCACCCGCTACGTCGGCACCGACTTCGTCCGAGCGCTGGCCGACGAGCTCGGCGGACGGTACGTGCGCGCCGCGCCCGACGTCGGCATCGTGGGGTCGCTCGACACCCTCGCCGGGCCCGACTTCGACCCCGCCGCCGTCGACCCGCGGGTACGCGAGTTCTACGAGCACACCACCCGCTTCGCCCTCGACATCGTGCCCGAGTGGCGCCCGTGGGTCCTGCCCGGGTACCTGCTGTACCGGACGGTGCTGGCCCGCCGGCTCGGCCAGGCGAACGTGCCCGTGCGCCCAGCGCGAGATCCAGCAGGGCGTGGAGAGCCGCATCGACACGATCGACCTCGACGGCGACGGCGCGCCGACGTGCGGGGGTGGATCCGAGCGGTGGCGGCGACGGGCGATCCGATCTACGTCGGCATCTACACGACCTACCGCCGGGACGGTCGCGGCTACGTCAGCGTGGGCTTCCCGGTGCCCGGCGGGTCGTTCACCGCCACGCTGACCCCCGAGGCGCGAGACGGTGGCCTGCGGCTGACCTCTCGCTCGGCCCGCACCGATGCCGGGCACTACCTCGGGGTGCTCGACGACCGGTCACGGCAGTTCGCGGCGCTGTCGGTCGCCGGTTTCGCCGAACAGCTCGACGTGTGGGTCGCCACCGACGCCGACGACGAGATCCGCGCCGAGCACACGTTCTGGCTCTTCGGCTTCCCCATCCTCGTGCTGCGGTACCGCATCCGACGCAAGCCGGATCCGTCGCGAGCCGGCCGCGCCGACGCTTGACGGCGGTAAATGAATGGTCGTTTAATAGCGGCCGTGGGCCGCATCACCGGGGTGTCACCGCAGCAGAGACCCGGGAACGGTCTGCTGCGCGCCGCGGCGACACGCCTTCCAGACCCAGGGGTTCGAGGGCACCCGCGTCGCCGACATCGCCGGTGCGGCCGGGGTGAGCAACGGCGCGCTCTACAGCCACTTCGGCGTCCAAGGCCGAGCTGCTGGCCGAGGCCCTGCGCGACCACGGCTCCGCACGAGCTGGCCTCGCTCTTCCTCGACGACCCCGAGCGCTCCGTCGTCGACCTGCTCGTCACGCTCGGCGAGGGGCCTGGCCGGCGCGCCCCCCGAGCACGGGGCCCTCGTGCTCGAGGCGCTCGTCGCCGCCCGCCGCGACCGCGAGGTCGCCGCCGATGATGGGCGGGCACCTCCGCGAGCGCGACGAGCTGGCTCGCCGACATCATCCGGCGGGGCCAGGCCGACGGCACGTCGACGCCGACCTGTCCCCCGAGGCGTCGAGCCGCTACTGCCTGATGCTGCTGCTGGGATCGATCCTGCTGCCCGCCGCCGGCCTCCCGCCGGTCGACGAGGGCGAGTGGGCCCGTTCATCGCCCGCCTGGGCGAGGCGCTGCGCCCCCGGACGCCGAACCCGACCCCGGGAGGGGCCTCGATGAAGGTCCACGTCGACCAGGAGATCTGCCAGGGACACGGACGCTGCTACAGCCTGGCGCCCGAGCTGTTCGAGCCCGACGAGATCGGCAACGGCGTCGAGCTCGGCGGCGGCGTCGTCCCGCCCGGCATGGAGGACGCCGCCCGCAAGGCGGTCCTGAACTGCCCGGAGCGGGCGATCGCCATCGAGGAGGGCGCGATCATGACGACCGACGAGCGGTTCAGCCGACACCGCTCGGCGACCTGTTCGCCGGACGCGCCCCCGGGGCTTCGCCAACGAGATCGTCGAAGGCCCGGTGAGCGACTACGCCACCGACTTCGACCACCACGGCACCGAGTGGGTGGCCGACCCCTACCCGATCATCGACGACCTGCGGGAGCGGTGCCCGGTCGCCCACACCGACCGCTACGGCGGCGGCTGGCTGCCGACCCGCCACGAGGACGTCGCCGCCATCGCGTACGACACCGAGCGCTTCTCGTCGCGCTCGGTCGTGATGGGCAACACCCGGCCGCCGCACGCGCTCGCCCCGGTCGGCATCGCCCCGCCGATCTCGTCCGACCCGCCGTTCCACCACGGCGCCCGCCGCGTGCTGCTGCCGGCCTTCGCCCCGCAGGCCATCGCCAAGCTCGAGGCCGGCACCCGCGCCTACTGCGACGAGCTGCTCGACGCCCTCGACGGGCGCGACGTCGTCGACGCCGCCGGCGAGTTCGCCCAGCACATCCCGGTGCGGGTCATCGCCGACATGCTCGGCTTCCCCCGCGAGGACGCCGACGCTGTTCCGCGGGTTCGTCCACGACGTGCTCGAGGGCGTCAACGACCCGCTCGAGACGCGCTTCGCCAAGATGCAGGGGCTGTTCGGGTACCTCAGCGCGCAGATCACCGACCACGCTCGCCAACCCCCGCGACGACCTGACGACGCTACCTCATCGACGCCGAGATGGACGGCGAGAAGCTCGACCCGTTCCACATCGCCGGCACGATGGCGCTGCTGCTGCTGGCGGGCATCGACACCACGTGGAGCGCCATCGGCTCGTCGCTGTGGCACCTGGCCAGCACGCCCGCCGACCGCGAGCGCCTCGTCGCCGAGCCCGATCTGCTGCCCACCGCGATGGAGGAGCTGCTGCGGGCCTACGCCCCGGTGACCATGGCCCGGCTGGTCAAGGAGGACATGGACTGGAACGGCTGCCCGATGAAGGCCGACGACTGGATCCTGCTGTCGTTCCCCGCCGCCAACCGCGACCCCGAGCTGTTCGAGCGACGCCGACCGGGTGCGTCATCGACCGCGAGGTCAACCGCCACTCGGCGTTCGGGCTGGGCGTGCACCGCTGCCTCGGGTCGCACCTCGCCCGGATGGAGGTGCGGGTGGCGCTCGAGACGTGGCTCGCCCGCTTCCCCGTCTTCTCGCTGGCCGACCCCGACGCGGTCACCTGGTCGCCGGGCAGGTGCGCGGCCCCCGCCACCTCCCGGTCGCCATCGGCCGCTGACCGGGTGAACACCGTCCGCACGGCGGTCGGCGACGACGGCGTCGCCGCCGTGGGCGGCGCCACCCCGACCTCGTGCGCCGGACGAAGGCGACCCTCGACGACACGCTGACGCTGCCCGGCGCTACGTCGGCCGTTCCCGTCGAGCTCGAGGCGCAGCGCTGGTCGATCGGCGCGCCCTGGCTTCCGAGACGGCCTGCTGCGCCTGCGAGCGCGGCTGCGGGATGGCGCGCCCGCCACCCGCAGACCCTGACCGTCAGAACGGCAGCGGCGAGTTCCCTCGCAAGGCCCGCACCGCCGCCTCGAGCATCTCTTCGCGGAAGTCGGGGTGGGCGATCGCGGCGAGCGCCTTGCCCCGCTGGTGGACCGTCTTGCCCTGCAGCGACGCCACCCCGTACTCGGTGACGACGATGTCGACCTGGTGCCGGGGCGTCGTGATGACGGTGCCGGCCGCGAACCACGGCATGATCCGCGACTGGCGCTCGCCGCCGACCATGACCGTCGACGGCATGCAGATCATCGACTGGGCGTCGAGGGACAGCGCCGGCCCCGACACGAAGTCCTCGTGGCCACCGATGCCCGAGTACTGCCGACCGGCGAGCGTGTCGGCCACGACCTGACCGTGGATGTCGACGGCGATCGCGCCGTTGATCGTGACCATCGAGCGGTTGACCGGATCGTGAGCGGCGAGTTCACGACGTCGACGGGCAGGAACGCGACGTCGTGGTTGCCGTCGAGCCACTCGTAGAGCTCTGCGCTGCCGCCGGCGAACGTCGTCACCGACACGCCGTCGTACTGACCCTTGCGGTTGCTGACCTTGCCCGACCGGTGGAGCTCCATCAGGCCGGTCGTGAACATCTCGGTGTGGATGCCGTAGTCGCCGCCGTCGCCCTCGGCGAGCAGCGACACCACCGCCGAGGGGATCGGACCGAACCCGGTCTGCAGCGTGGCCCCGTCGGGGATCAGCCCGGCCAGATGTGCTCGGCGATCGTCGCCTCCTCCTCGCGGGGCGGTGCCCTCGGGCAGGGGCAGGGGCGGGACCGTCGACTCCACCACCACGTCGATCTCGTCGAGGGCGAGCGAGTGCGGTGCTCCGGCGGCAGGCCCGAAGGTGCGGGGGTACGCGTCGCCGAGCTCGACGATCAGCAGCCGGTCGGGGTCGGCCGCAGCCCGGTGCAGCTCGCGGATCGTGTGGCCGGCGTGCAGCGACAGGCTGCACCGACCGTCCCCGTCCGGCGGGGTGGCGATCGTCGTCATCACCCGCGGCGCCGACTCGCTCGATGATCGGCCAGAACCGCCGGTAGTCCGCCGGGGCGAAGCCGATGTTGGCGCCCCAGTGCCCTTGAGCAGCCGTTCGAGCGGGCCGAAGAAGAGGCTGAGGAAGTGGACGTTCGGGTGGGAGAACAGGTCGGTGAACGCGCCGAGGAACGCGCCGTTGATGCGCAGGTCCTCCCAGTCGGTGCGTCTCCCGAGCGCCTCGAGGAACGCCGGCGGGTGGCACGGGCCGAGCCCCATGCCGAGGGTGTCGACCGGTCGGAGCCGCGCCGCGGCGTCGTCGGGTGACAGGGTGGTGGCCACCCCGTGATTCTCGCCGGTCAGGACGTGAGGACCGGGAGCGTCTCCCAGCCCACGCACGGTCGACGTCCGGGCCTGGACGGCGTTGTCGCTGTCGATCTCCCACTCGGGGAACCGCTGCAGCACCTCGTCGAGGGCGACCCGGCCCTCGAGGCGGGCCAGCGCGGCGCCCAGGCAGAAGTGGATGCCGTAGCCGAACGAGAGGTGGTGGTCGATCTTGCGGTGGATGTCGAACCGCTCGCCGTCGGGGAACTGGCGGTCGTCGCGGTTGCCCGACGCGTTGAGCAGCAGGATGGCGCTGCCCTCGGGGATCACCTGGCCGTGGTGCTCGACGTCCTTGGTCACGAAGCGGGCCTGCACCGGCGACGGCGGCTCGTAGCGCAGCAGCTCCTCGATGGCGTTGGGCACGAGGCTGCGGTCCTCGACGAGATCGCGGCGCTGGTCGGGGTGCTCGGCCAGCACCTTGCCGGTCCACCCGATCAGCCGGGTCGTGGTCTCGTTGCCGGCGGCGGCGAGCAGGTTGACGTAGCCGAGCACCTCTTCGCGGGTGAGCCGGCGCTGCACGCCGTCGGTGTCGCTCGTACTCGGCCTGCAGCAGTTCGGTCATCAGGTCGTCGGACGGGTGCTCCGCCCGCCAGTCGATGTACTCCTCGAACACGCTCGGCCTGCCCGGTGGCGTGGTCGATCGAGAAGTCGGGCATCTCGCGCCGTCTCGAGGCGCAGGCCCTCGTCGATGCGGTCGCGCAGCGCCTCCTGGTCCTGCTCGGGGATGCCGAGCAGCATGCCGATCGTGCGCATCGGCATCTGGGCGCCGAGGTCCTCGATGAAGTCGAAGCCACCCGAGCCGACGAGCGGGTCGAGCGTCTGGGCGCAGAACTCGCGGACCTTGGGCTCGATGGCGTTCATCTTCCGCGGCGTGAACACCCGGCGACAGCAGGCCCCGGTGGAGGTCGTGGTTCGGCGGGTCCTCGAAGATGATCGACCCCGGCGGGATCTCCATCCCGCTCTTGATCAGCTCGAGGATCGTGCCCTTGGCCGAGCTGTACGTGCGCCAGTCGACCAGCGCGCGCTCGACGTCGTCGAAGCGGCTGAGGGCGTAGAAGTCGTAGCGCTCGTTGTAGTAGAGCGGGCCGCTCGTCGCGCATCCGCTTCCAGAGCGGGTACGGGTCGGCGTCGATCTCGAAGTCGAACGGGTCGTAGTAGAGGTCGGGCTCGGTGGCGGTCATCGTCGGTCCCCCCTCCGAAGGTCGTGACTGTGTCGCGTTCATTGCACCGGTGCCACCGAGATGGCCTTGGTCTCGAGGTACCCCTCGAGGCCCTCGCGCGCCGAGCTCGCGCCCGATGCCGCTGGCCTTCATCCCGCCGAACGGCGCCAGCGGATCCATGCTGTACGGCTGGTTCACGCCGAAGGACCCGGTGCGGACGCCCCGGGCGACGTCGAGGCCCCGCTCGACGTCGGCCGTCCAGACCGAGCCCGACAGGCCGTAGTCGGAGTCGTTGGCGATGCGGACCGCCTCGTCGTCGTCGCCGTAGGGGATCACCGACAGCACCGGGCCGAAGATCTCCTCGCGGGCGATGCGCATGCCGTTGTCGACGTCGGCGAACAGCGTGGGCCGCACGTACCAGCCGCGGTCGACCCCGTCGGGCAGGTCGGTGCCGCCGACGACCAGCCGGGCGCCCTCCTTCTGGCCGATCTCGATGTAGCCGCGGACCCGCTCCTGCTGGCGCCGGGCGACCAGCGGGCCGATCTCGGTGGCCGCGGTCGGTCGGGTCGCCGACCGGGATCTCGTCGACCATGGCCGCCAGCGCGTCGACGAACTCGTCGTAGCGGGACTCGGGCACGAGCCAGCGGGTCTGCGCGACGCAGGCCTGGCCGCTGTTCATGAGCCCGGCCACCTGGACGCCGGCGGCCACCGTCGCCGGGTCGGCGTCGTCGAGCACGATGGCGGCCGACTTGCCGCCGAGCTCGAGGCTGACCCGCTTGAGGTTGGCGGCGCAGGCCGCGGCCACCTGGCGGCCGGCGGCGGTCGACCCGGTGAAGGCCACCTTGTCGACCCCGGGGTGGGCGACGAGGTGCTCGCCGACCTCGCGCCCGCCGGGCAGGACGCTCACGACGCCCGGGCGGCAGCCCGAGCTCGTCGATCATCTCGGCGAGCAGCAGGGCGTCGAGCGGCGTCTCGGGCGCCGGCTTGAGCACGATCGCGCAGCCGGCCAGCAGTGCCGGCGCCAGCTTCCCGACGATCGAGGAACTGCGGCATGTTCCACGGGCACGATGGCGGCGACCACGCCGACCGGCTCCTTGCGGACGGTGATGTCCTGGCCGAAGTAGCCGCGGCCGGGGCTCCTCCCACGGATGGGCGGCGGCGATGTCGGCGAAGGCGTTGAGCATGGCGCAGCGGCAGGGTGGCCTGCGCGAACTTCGAGAACGAGATCGGCGACGCCCATCTCGGCGGTGATGAGCTGCGGCCATCTCCTTGCGGCGGCGCTCCCCGTAGGCGCGGCCAGCCGGCGCACGGCGGCGATGCGCTCGGCCGGGTCGAGGCCGGGGCCACGGGCCCTCGTCGACGGCGGCCCGGGCGGCGGCCACCGCTCGGTCGACGTCGCGCGGCGCCGGCGGCGGCGAGCCTCGGCGATCACCTGCTCGGTGTGGGGGGAGACGACGTCGATGGTGGCGCCGTCGTGGGGCTCGACCCACTGGCCGCCGATGTACAACCGGCCCTCGTGCTCCACCGGTCCCTCCTCCGGGCGTGTCGTCGCGGCCCCGTGCGGGCTGTCTCTTCGCGGGTGTTGAGACTAGCGTTACACTCTGGCAAGAAGGTAGTTCTCATCGGGCAGGACGACGAGAGGGGCACGCCATGCGCATCGGGGTGATGGTCGGCCCGGAGCGGGGCCGGTACGCGCACCAAGGTCGACCGCATGCGGGCCGACGCCCGCTGGGCCGAGGAGAGCGGGCTCGCCACCGTGTGGATCCCGCAGATCCCCGACGAGTTCGACGCGCTGACCGCCGCCGCCCTCGTCGGCGCCGAGACGTCGCGGATCGAGATCGGCACCGCGGTGATGCCCGTCCAGCCCCGGCACCCCATCGCCCTCGCCCAGCAGGCGCTGTCGGTGCAGGCCGTGTGCCAGGGCCGGCTGACCCTGGGCCTCGGCGTGTCGCACCACTGGGTCATCGACGAGATGCTCGGCCTGCCCTACGAGCAGCCCGCCCGCCACCATGCGGGCCCACCTCGACGTGCTCGACCGGGCGCTCGCGGGGCCGGGCACGGTCGACGTCGAGAACGACCTGTTCCGGGTGCACAACCCGCTCGACATCACCGACGTGACGCCCACGCCGGTGCTGATCGCCGCGCTCGGGCCCGGTGATGCTGCGCCTCGCCGGCGAGCGCACCGACGGCACCATCCTCTGGCTCGCCGACGAGCGGGCCATCGGCGGCCACGTCGCGCCCAGCATCACCGCGGCGGCGGAGGCCGCCGGCCGCCCGCCGCCCCGCATCGTGGCCGGCATCCCCGTGTGCCTCTGCCGCGACGACGAGGTCGACGCCGCCGTCGCCCGCACCAACCGGATCCTGTCCGAGGCCGAGGTGTCGCCGAACTACCAGAGGCTCCTGGACCACGGCGACGCCCGGAAGGTCGGCGACATCCTGGCCGCGGGCAGCGAGGCGGCCATCGAGAAGCGGCTGCGGGCCTTCGCCGACGCCGGCGTCACCGACATCTCCGTGCGGGTGGTCCCGATCGGCAACGGCCGCGACGAGCTGCTGGCCTCCTTGCGGCGCGCCCGCGAGCTGCTCGGAGCGCTCGCCGATTCGTTCAACTCCGGAGGAGGAGGCCCACGATGACCGACCCAGACCCTCGACATCCCCGTGTTCGACACCAACAACCACCTCTACGAGACCGAGGAGGCGCTCACAAAGTGCTCAACCGTCCCGGGCACGATCCAGTACGTCGAGGTGAAGAGGCCGCAA
>CAWHKH010000011.1:0-179170 GCA_963829945.1 uncultured Actinomycetota bacterium | reverse complement strand
GCCGACCTCGAGTTGCGGCACCGTCGCCGCGCCCGCTGCGAGGACCGGATCCGCGGCGCCAAGGACACCGGCCTGACCAACCTGCCGCTGCACGACTTCACCCAGAACCAGATCTGGCTCGCCATCATCGCTCTCGCCCTCGACCTGACCGCGTGGATGCAACTCCTCGGGTTCCGCGACCACCCGCGCGACGGTGGGAACCCAAACGGGCTCCCCGCCACGACCCTGGGTGAGGGTGGGCTTCCTCGGGCGCGACACGCCGGTTGGTGTTGATCTGCTGACGGGGCTGGGGCCCTTCACGATCCGTAGTCACGGCCACGTGACGATCGGATGCGGAGGGAGCCCCAGTGGATGCACACGTTACCGCTCTGTTCGGCCTGCCCGGGTTTGAGGTGCTGACCGCGGTCGAGGTCGATGGCGCGCTCGAGCTTCTGGTGCAGACGCCGCAGGAGTTGACCGGCTGCCCGGGGTGCGGCGCGGTCGCGACGGTGAAGGACCGCCGCCCGGTGTGGGTGCGGGACCTGCCGATCGCCGGCCGCCGGGTCGTGGTGTGCTGGCACAAGCGCGTCTGGTCGTGTCGACATGCGTTGTGCCCGATCAAGTCCTGGACCGAAGAGCACGGTGAGATCGCGCCGCGGGCGGCGCTCACCGAGCGGGCGAGAGCGTGGGCGTTCGACCAGGTCGCGCACCACGACGCGGCGGTGTCCCGGGTGGCCGCGCAGCTCGGGGTGGGCTGGGCGACGATCATGCGGATCGTCACCGCGCACGGCACCCCGCTGGTGGACGACATCGACCGGCTGGCCGACGTCTCGGCGATCGGGGTCGACGAGACGTCGTTCCTGCGCGCCACCGGCACGCATCCGACCTGGTACGTCACCGGCATCGCCGACCTGACCCCGGGCCGCGGTGCGCGGCTGCTGGACATCGTCCGCGGCCGCTCCGCGAGCGCCCTGGGCGGCTGGCTGCAGGACCGCCCGGAGCAGTGGCGGGCCGGTTGGGAATGACAACTCGATCTGGCCCCACTGTGCCGATCTGACTTGGCCCCACCCTCGGTTTGGGTAGGTCGGCCCGGTGGGGTCCGGCCTGGTGCTGCGCGAAGGCCTGTCAGGTTCGTGGGGCGGCTCCTTCCGGGTGGTCGGGTCGTGCGCAGGCGGTAGGAGTTGCTGCCGGTGTTGATGATGTGGGCGTTGAAGGTGAGGCGGTCGACGACGGCGGCGGCCAGGCGGGGGTCGGTGAAGGTCTTGCCCCATTCGCTGAACGGGGCGTTGGAGGCGCAGGCGATCGAGGCGCGTTCCTCCCTGGCGGTGATGATCTGGAAGAGCAGTTCGGCGCCACGCGGGTCCAATCTGACGTAGCCGACTTCGTCGAGGCAGAGCAGGTCGAGTCGGGAGTACCGCCCGACGGTGCGTGAGAGTTGTTTGCTGTCAGCGGCTTCGGCGAGCTCGTTGACCAGGGCAGCGGTCGTGATGTAGCGGACGCGGCGGCCGGCTTCGGCGGCTGCGGTGCCCAGCGCGATGAGCAGGTGGGTCTTCCCGGTGCCGGAGTCGCCGAGTAGCACGACGGGCTCGCCGGCGGTGATCCACGCCCCGTCGGCGAGGTCGGCCAGCGTGCCGGCGGGCAGATCGGGCAGCGCGGTGTGGTCGAACTCGGTGAGCCGTTTGCTGCGCGGGAACTTGGCCTCGCGGACCATGCGGATGCGCCGGCGGGCGTCCCGGTCGTCGACCTCGGCGGTGAGGACCTCGGCCAGGAACGCACCGTGGGAGAGCCGTTCCCTGGCGGCGGCCTCGGCGATCCGGCCGGCCTCGGCGCGGACGGTCGGCAACGCGAGGGTGTGGCAGGCGGTGTCCACCCGCAGCGCCACGGCCGGGCCGGACAGCGCGGTGACCGCGGCGGCCGGTCGGCGGGGCGGGCTCACGCGCCGGCCTCCGGCAGCGCGTCGTAGCCGTGCAGGGTCGGCACCGGCCGTTGATCGGCCGGGACCGCCGCGGTGGGCGTCACCGCCGGCGCTGCCGCGGCCCGCCGCGTGGTGTCCTGGTTGCGGCGGGCCTCGAGGGCGACCAGGTTCGGGTCGCACCGGCCGGCGGTCAGGGCGGCGTCGATCCCGGCCAGCACCGCCGACGCCCCCAGGGTGCGGTGCAGCAGCAGCACCCCGATCAGCGCCCGGGTGCCGTCCCGGTCACCGACCTGCCCGCGGGCCGCGTCCCAGAACCGTTGATGCGCAACGGTGAACGCACCACGGGCCCGAGCGGTGACCAGCGCGGTGGCGCCGGCGAACGCGCCCGGCCGGTGACCCAGCACCTCCAGGTAGTGATCCAACGCGAGGGTTTCGGTGCCCTTGTGCAGCGACCGGGTGTGCCGGGCGACCGGCGTCCCGTCGTGCCGGACGGCGATCCAGTCGGCGCCCAACGCGACCTGCACCCTGCGCCCGGCCAGCCGGGCCGGCACCGAGTAGTAGGCCTGTCGCACACAGATCCGGGCCTTCGCGTCCACCCGGCACGACAATGCACTGGACGCCTCGAACGCGGCGCCCGGCAACGGGTTCAGTAGCGGCACCTCCAGCGCGGCGGCCTGCCCGACGGTCTCGATCCGGGCCGCGATCCGGCGGTGATCGTCGGCGGCGTCGGCCGCGGCGAGCTGCTCGTTCAACGCGGCCAGCGACGCCGCCCGCGGCACCGGGGTCAGGTGCCGACGCCGGAACCGGCCGATCTCGCCCTCCACCCCGCCCTTCTCGTGCGCGCCCTCGATGCCCGGCGCGCAGAAGAACGAGTCGAACCCGTAATGCGAGCGCAACGCGATGAACCGGGGATGCTCCAGCCGTTCCCGGCCCAGCATCACCCGCAGCACCGCAGCTTTCAGTTGTCGTAGCGGATCTGCCCGGTCGGCACCCCACCGAACGTCTCGAACGCCCGCACGTGCCCATCCAGGAACGCCTCGGTCGCCACGTTGCCGTACGCGATGTGCACGGCCCACCCCGAATGCGACAACCGCATCACAAACATGTGCAGCGTCAACCGTTCTCCGTCGATGACCGCGACAAACGCCCCGAAGTCGACCTCCGCGTCCTTGCCCGCCTCATGCGTCTGCGGGACCATCACCAGGCCGCGGTCGGCGCCGATCTCGAACCGCAGATCGTCCCCAACGCCCGGATCGTGGACTCCGACACCCGCGCGCCCCGCTCATCCAGCAGCCGCTGCCACACCCGCCGCGCAGTGTGCCGCTGCTTCCGCGGCGCCGACAGGTCCGCCTCCAACCACACTCGCACCGTCTCCACCCACGGCCCGGACACCGGCCGCGCGCGGACCGGTACCTTCCGCGTCGGCGGGATCGCGTCGGCCAATGCCGCCCGCACCGTCCGCCGATGCACCCCGTGCCGGGAAGCCAACTCCCGGATCGACACCTCGTCCCGACCATCCCGTCGGATACGTTCGAACTGCTCCACTCTCGATCTCTCCTTCAAGCCCTCGCTCCTCCAGGTCGCCTTGGCAGACGACCCGAAAGCTAAGGGCTGGTAGATCGAGGGTGGGGCCGCTTCAAGCTGGCACGCCGGGGCCAGTTCAAGCTGTCACAACCACCGGTATCGCCACCGCGTCGCTGGACCCCTTCCGGGGGTACGCGTCGGCGCTGACCAAGCATGTGCCGCAGGCGGTCCGGGTGCTCAACTCCGTTCCACGTCACCCGCCTCGGACTCACCTGCGTGGACGTCGTGCGGCGCCGGGTGCAACAGGACAACATGGGCCACCGCGGGTCTGCTCGGCGACCCGCTGTTCACGGTGCGCCGGCTGCTGCGCCGCCGCGCGGACCGGCTCACCGACAAACAGACCAGCCGCCTCGAAGCGGCCTTGCGGGTCGGCGACCCGCACGGCGAGGTCACCGCCGCCTGGCACGTCGCGCAGCTCCTGATGGCCGTGTACACGCGCACCGACCCGGCCGCCGCGACCACCGCCACCGACCGGCTCATCACCGCCGCAAGGACCAGCCCCATCGCCGAGATCGCCCGCCTCGGAAGACCCTCGACACCTGGCGCGGCGAACTCACCGCGCACTTCGACCACCCGACCGTCTCGAACGGACCCACCGAGAACCTGAACTTGAAAATCAAGAACACCAAGCGCATCGCACGCGGCTACCGCAACTTCGCCAACTACAGACTGCGACTACTTCTCAACCACGGCCAACCGCGGCAAGATCAACAGTCGCTACGGATCAGAACCCGTAAACCCAGGAACGTGGCGTAGAGCCCCCAAACGACTCCGGCTCCGAATCCTCGGCATCGCCGGGCGAATCGCCCGACACGCCCGGCAGGTTCGGCTGCATCTACCGCGGCACGCGCCCTGGCGGCAACTCGTCATCACCGCCCTGGAACGGCTGCACGACCCACCACCGGCGATCCGAACCTGACAACCGACCCGCACCACCTCGGACCCGTGGAACCCGACGACCACCCCGGCGACACCGGGGGCACCAGCCACACCCAGAACCAGGACGGAGACCACAAACGATCTTGAGCGGGTCCGCTCAGCGCGACGCCAGCGACCGCGAAAGACTCGGGCTAGTGCGGCGCGCCTCAAATAACTTTACGATTTGGTGCGGGAGAATCAGGTGTGCGAGCGCAGCCGTTGGGCTTACGTGAGGGTGACCGGGACCTGCTGACCGGTATGGTTCGGTCGACGTCGATCCGGTCGGGGCTGGCGGCGCGGGCGCGGATCGTGTTGCTGGCGGCTGACGGCACGCCGAATGTGGAGATCGCGGAGCTGGTGGGGGTGTCGCGGCCGACGGTGAATCTGTGGCGAAACCGGTACGCCGAGTCCGGGGTGCGTGGTCTGCAGGACGAGCCGAAGCCGGGCCGGCCGCGCACGGTGGACAGGAACGCGATCCTGTCCACGACGTTGACCCCGCCGCCGAAACGGCTCGGGGTGACGCACTGGTCGTCGCGGCTACTGGCCGACGAACTGAAGATCGCGCAGTCGACGGTGCTGCGGACCTGGCGGCACTACCGGGTGCAGCCGTGGCGGGCGCAGACGTTCAAGTTCTCCACCGACCCGGAGCTGGTCGCCAAGGTCACCGATGTCGTCGGGTTGTATCTGGCGCCGCCGGAGAACGCGATAGTGCTGTGCGTGGACGAGAAGTCGCAGATCCAAGCGTTGGACCGGACGCAGAAGATGCTGCCGATGCGCACCGGGTCGGCGGAGAAACACACCCACGACTACGTGCGGCACGGCACCTCGACGTTGTTCGCCGCGTTGGACATCGCCACCGGCAAGGTCACCGCCGCGACGAAACCGAGGCACCGCCGGCAGGAGTTCCTCGCCTTCCTCAGGCAGGTCGCCCGCGGCCACCCCGGACGCGAGCTGCACCTGGTGATGGACAACTACGCCGCCCACAAGACCCCCGAAGTGAAGGACTGGCTCACGGCGAACCCGCGGATCATCGTGCACTTCACCCCGACCTCCGGATCCTGGCTGAACCTCGTCGAGGTCTGGTTCGGCATCATCGAGCGCCAGGCCATCCGGCGCGGCACGTTCACCTCTGTGACCGACCTCAACACCAAGATCCGCGCGTTCATCACCGGCTGGAACAAGCGCAGCCGACCATTCGTCTGGACCAAACCCGCCGACGAGATCCTCACCAAAGCCCAGCGTAACGTTACTTCAGACTCGGACCACTAGGGCGTCGTTCCCGTGTCGTCGCCGCGCTGGTCGCCGGATGCCACCGACGGGATGAGTTCGGCCAGCAGGCCGAACACCGACTCGAGATCCTCCCGGCTCGTGGGCGGGAGTGCGACGCTCGCGCCGATCACCAGCAGGTGGGGGAGCAGGGCCGCGGTGCGCGCGCGTGCGGGGTCGTCGACGATGCGGGACCAGACCGACTGGAGGGCGGCCAGTCTCGCGATGTCGACCCGTTGCAGCACGGCCGCCGCCTCGGGGTCCTGGAACGCCCAGGCGCGGACCGCGACCTCGAGCCGCAGATCCACCAGGTCGCCGACGCCGGCGGCCAGTTCGGCGAGGAGTGCCTGTGGCGGGGCGTCGCCGAGCTCGCGCAGCGCCTGGCTCTCCCACGCGTCGAGCAGGGCGCGACGGTAGGCGCCGATGCCGGCGAAGTGATGGAAGAACGATCCCTTGGTCAGCCCGAGCCGCGCGGCGATGCGGTCGATCCTGACGCCGGCCACGCCGTCGGCGGCCAGGACCGTCAACCCCTCGGTGATCCATCGCTCCCTCGTCACCTGCCGACCATACCAAACCGTACGGTATGGTCGATGCCGTGACGCTCCTGCCCGACCCGGTGTGGCCCGTCCTGGTCCTCGCGGCGATCTCGCTGGTGGACGGACTGCTCTGCATCAAGCCCGCGCCATTCGTCGCGCGATGCTTCGACGACGTCCGCTGGCCGCGCAGGTTCTGGTGGATGATGCCGCCGATCAAGTTCGCGGCCGCGGGGGGTCTCGTCGTCGGGATCTGGGTCCCCTGGCTCGCCGCGCTGACCACGCTGTGCCTGGTGCTGTATTTCCTCGTCGCGATCGGGATGCACGTCAGAGCGCGAGATCTCGGTCGGAACCTGTTCGTCAACGCATGCGGGATGCTGCTGCTCTGCGTGGCGACCGGGATCTACTGCTTCCTGGTCTGAGTTCGCTGGTTCCGAGTCCCTCAGGGAGGTGCCTCAGGAGAAGTTCTGGATGCTCCCGTAGAGGGGGTACGCGGAATTGATCTCCTTGGACTCGGGCGTGATCACCAGGTTGTCCGCCTGCGAGGTCGCGAAGTCCGCGGTGCCGGCCAGGGTGAAGCTGTCCAGGACGAACGGCAGGCTCCTGCCGACGATCGGGTCGGGCACGTCGAGCAGACCGAAATGCAGGTGCGGACCCTGCGACGGGCCGGAGTTTCCGAGCTTGCCGAGCGGCGTCCCGACCGTCACCTCGTCGCCGACCTTGACCGTCACGGTGCCGGGCTGCATGTGCGCGAACCACGCGTAGACGTTCGGTCGCGATCTGCATCAGCACCTGATTGCCGCCGAAGTCGGACTTGTCCTGCGCGACCATCGACTGGTACGGCGTCGTGTTGGGCTTGCCCTCCACGACGGAGACCACGGTGCCGTCGGCGACCGCGAGCACGTCCGCACCGAAGGCGTAGTGCAGTTCGTCGGTGCTGCCGTCCCCGTCGTAGAGCTTGTTGCCCTTGATCAGACCCCAGTCGACGGCGAAGGTCTCGGCGGTCGAGATGCGCTCGCCGTCGACCGCAACGCGGAGATCGCGGTGGACGTTCGGGTCGCAGCACGCGGTCGTGGCGAGCCAATTGTCGCCCTTCAGCGGCGGCCGGATCTCGATGGCGGGAGATCGGTACGCAGCGAATGAACGCATGCACATCGGGCGGTGTCCCACGGCGTCGAGCGCCGAGCATTGAGCTAGATATTCCTTGACACGAATATTCGAATGTGAGAATACTTCGCTGCATGGACCGGATCGCGACGGCACTGGGGGACGCCGCTCGATGGCGCATCGTGGAGCTTCTCGCCGCGCGCCCGCGATCCGTCGGCGAACTCGCCGAGCTCACCGGCTCGCGCCAACCGCAGACCACCAAGCATCTCCAAACCCTCACCAGGGCAGGCCTCGTCACCGTTTATCCGCTGGGGCAGCGCCGCGTGTACGCGCTGGAGACCATGCCCCTGGCATCCCTCGTCGATCGACTGCGCGACGTCATCGCGACCGCCGAGGCTCACGAGGGCGATCGGGACGTCATCGCGCGGTACCGCGCGGCGATCGAGGCGAACTCCGACGATCGCGGACCGGGAGCGGTGGGCCGACGGGCGCGAATTCCTGTTCGACCGCGTGCTGCCCGCGCCGCGTGACGTCGTCTGGCGGCACTGGATCGACCCGGACCTGCTCGCGAGCTGGTGGGCGCCGCCCTCGCTGGTCGTGACCGACTGCGTGATCGAACCGCGGGCGGGCGGGCGGGTGCTCCTCGAGTACCGCGACGCCGAGGGCCGCTATCGCTCCGAGGGGACCGTGCGCGCGGCACGAGCCCCGCGCCACCTGGCGTTCGACCTCTCGGTTCTGGAGGCGGCCGGTGCGGTCTCGTTCACAGGCAACTACGACCTGCGGCTCACTGTGGTCGGGGACCGCACCAGGCTGCGCCTCGCACTGCGCATCACCGCATCGACCGTCGGCGCCGTGCCCTACATCGCCGGGATCGAGACCGGGTGGGGGCAGGTGCTCGACAACCTCGCCCACGCCGTCGATCCCACCGCCCGGCGGCGGGCGCGCCGCCGACAGACCCAGACCGCGGAACAGCACCGGCGAAAGCCCGAGAGAAGGGAACACTCACCCATGACCAGCGCCCGACCGGCCGCAGGGTGCGTGCCAACATCAGCCTCACGCTCGACGGACGCTACAACGGTCCGGCGGGCCGGGCGATCTCGGCGCGATCGTCCCGTACGCGGTCACCGACGTCGCGCGGGACCACCTCGCGCGCATCCACGAGGGCGCGACGACCGCACTGCTCGGCAGGATCAACGCCGAGGGATTCCTGGGATGGTGGCCGCCGGTCGCCGACGACGAGAGCGCCGACCCGCGCGACCGCGGGTACGCGAGGTGGCTCGTGAACGCCGACAAGGTGGTGCTCTCGACCACCCTGACCGAGGCGCCGTGGGATCGCACCCGCGTGGTGAACGCGCCCGCGGCGCAGGTCGTCGCCGAGCTCAAGGCCACCGGGGAGGGCGACATCGTCGTGAACAACAGCGCGAGCGTCATCCGTGAGCTGCTCCGGGCGGACCTGATCGACCGGCTGTATCTCATCGTCTGCCCCGAGATCACCGGTGCCGGCGACCGGCTGCTCGACGACGGCCTGCCGAGCTCGAAGTGGACCCTCGCCCGCCAGGAGACCGGCGAGTTGGGCGAGATCGCGCTGATCTACGACCGCGCACGCTGAGATCCGCGGCCGCGCAGGCCGGTCGGCTCGGCGAGCCGTCAGGAATCGTCGTCGTCCAGCAACCGCATCCCGGGCCCGCCGACCTGCATGCCGAGCGGGACCGCGCGCCCGCGCGGTTCCTCCCACTCCTCCTGCCGCCCGAGCGCGGTGAGATCCAGGTAGTGGTAACCGTTGTGGAACTCCTCGATGCCACGGCCGAATGTCGAGTAGGTGTGGAAGACGTCCTCGCCGACCCGCAGGAACGCGCTGATGCCCGGCATTTCCTCGCCGCGCATGCTCGCCGTCCATGCCCCGCCCGTCCACGGCGTGCCGGCCTGCGCGAGCTCGGCCTCGGTGCGGAAGTGCAGCAGCACCGGCGCGACGCGGTCGTCGAGGGTGGTGTGGAAGTCGTAGTTGAAGTCGGTGCCGTACGAGGAATACCAGGGGAACCGCCAACCCATCCGGTCGCGGAACGCGGCGAGCTTCGCGTACGGCGCCCGCGACACGGCCACCAGCGTCGTGTTCCGCGCATGCAGCTGCCGCAGCCGGCCGATGCCGTCGGCTGCGGAGGAGCAGCTCGCGCACCCCTCCGTCCAGTCCGGCCCGAACATGAAGTGGTGCATCACCAGCTGCGGCCGGCCCTCGAAGAGGTCGAGCAGGCCGACGGTTCCGTCCGGACCCTCGAACGTGTACGGCTTGTCCACCCTGACCATCGGCAACCGGCGGCGGTCGGCGTTCAGCCGGTCCCGAGCCCGGGTCAGCTCCTTCTCCCTCGCCAGCAGCTCCTTGCGCGCGGCCAGCCACTCCTCGCGGGACACCACATCGGGTAGCTTTCCGATCGTCGTCATCACGCACTCTCCCAACGCTTCTCGTTGTTCCGTCACGGTCGGCCCGATCGGCGGGCCGCCGCATGTCCGTCAGCTCAGGTGGTTCCGCAGCGCGGCCAGCGGCCCGTCCCAATCGCGGGCGAGCGCGGCCAGGAACTGCTGCGCCACCGTCATCGGGGCGGAGTCCACCCGGTACCGCACCCGGCGCCGCTCGCCGGGCTCGGCGACCACCAGGGCCGCTTCGGTCAGCAGCGCGAGGTGCTTGGCGATCGCCTGCCGGGTGATCGGCAGCGTCCCGGCCAGATCCGTTGCGGTGGCGGGTCCGCCGGCCGCCAGCGCGGCGAGGATCGCCCGCCGGGTCGGATCGGCGAGGGCGGCGAAGACCTCCTGCGCCACCCGCTCCGGGTCAGGCTCCGGCATCGAGATAGGCGACCAGCTCGCCCAGTTCGTTCGTCCAACCCCGGGTGTTGCCCGAATACGCCACCGAGTGGTCCTCGCCGTCGGGAAGCTGCGCGAAGCCGCTCTCGACGAGCGTGAGCGTGGTGCCGGCGCCGGTCGGCTCCAGCGTGAACTCCACGTAGGTGCGCCGCGGATCGCCCTCGGGCAGGCCGTAGACCCGCCAGGTGTAGCCGAAGACACGGGGCGGGTCGACGCGCTCGATCGTCAGCGTCGCCGAGTCGCCGCTGTCCCACTCCAACACGACCTCGCCGCCGACCCGCAGGTCGACCGTGGCGCGATTGCCGAACCAGGTGCCCAGGCCCTCGGCGGTGGTCAGCGCATCCCAGACCCGCTCCGGCGGGTGGGCCAGCTCGAGCGTCCGCTCGATGCGATCGGGGAACGGCATGTCTGCCTCCATATAGCAATCAGTTGGTTGCTATCCAAGCTATAGCAATCAATCGGTTGCGTCAAACGCGATCGCAACGCCGCGCTTATGCAGGGGAGTGCCGAGTGACGAAACGGCTGCTGTTCGAGGGCTCCGCGCCGGTGGGCGCCGCTGGATCGGGTGCGCGCGCTGACCGACTCGGGCTGGTCCTCGACTCCATGATCGGAGCCGAGGCTCGCGACGACGTCGACATCGACCACACGGACGGCACTGTCGGCTTTCAGGGGCACTGGTGGTATCGCGGCGAGATCGCCGCCTCCGCCGGCGACGACGGAGTCACCCGCTTGTCGTACCGCGTGTACAACGTCGCCCGACGGGCGCCGTGGGCGGTGCCGCTGGCGAACCGGTTCTTCGTCGGCTACGAGGAGCGGGTCCGGCGCTCCGCCACGGACCTGGCGGCGGCGGTCGAACGACGACTCGCCGGCGCCAGGCCCTGATCCCGCGGCGCCGATCGGCGGAGGCGCCCGGTCGAAACGGCTAGGGCGCGACGTTGTGGTTGCGGTGGAACACGTTCTCCGGGTCGTAGCGGCGCTTCACCTCGCGCAGCCGCTCGTAGTTCGGGCCGTACGCACTGCGGATGGCGTCGTCCCCCTGGTCGTCGCCGAGGTAGTTCAGCCACCGCCCGGAGCTGAAGGACGGGCGCATCTCCTCGAAGGCGTCGCGGGTCCAGCGGACGTTGGCGTCGTCGCCCGACCCATCGGGCCACACCGACGTCATGGCCAGGTTCCAGCCCTCGGTGCGGTGCGGAACGGCGGTCGCGGTCGGGGCGACGCGAGTGACCGCGCCGTGGAAGTGCTCGAACAGGATCGCCGACATCGGTGATGGCACCGCGCGGAAGCGGTCGACCGCCGTGGCGATGAGCTCGTCCGACAGCCCGCCCACGAAGCTCGACAGCCAGTAGTTGTGGGCGCCGTCGGGATAACCGGCGTCCAGCATGCTGTTCATCGCCGGGTAGGGCATCGGGCCCACCTGGGTGACCAGCGGAGAGCCGAACTCCAGGAACGGCTTGAGGTCTCGCTCGGCATCCGCCGGGTCGCCGACGTGGAACACGACCAGCGCGGCCAGCTGGGCGCCCGAACCGTCGGGCGCGTGCACGAGAGCCGCGAGCACCGTGAGGTCGTCCGGTGTGTTCCGCACGGCGTCGCGATAGAAGCGCAGCAGCTCGGGCGCCGCGTCGAGGGGGTGCGCGATGAGGCCGCCGATCACCGTCGTCACCGGGTGCAGCGCATAGGTGAAGGCGGTCACCACGCCGAAGTTGCCGCCGCCCCCGCGGAGCGCCCAGAACAGGTCGGGGTGGGACGCCGCGTCGACCTGCAGAACCTCGCCCGCCGCGGTGACGAGCTCGGCGCCGACGAGGTTGTCGGAGGCCAGCCCGTGCTTCGCCATCAGCCACCCCAGGCCGCCGCCGAGCGTGTAGCCGGCGATGCCGGTGGTCGAGACCAGCCCGCCGGTCACCGCGAGCCCGTGCCGGGCGGTGGCCTCGTTGACGTCCGCCCACCGGGCGCCGCCCTGGGCGGTCGCCGTGCGGGCATCGGGATCGACCGTGACGTCGCGCATCTCGGCGAGATCGATCATGACGACCCCGTCCCCGACGGCCCGACCGGCGACGTTGTGGCCGCCGCCGCGGACCGACACCTCGCGTCCCTGCTCGCGGGCGAAGGCGAGGGCGGCCACGACGTCTGCGGCGCTGTGACAGCGGACGATCACCGCCGGCCGTCGATCGATCAGCCCGTTGTGCACGGCGCGCGCCGCGTCGTAGCCGGGCTGATCCGGGGCGAGAACCGGTCCGCGTGACCCGTCCTGCGAGGTCGCGGACGGCGTCGGAATCGAGCGGTGCGGTGCTGGTGATGCCGGCCATGCGGGGTCCTTTCACGGCGGTGGCGCGACGAGCGGCCGCGCCACCGGAACGACGAGATCAAACACGAACGATCGTGCTGAATCTGAAGAGTACGACCGATCGTGCTAACTTACAAATGTGAATCTGCAGCGCTCGGGGCCGGGCCGGGAGCGCGCGGCGCGCCGGCGGCGCAGCGACGGCGAGCGCAGCCGGACCGCGATCCTCGGCGAGGCGGCGCGGCTCGCGACCGTCGAGGGCATCGACGGCCTGTCGATCGGCCGGCTGGCCGACGCCGTCGGCATGAGCAAGAGCGGACTGTTCGCGCACTTCGGCTCGAAGGAGGAGCTACAGCTCGCGACGGTCGAGACGGCGAGCGCGCTCTTCTCGGCGCAGGTGCTGGACAGGGCCGAGCTGGTGTCCGGTGGCCTGGCGCGGCTGCGTGCCCTCGTCGACGCCTACCTGCGCTATCTCGAGCTCGAGAACTTCCCCGGCGGTTGCTTCTTCGCGTCGGTGCTGGCCGAGATGGACACCCAGCCGGGGCCGGTCCGCGATCGGCTCGTCGGGTTCCTGGCGGACTGGCTCGGGCTGCTCGAGCGGTGCGCGCGGGAGGCCCAGGCCGAGGGGTCGCTGGACCCGGCGGAGGACCCCGGCCAACTCGCGTTCGAGGTCGAGGCCGCGTTGTTCCTGGCCAACGCGCAGTACGTCATCGCGCGCACCGGCGAGCCCATCGACCGGGCGCGCCGGTCGATCGAGCGGCGGCTGGCGCTCGCCGCGACGGACGAGATCCCTTCCTGAGCATCGAGTTCCCACGGCGGGGCGGCCGCGCCGGTGCCGAATCCTCAGTCCTGCGGCGGATCCTCGCCCACCAGGCCGTCGATGGCCTCCCGCATCAGGTCCGCATGGCCGACGTGGCGGGCGTACTCGTCGTGCAGGTCGACGAGCAGCCGACGCACATTGGGTACCCAGCCGTCGAAGCTCACGACGATCGGCCGGTCCAGTCCGCCGTCGGCGAGCAGCGCGGTGAGGGCCACCCGCGATCGCTCCGCGGCCTCGGACCAGAGGCGGTAGAGCTCCTCGGGGGAGTCCTCGGCCGCCGAGCGCCAGGGATACTCGGGGTCCGCCTCCCAGTCGACGCTGCGCCACGGCTCGACCATCTGCTGCCCGGTGACCCGCACGGTCGTCCAGTCGTCGACGAACGCCAGGTGCTTGAGCAGCTTGGCCAGGGTCATCGCCGACGGCGGGTGCGCCCGGTGCAGCGCCTCGGCGTCGAGACCCCGGCATTTCCAGGCGAACTGGGCCCGCGAGCGCTCCAGCGCGAACAGCAGCATCTGCACTTCGTCCGGCATGAGCGCCGGCTCCCGAATCGACGTGTCCAGCTCGATCTCGTGGGTCATGGTGAGCACCCTAGGATAGGTTCCGGACGTTCTGCTTCCGGATTGGCGGATCCCTCGTGACGAGCGACGCGAGCCCCACGGCGCGGGCGCTGCTGGCGCTCGAACTGCTCCAGGGCAGTCCCGGCATCAGCGCGGACCGGCTCGCGGACAAGCTGGGCGTGTCCGAGCGGGCGGCCCGTCAGGTACGTCGGCATCCTGCGCGAGGCCGGCATCCCCATCGAGTCCATCCGCGGGCCCTACGGCGGCTACCGGGTCGGCCGCGGCGTGCGCGTGCCGCCGCTGATGTTCAGCGCGGCCGAGGCGCTGGGCCTGGTCATGGCCGTGCTCGACGGCCACCACGACGCGAGCGATCCGACCGATCCGGTCGGCGGCGCGCTGGGCAAGATCGTCCGCGTGCTCCCGGAGCCGATCGCCGCGCAGGCGGAGGCCGTGCGCCGGGCCACCGCGCCGGCGCCGGACCGCGCGGCCGTCCGGCCCGACCCTGCGACGACGACGGCCCTGGTGCAGGCCTGCTCCGAGCATCGTCAGGTGCGCATGGCGTACCGCAGCGAGTCCGGCTCCGAGTGGGTCGCTGAGGTGGACGCGTGGGCGGTGGTCGTCCGTCACGGCCGGTGGTATCTGCTGTGCCGGTCGCACCGCGCCGACGCCGTGCGCGCGTACCGCGTCGACCGCGTCCGCTCGGTGCGACCTGCTCGACGAGACCTTCGAGCCACCGGCCGATCTCGATCCGGTGGCGCGGTTGGAGGAGCACCTGGCCGCCGGCTGGGAGTTCGACGTCGAGGTGATCGTCGACGCGCCGCTGGCCGCCGTGGCGGCGTGCCTGCCGCGCACCCTCGGGCAGCTCTCCGAGGTCGACGAGCGGACCACCCGCCTCGTCGGCAGCACGAGCAATCCGTACTGGTACGCCGAGCAGCTCGCCCGGATCCCCGGGCCGTTCCGGATCGTGCGGTGCGCCGAGGTCCGCGAGCTGACCCGACGGCTGGGCCGGCGCCTGCAGGCCGCGGCCGACGCGCCACCGATCTGACCGCCGTCCGAGCCGTGGAGCTGGCGTGCCAGAGTGCAGGGTCATGGAGCCCGGCACCGCCCCGCACACCGGGCCGCCCCGATCCTGGGAGGACGTCTGGTCGGCGGATCCGGCGCGCCGGAACGCCGCCTACGCCGCGCTGATGGCGGAGACCGAGCACGCCGTGTCCTGGGCGCCGGCCGTGTGGGACGAGGTGGTCGCGCGTCTCGCCGATCGCGACAACCACAACCGCGCCATCGCGGCGCAGTTGCTGTGCAACCTCGCCGCGACCGATCCGTCGGGCCGGGTGCTCGCCCAGCTCGACGCCCTGATGGTCGTGACCCGGGACCCGCGCTTCGTCACGGCCCGCCATGCCCTTCTGTCGGTGTGGCGGATCGGTCTCGCCGGCGACCGGCAGCGGGCGGCCGCGGTGGCCGCGCTCGCCGCGCGCTATCGCGCCAGCTGGGACGAGAAGAACGGCACCCTGGTCCGCAGCGACATCGTCGCGAGCCTGCGACGCCTGTACGACGCCGTCCCGGACCCGGCGGTGCGGGCGACTGCGCTGGAGCTCGTCGAGCTGGAGCCGGACCCGAAGTACCGCAAGAAGTACGCCGCGCACTGGCGCTGACACCGTTGTTGACCGACGAGGAGAGCCGCGATGCCCGTGCTGATCGATGCGTTCGCCGACCCGATGGGGCAGCTCGGCGCGCTCACCGGGATCATCGAGGGCCCCGACGCGCGCATCTGGATCGCCTCGCCCGGCACCGATCGGGTCGGGCGCATCGATCCGGCGACCGGCGGGATCGAGACGTTCGCCGATCCGGCCGGTCGGCTCGCCGGCCCGGCCAACATCTTCCCGGCGGCCGACGACCGGATGTGGTTCACCTGTCCTGCAGCGGATCTCGTCGGCCACATCGACCCGGCCGCCGCCGATCCGGCCGCGTGCATGACGGCGATCGCCGCGCCAGGGCTGCTCAACCCGGTCGCGATCAAGACCGGCTCCGACGGCCGCGTCTGGTGCAGCCTGCGCGGCGCCAACGGATTCGCATCCATCGATCCGCTCGCCGCCGACCCAGCCGCGTCGGTTCGCGTCTTCACCCATCCCGAGCTCGACCTGCCCGCGGCGATCTTCCCGGCCGCCGACGGCCGCATCTGGTTCACCAACACGGGAAGCCCGGGCATCGGTTCGTTCGACCCGCGCGCGGCCGACCCGGCCGCGACCCTGCGCGTCGTCCACCCGCCCGGCCCGTTCGCCGCGCGCGCGTGGGCGTCCGATCCGGCGGGCCGGCTGTGGCTCACGACGCGGAGCCCGGCCGGCATCGCCGTCTTCCACCCGGCCGATCCGCTCGGCAGCTGGCGTCTCCTGCTCGTGCCGGACGGCCCGACGTCCGCGCCGGACGGCCCCACGTCTGCGCCGGACGGCCCGACGTCCGCGCCGGACGGCTCCACGTCTGCGCCTGACGGCGATGCGCTGGGCCCGGACGGCGCCGTCTGGTTCGTCGACGCGGGCCGCGACGCCATCGTCCGGCTCGACCCGTCCGCGGCCGATCCGGCGGCGACCATGACGCGGCACGGCGCGCCGCCCGACGTGCGGGCGCCGTTCGACGTGAAGCCCGGCCCCGGCGGCACGCTGTGGTTCACCAACCGCGGGGCGCCGACGATCGGCCGGGTGCGGCTGACCGACGATCACGCGGCGGGAGGTGCCGGCGGTGCGGCCTGACGACATGGCGGCCGGCGACCCGCACGGGTTGTCCCGGTTCGTGACCGCGCAGGACGCCTTCGGCAGCTACCGGGCGGCGCTCGCGGAGATCCGGGCGGGGCGCAAGACCAGCCACTGGATGTGGTTCGTGTTTCCGCAGGTCGCGGGTCTGGGCAGGAGCCCGATGGCGCAGCGATACGCCATCTCCGGGGCGGCCGAGGCGCGCGCCTACCTCGCGCATCCGATCCTCGGCCCGCGGCTGCGGGAGTGCAGCGCGGCGCTCCTCGAGCTGGAGGGTCGTTCGGCGATCGAGATCTTCGGCGGGATCGACGAGATGAAGCTGCGGTCGAGCATGACCCTGTTCGCGGACACCGACCCGGACGGCGGCGCGCCGTTCCGGGCGGTGCTGGACCGCTACTTCGGCGGGCGGCCGGACGGCGCGACGCGGCAGATCCTCGGGGCAGCGCCGGACTGACACCGGCCCGTCGCCCGGCCTTCCGCTGGATCCGTCAGGTCAGAGGATGTCGGTGACGGCCATGAGCTCGGCGGTGAGGCCCGCACCGTCGGGCGCGTGCACGGTGACGGGACCGACCGGGCCCCCGGTGGCCGGGTCCGCCTCGGCGGGCAACGGCGAGCCGTGCGACAGCACCCGCTGGGCCGTGGTCAGCTCCCGGATGGCGATGGCCGCGACGCGGTCGGGAAACGCGGCGGCGAAGTCCGCGTAGATCTGCGGATCGTGCTGGCCGTCGTCGCCGACCAGGAGCCAACGCACGCCGGGGAACTCGCGCGCCAGCCGGTGCAGCGCGGCGTTCTTGTGCTCCTGGCCGGAGCGGAACCAGCCCGTGTTTGTCGGCCCCCAGTCCGTGAGCAACAGGGGCCCCTCCGGATACCCGCGGCGGGCCAGGAACCGGCGGAGCGGGCTGGCCACGTTCCAGGCGCCGGTGGACAGGTACACGACGACCGCGTCGGGATGGGCGAGCACGATCCGGGCGTACAGCTCCGCCATCCCCGGCACCACCCGACGCGCGGACTCGCGCAGCACGAACGAGTTCCACGCCGCGATCAGCGGCCGGGGCAGCGAGGTCACCATCACGGTGTCGTCGATGTCGCTGACCAGGCCGAGGCGGGCATCGTCGGCGACCACGCGGACCCGTGCGCGCCGCGCTGCGCGAGCGCCGCACCACATCGGCAGGTCGTGCCAGCCGGGGTCCAAGCGCGTGCGGACCACCGCGTCCACGTACCCGCCGCGGTCGGTGATGAGCTCGTGCTCGCGGTCGCCGATCCGCAGCCGGACGATCTCGCCCGGCACCTGCGCGGTCAGGAAGTGCCGCCACCCGCGGATCTCGGGGGGCGTCACCGGCTGCCGGCCGGGCGTCGCCGGGTCGTCGGGGGCGTCCGGCGGCGCGAGCAGCACCCGGCCGAGGATGCGCACCCACGACGTCGACCCGTAGCTCGTGTAGGGCACGACCTGCGGCAGCCAGCCGCGCCGGCGCAGCAGCGCACTGCTGGTGCCGAGGATCCCCTCCTCCAGGCGCACCGCGACGTGCGGCCGTGCCGACTGCGGCGCGGATGCGGTCGTCACGCGCCTACCGTGCCCGACCGGACGCGTTTCCGCGATATCGACAATTCGGACACCCGCGGGCCGGCGGCGGCGGCCCGAGACCCGTACGCGCGCCGCCGCCGGGCCGGCCCGGCCCGATATCCGGATCGGCCGTCGTGCTGACCGGGCTAGCATCGCCATGCCCGTGCCCGCGCGGGGGCCGACCCTCATCAGCGATCGGCCGCGCCAGAACTCGAGGAGCTCCACCGTGTCCAGCCAAGCCGTCGCCGCGCCCGCGTCGAGCGTGAGGATCCCGGCGGGCACGACGGCCGGTCAGGCGATCCGCGACGCCGAGCTCCCGACCACCGGCCCGCAGGCCGTGGTGGTGGTCCGCGACCGCGCCGGCCGGCTGCGCGACCTGGCGTGGGCGCCGGACGAGGACGTCGACGCCGAGCCCGTCGCCGCCGACACCGACGACGGCCGGTCCGTCATCCGGCATTCGGCCGCGCACGTCCTCGCACAGGCGGTGCAGCAGGCGTTCCCGGAGGCGAAGCTCGGCATCGGCCCGCCCATCCGGGACGGCTTCTACTACGACTTCCAGGTCGAGAGGCCCTTCACCCCGGAGGATTTCGCCGACCTGGACAAGCGCATGCGCAAGATCATCAAGTCCGGGCAGCGATTCTCCCGGCGGGTGGTCGACTCGGTCGACGCCGCGCGCGCCGAGCTCGCGGCCGAGCCGTTCAAGCTCGAACTGGTCGACCTGAAGAGCGAGGGCTCGATCGACGGCGCCGCGAACGCCGACGGCGACGAGGCCGTCGAGGTCGGCGCCGGCGAGCTGACGATCTACGACAACCTGCACGCGCACACCGGGGAGCGGGTGTGGGGCGACCTCTGCCGCGGCCCGCACGTGCCCACCACCCGCTACATCCCGGCCTTCCGACTGACCAGGACCGCGGCCGCCTACTGGCGCGGCAACGACAAGAACCCGCAGCTGCAACGGATCTACGGCACGGCGTGGGAGTCGCCCGAGGCCCTCGACCGGCACCTGGAGCTGCTCGCCGAGGCGGAGCGACGGGACCACCGGCGGCTCGGCGCCGAGCTCGACCTGTTCTCGTTCCCCGACGAGATCGGTTCCGGGCTGGCGGTTTTCCACCCGCGCGGCGGCATCGTGCGCAAGGTGCTCGAGGACTACTCCCGGCAGCGGCACATCGAGGAGGGCTACTCCTTCGTCAACACCCCGCACATCACCAAGGCCGAGCTGTTCCAGATCTCCGGGCACCTGGACTGGTACGCCGACGGCATGTTCCCGTCGATGCATCTCGACCCCGAGTTCAACGACGACGGCACGGTGCGCAAGCCCGGCCAGGACTACTACCTCAAGCCGATGAATTGCCCGATGCACACGCTGATCTACCGCAGCCGCGGCCGGTCCTACCGTGAGCTGCCGCTGCGCATGTTCGAGTTCGGCTCGGTGTACCGGTACGAGAAGTCCGGCGTGATCCACGGTCTCACCCGTGTGCGGGGCATGACCCAGGACGACGCGCACATCTTCTGCACGGCGGACCAGCTGCACGCCGAGATCCGGTCGCTGCTCTCGTTCGTGCTCGGCCTGCTCGCCGACTACGGGCTGGAGGACTTCTATCTCGAGCTGTCCACCCGCAACGAGGACAAGTACGTCGGCAGCGACGAGGACTGGGCCGAGGCGACCGAGGCGCTGCGGATCGCCGCGGAGGCGTCGGGGCTGGACCTGGTGCTGGATCCGGGTGGGGCGGCGTTCTACGCGCCGAAGATCTCCGTGCAGGCCAAGGACGCGCTCGGCCGCACCTGGCAGATGTCGACCATCCAGGTGGACCTGCAGTTCCCGGACCGCTTCGACCTGCACTACAACGCGCCGGACGGCACCCGCAAGCGGCCGTAATGATCCACCGCGCGCTGTTCGGCTCGATCGAGCGGTTCTTCGCGATCCTCACCGAGCACTACGCGGGCGCGTTCCCGGCCTGGCTGTCGCCGGTGCAGGTGGTCGGCATCCCGGTCGCCGAGGTGTTCGGCGACCACCTCGAGGCGGTGATCGACCGGCTGCGGCGGCGCGGCATCCGGGCCGAGGTCGACCACGGGGACGACCGGATGCAGAAGAAGATCCGCACCCACACCACCGGGAAGATCCCGTTCATGCTGCTCGCCGGCGAGAAAGACGCGGCGGCGGAAGCGGTCTCGTTCCGGTTCCGGGACGGCTCCCAGCTCAACGGCGTGCCGGTCGACCACGCGGTGGATGCCATCGTCGACTGGGTGGAGCGCCGGGTCAACGACTCACCGGACGCGGAGCGGTTCACGATCCCGGCCGACGTGGCGCCGGCGACCGGCCGGTGACCGGGCCGGGGCCGGCGGAGCCCGGGCTCCAGGACGGCGTCGGCGTGCCCGATCACCTGGCGCGCCTCTGGACGCCCCACCGGATGGCCTACGTCAGCGCCGGCCAACCGGAGCCCGACGACGAAGCCCGCAGGCTGCCCGTTCTGCCGCATCCCGACGCTGTCCGACGAGGACGGGCTGATCGTGGCCCGCGGCGCGCTCGTCTACGCCGTGCTGAACCTGTTCCCCTACAACCCCGGGCACCTGATGGTGGTGCCCTACCGGCACATGCCGGACTACACCGACCTGACCGCAGACGAGCTCGACGAGTTCAGCGCCTTCACCCGGCGCGCGCTGACCTGCATCCGCTCGGTCAGCGCACCGCACGGGTTCAACCTGGGCATCAACGCGGGTGCGGCGGCCGGGGCGGGCATCGCCGAGCACCTGCACCAGCACGTCGTGCCCCGCTGGGGCGGCGACTCGAACTTCATGCCGGTGATCGGGCAGACGAAGGTGCTGCCGCAGCTGCTGGCGGACACCCGGGGCCTGCTCGCCCGGGCCTGGTGAGCCGGCCGCGCGGCCGCGCCGCGCGGTAGCCCGGCGATCCGTCCGGTCGGCGGGGTGGGCCCGCCGGCCACGCCGACCCCGCTATCGTGGAATTCCCCGCGCGCCCGACCCGCCGGCCGCGGGCCGAGCCACCACCGGAACGGACACCGATGCTCAACTCCGTTGCCCGGGCGTCGGTATCGAAGGTGACCGACCCGATCGGCAAGGGCCTGATGCGCCTCGGGCTGACGCCCGACGTCGTCACCGTGGTGGGCACGCTCGGCGTCATCGTGGGATCCGTCACGCTGCTGGCGACCGGCCAGCTGTTCGCCGGGACGATGGTGGTCACCTTCTTCGTCCTGCTCGACCTCGTCGACGGCGCGATGGCCAGGGCCCGCGGCCACGGCACCGACTTCGGGGTGGTGCTCGACGCCTCCTGCGACCGGATCGCCGACGGCGCGGTGTTCGGCGCCCTGGCCTACTACGCCTTCACCACCGACCAGCGCTGGCTCGGGGTGATGGCGCTGATCAGCCTGGTCACCGGCCAGGTCATCTCCTACGTCAAGGCGCGCGCCGACTCGGTCAACCTGAAGATCGGCGGTGCGCTCGCGGAGCGCGCCGAGCGCAACCTGCTGGGCCTCGTCGGCGCCGGCCTGACCGGCCTCGGCGTGCCCTACGCGCTGGACATCGGGCTGTGGGTGCTGGCGATCGCGGGCCTCGTCACCGTCGTCCAGCGCCTGGTGCAGGTGCACCGCGCGGCCGTTCTGGCGTCGGCGGAGAACGCCGCCGACCGCGGCACCGGCCGGCCCGCGCTGTGACCACCGACCCGCTGCTCGAGTCGGCCGGCCGGGAGCGGGGACGTCCAACGAGGGCCGAGCTGGCCGCGCGCCTGACGTCCGCAGGGTTCGGCGCCGCCTGGTCGACGCTGAAGTCCGTGCCACCGCCCGTCGCGGATCGGCTGTTCCGCGCGGCCGCCGACCTCGCGGTACGCCGGCGAGGTGCCGGCGTCGTGCAGTACGCCAGGAACATGCTGCGGGTGCTGGGCGAGCAGGCGACGCCCGCGAGCCTCGCCGCCGTCACCCGGGCCGGCGTGCACTCGTACGCCCGCTACTGGCGCGAGACGTTCCAGGTTCCCGGCCGCGACCTGCACACCCTGGGGCTCGACCTCGCGCGGTCCACGATCGGGCTCGAGCACCTCGACCGGGCCCAGGAGGAGGGGCGGGGCACCATCCTCGCGCTGCCGCACTCGGGTAACTGGGACGTCGCCGGACTGATGATCACGGAGCGGTACGGCGCGCTGACGGTGATCGTCGAGCGGCTCGAGCCCGAGTCGCTGTACGCGAAGTTCACGGCATTCCGGGAGCTGCTGGGCATGGAGGTGGTCCCGCTCACCGGTCCGTCGGTCGGCGGGCGCGCCACGCCCCCCGACGTGAACCCGTCGCAGGTGCTGCGCGAACGCCTCAGGCAGGGCCGGATCATCGCGCTGCTGGCCGACCGCGACCTGTCATCGAGCGGCGTTCCGGTGACGTTCTTCGGCGAGCCGACCCGGATGCCGGCCGGGCCCGCGATGCTGGCCGCGGTCACCGGGGCCGATCTGTGCCCGACCAACCTCCACTTCACCGACGACGGCTGGGTCCACCACATCAACGCGCCCATGGAACTGCCGGGCACCCGGCTCGCCCAGCAGGTCCGGCAGGCCACCCAGCGGATCGCGGAGGTCTTCGAGGTCGGCATCGCCGACCATCCCGCGGACTGGCACATGATGCAGCCGCTGTGGCTGGCCGACCTGCCCGCCTCGCACGGCGCGCGGGCCGGCGCGCCGGTGGGCGCCGGTGCCGCGGCGGCCGGCCGGGAGCGACCGTGAGAGTCGGCCTCGTCTGCCCGTACTCGTTCGACATCCCCGGCGGAGTCCAGGCCCACGTGGCAGACCTCGCCCGCACGCTGATCGGGCTGGGCCACCACGTCTCGGTGCTGGCGCCGGGCGACGACGAAGGCCCCCGCGAACTGCCCGAGTACGTCGTGCGGTCGGGCCGCAGCGTGCCCATCCCCTACAACGGCTCGGTCGCCCGGCTCTCGTTCGGGCCGATGTCCTACACCCGGGTGCGGCGGTGGATCCGGGCCGGCCGGTTCGACGTGCTGCACGTGCACGAGCCGGTGGCGCCGAGCCTGTCGATGCTCGCGCTCATGGTGGCGGACGGCCCGATCGTGGCGACGTTCCACACGGCGAACCCCCGCTCGCGGATGCTCGCCGCGTTCCAGGGCGTGTTGCAGCCGTTCCTGGAGAAGATCACGGGCCGGATCGCGGTGAGCGAGCTGGCCCGGCAGGTGCAGGTCGAGCACCTGGGCGGGGACGCGGTGATCATCCCGAACGGCGTGGACGTGCAGTTCTTCGCCGGCGCCGCGCCGCTACCCGGCTACCCCAGGGTGGGCGGCACCGTCGGCTTCATCGGCCGCTTCGACGAGCCGCGCAAGGGGATGGACGTGCTGCTCAACGCCCTCCGGCCGATCGCGGCGGAGCGGCCCGACCTGCAGCTCCTGGTCGCCGGCAGCGGCGACGAGAAGGACCTGCGCGAGGAGGCCGGACCGCGCCTGGAGCGCACGTTGCGGCTCCTCGGCCGGATCTCCGACGACGACAAGGCGTCGATGCTCCGGTCGGTCGACGTGTACTGCGCGCCGAACACCGGCGGGGAGAGCTTCGGCATCATCCTCACCGAGGCGATGAGCGCCGGAACCCCCGTCGTGGCCAGCGATCTCGAGGCGTTCCGGCGAGTGCTGGACGGCGGCGTCGCTGGCGTGCTGAGCCCCGTCGGCGATGCGGCGGCGCTGGGCCGCACGCTCACCGCGGTGCTGGACGACCCGGGGCGGCGGGCCGTGCTCGCCGCGCAGGGCCGCCGCGTCGTGGCCGCGTACGACTGGCCCGTGGTCGCGGCCACCGTGGTCAAGGTGTACGAGACGGTGGTGGCCGCCGACCCGCGCCTGGTCGCAGAGGCGGACTGAGCGACGGGCGGTCGCCCGGACTGTTGAGGCCCGGTGGACGGGCAGGGGTGCACAGGCTCGGTGATGCGGGCTCGGTGTTCGGGCCCGGTGTTCGGGCGTGCGACCCTGATCGCGGAGAACCGAGGAGGAGACGTCGTGACCACGCTTCTCGTCGTCGTCCTCGTGCTCGTCCTGCTGCTGGCCGCGTTGCGCCTGTACATCACGGCGAACCGGCTCGACCGCCTGCACAGCCGCACCGAGGCCGCCTGGATGGCGCTGGAGGGTGCGCTCGCGCGGCGCATCGTGGCCTCGCGGGCGGTCGCCGCCGCCGGCGGGCTGCCCCCGGGCAACGCCGAGGAACTGCGCCGGCTCGCCGACAACGCCGACCGCGCCGACCGCGCCAACCGCGCCGACGCCGAGAACGACCTGTCCCGCGGGCTCGCCACCCTGACCGCGGGCGCCGAGCCGGAGCTGGCGGCCGAGCTGGCCGACGCCTCCGAACGGGTGGTGCTGGCCCGCCGCTTCTACAACGACGCCGTTCGGGACACCCGGGCCCTGCGCGCCGTGCGGTTCACCCGCATGTTCCGGCTCGCCGGCCACGCCGCCCTGCCGGACTACTTCGAGATCTCCGAGGCCGGGCCGGGCCCCACGAGGGACACCGCCGTCAACTCCGCCGTGGGCCCGGCCGGCGTCGTCGAGCCCGCCGGGTCCGGCCCGCCGATCGTCCGGACCGCGGCCCGCGTGGTGCTGCTGGACGGCGACGACCGGGTGCTGCTGCTCTCGGCGACCGATCCGCACTCCACGCCGGAGCGCTGGTGGATGACGCCCGGCGGCGGGGTGGAGGAGGGCGAGGAGCTGAGCACCGCGGCGATCCGCGAGCTGGCCGAGGAGACCGGCGTCGCGCTGACCGACCGCGACCTGGTCGGGCCGATCTGGCGGCGCACCGCGCGGTTCGTGTTCACGGGCGTCGACTACGAGCAGACGGAGTACTACTTCGCCGCGCGACGGCCGCCGCCGGCGACGAACGGCGACCCGTCGGTGCAGCCCGGCCCGGAGTTCTCGTCGGACGCGCAGACCGCGGTCGAACACGACGTGATCATCGGTTTCCGCTGGTGGGCCGGCGCGGAGATGCCCGCTTCGGGCGATCCGATCTTCCCGGTGGAGCTCGCCACGAGGCTGCCGGAGGTCACCGCGGCGCTCGCGTCCGGCGTCGCACCCGCGGTTTCCGACGTCCGCTGATGCACCGCGGCCGTTCCGGCGCGTCTCTCTCCGTGACGACCGTGCCCCGGGCGCTCCCGTTCAGGTGAGGTCCGCGGCACACCCCGCCGGCCACCGGCGGGTCTGTGCAGGCCGCGCAGCCCGTGCGCCTAGCCTGGCCCCTGCTGTGCGGAGCATCGACGCCCGGTGACCGTGCACCGACGGAAAGGCACGACCCATGCGACTTGCCCGGCTGCTGTGCGCGCTGGCCCTGGCCGCGACGCCGCTCGCCGCGTGCTCGTCGGGCGGCGACTCCGCGGCGACGACGCCCGCCAGCTCGGCCTCGCCGGTGACCACCTCCTCGCGCACCCCGACCCCGACACCGACCCCCACGCCCGCTCCGAGCCCCACACCCGAGCCGACCCCCACCCCGGAGCCACCGCCCCCGCCCCCGCCGCCGGCCCCGACCGATCCGATGATCGGCGGCCCGCTCCTGGACGCGCCGGTGATCGGCGTCAAGATCGACAACACCTCGGCCGGCCTGCCCCAGTACGGCGTGAGTGCCGCCGACATCGTGTACGTCGAGCAGGTCGAGGGCGGGCTGACCCGGCTGCTGGCGATGTTCCATTCGAACCTGCCCACGGACGTGGCCGCGGTGCGCAGCGTGCGCACCACCGACGCGGAGCTGCTGCCCATGTACGGCACGCCCGTGCTGGTGTTCTCCGGCGGCGCCGGGGGTCCGCTCACCGAGCTCGCCAAGCACCCGATCGTCAACGCGGCCGGGGTGGCCTCCTGGCGCGGCGGCAACGCGCCAGCGCCGTACAACGTGCACACCGACCTGCAGCAGGTGAACGCGCAGCTCGGCCCCCTGGCCCGGCCCAACAACATCGGCTTCGTGTTCGCCGACACCGACCCGCGGCTCGACGCCGCGCCGCCGATCACCTCGATCTCAGCGCGGTTCGAGGCGGCGCGGGCGGAGTTCGCCTACGACGGATCCCGCTACGACGTGCTGCGCGGCGGGTCGCCGACGGAGGACGTGCAGGGCGGCGCGATCGAAGCGGACAACGTGCTGGTCCAGAACGTCAACGCCGAGCCGGACGGCACCCGGGACTCGGTCGGCTCCCCGTCGTACTTCTCCCGCACCATCGGCACCGGGACCTTCACCCTGTTCCGCGACGGCAAGGCGACCACGGGCACCTGGACCCGCGCCTGGTACGACCAGCCCACCTCGTTCCTGGACGCGTCCGGTGCGCCGGTGACCTTCAAGCCGGGCAAGACGTGGGTGGTGCTCGCCACCCAGACCACCTCCGTCGGCTGGTCCTGAGCCGGCCCTCGCGGTCTGCCCAACGCCTCGCCGCGCGCCTCGGCGGGCGGCCGGATCGGCATGCCCGCCCGCGTAGGATCGTGGGTTGTCGAGCACCTCCCGTGTGTCCCGCCCGCTAGGAGTTCCCGCCGTGTCCGCCCCCCGCGCCGCCTCGCCCGATCCCGTCGACAGCCACGATTCGCTCACCACCACCGGCACGGCCAGGGTGAAGCGCGGCATGGCGGAGATGCTCAAGGGCGGCGTGATCATGGACGTCGTCACGCCGGAGCAGGCGAAGATCGCCGAGGACGCCGGCGCCGTCGCGGTGATGGCGCTGGAGCGGGTGCCCGCCGACATCCGCGCGCAGGGCGGGGTGTCCCGGATGAGCGACCCGGACATGATCGACGCGATCATCGCCGCCGTGTCCATCCCGGTGATGGCCAAGGCCCGGATCGGGCACTTCGTCGAGGCGCAGGTGCTGCAGTCGCTCGGCGTGGACTACGTCGACGAGTCCGAGGTGCTGACCCCGGCCGACTACCGGCACCACATCGACAAGTGGGCGTTCACCGTGCCTTTCGTGTGCGGCGCGACCAACCTGGGCGAGGCCCTGCGGCGGATCACCGAGGGCGCGGCGATGATCCGGTCCAAGGGCGAGGCCGGCACGGGTGACGTGTCCAACGCCGTCACGCACATGCGGACGATCGGCGGGCACATCCGGCGGTTGACCTCGATGTCGCCGGACGAGCTGTACGCCGAGGCCAAGGAGCTGCAGGCGCCGTACGACCTGGTCGCCGAGGTGGCGGCGAAGGGCAAACTGCCGGTGGTGCTGTTCACCGCGGGCGGGATCGCGACGCCCGCGGACGCGGCGATGATGATGCAGCTCGGCGCCGAGGGCGTGTTCGTGGGCTCCGGGATCTTCAAGTCGGGCAACCCCGCCGCGCGCGCCGAGGCGATCGTCAAGGCCACCACGTTCTACGACGACCCCGACGTGCTCGCGAAGGTCTCCCGCGGCCTGGGCGAGGCGATGGTCGGCATCAACGTCGACGACATCCCCGTCCCGCACCGCCTCGCCGAGCGCGGCTGGTAGCGGGGTCAGAAGGTCAGCAGGAGGCGGCCGTCGACCGCGCCGGCCTCGAGGCGGCGGTGGGCCTCGGCGGCCTCGGCCAGCGGCAGGCGGCCGGTGATCCGCGTCGTCAGGGTGCCCGCCGCCAGCATCTGGTTGGTCAGGACGGCGGCGTCGGCGAGCTGCTCGACGGGCGCCCGGCTCAGCACGAACCCGTCGATGGTGATGTCCCGTTGGTACAGCGGCCCGAACGTCACGGTCTCCGGCCGCCGGGCGGCGGTCATCAGGACCCGCCCGCCGGGCGCGAGAACCGCAGCGGCCAGGGCGATGTCGTTGGTGCCCGAGGTGTCCCAGCAGACCTGCACGCCGCCGGGCGCGGCCGCGAGCACCGCGTCGGCGAGGTCGGGGGAGCGGTAGTCCAGGACCTCGTCCGCGCCCGCGGCCCGGCACCGGTCCGCGGTGGCGTCCCGGGACGTGGCGACGACCCGGGCACCGGCGAGCTTCGCCATCTGGATCGCGGCGGTGCCGACGTTGCCGGCGCCGCCGCCGACGAGAACGGTCCAGCCGGGCCGGATCCGGGCGCGGACGAACCACGCGAGGAACGCCGTCACGGCGGGGTGCGCGACGGCGACGACGTCCTCCGGGTCCACTCCCGGCGGCACCGGGTACAGCCGGTTCGCGGCGACGACGGCCAGGCTGGTGCTCGCGCCCTGCCGGCCCTGGTGCCCGAGGCTGTTGCACCACACCGGATCTCCCGGCGCGAAGCCGGTGACGGCGGCACCCGTCTCGACGACGGTGCCGACCAGGTCGCGGCCGATGACGAACGGGAACGGGATCGGCGTGACGTACCGCCCGCTGCGCACGTAGGTGTCCACGGGGTTGACCGTGACGGCCCGCACTCCGACGAGGACGTCGGAGGGGCCGAGCTGGGGGATCGGCAGCTCGCCGATGCGGATCGCCTCCGGCGGTCCCACGGAGTCGATGTAGGCCGCGGTGCGGGTGCGCGTCATCCGCCGATCCTCACATTCCCCGGCCCGCCCGACGAGCCGGGGTCCGGCTCAGGCGAACCAGCCGGGCAGCGCTGACCGGCCGGCGTCCGCGGCCTGCCCGGCGACCTGCGCGAGCCGAGACATGCCCTCCCGCAGCCGTTCCGGCGACGAGGTGTAGGGCAGCCGCAGGTGCGACTCCATCGTGCCGTCCGGCCCGAACCGCGGGCCCGGCGCGATCCGAACGCCGGCCGACGCGGCCAGCAGAGCGAGGTCGGTGGCGAACGGGCCGGGCAGCCGGGCCCACAGCGATGCCCCGCCACGGGGATCGCCGACCCGCCAGTCGGGCAGGTGCTCGGCGACGGCACCGCGCAGCGCCGCGGCGCCGTCGGCGAGCCGGGATCGCTGGATGCGTCAGCGCCGGCTCCGGGTCGGCCAGCAGGGCCTGCCCGACGAGCTGGTCGAGGACGGGGCCGGACATGTCGCCGAGCGCACGGGCGGCGGCGAGCCGCTGGACGAGCGGGGCGGACGCCCGGATCCAGCCCACCCGCAGCCCGCCCCAGAACGACTTGGACATCGAGCCGATCGTCACGACCCGCGTGCCGGCGCCGTCGCCGTCGAAGGCGCAGACCGGCGGCGGCAGCGCGGGCTCGCCGGGGAAGGGCAGGTCGCGGAACGACTCGTCGACGATGAGCACGGTGCGGCCCGCCCTGGCCGTGCCGACGAGCGCGTCCCGCGTCGCGACGTCCATCAGCGCCCCCGTCGGGTTCTGGTAGTCGGCAATGAGATAGCCCAGCCGGGGCGCGATCTGCCGCACGGTCGCCGCGATCAGCTCGACATCCCAGGCTCCGCCAGCGGTCTCGAGTGGTCGCGAGGGGTCCGCGAGACCCACGGGGGCCGGCACCCGGCGCGCGGCGCGCAGCGCGTCGAGCGCCACCGGGTAGGTCGGGCACTCCACCAGCACCCGATCGCCCGGGGCGGAGAGCTCGCCGACGACGAGGGTGAACGCATGCTGGGCGCCCGAGGTGACCAGGATCTGCTCGGGGCTGGTCGGGACCCCGTCGGCCGTGTACTTGCCGGCGATCGCCTCCCGCAGCACCGGCAGCCCGAACGGCAGGTACCCGTCGCCGGCGGTGTAGCGCGGCAGCTCGCGGACGGCGGCGGCGACCGCCGCGGCGAGCGGCTCCGCGGGGGCGGGCAGGCAGGCGGTGGTGAGGTCGACGGTGTCCGGGCCGTCGGCCCGCGAGGAATCGGCGGGGCGGCCGAAGATGCCGCCGGAACCGGCGTGCGCGGTCGCCGCGGCGACCCCCGGCGGGAGGCGCAGCGTGCTGGCCGCGCCCTGCCGGGAAGCGAGCCAGCCCTGCTCCCGGAGCAGCCCGTACGCGGCGCCGACCGTGGTGCGGGACAGGCCCATGCTGGCGGCCAGGTCGCGCTCGCTGGGCAGCCGGGTGGACACCGCCAGCCGCCCGTCGAGGACGGCCGCGCGGATCCGGTCGGCGACCAGCCGGTATGCCGGGCCTGCCTCGTGATCAGCGGGTACGCCGATCGTGCGGACCAGTGTGGTCGCGGACACCCGAGTGGTCTCGCTCATAGAGGCCAGTTTCTCGCAACTGGCTCTGTAATGCCAGACCAGTTCACCCGAGACTTGCCGGATGCGTCTCCTCGCACCCATACCAGTCGATCGGCGGCCGCGCCGGTTCGTGCAGTTGATCGCCGGGCTCCTGCTGTACGGCGTGACGATGGGCATGATGGTCCGCGCCGTGTTGGGGCTGGACCCGTGGGACGTCTTCCACCAGGGCCTGACGGCCTGGATCAACCAATGGGTGCCGCTGTCCTTCGGCACGGTGATCACGGCCGTGTCCGTGCTGGTGCTGCTGCTGTGGATCCCGCTTCGGCAGCGCCCCGGCATCGGCACGATCGCGAACGCCGCGATCATCGGCTTCACCACCGACGCGACGCTGGCCCTGCTCCCGGCGCCGGAGGGCATGGCGTGGCGGATCGTGCTGCTGGTCAGCGCGATCGTCCTCAATGCCGTGGCCGGTGCCCTGTACATCGGCGCGGGCCTCGGCCCCGGCCCGCGAGACGGGCTGATGACCGGCCTGGTCGCCCGCGGCGTCGGTTCGATCCGCCTGGTGCGCACCACGATCGAGGTCAGCGTGCTCGGCATCGGCTGGCTGCTCGGCGGCGTCGTCGGCGTCGGCACCGTGCTGTACGCGCTGGCCATCGGACCGCTGCTGCACGTGCTGATCCCGCGCCTGCGGGTGCGATCCCGTGCGCCCGCGCCGACCGCACCGGCGGCCGCCCCTGGTGGATAGGCTCCGCCGCATGCCAGCCGCGCCCGTCATCGGTGTGCTGGCGCTGCAGGGCGACGTGCGCGAGCACCTGGCCGCGCTGTCCGGTCTCGGGGCGACCGCCCGCCCCGTGCGCCGCGCCGCGGAGCTGGCGGAGCTCGACGGCATCGTCGTCCCCGGCGGGGAGTCCACCACGATGTGCCGGCTGCTCGACGTGTTCGAGCTGCGCGCGCCGCTGGCGGCGCGGCTGGCCGACGGCCTGCCGGCGTTCGGCTCCTGCGCCGGGATGATCGTGCTGTCGTCGGGCATCCTGGACGGCCCGCCGGACCAGCGGCCGCTGGACGCGATCGACATCGTGGTGCGGCGCAACGCCTTCGGGCGCCAGGTCGACTCCTTCGAGACGGACCTGGACATCGACGGCGTGCACGGCGGAGCCCTGCGTGGCGTGTTCATCCGGGCGCCGTGGGTGGAGCGCGCCGGGCCCGGGGTGCGGGTGCTCGCGTCGGTGGGGGAGCACCCGGTCGCCGTGCGCGAGGGCGCCGTGCTGGCGACGTCGTTCCATCCGGAGGTCAGCGGCGACGACCGCCTGCACCGGCTCTTCCTGGCGATCGTGCGCGATTCCGGTGGGCCCGCGGGCACGTAGGATCGCCTGTCGGACGAGACAGCGCAGGAGAGGGGTCCGGGACCGATGAGCGGGCACTCCAAATGGGCGACCACCAAGCACCAGAAGGCGGTCAAGGACGCCCGGCGCGGCAAGCTCTTCGCGAAGCTGATCAAGAACATCGAGGTCGCGGCGCGCACGGGCGGCGGCGACCCGGACGGCAACCCGACCCTGTACGACGCCATCCAGAAAGCCAAGAAGTCGTCGGTGCCGAACGAGAACATCGACCGCGCGGTCAAGCGGGGCTCGGGCGCCGAGGCCGGCGGGGTGGACTACCAATCGATCACCTACGAGGGCTACGGGCCGAACGGTGTGGCGGTGATGATCGAGTGCCTCACCGACAACCGGAACCGCGCCGCGTCGGACGTGCGCGTCGCGGTGACCCGGAACGGCGGCAACATGGCCGACCCGGGCAGCGTGGCCTACCTGTTCAGCCGCAAGGGCGTCGTCGTCGTGCCGAAAGCCGACGGCTCCGGTTCCAGTGACGTTCAAGAGGACGACCTGATGCTCGCCGTCCTGGACGCGGGCGCCGAGGAGATCAACGACCTCGGCGACTCGTTCGAGGTCGTTTCGGAGGCAACGGATCTCGTGCAGGTGCGGACCGCGGTGACCGGGGCGGGCCTCGAGTACGACTCGGCCGACCCGACGTTCATCGCGTCGGTCAACGTGCCGCTCGACCTCGACGGCGCGCGCAAGGTGGTCAAGCTGATCGACGCCATCGAGGATCTCGACGACGTGCAGAACGTCTACACGAACGCGGACATCCCGGACGAGATCGCGGAGCAGCTCGACGCCGAGTAGCGCGCGGCCGAGACGGCGTACGGCATCGAGGTTGTCGCTACGCTGCGGCCCATGGTCAGTCGGATCACGCAGTGGACGCTCGACGTCGCCGACGTCGAGCTGATGGCCGACTTCTGGTCGGCGGCGCTCGGGTACCGGGCGGACCTGGGCGATGACGGGAACGCCAAGCTGTACCCGCCGGACGGTTCCGCGGCCGAGCTGCCGACGGTCTGGCTGCAGGCGGTGGCGCCGCCCAAGGCCGGCAAGAACCGCAACCACCCCGACCTGAACGTGCTGGCGGGCGACGACGCGGACGCGGGGGTGGACGCCGAGGTGGACAGGCTGATCGCGCTGGGTGCGCGGCGCGTGGACGTCGGCCAGTCCGCCGCGGACCCGTTCGTGGTGCTGGCGGACCCGGAGGGCAACGAGTTCTGCATTCTGCGGCGGTGGCCGCGGCGCGCGGAGCCCGGCTGGCGACCGCCCGCCTGAACCCGGCCGTTGGGGACGACGGCGGGCGGGGGCCGACGGCACGCCTCGTCATCGGGTGAACGTGAGGTGGGTGACGCCGCTCGGCGTCACGACCACCTCCACGTCGTACTGCTGCTCCAACGCCTCCAGGCCGTCCCACAGCCGAACACCGCGGCCGAGCAGGATCGGCACCTGCACGACATGCAGGTGGTCGACGAGACCGGCGGCGAGAAACGCGCGCATCATGGTCGGGCCCCCGCCGATGCGGACGTCCTGACCGGCGGCCGCGTCCCGCGCCACCTCGAGTGCATCCGCCGGCGCGGCGTCGAGGAAGTGGAACGTCGTACCACCCTCCATCTCCAGCGACGGGCGCGGACGGTGGGTCAGGACGTACGTCGGCGTGTGGAACGGCGGGTTGTCGCCCCACCACCCGCGCCACTCGAGGTCGTCCTGCCAGCCCGGAGGGCCGAACTTGCCCGCGCCCATGATCTCCGCACCGATCCCGGGTCCGTGCCGCTCGGCTATCACGTGATCGACACCCTCGGTGCCGCCCGGCTCGCCGATGACCTCGCGGCCGAACCGAGTGGCGATCATCCACTCGTGGAGCCGATGCCCGGCGTGGCCGAACGGCGTGTCGAGGGCCTGCCCCTCGCCGGTGCCGAACCCGTCGAGCGAGATCGAGAAGTTGTGAACGCGGACGCGCGACATGGCGGCTCCTTCGGGGGTGGTGGTCGTCAGACTGGTTGACCTGTCCCGCGGCGAGATTTCATCGGCCGTGGGATTCAGGCGACCCCGAGATGGTGAGCGAGCTTCTGCATCGTCTGCAGGCCGAGCTCGACCGCGCCGAGGCCGAGTTTTGCATCTCGCTGCTCGACGGTCGGGTGAAGTTGCCGCAGCGTCAACACCGTCTTTCCGTCGGCTTGTTCATCGAGGACGATCGTCACTCGGAAGCGTGCCGGGTCATCGTCGGCGTCGGACCCGTGATCCAGCACCAACCTCTCGGCCGGAACGACTTCGAGGTAGTCGAAGCGATTCGTGAAGACGGTGCCGTCTCCGGAAGTCATGTCGAAGCACGCCCGACCTCCCGGGCGCACGTCCATCTCTCGGACAGTGCAGGTGAACCCATCGGGACCAAACCATTGGCAGAAGGCATCCGCATCGGTCCAGGCGGCGAACACCGCTTCGCGTGTGGCGTCAAGAACTCGGACGAGGACGATCTCACGATCGAGAGCCCACGTCGTCGGATCGGTGACGGTCGGGGTACCGCTCATGGCTTCTCCAACGTGGGTGGGGATGCGGTTCGGTCGGATGTGCGCCGGAGGTGCGCATCGAGCCGGTCGAGACGGTGCTCCCACGACGCTCGTGTGTGCTCGGCCCATGCGGCGATCTCGACCAGAGGCTCCGGCCGCAGCTGGCATGGCCGCCGTTGTCCATCTCGGCCGCGACTGATCAGACCCGCCCGCTCGAGGACCTTCAGATGACGGGAGATGGCCGGGAGACTGATCGGGAACGGCTCGGCCAACTCGAGCACGGTTGCCTCGCCGTCGGCCAAACGACGCACGATCGAGCGCCGCGTCGGGTCCGACAAGGCGGCGAAGACGACGTCGAACCGATCGGGGGCCGTCACGGTCATCGTTGCCGTCGCTCCTGCAGATACTTCATAGGTTGGTTATTTAACAGAGCGACTACATATAGTCAAGGACGCCCGGATGGCACCGCCCGCCGAACCCCGGCCGGGCGGGCTGTTTCGCGGCGACCGGCGCTGGTAACCGGTCCGGCATGGGCACGGTCATCGCGGACATCACCATCTCGCTCGACGGCTACGTGACCGCGCCCGGCGTCGACCTCGAGCACGGCCTCGGCGTCGGCGGCGAGGATCTGCACGTCTGGGCGCTGGACGGCACGGACGAGGACCGCCGCATCCTGGACGCCACCGCCGACGCGACCGGGGCCGTGGTCATGGGGCGCACCCTGTTCGACATCGTCGACGGGCCGCACGGCTGGAGCGGAGACATGGGATACGGGGCCAAGCGCGACCAGTCCGCGCCGCCGCCGGTGTTCGTCGTCACGCACTCCGCGCCGGAGTCGGTCCGGCTCACCGACCGGATGCACATCGTCACCGACGGCCTGCCGGCCGCGCTGGACAGGGCCCAGGAGGCCGCCGGCGACCGCGACGTGGTGATCATGGGCGGCGGCGCGATCATCGCCTCGGCCCTGCGCGCCGGCCTCGTGGACGTGCTGAGCCTGCACATCGCGCCGCTGGCGCTGGGCGGCGGCACGCCCGCTGTTCGACGGCCGCGTCGACGGGCTGGAGCTCGACACCTGCGTCGCGACGGCGAACGCCGTGCACGTCACCTATCGGCGCAACAGCGGCGCGGGCTCCGGCCCGGCCGGCGCCGATCCGGCATAGCCGGCCGACCGCCGGCGGGCCCCCGCTGCCGCTCGGTATGACCGGGCGGTCGTCGGTATGACGGTCGACGGGCATACGAACGACTACGCGGTCATACCAACGGGCGGCGCGTCATACCGGTGCCACAGCCGCGCCGGGTCGCTCGGCGCTGGAGCACCTCCCGGCACGCGGGCCGACGGCGTGGCGGAACCCGGGCCCGAGCGGGCCGCCGGGTAGCGTCCTCGGACAGGTGTTCGGTTCGGGCCGCGCGGACCGGCCGGGTCGCGGAGGAGGTGCCGGGTGCGAGTGCTCGGCGTCGACCCCGGGCTGACGCGCTGCGGCATCGGCGTCATCGACGGTGGGCCGGGGCGGCCGCCCAGGATGGTGACCGTGGTGGTCGTGCGGACGCCGGCCGAGCACGACATCGCGACCCGTCTCTTGCAGGTCGCGACCGAGGTCGAGGCCGTGATGGACCGCTACCTGCCGGACACGGTGGCGATCGAGCGGGTCTTCAGCCAGCAGAACGTGCGCACCGTGATGGGTACGGCGCAGGCCGCCGGCGTGGTGGCGCTGGCCGCCGCCCGCCGCGGGATCCCCGTCGCCTGGCACACCCCGAGCGAGGTCAAGGCCGCGGTCTCGGGCAACGGCACCGCGGACAAGGCCCAGGTCACCGCGATGATCACCCGCTTGCTCCGGCTGCCGGAGCGGCCGAAGCCGGCGGACGCGGCCGACGCCCTCGCGCTCGCGCTGTGCCACCTGTGGCGCTCGCCGATGCAGACCCGGCTGACCGCGGCGGCGGCCCGCCTGGCGACGCCGGCGACCCGGGTGGCGGCGCGACCCACGGCGGCCGGCGCATGATCGCAGCGGTGGGTCGGTCGTGATCAGTTCCGTGCGCGGGCAGGTGATCGCGGTGCACCTGGATCACGCGGTGATCGAGGTCGGCGGGGTGGGGCTGGCGGTCCGCACGACCCCAGCGACGCTGGCCGGTCTCACCCGCGGCGAGCAGGCCCGGCTGGCCACCACGCTGGTGGTCCGCGAGGACTCGCTGACCCTCTTCGGCTTCGCCTCCGACCAGGCCAAGGAGCTGTTCGAGCTGGTGCAGTCGGTGACCGGGGTCGGGCCGAAGATCGCGCTGGCGCTGCTCGCCGTGCTCGACCCCGAGCAGCTCCGCCGTGCTCTCTCCTCCGGCGACACGGCGACGCTCACGCGCGCGCCCGGCATCGGCAAGAAGGGCGCCGAGCGGCTGGTGCTGGAGCTGAAGGACAAGGTCGGTGCGATCGGTACCGGAGTGCCGGACGCGAGGGGCATCACCGGGCCGAGCGCAGGTATCGGCCTGCCGTGGCGGGACCAGCTGACGGACGCGCTGGTCGGTCTCGGCTTCACCGTGAAACAGGCGGATGACGCCGCGGCGTCCGTGGCCGCCGATGCGGACGACCCCGCCGTCGCGGACGGCGACGTCGGCGTGCTGCTGCGCCGGGCGCTGTCCCTGCTGGGCAGGTCGCGATGACCCCGGCCGACGATCCCTTCGGCGGGCAGGATCCTGAGGTGGACGCCGTCGAGCGGTCGGTCACGCCCGACGAGATCCCGGGCGACGCCGACGTGGAGGCCTCGCTCCGGCCGCGCTCGCTCGGCGAGTTCGTGGGCCAGCCCCGGGTCCGCGAGCAGCTCGAGCTGGTGCTGACCGGCGCCAAGCTGCGCGGCAGCCCGCCCGATCACGTGCTGCTCGCCGGGCCTCCCGGCCTGGGCAAGACGTCGCTGGCGATGATCATCGCGAGCGAGCTGGGCGCGGCGATCCGGCTCACCTCGGGTCCGGCGCTCGAACGGGCCGGCGACCTCGCCGCGATCCTGTCCAACCTCGTCGAGGGCGACGTGCTGTTCATCGACGAGATCCACCGCATCGCGCGGCCCGCCGAGGAGATGCTGTACCTCGCCATGGAGGACTTCCGGGTCGACGTGATGGTCGGCAAGGGTCCGGGCGCCACCTCGATCCCGCTGGAGATCGCGCCGTTCACGCTGGTCGGCGCGACCACCAGGTCCGGCCAGCTGACCAGCCCGCTGCGCGACCGGTTCGGCTTCACCGCGCACATGGAGTTCTACTCGCCGGCGGAGCTCACGACAGTCATCACCCGCAGCGCGCAGATCCTCGGTATCGACCTGCGGCCGGACGGCGCCACCGAGATCGCCGGCCGGTCCCGCGGCACGCCGCGGATCGCGAACCGGCTGCTGCGCCGGGTGCGGGACTACGCGCAGGTGCGCGCCGACGGCGCCGTCAGCAGGGAGATCGCCCGTGCCGCGCTGCGCGTCTACGACGTGGACGAGCTAGGCCTGGACCGGCTCGACCGCTCGGTGTTGAACGCGCTCTGCCGGTCGTTCAGCGGCGGGCCGGTCGGGCTGAGCACGCTGGCCGTGCAGGTGGGCGAGGAGCCGAGCACCGTCGAGGAGGTCTGCGAGCCCTTCCTGGTGCGGGTCGGGATGATCGCCCGGACCTCCCGCGGGCGGGTCGCGACGCCGGCCGCATGGGCGCACCTCGGACTGGAGGCCGGCCGCGACGCGGCGCGGGCGGCCGAGGCGACCCTGTTCGACGGGTTGTGACGGGCGCGGAACGCCGACGATCATGCTCCGGTCCGGTACCCTGGCAGGCAGATGTGAGCGGCCGCACACGCGGCCCCACCCCCTGATGCCGCCGAAGGATCAACGCGCTGGACACCAGGTGACGCGCCCGCACCCGCCCAGGCGGGCGTGTAGACAGCAGGGGCACCGGTCACAGGTTGAGGAGAACCATGGAACAGATGCTCTTGCCGATCCTCATGTTCGCCGGGCTCGGCGCGATGATGTATTTCGGGATGCGCAAGCAGAAGCGCGCCGCGGCCGAGACGCAGAACATGCAGAAGTCGCTCACCCCCGGCACCCGCGTGATGACCACCTCGGGCCTGCACGGCACCATCACCGCCGTCGCCGACGACACGATCGAGCTCGAGATCGCGCCCGGGCTACGGACCACCTGGGTCCGCGCCGCGGTGCGCCAGGTCGTGGTTCCCGGGCCGGCTCCGGAGTACGACGAGTCGGACGGGATCATCGACAGCGCTGACGACGTCGAGGTGATCGACGCGGTCGACGACACCCGGCACTCCGACTCCACGTATCCGGCGGACCGGAATTCCAAAGACCTGAACTAAACTGACCGATCGCCCCGGTCCCACGCCATTCGTTCTCCGGCGGTGGGCCGGGGCATCATCGTGTGGGCGGCACGTTCGTTCGCCCTGATCGCGGGCCGGATCGAGCTGATCCGTCCCGACCAGAGGCGCGGGCTTCATCGGGGTGGCCGCGCGGAGAAAGATGGGCGCAACGTGGCAACACCCGCAGGGCAGTTCCGTCCCTGGCGACTGATCTGGACCTTCGTCGGGATCACCGCCGTGCTGTACGGCCTGATGTTCTTCACGCCGGGCGCCAACACGCCGAAGCTGGGCATCGACCTCCAGGGCGGCACCCGCATCACCCTGACGGCCCGCACCCTGGACGGATCCGACCCGTCGCGCACCCAGATGCAGCAGGCGCGCACGATCATGGAGAGCCGGGTCAACGGGTCCGGTGTCGCCGGCGCCGAGGTGCAGATCGACGGCGCGCGGCAGCTCGTCATCACGGTGCCCGGCAACGAGAACCTGAACAACCTCACCCGCAGCGCGCAGCTGAACATCCGCCCGGTGCTCACCGACCCGAGCGGCCAGCCGATCATTTCGTATCCCGCGGACTACGTGCCGCCGGCGACGACCGACGCGACCGGGGCCACGGTCACCACCGGCGCCGAGGCGACCGGGACCAGTCCCGCCGGGAGCACCGCCCCGACCACCGTGCCCGCGATCGGCGACACCGCCACCCCGACGGCCACGGTGCAGGCGACGGGCGCGACCGACCCGGCCGCGACCGGCACCGAGGGTCCGGGCGCGGCGCAGACCATCGTCCCGGCGATCGGCGACACCGCGTCGCCGGGCGGCACCGAGAGCTCCCCGGCGGGCCTGCGCGGCGAGGGCCGGGCGCTCGCCGCCGTCGAGGACACCACGGGCGCGACCACCCCCGCCGCTACCCCGGCGGCCACCGACACCGCCACGGCGCCCGCGACCGATCCGGCGGCGACGGGCACCGCGGCGACCACGCCGGCGACCGGCGAGCCGACCGGCACCGGCACCGGCACGACGACGACGGCGTGGCCCGCCGGCAGCGATCCGAACAACCCGACCCAGCCGCTCGGCACCGACCAGGCCTCCTGGGACGCCTGGGAGACGGCCGCCACCACGGCGCTGCCGTCGCTGCGCTGCTCGGACCTCGAGGCCTACCGCGGGCTCGACGACCCGAACAAGCCGCTCATCGCCTGCGCCGAGGACGGCTCGGCGATCTACCTGCTGGACAAGACGCTGATCACGGGCACCCAGATCAGCACCGCCACCTCCGGCCAGAGCTCGCAGGGCGCCGGCTGGGTCGTCAACCTGTCGTTCAACTCCGACGGCTACTCGACCTGGGCGTCCTACACCGCGGCCAACACCGGCACGCTGACGGCCATGACCCTGGACGGGCAGGTCATCTCGGCGCCCCGGATCTCCGGACCCATCACCACGACGACGACCGAGATCTCCGGAACGTTCACGCAGGAATCGGCCGCGGCGCTGGCCAACTCGCTGAAGTTCGGGTCGCTGCCCCTGGCCTTCGACCGCGCCGAGTCCGTCAACGTCAGCGCGCAACTCGGCCTCGAGTACCTGCAGGCCGGCCTGATCGCCGGCGGCATCGGACTCCTGCTGGTGATCATCTACTGCCTGATCTACTACCGGCTGCTCGGCCTGATCACGATCCTGTCCCTCATCCTGTCCTTCGGGCTGGTCTACGCCGTGCTGGTGCTCCTCGGCCGCTGGATCAACTACAGCCTGGACATGGCCGGCGTGGCGGGCCTGATCGTCGCGATCGGCATCACCGCCGACTCGTTCGTCATCTACTTCGAACGCATCAAGGACGAGGTGCGGGAGGGTCGCAGCTTCCGCTCCGCGGTGCCACGCGGCTGGGTCAGGGCGAGACGCACGATCCTGTCCGCGGACGCGGTGTCGTTCCTGTCCGCGGCCATCCTGTACATCCTGGCCGTCGGCGAGGTGAAGGGCTTCGCCTTCACCCTGGGCCTGTCCACCGTCCTCGACCTGGTGGTCGTCTTCCTCGTCACGCACCCCCTGGTGCACCTGGCGTCCGGGTCGCCGATCTTCGCCTCGGCCCGGTGGTCCGGCCTGGGCGGGGTCGCCAAGGCCGGCGCCCGGCACCGCGCGGAGAGCGCCAAGTTCGGCGTGAAGGAGATGTCGGCATGACCGACGACGACAAGCTGGACACCGCCACCGACGCCGCGGCCGTCGACCGTGCCACTGACACCGCCACCGACACAGCCATCGACACCGATGAACCCGCAGACGACGGGGTGCTGCAGGCGAACGCCAGGGCGGCGGCGGCCAGGTCCAAGGGCCAATCGGTGGGCTTCTTCGAGAAGCTGTCCACCGGCACGGGCGCGTTCAACATCCTCGGCCCGCGGCGCGTCTACTACATCGTCTCCGGCGCGCTGGTGATCGCCTCGATCCTGCTGATCGTCTTCCGCGGCTTCCAGTTCGGGATCGACTTCGCCGGCGGCACCAGCCTGGAGTTCCAGCCCGCGTCCGGCCAGGAGATCTCGACGACCGACGTGGCGAGCGTGGTGACCACGGCGACCGGGGTCGAGCCCGACGCGGTGCAGACGGTCGGCTCGCGCATCCAGATCAGCTCGTCGGCGCTGTCCGTCGAGCAGGTCACCGCCGCGCGCGACGCACTCGTGCAGGAGTACAACCCGCCGGGCGGCGTGTCCGACTCGGCCGTCTCCGAGACCTGGGGCGGCGAGATCTCCCAGCGGGCGCTGCTCGCCGTCATCGTGTTCCTGATCGCCGTGGCGATCTTCCTGTGGATCCGCTACGAGAAACGCGTCGCGCTCGGCGCCGTGGTCTCGACGCTGCACGACCTCGTCGTCACCGCGGGCATCTACTCCCTCGTCGGGTTCGAGGTCACCCCGGCGACCGTGATCGGCCTGCTCACCATTCTCGGTTTCTCGCTCTACGACACGGTTGTCGTGTACGACAAGGTGCAGGAGAACACCAAGGGCCTGACGTCCCTGACCCGCCGCACGTACACCGAGGCGGCGAATCTCGCGATCAACCAGACGCTCATGCGATCGATCAACACGTCGCTGATCGCGCTGCTGCCGGTCGCGGGGCTGCTGGTCGCCGGCGTGGCGATCCTCGGCTCCGGCACCCTCAAGGACCTCGCGCTGGTCATGCTCATCGGCATGCTCGTCGGCGCCTACTCGTCGGTGTTCATCGCGGTGCCGCTCGCGGTGGACCTGAAGCTCCGCGACCCGCAGATCAAAGCGCACACCGCGCGCGTGCTGGCCAAGCGGAAGGCGGAGGGTCTGGTGGTGGACGCGGACGGCGACGCCATCGGCTGGCTGCCGGGGGCGGAGGGCGAGCGTCGCGCCGAGACGGCCGCGCGGGCCAGGGCCGCCCGGCAGTCCGCGGTCGCCGCCGGCGCCGCGACCCTGGCGCCGGGGGCCGCGCCGAGGCCCGGCGCGCGGCCGGTGCGCCCGTCCGGCAAGTCAGGTGGGTCCGGCGGCGGTTCCGGCAAGGCGGCCCCGCGCCCCGCGGGCAAGGGCGGCCGGCCGCCGGGCAAGCGCGGGCGCTGACCGGTGCCGGATGGGGAATCGGCCGACGGCGAGACACCCGACGGGGAATCGTTCGGCCCCGCGGCGCTCGGCCCACCGCCGGCCACTCCGCCCACCGCGGCCGAGCTGGCGGCGGCGGCCGGCGAGGCGCTCGACCGGCTGATCCGCACCCAGCAGGACTTCCCGATCCCGGGCGTGCTGTTCCGCGACCTCACCCCGGTGCTGGCCGATCGGGTGGCTCTGCGGCACATAGCGGGCGCGCTCGCCGCGGCCGCGCCCGACGCCACGCTCATCGCCGGGCTCGAGTCCCGCGGCTTCCTGCTCGGCGCCGCGGCCGCGGCCGTCGCGGGCACGGGGGTGCTGGCGATCCGCAAGCCCGGCAAGCTGCCGGGGCCGGTGCTGGCCGAGGAGTACGAGCTCGAGTACGGCACCGCGCGGCTCGAGCTGCACCCGGACGACGTGCCCGCCGGCTCGCGCGTCCTCGTCATCGATGATGTGTTGGCGACGGGCGGCACCGCAGCGGCGGCCTGCCGGTTGCTGCGCCGGGCGGGCGCGCACATCGCCGCGGTGGCGGTCGCCATCGAACTGAAGGACCTGAACGGACGGGCGGCGCTCGCCGGGATCCCGGTGACAGCGCTCCGCAGCTGGTAGGAGGGTGGATCGCAGGATGGCAGAGACGGATCGCGAGGCGGCGCGCGGCGCGGATCCCGGCGACGGGGCGGACGACGGCGCAGCGGCCCGCGCGGGGACGTCGCCGGACATGCCCGAGCACGCCGCCGCCGTGCCGGGCACCTGGAACTTTCGCGACATCGGCGGCACGCCGACGCCGGCCGGACCGGTCCGGCACGGCATCGTGTTCCGCTCCGCGGTGCTGTCCCGGATCGACCCGAGCGGCGCCGCGCAGCTCGAGCGGTTGGGCATCTCCGACGTCTTCGACCTGCGCGGCGAGCGCGAGATCGAGAACGACGGCGCCGACCGGGTGCCGGCGTCCGTCACGCTGCATGTGACGCCGTTCCACCCCGAGGACGAGGAGATCCCCGTGCACGAGGCGGCGGAGGACGCCTCGACGCCGCAGGGTCAGATGGCCAGGGTGCGCGACTACTACCACGCGATCCCGCGGCTCCCTCCGGCCCAGAAGGCGGTCGCGGATCTGCTCCGCACAGTCGCGGACTCTGACGACGCCGTCCTCGTGCACTGCGCTGCCGGCAAGGACCGCACCGGATGGGCCATCGCCACGGTGCTCACCGCAGCCGGGGCGGACCGGGAGGCCGTGCTGGCGGACTACCTGCTGTCGAACAGCTCGATCGAGTCCCTGCGGGCCTGGCTGCAGGCCCAGTACGGCGACTCGTACCAGGCCTCCGACCAGGTGCTCGGAGTCGACCCGAGCTACCTCGAGGCCGGGTGGCGCTCCATGGACGAGGAGTTCGGCTCGTTCGACGGGTACCTGGGGGCCATCGGCATCGGACCCGACGTCGTGCAGCGGATCCGCCGCCGCCTGGTCGGCTGAGCCGAGCGCCTCGCGCCGTCGATCCCGCCCGCCGATCCCGCGCTGGCACCAGCCGGCAGCGACCCGCCCCGGGGCGGCGGCGCGCCTTCCCGGGGGCACCCGTTCGGCGGGAGTACAAGTCGGGGTATGGCTGACGGCGATGCGTCCGGCGGCGCACTCTCGCCGCATGGCGGCGGCGCACCTTCGCCGCGGGACCGGATCGCCGGCGGCGACCTGCCGGCCGACTCGACCCTCCGCGGGGTGCGCACGTCGGAGCGGAACGCCGCGGCGATCTGGGTGCGTCGCGCCGCCGTGCTGGCGCTGCTCGTGATCGTGCTGCTCGCGGGCACCAGCATGCTCGGCGTGCACTCGGCGACAGTGGCGTCGTCGAGCGGTGGCTACACGCTGTCGGTGACCTACGCGACCGTGGCCAGGGCCGGGCTCGACGTGCCGTTCCGCATCGAGGTGACCGCCGATGACGGGTTCGACGCGGGCAGCCCCGACATCACCCTCGCGATCAACGCCGAGTACTTCCGGATCTTCGAGACGCAGGGCTTCTTCCCGGAACCGTCCGGGTCGGTGAGCACGGGCGACGCCGTCGAGCTGACCTTCGACCCGCCGCCCTCGGGGCAGACGTTCGTCGTCGACTACGACGCCTACATCCAGCCGGCCAGCCAGATCGGCAGCGACGGTCGCGTCGAGCTGATCCTCGACGACACGCCGATCACCGCGGTGCAGTTCCACACCAGGTTGTTGCCCTAGGCGTTGCCGCGCCGCCCGACTCTCGCAGTGACCGCGCACCGGCTCTCGACGGAGGTTGCCTTGGAGATCGTCTTCCGCGCCCTGTTCGTCTTCGTGTTCCTGTGGATGATCACGCGGGTCGTCGGCCGCTCCACGCTGGGCGAACTGAGCACCTTCCAGCTGATCCTGTTCATCACCGTCGGCGATCTGATGCAGCAGTCGGTGACCCAGCAGGACTACTCGGTGACGGGAGGCGTCATCGCCGTGTCGGTGTTCGCGCTCCTGACCATCGGGCTCACCTGGGTCAACGCGCGCTGGCCCCGGGTCCGCAAGCTCACCCACGGGGTCGCCGTGGTGGTGGTGAACGGCGGCGAGCCGGTCATGGAAGTCCTGCGGGCGGAGCGGATGTCGCTGGACGACCTCATGGCCGCGGCCAGAGCGCAGGGCTACCAACGCTTCTCGGAGATCGGCGTGGCCGTGCTGGAGGCGAACGGCCAACTCTCGTTCTTCGGCTCGCAGCGGCAGGGCGCGCCGGAGCGCCCGCCGGTCGGCTGACGGGCCACGCGCCGCGGGTTTGGTCCGGTGCCCCCCACATCCCGGCGCGGCGAAGCAATCGATCAGGCGTCCATCCGGAAGCCGACCTTGAGGGTCACCTGGTAGTGGGCGACCTGGCCGTCGGCGATGTGCCCGCGGATCTCCGTCACCTCGAACCAGTTCAGCCCGCGGAGCGTCGTGCTGGCGCGGCCGATGCCGACCTTGATCGCCTCGTCGATGCCGTCGTGCGAGGTTCCGACGACTTCGGTGACACCGTAGACGTTCTCGCTCACCTGGGGCCTGCCTCTCGGTCTGACGACAGCCGGCTCCGTGCGGCCGGGCGTGGGTGGCGGCCACCATAGCGCGGACGGGCCTCGGCGGCGATCCAGCGGCGGCGGTACCGCCCGACCTCAGGCGGACCGGGATTCGGCGGGCGCGGTCCGTGCCGCGGGCACCGAGATCCGCGCGGCCGTCCCGCCGCCCGGCCGGGAGTCGATCGTCAGCCGGCCGCCGGCGGCCTCGATCTTCACCCGCTGCGAGTCGAGCCCGATGTGCCCCTCGGCGACCCGGGTGGCCACGGTCGCGGCGTCCGCGCCGACCCCGTCGTCCACCACGGCGAGCTCGGCGACCCCGTCCCGCTCGGCCAGGGACACCGAGACGGACGACGCCTTGGCGTGTTTCACGACGTTCGCGAGCAACTCCCTGGCCGCGCCGAACAGCAGCGGATCCACCGCGGGATGGGTACCGCCCGGCCAGGCGGCGGTGTCGAGGTCGACGGCGAACTGCCCCCGCTCGCCGGCCGCTGTGGCCAGCTCGTCGAGCGCCGCGGCCAGCCCCGCCTTCTCCAGCACGGCGGGGTGCAGCGCGGAGACCTGCGAGCGCAGCTGGCGCGCGGACTGGGTGAGCGCGCGATCGAGCCGGCCGAACGCCTCCTCGTCGCCCGAGTCGCGGGCGTCCTCCAGGTCGAACCGCGCGGCGAGGATGTACTGCAGCGCACCGTCGTGCAGGTCCTCGGCGAGCGTGCGGTGCTCGCGATCGGTCACGGTCATCAGCTCGCCGAGCAGGCTCGACCGGTCCTGCGCGAGCCCGGCGATGGCGGCCACGCGGGAGCGCTGGATGCGGGACAGCCCGATCGCCGCCACGCCGACGCCGGCCAGCACGAACGTCCGGAGCCAGATCGACGACCAGGGCTCCAGGTTCGCATCGCGCGTGACCACAGCCTCGATCGCGTAGAGCACCACGGTGGGGACGACGACGCCGGCGCAGATCACCCAGCGCATCTGGGTCGCGGCGAGCACCGGCAACAGGAAGAACCCGAGCTGCAGCGCGTTCGCCGTCCACGACTCCACGGCGGACTCATCCGCGATGAGGGACAGGGCGGTGAGCGCGGCCAGGTCGACGTACAGGCCGAGCCAGCCGTACAGCAGCGCGCTGCGCCCGCCCCGCCAGAGCCAGACGCCCAGGGCGCTCGCGCTGACCGCGTACGCGGCGGTGATCACCCCGGACGCGACCACGCCGACGGCGGGTGGCAGGAGCCAGTAGGTGGCGATCACGAACACCACGAGCACGGCCCGCAGGGTCAGCTGCAGCGTCAGCCCGCGCCGCGCGTGCTCGACGACGATCGGCCGAACGCCGCTGTCCGCGAGGAGGGCGCGCAGGTCGACGGCCGGCGCGCGGGCAGCCGGAACGGGAGAAAGTGGCCCAGCCATGCACGAACTGTGCCAGCACGGGCCGCCGCTGCGGCGCGCGGACGCTCCCGCTGGCTATCCTCAGCCGATGCGGACCTCGGACAAGAAGGTCACCGTCGTCGTCGTGGACGACCATCCCTTCTTCCGCGACGGTGTCACCCGCGGGCTGCTGTCCAGCGGCATGATCACCGTCGTGGGCGAGGCCGGGTCCGGGCGGGAGGCGCTCGAGCTGATCGCGGCGGAGGACCCGGACGTCGCGCTGGTCGACTACCAGATGCCGGACCTGGACGGGCTGCAGGTGGTGCACGCGGTCATCCGCGACGGCCTGCGCACCAAGGTGGTGCTGCTCTCGGCGATCACCGACAGCGCCATCGTGTTCAGCGCGCTCCAGCAGGGCGCGGCCGGCTATCTGGGCAAGGACGCTCGCCGCTCGCAGATCGTCGACGCCGTGCTGACCGCGGCCGAGGGCAAGACGGTGGTGCCGCCCGAGTTGGCCGGGGCGCTCGCGGGAGAGATCCGGCTCCGCGCCCAGCCCACCGGTCCGGTGCTCAGCGAGCGGGAGATGCAGGTGCTCAGGGGCTTCGCCAAGGGCCAGTCGATCCCGCAGCTCGCCGCGGAGCTGTTCATCGGCGCCAGCACGGTGAAGACGCACACGCAGCGGCTCTACGAGAAGCTCGGGGTGTCCGACCGCGCCGCGGCCGTCGCGGAGGGCATGCGCCGGGGCCTGCTGGAGTAGCACCCGGAGCGGCCGGCCGCCGGCAGCAGCGGCCGCGCCGCCGCCGGTGGCCTGCGCCACGCCGGAAGGTTCGCGCAGCCCACGGCGTTATGCTCGGACGGCGGATCGATCGGGTCGCATGCGCCCGGCCTGCCTGCGATCAGGGCACGGATCAGTGCACACACCAGGCGGCGATCGACGCCCGAACCGGCAGGCGGGAGGTGTGCGATGAGTCCAGAGGTTGCCGGCGACGTCGAGCGCACCCGCCCGGATGTCGCGCCGGCCGAGCCCGCCGCGGTGGCCCCGGGGAACGGCGGCGCCGCCACGCCCGCCGGGCGGCACGCGGCCCCACCGCCGACCGCGCCCGCGCCGGTCGCGAGCGCCGCGCCGCCGGCCGTGGCCACCGTCGAGAAGCCCGCGGCCGCGCCGGTTCCCACACCGTCGGCGACCAAGCGGGTGCGCGCCCGGCTGACCCGCCGGATGAGCGGGCAGCGCACCGGATCGCCGCAGTCCCGCACCGTCCTCGAGCCGCTTTTCGCGGTGCACCGAAACCTGCATCCGAAGGCCGACCTCAAGCTGTTGCACCGCGCCTACGAGGTGGCCGAGAAGGCGCACAGCGGGCAGTTCCGTCGCTCCGGCGACCCGTACATCACGCACCCGCTCGCGGTCGCCACGATCCTGGCCGACCTCGGCATGGACACCACGACGCTGGTCGCCGCGCTGCTGCACGACACCGTGGAGGACACGCCGTACACGCTGAAGGACGCGACCGCGGACTTCGGCGACGAGGTCGCGCACCTGGTGGACGGCGTGACCAAGCTGGACAAGGTCCGCTACGGCGACGCCACCGAGGCGGAGACCATCCGCAAGATGATCATCGCGATGGCCCAGGACCCGCGGGTGCTGGTGATCAAGCTCGCCGACCGCCTGCACAACATGCGCACCATGCGCTTCCTGCCGCCGGACAAGCAGGCGCGCAAGGCCAGGGAGACCCTCGAGGTGCTGGCCCCGCTGGCCCACCGGCTGGGCATGGCCACCATCAAGTGGGAGCTCGAGGATCTCGCGTTCGCGATCCTGCACTCCAAGCGCTACGACGAGATCGTCCGGCTGGTCGCCGACCGGGCGCCGTCCAGGGACACCTACCTCACCGAGGTCACCGACCAGATCAACGCCGAGCTGGCCGCGGCGCGCATTCCCGGCCAGGTGGTGGGCCGCGGCAAGCACTACTACTCGATCTACCAGAAGATGGCCGCCCGCGGCCGCGAGTTCGACGAGATCCACGACCTGGTCGCGGTGCGCATTCTCGTCGGCACCGTCCGCGAGTGTTACGCCGCGATGGGCGTCGTGCACGCGCTCTGGGCGCCGATGCCGGGGCGCTTCAAGGACTACATCGCGCAGCCCAGATTCGGTGTGTACCAGTCGTTGCACACGACGGTGATCGGCCCGCAGGGCAAGCCGCTCGAGGTGCAGATCCGCACCTACGACATGCACCACACGGCCGAGTACGGTATCGCGGCGCACTGGCGGTACAAGGAGACCAGGGGCACGCACGCCGGCGCGGGCGCGTCGGTCGACGAGATGGCCTGGATGCGGCAGCTTCTCGACTGGCAGCGGGAGGCCGGCGACGCCGGCGAGTTCCTGGACAACCTGCGGTACGAGATGGCGCACAGCGAGATCTTCGTGTTCACGCCGAAGGGCGACATCCACACGCTGCCCGCGGGTTCCACCCCCGTCGACTTCGCCTACTCCGTGCACACCGAGGTCGGGCACAAGTGCATCGGCGCCAAGGTGGACGGCCGGCTGGTGGCGCTGGAGCGCAAGCTGTCCAACGGGCAGATCGTGGAGATCTTCACCGCCAAGGGTCCGAACGCGGGCCCGAGCCGGGACTGGCTCGGCTTCGTCGCCTCGTCCCGGGCCAAGACGAAGATCCGCCAGTACTTCGCGAAGTCGCGCCGCGAGGAGGCCGTCGAGCTCGGCAAGGACGCCATCACCAAGGCCGCGCGGCGCGCGGGACTGCCGGTGCAGCGCCTGATCTCGCACGACGCGCTGGCCGCGGCCGGACACGAACTGGGATACAAGGACATCGCGGCGCTCTACGCGGCCGTCGGCGAGAACCACGTGGCGGCAACCACTGTCGTCAACAAGGTGGTCAGCGTGCTGGGCGGCGAGGAGGAGGCCGGCGACGCCATTGCAGAGCGCTCCGCGCCGTCGGTCACCCGCCGACGCAGCCGGCCCACCTCGGACGTCGGGGTCCTGGTGCGCGGCATGACCGACATCCAGGTCAAGCTGGCCCGCTGCTGCACACCGGTGCCGGGCGACGAGATCCTCGGGTTCATCACCAAGGGCGGCGCGGTGTCCGTGCACCGCACCGACTGCACCAACGCGGCCGCTTTGCAGGCGGACGAGGCGAGGCTGGTCGACGTGTCCTGGGACCCCACGTCGGCGTCGGTGTTCCTGGTCTCGGTCCAGGTCGAGGCGCTGGACCGGGCGCGGCTGCTCTCGGACATCACCAAGACGCTGGCGGACGAGAAGGTCAACATCCTCTCGGCGAACCTGTCGATGTCCAAGGACCGGATGGCGATCTCCCGGTTCTCGTTCGAGATGGCCGACCCGAAGCATCTCGGGCACCTGCTGCGCGCCGTGCGGGGCGTGGAGGGCGTCTACGACGTCTACCGCGTGACCAGCGCCTGACGGGTGTCGGTCCTCGAGTTCCTCTTCCTGGTGGCGGCCGGGGTGGTGGCCGGTCTCACGGGCACGATCGCCGGGCTCGCGTCCCTGGCCAGCTACCCGGCGCTGCTCGCCGTCGGCCTCGCGCCGGTCACGGCGAACGTGACGAACACGATCTCCCTGATCTTCACCAGCATCGGCGCGCTGCTGGGTTCGCGGCCCGAGCTGCGCGGCCAGGGTCCCCGCCTGCGCTCGATGGCGCCCGCGGCGATCCTCGGCGGCATCGCCGGCGCGGTACTGCTGCTCACCACGCCGGCCGAGGGCTTCGAGAAGGCGGTTCCGCTGCTGCTCGGGTTCGCCTCGCTGACGATCCTGCTGCCCCGCGGGCGGGCGGCGCGCGGCCACGAGCCGGAGCCGGCGCACGCGCACTGGCCGAGCGGCGCCGGGCGGATCTGGCAGTACGGCGCCATCCTGCTCATCGCCGTCTACGGGGGGTACTTCGGCGCGGCCGCCGGCGTGCTGCTGCTCGCCCTGCTGCTGCGCACCACCACCGAGACGCTGCCGCGGGCGAACGCGATCAAGAACATGTTCCTCGGCATGGCCAACACCACGGCGGCGGTCATCTTCGTGTTCGCCGCGCCGGTGGACTGGCTCGCGGTGATCCCGCTGAGCATCGGGTGCCTGGTCGGCTCCCGGCTCGGACCGGTGGTGGTGCGGCGGGCGCCGGCGGGGGTGCTGCGCATCTTCATCGGCGTCGCGGGCCTGGCCCTGGCCATCAAGCTCGGCATCGACGCCTACGCCTGAGCGGCTCGGGGCCGGCCGCGGACCGGCCGCGGGGGCGGGTCAGCCGGCGCTGCCGCCGGCGACCTCGAACGACCACAGCTCGCTGTGCACGGCGACGGGCGGCGGCGCGTCCCCGCCCGCCCGTTCCGCCGCGGACCGGTGGCCGTGCCCGAAGGCGGGCGACGACATCCAGGCCCGGAACGACTCCTCGTCACGCCAGCGGGTGACGACCAGCCAGGTGGTCTTCGCGTCCGTGGGTTGCAGCAGCTCGAAACCCTCGAAGCCGTCCTGGTCGTCGACGGCGCCCGCGCGGGCGGCGAAGCGCCGGGCGAGCTCGCCGCCGCTGTCGGCGGGCACTGTGATGGCGTTGATCTTGACCACGGTCATGCCTGCCACCCTGCCAGGCGAGGGCGCGGTCCGGGGCGGCGGGCAACCGGCGGCCGGACGGCGGCCCGGTGCCCGCGGCCCTCGGTCAGCCCGCCCCGCCGGTCGTCTCCGAGGACATGGTGTCGGTCGGCTCGGTCGGCACGGTGTCGGTCGGCACGGTGTCGGTCGGCACGGTGTCGGTCGGCACGGTGTCGGTCGGCACGGCGGCGTCCGTCGGGATGCTGCCGTCGGTGGGCAGCGCCGTGGCCGTCGCGGTCTCGTACGTGCCGGTGCCCTCGAGCGCGTCGCCCGGCACGGTGACCTGCTCGATGGTCGCGGCCGTCGCGGGTGGCCCGCTCTGCCCGCCGTTGGCCGTCCCCCCGGCGGCGATCTGTTCGACCACGGACATCCCGTCGCCGGTCACCTGGCCGATGATCGTGTACTGCGGGGACAACGTGGACTCGCCGTACACGATGAAGAACTGGGACCCGTTCTCCCCGCTGGCGTTGGCCAGCGCCACGGTGCCCACCGGGTAGGTGGCCGTGTCCGCGACCTCGGTGGTGAACGAGTAGCCAGGGCCGCCGTTGCCCTGCCCGCCGGGGTCGCCGCACTGCAGGATGTTCAGCGCCGGGCTGACGGTCAACCGGTGGCAGCTGGTGTCGTTGTAGAAGTCCTGGGAGGCGAGGGACAGGAACGAGTTCACGCCGCAGGGCGCGAGCGAGCGATCCAGGGTGATCGGCACGGACGAGCCGTTCAGCGTCAGCTGCACGTCGACGGTGCCGGTGTTCAGTGGGGACAGGTTCGACGGGGGCGTGGCGTCCTTCACGGCCGGCGCCGCGCTCGGATAGCTGCAGGGGGTCGTGGGCTCGGTGGGCTCCGTCGGCGCGGTCGACGAGCCCGAGGCGTCGGCGCCGCCGGCCGATGGCTCCGAGCGGGTCCCGAATATCAGCCACACCGCCCCCGAGACCACGAGGACGGCCGCGACGACCCCGATGATGACGAGGCGCTGCCGGCGGGCGCGTTCCTGCTTCTGGCGGCGCTCGAGCTGTCGCTGCAGCTTGCGCTTGGCAGCTTCCCGACGCTGCTGATTGGTCGGCACCCGTGATCCTCCAGCTTCCGGCGGTGTCGCCCCCGGACGGAGCGGGCGACCCGGGCGGTGAGTCTAGGTGACGGCATCACCCCGACCTGCTGCATCGGTGTGTGAACCGTCTGTGAGCGGGATCCTCGCGCGGGCGTCGTGACCCGCGCCGACGGCTAACATGGGTGGACTGTTCAGGTCACCGGGGACGACTCCGGCATCGGGCCGGCCGGCACCGATGAGCAACCCGATCGTCTACTCGGGTGAGGCGGCACGATGTCGGACGACTCCGCTCCCGGGGGCACGGCCCCCGCCGCCGGAAACGACGGCGCCGCGCCGGGCCCGCCGCAGCACCCGGGCCAGGACGAGGACGAGCACGACTACGAGTCGCTGACGATCGACGACGAGGGCCTCATCCGGCTCGTGTGGCCCAGCGGCGTGCGCATCACCGGTCCCTCGGCCAGGGCGGCATTCGACGCCGTCAACCGGCTCAGCGCCGACGAGCGCCGGCCGATGCTCGTCGACATGGCGACCACCAAGTCCGTGGCGAGGGAGGCCAGGGCCGTCTTCGGCGAACGCAGCGCCGCGTCCCGGATCGCGCTGCTGGGCCGCTCGCCCGTCGACCGGGTGATCGCCAACTTCACCCTGGGGGTCAGCGAGGTGCCTTGTCCCACGCGGTTCTTCACCGATCGGGCAAAGGCGCTGGAGTTCCTCCGCGCGGGCCTGGCGTGACCCGGCGCGCGGGGCCCGGATGACGACCGGCGACCAGAGCCCGGACGAGTCCCCTGCCGGGCCGGGCCGGGGCGAGGAGACGTTCGACGACCGCCGGCTGGACGAGCTCGTCGAGCTGATCGTGCAGCTGGCGTCCGGCAACCTGAAGGCGCGGCTGGAGCCGTCGCCCGCGCGCGACTCGGTCGATGCGGTGATCACGGGCATCAACCTGCTCGCCGAGGAGCTCGACCTCGTGCAGCGCACCATGGAGGACCGGGTCGCCGAGCGCACCGCCGAGCTGGACCAGGCCCGCCGCGACATGGAGCGGCTCGCCCTCAACGACGCGCTGACCGGCCTCGCCAACCGCACGCTGCTCGGCGACCGGATCAGCCGGGCCACCGCCAGGGCGGAGCGCGGCGAGCGGCCCCCGTGCGTCCTGCTGCTCGACCTCGACGAGTTCAAGACGATCAACGACGGCCTGGGGCACAGCGCCGGCGACCGGATCCTCGTGGAGGTCGCGCGGCGCATCCTGGGCGTGGTGCGCGACGTGGACACCGTGGCCCGGCTCGGCGGCGACGAGTTCGCGGTGCTGATGCCCGACGCCACCGAGGACGCGGTGCTGCGGATCGCGCACCGGGCGCTCGAGGAACTGCAGCAGCCCTACACGGTCGGCGACCGCACCGTGTGGACGGCGGCCAGCATCGGGGTCTGCTTCGGGCTTCGGGGGCAGACCGCCGACCTGCTGCTGCGGGACGCCGACACCGCGATGTACGCCGCGAAGGCGGTCGGCAAGGCGAACGTCCAGGTGTTCCGGCCCGACATGCACCACGCGGCGCGGGCGCGCCTGCAGGTCGCCTCGGAGCTGGGCACGGCGATCCACCGCGGCGAGCTGCGGCTGGCGTACCAGCCGATCGTCGAGCTCGCGTCGGGGGCGGTCGTCGGCGCCGAGGCGCTCGTCCGCTGGGAGCACCCGACCCGCGGGCTGCTGCTGCCCCGCGACTTCATCCCCGTCGCCGAGGACAGCGGGCACATCGTCGAACTCGGCCACTGGGTGATCCAGGAGGCCACCGCACAACTGCATCGGTGGCGCCGCCGGCTGCCGCCGTCGTTCGAGCTGCACCTGAACCTCTCGCCGATGGAGGTGCGCTGGCCCGGCCTGGCCGACTTCGTGCAGGCGGTGCTGAGCGAGCAGGACATCGCCCCGCGCCGGATCGCGCTCGAGATCTCCGAGACGGGCCTGATGACCGGCGACGTGGGCGGGCTGGAGGCGCTGCTCGCGCTCCGCGAGTTGGGCGTCGGCATCGCCATCGACGACTTCGGCACCGGCTACTCGTCGATCAGCTACCTGCGCCGGCTGCCGATCGACATCGTCAAGGTGGATCAGTCGTTGATCACCGACATGACGGCTGACACCGCTCAAGTGGCCTTCGTGGGTGCGATACTTCACCTGATCGAGGCCGCGGGACTACGAGCGGTGGTCGAAGGAATCGAGACGGTGCAGCAGATGGAGCAGTTGCGGGACCTCGGATGCCTGTTCGGTCAGGGCAATTACCTCAGCCCGCCGTTGCCGGCGGGGGCGATGACCCCGCTCGTCACCCGCCGTACCGTGCCGGTTCGCCCGTGAGCACGGGGGTCGGCCGGCGCTCCGGGGGGCGGTGGCCCGCGCAGGTCGGACGGTGGCTGAGCGGTGCGCTGCTGCTCCCGCGCGTCGCCTGGATGGGCAGCCACGCGCCCCGCGACCACCACCAGGGCTTCGAGCGGTACTGGAGCAAGGTCGAGCACACCGGCGTCGGCGGCGACGTTCTGTGGGACACCGCGGAACTCGACGAGATGGCGGTGTACCTCGAGCTCGCCCGCACCTACCTCGACCCCGACCTGCCGCTGGTGGACGCCGGCTGCGGCAACGGCGGATTCACCCGGCGGTTGGCGCCGCTGTTCCCCAGCACGCTCGGCGTCGACTTCGCCGAGAGCGCGATCGCCAGGGCGCAGGCGGAGGCCGGCGCCACGCCCGGCCTGGCCTTCCGTGCCGTCGATCTCACCCTGCCGGGCGCCGGGTCCCGGATCCGAAGCGAGATGGGCCGTGACGCCAACGTTTTCGTCCGTGGCGTGTTCCACATCCTGAAGGGTGGGGAGCGCTCGGCGATGGCGACCAACCTGCTGCCCATCGTCGGCGGCCGTGGGCGGCTGCTGCTCGCCGAGACCAACTTCCCCGGCACGCTGCTCGGCTACCTGCGGCACCTCGGGGCCAGCGCCCAGCACATCCCGCCCGCCCTGGAGCGGGCCATCGTCGACCTCCCCACGCCCGGGCACTTCGGCGTCAAGGAACGCCGGGCGACCTTCGGCGACCGGGACTGGACGGTCGTGGCCGAGGGCGCGACCGAGATCGAGGCCATCCCGCTGCACGATCAGCCGGACGCCGAGCACATCCCCGGGTACTTCGCGATCCTGGCCCCGAGCGCGGCGGTCGGCCGCGAGCGGTGCAGCCCCTTCGGCGCTGGGGCGGATGCGAACGCGACATAGGGTGGTCCCGTGCTGATCACGGGTTTCGCCAGCGGTTCGTTCCAGGCGAACTGCTACGTGGTGGCCGCGGGCGACGGCGCCCCGTGCGTCGTCATCGACCCGGGCGAGGGCGCGGACGCGGCCCTGCCCGCGGTGCTGGCGGAGCACGCCGTCACTCCCGTCGCGGTGCTGCTCACCCACGGTCACCTCGACCACACCGCCGCCGCGGCCGAGATCTGCCGCGCGCACCGCATTCCCGCGTACATCCATCCCGCCGACGAGTACATGCTCGACGATCCGCTCGCCGCGCTCTCCGCCGAGCTGCGTGCCGCACTGCGCGTGCTGCCCGTGGACGGTCTGCGGCCGGCCACCGTGCTGCCGGCGACCGACCTCGGGGGGGACGGCCTCGCCGGGCTGCCCCTGTCGGCGCTGCACGTGCCCGGCCACACGCCGGGGTCGGTGGTGTACCGGCTCGCGGGCAGTGTGCTTCCCGGGCATGACGAGCGGCCCGACGTGCTGTTCACCGGAGACACGCTGTTCGCCGGGTCGATCGGCCGGACCGACCTGGTCGGCGGGTCGCTCCCGCAGGAGCTGGACTCGATCGCGTCGATGATCCTGAGCCGGCCCGACGACTCGGTCGTCGCACCGGGACACGGCCCGGCCACCACCGTCGGCGCCGAGCGCGCCGGCAACCCGTTCCTCACCGCCCGCGCCCGCACGTCGTTCGACGAGCGCGCCCACGCCGACCAGGATTGATCCGACGATGCCCGAATTCGTTGCGCCGAAAGGTATTCCCGAGTACCTCCCGCCGGAGTCGCGGGCGTTCGCGGCGGTCCGTGACGCCCTGCTGGACGCCGCGGACCGCGCCGGCTACTCGCTGATCGAGCTGCCGGTCTTCGAGGACACCGCCCTGTTCGCCCGCGGCGTGGGGGAGTCCACCGACGTCGTGTCGAAGGAGATGTACACCTTCGCCGACCGCGGCGGCCGCTCCGTGACGCTCCGCCCGGAGGGCACGGCCGGCGTCGTGCGGTCGGTGATCGAACACGGCCTGGACCGCCGACCGCTGCCCGTCAAACTCGTCTACTCCGGACCGTTCTTCCGGTACGAGCGTCCGCAGGCCGGCCGGTACCGGCAGCTCCAGCAGGTCGGCATCGAGGCCATCGGCTCCGACGACCCGGCACTGGATGCGGAGGTGATCTCGGTCGCCGACGATGCCTTCCGGGCGCTCGGGCTGAGCGGATACCGGCTGGAGCTGACCTCGCTCGGCGACCAGCGCTGCCGCCCGGCCTACCGCGAGTTGCTCACCGCATACCTCGGAACGCTCGAGCTGGACGATGCGACGGCGGCCCGCGCGCGGCTCAACCCGCTGCGGGTGCTCGACGACAAGCGGCCCTTCATGCGCGAGCTGGTCGCGGACGCGCCACTGATGGTCGACCACCTGTGCGACGAGTGCCGGGCCCACTTCGACAGCGTGCGAGCGGTTCTCGACGCGCTCGACGTGAAGTACGAGCTGAACCCGCGGATGGTGCGCGGCCTCGACTACTACACGAGGACGACGTTCGAGTTCGTGCACGACGGCCTGGGCGCGCAGTCCGGGATGGGTGGCGGCGGCCGGTATGACGGGCTGATGGCCGAGCTGGGCGGGCCGGCGCTGGGCGGTATCGGCTTCGGCGTCGGCGTCGACCGCACGATGCTTGCGACCCGCGCCGAGGGGCTGTCCGTCGCCGACGAGAGTCGCTGCGACGTCTACGGTGTCCCGCTCGGCAGGGCTGGATCGGTGCGGCTGGCGGCGATCTCGGGAAGCCTGCGCCGGGCGGGCGTGCGGGTGGATGTCGCCTACGGCGGCCGCAGCCTCAAGGCAGGGTTGAAGGCGGCGGTGTCGGCCGGCGCGCGGATCGCGCTGCTGCTCGGCGACCAGGAGCTCGATCACGGGACCGTCCTGGTCAAGGAGCTCGGCAGCGGGGACCAGCGCGAGGTGCCGGTCGCTGACCTGGTGCCGACCGTCGCGGACCTTCTCGCCCTGGAGCAATGGGTTAAGGATTGACTTATATAAGTCACTAGCGATACATTCGGCGTGTGCACGCGTTCGACGTTCTGGGCGATCCGGTGCGCCGGCGCATCCTGGAGCTGCTCGCCGGCGGTGAGCACAGCGCGGGCGACGTGACCGCGGTCATCGGGCGGGAGTTCGGGATCTCCCAGCCGGCCGTCTCCCAGCACCTGAAGGTGCTGCGGGACAGCGGGTTCGCCGCCGTCCGCGCGGACGGAGCGCGGCGCATCTACGCGGTCGAAGCGCCGCGGTTCGCGGAGGTCGACCAGTGGCTGGCGCAGTTCCGCGACGTCTGGAACCAGCACCTGGACGCGCTGGCCACCGAGCTCGCGCGCGGCCGGCGGGCGCGGCGCCGCGCCGCCGGCCGCGAAGCCGACCCGCCCGACCCGCCCGACCGATCGACGACCCGCGACCCCGCATTCGACGGCGCAGCATCCGACGGCGCCGCATCCGACGGCGCATCATCCGACGGCGCCGCATCCGACGGCGCGTCATCCGACGGCGCCCCATCCGACGACACGGAGGAATCATGATCGACATCGCGCACCATCTGCAGGCCATCCAGCGCGAGGTGCGGCGCCGCGACGACCAGGGCACCGAGACCGTCGCTGTCGTCCTGCGCCGGACCTATCGGGCCGACGCGGAGGACGTCTGGAGCGCGTTCACGGAACCCGACCGGGTCCGGCGCTGGTTCACCCCGCTGAGCGGGGACCTGCGCGTCGGGGGCAGCTTCGTGCTCGAGAACCATTCCACGGGCGACATCCTCGCGTGCGAGCCGCCGCGCCTGCTCCGGGTCACCTTCGGCGGCCCGGAGAGCGTGGTCGAGGTGCGGCTGACGCCCGAGGGTGCGGACTCCACGACGCTCGAGCTCGACCACCGGGTGCCGATCTCGCTCGCCGGGAGCGGCGCGGGCGCGCTGTGGGTCGGCCCGGGCTGGGACGGCGCGCTGCTCGGCATCGCGCTCTACCTGCGGGGCGAGATGGCCGACGACCCCGTCGCGGCGGCGAATTCCCCCGAGGCGCAGCGGTTCTCGTACGGGTCGGTGGAGGCGTGGGCCGCCGAGGTGGAGCGGTCCGGCACCGCGACGGCCGAGCAGCTGGCGCAGGGCAGGGCCGTCTCGTTCCAGCAGTTCGCGCCCGACCTGGTGGAGCCGATCGCGGGGACCTGACGCTTGAAATCCCGTCGAACATGTGTTCGGATGGGGCGGTGCGGTGGGAAGGTCGGGCGCTGTCGATCGAGGACCCGACGGCGCTGCCGGGCATGGGCCGGCTCGCCGGGTTCGTCCGCAGCGTGCGGACGCCCGAGTTCGCCGGCGTGACGTTCCACGAGGTGCACGCGAAGTCCGCGCTGAACCGGGTACCGGGCAACTCCCCGATGCCGTTCAGCTGGACCGTCAACCCCTACCGGGGATGCACGCACGGCTGCGTGTACTGCTTCGCCCGCAACACGCACACCTACCTGGAGTTCGACAGCGGGCGGGACTTCGACACGCAGATCGTGGTGAAGACCAACGTCGGGGAGGTGCTCAGGCGCGAGCTCGGTGCGCCGCGGTGGCGGCGCGAGCACGTGGCGATGGGCACCAACACCGACCCCTACCAGCGGGCCGAGGGCCGCTACCGGCTGATGCCGGGGGTGATCGCCGCGCTCGCGGACAGCGGCACGCCTTTCTCGATCCTGACCAAGGGCACGGTGCTGTCCCGCGACCTGGAGCTGCTCGCCGCCGCCGGACGGTCCGTCTCGGTGGGCGTCGGGGTGTCGCTGGCGCTGCTCGATCCCGAGCTGCAGGCCACCCTTGAGCCGGGCACCCCGAGCCCGCGCGCGCGGCTGGACCTCGTACGCCGGATCCGCGCGGCCGGCTTGCCCTGCGGCGTGTTCATCGCGCCGCTGCTGCCGCACCTCACGGACACCGACGAGCAGGTGGCGGGACTCGTGGGCGAGCTGGCCGACGCGGGGGCGACCGGCGTGACCGGCATCGGGCTGCACCTGCGGCCGGGCGCGCGTGAGTGGTTCTTCCGCTGGCTGGGCGAGCACCGGCCGGATCTGGTCGGCGAGTACGAGCGGCTGTACGCGCGCGGGGCCAACCTGCCGAGCGACTATCGGCGCGAGATGACAGCGCGGGTGCGGCGTTTCGTCACGGCGGCGGGCATCGGCGCGGGCGCGCCGACCGAGGGCATGCGCGGCGTGCCCGGCGATGCGGAGTCGAGCTTCCCGACCGGGAGCCTGCCGGGCGCCGGGCGGGCCGCCCCGCCGCGTTCGGAGCAGCCCGCACTGTTCTGAGGCGTGCTGCGTACCCGCTGTGCCGTGCCGATCCGGGTGGGTCAGAGCTGGGCCGGCTCCGGTTCTTCCGGGGGCGGCGGCCGGTCGGGATCGCCGGCCAGCCAACGGTCGAGGGCCACGCCCGTGATCACGGTGACGGGCCAGACCAGGATCCACATGCGCTGCGCCCATTCGCTGCCGGCGGCGTAGGCGACGGGTATCGATGCCAGGAACACCAGCGGCAGCGGGACGAAGTTGATCGCGTAGCCGATCCGCTCCCGCCGGGTCAACCGGCGCTCGGTGACGCCGCGGGCGTCGGCGATCAGCACGATCGACGAGTGCGCCGCGAACGCGAAGGTGATGTTCAGCGCGTAGAGCGCCGTGGGGAGCGGCAGGTCGGACAGCGCCGCCTTGCCCATCGCCTCGGTGGTGAACGGGATCAGCACGATGCCGAACATCGCGACGCAGTTGACCGTGATCAGCGTCGAGTCGAGCGCCGCGAACTGGGAGAACATCCGGTGGTTCGCGCGCCAGAACACCAGCACCACCACGAAGCTGATGGCGTACGCCAACAGGGCCGACCCGTTGGCGTCCCACAGCGCTGACAGGCTCGTCCAGGCCGTCGGTTCGAAGTCGTCGACGGTGGTGATCAGCAGCGTGACGGAGAACGCGAAGATCGCGTCGAAGAACGTCAGCGCGCGGGCGAACTCGAGTTCCTCGTGGTGGAAACGAGTCCGGGGTGCCACGCGAAAACCCTACGACGGCGGCCGACCTCGACGGCCGAACGCCGCGCGTGGCGGCCCCGGCGAGTGCCGCCGCCGTCAGCGCGCGGCGGACCAGCGTTCGCGCGACCCCCGGCCCGACGACGTCCCGTCGCGACCGGGCCCGGACCGCCGCGGCCCCCTGGCCGGCGGCCGGGAGTCGCCGCGATCCGGCTGGATGCGCAGTGACTGGCCACTGACCTTGGCGGCCGCGATGCGGCCGAAGGCGGCGGGGGACAGCGTGCCGGCGATCTCCACCGTCGAGTACGTGTCGTAGATGTCGATGCGGCCGAGGTCCTTGCCGCTGATGCCGCCCTCGGCCGTGATCGCGCCGACGATGCCCGCCGGCCGTACGCCGTGCGCGTGGCCGACCGCGACCCGATACCGCGGGCCCGCGGGCTCGCGACGACGGCCGGAGCGATCGCCGCGCCCGCCCGACGCGCCGGAACGCCCGGCGTCGTCGCGGTCGGCGTGGAATGAGGGGCTCGCAGTCGCCTGCGCCGCCGCGCGCTCCAGCGTCCCGTCGTCGCCTGCGGCGAGCGCCAGGAGCGTGGCGGCGAGCTGCTCGGCGGTCAGGTCGTGGGCGGCCAGGTGCTCCGCGACGGCACGCCGGTACCGGTCGAGGGCGCCCGCGCCGGCGCGGGTGGCGGCCGCCGCGAGCTGCCTGACGGCGGCCCGATCCGCGACGTCGACGGCGGTCGGCGGGGTGATCCGCTCCAGGGTGTTGCGTGTCGCGCGCTCGATGGCGCGCAGCCGGCCGATCTCCTTCGGCGTGAAGAAGGTGAGCGCCTCGCCCCCGCGACCCGCCCGGCCGGTGCGGCCGATCCGGTGCACGTAGGACTCCGGCTCGCCCGGCGCATCGAAGTTGACGACCAGGTCGACCCGGTCGACGTCGAGCCCGCGGGCCGCGACGTCGGTGGCGACCAGCACGTCGAGACGGCCGTCGCGGAGCCGGCCGATGATCCGCTCCCGTTCCTTCTGCGGCACGTCGCCGTTGATGGCGGCGGCCGAGACGCCGCGGCCGATCAGCGCGGCGCCGACCTCGTCGCACGCCTCCTTGGTGCGCACGAACACGATCGTCGCGTCGCCCTCGGCGACCTGCAGCACCCGTGCGAGGGTGTCCAGCTTGTCGCGGAAGGGCACGACGGCGTAGGTCTGCCGGACGGCGTCGACCGTGGAGGTGTGCCGGTCGACGGAGATGTCGATCGGATCGGACAGGTGCCGCTGGGCGATGGCCCGGATGGCCGGCGGCATGGTCGCGGAGAACAGCGCGGTCTGCCGCGCGGCGGGCGCGTCGGACAGGATACGGTCCACGTCCTCCGCGAAGCCCATGCGCAGCATCTCGTCGGCCTCGTCCAGCACCAGGAAGCGCAGCCCGGACAGCGTCAGGGTGCCGCGCTCGAGGTGGTCGATGATCCGGCCGGGAGTGCCGACCACCACCTGCGCACCGGCGCGGAGAGCGGCCCGCTGCGGCAGGAAGCTCGCGCCGCCGTAGATCGGCACCACGGTGACCGCCGGGGTGTGCCGCGCGAACGACGCGATGGCCTCCGCGACCTGGACGGCCAGCTCGCGGGTGGGGGTGAGGACGAGCGCCTGCACGGCCCGAACGTGCTCGTCGACGGCGGCGAGCAGCGGCAGGCCGAACGCCGCCGTCTTGCCCGTGCCCGTCTGCGCGACGCCGGTGATGTCGCGGCCGCCGAGCAACGCGGGGATCGCTGCGGACTGGATGGCGGTCGGTGCTCGGAAGCCGAGCTCGTCGATGGAGCGCAGCAGTGCGGACGGCAGGATCAGGTCGGCGAAGGAGAGGCCGGGATCGCCGCCGGAATCGCCGACAGCATCAACGGGGGTGTCGGACGGCGAATCAAAGGGAGCGTCGAGGGCAGGGTCGAGCGGGGCAGCGCACACGGCAGCGAAAACCAGAACCAATCAGGGGTCGTGCGGAGCACTGAGCCGGGCCGGTTGGCCGAGTCAGGTCGCAGGTCCCGAATGGCTGGGTGACGACCCTTCCGGGTCGGGGATCGGGTGGCGCGACGCACTCCACGAACTGGCCGAGTCTACCGGCCCGGTGATCTTGAGTCGCCGTCGGCGCCCGGTGAGTTGGCCCACACGGGCGGCTGGTCAGGCCGCCCCGCCGGGGCCGCGCCGGGGTGCGGCTCGGCGATCGGAACAGTGCCGTCGACGAGGTCGAGGATGAACCGCGTTGCGTTCGCTCGCTCGCCGGCGATCCGCATGACCTCCGGCGTCGGCGGCGCCGCGAGCATCTCGACCGGGATCGCCGAGAGCCCCGTGTAGATCAACATCTGCAGCGCGTGTGCGCGCTGCACCACCGCCGCCGGCGTGCTGTCGCCCTCGTCCCGCAGGCCGTCGACATAGGCAGGGAGGCAGGCGCTCTCGACCTCCGGCAGGTCGTCGGCGGAGCGTCGGCCGAGCTGCACGTCGCCGATCAGCAACTGGCCGAGGTCGAAGCCCAGCGGCTGCTCCGCCCAGAACCCGAAGTCGATCAGCACCAGATCGTCGGGCTCGCCGCGGACGAGGATGTTGTTCGTGCAGGCGTCGCCGTGCGACGTGCCCAGCGGCACGCGCTCGAGCTCGTCGACGTACTCGGTCACCCGGTCGGCCGCGGCGAGCATCCGGGCGCGGAGGTCGTCGTCGAACGCGCCCGCCACGACCGGGTGGTGCCACACCTCGTCGGACCGCAGGACGGGGAGGACCTGCATGCTCAGCCTGCCGAAGACGTACAAGCGGACGAATCGCTGCTGACCCGGCCCGCTCCCGATGGCGGCCAGCTCGCGCACCGCGGGGCTGGCCGCCAGCCGGCCCAGCAGGCGCGCGGCCCGGCCGAGCTGATCGACGGACCAGACGCGGGGCACCACCTCGATCTTCTCCAGCCAGACCGCGCTCGACTTCTCGTCGATGTCGCGCACGGCGGCCGCCCGTGGCATGGCCAGCCCCGCGGGCAGCCGGGCGCCGAGGTCGGACCGGTACAGCAGGGGTTCGGCGCGCCAGGGCACGTTGCTCTCGGCCAGCTCCCGGTACTCGGGCGGGACGGACTCGAACAGCGGCGACCGCGACCAGGACTGGACGTGCTTGACGAAGAACCGGAAGGGCACGTCGCCGGTGCCCGTGCGGGCCGTGCCCTGCACCCAGTACCGGCCTGCCGTCGTGAGGGACTCCAGTTCGTACGGCACGACCTCGGCGGTCACGTCGAGAAGCTCGACGGAGGAGGGAGTCTCGCCGAGATACCCGGCGACGATCGAGGCCAGCTCCGCGTCGGAGACGTCGGCGGCCCCGAGTGCGCTGCGATCCGGCATGACGCCACCCCCATCGGAAAGCTGGTTGACCATCTCTCCGATAAGGTAAAGTAGCTTTATGACCGCGGTCAACCCCTTCGTGCCCGAGGACGCCGTGCATGCGCCGATGCTGATGGGCCTGGTGCTGCGGCGCATCCAGCACGCATTCGCCGCGGAGGACTGGAAGGGGCTGCGGCAGTCGCACTTTCGGGTGATCTCGTCGGTGCCGCCAGGAGGGATCAGCATCACCGAGCTCGGCGACCGGGTGGGCATGTCGAAGCAGGGCTGCGGTCAGTTCGTCACCCAGCTGACCGAGTCCGGGCACCTGCGTGTGCAGCGGGATCCGGGGGACGGGCGCACGCGCATCGTCCGGCGGACGCCCCTGGGCACCCGGACCGTGCGGCGGGTCACGGCGCGGAACCTGGAGCTCGAGCGGGAGTGGGCCGCGCGGGTCGGACCGGAGCGGTACGAGACGTTCCGCGGCGTGCTGGAGGAACTGGCGCTGCAGGGCGACCCCGACGGGCCCGGCGAACCACCTGCGGACGATGCTTCCGCGGACGATGCTCCGGCGGGCACTGCCTCCCCCCGCGCTGCGGCCGTCGGGCGGAAGCGGGCGTAGCGTCGCCCGTTCTTGTCGTGGTGGCTTTGTTGTCGTGACCCGGTCGTCGAGAATCGGACTCGCCATCCGTCTTCTGGTATGTAGGCCGCAACGGCGGCCCGATTCCGGGCGGACGGGCCCGCGACACGAGGGAGAGCGCGATGCCGAAGTACCTGATGCTGATCGTCGAGCGGGAGGCCGCGTACGCCGAGGCGGGCGAGGCGGGCTTCGCCGAGAGCATGAAGCAGCACAACGACTTCGCGGCCGAGGTCGCCGAGGGCGGCGGCACGCTGCTGGGCGGGGAGGCGCTGCAGCCCACCCCGACCGCCCGATACCTGCGCGGCACCCGGACCGACGCGGTGGTCGCCGTGGACAACCCGCTCCCGGAGGCCAAGGAGGTCGTCGGCGGCTACTACCTCGTCGAGGCGACCGACGACGACCACGCGTTCGAGCTGGCCAAGCGCTGCCCGGCGCCGTTCGGCTACATCGAGGTGCGACCGATCTGGGAGTTCAACAGCTGACGCCGGGCCCCGGCGCGGCGGGACGCGAGGGCGGGTGCTGATGGTCCCGCCCGACATCGCCGACGTCACCGCCAGGGCGCAGCGGGAGCTGTCCGGCCGCGTGCTCGCGGTCACGCTGCGCTCGGTGCGCGACCTCGACATCGCCGAGGAGTCGACCGCCGACGCCTTCCTGCTGGCGCTGCAGACCTGGCCGGAGCGCGGCGTGCCCGCATCCATCGAGGCCTGGCTGGTGACCGCGGCCCGGCGGCGCGCCATCGATCGCATCCGCTCGGCCCAGGCGGCCCGGCGCGCGTTGATCCGGGCCGCCGGCGGGCTGAGCGGCGTCGCGGCGGCGGCCGACCTGTCCAGCACGGTGGGCGTGATCGGCGACGAGGAGCTCCGGCTCGTCGTGCTGTGTTGCGACCCGCGGATCACCGTGCCGGACCAGGTCGTGCTCACCCTGAGACTGGCGTGCGGGGTGCCGACCGCCGCGATCGCGGCCGCGCACCTCATGCCGGAGGCGTCGATGGCCGCCCGGCTGACCCGGGCGAAGAAGAAGCTCGCCGCGGCCGGGCCGGCGCTCGACCTGCCGGACGACGCCACCGTCGACGAGCGGCTGCCGTCCGTGCGCCGCGTCGTCTACCTGGCCTTCACGCTCGGCCACACCGCGGGCTCGGGCGACGAGCTGACCGACGAGGACCTCGCGGATCGTGCGCAGTACCTGGCCCGGTCGCTGCGCGCGCTGCGCCCGGCGGACCCGGAGTTCGCGGGCCTGCTGGCGCTGATCCTGCTGACCCGGGCGCGCGCCGGCGGGCGCTGGGACGACGCGGGGGAGCAGGTGCTGCTCGCCGACGCCGACCGGTCGCGCTGGGACCGGGCGCTGATCGCGGAGGGGCTCGGCCTCGTCGACGCGGCCTGGGAGGCGGGCCCGCCGGGCCCGATGACGCTGCAGGCGACGATCGCCGCGGAGCACGCGGTCGCGCGGTCGCTGGCGGCGACGAACTGGGCGCGGGTCGTCGACCTCTACGGGGAGCTGCTGGAGCAGCAGCCGTCGCCCACCATCGCGGTCGGCCGATCCGTGGCCGTGTCCCGGCTCGCCGGCCCGGCGGCCGGGCTGCGCGACCTGGACGAGGTGATCGCCGTCGCCGAGCTGGACCGCTACCCCTACGCGTTCGGGGCGCGGGCGCAGATGCTGTCCGCGCTGGGTCGCCGTGCCGAGGCGGGCGAGGCGTGGGCCGGCGCGGCGGATCGCGCGCGGACCGCGGCGGAGCGGGCCTTCTTCGCGGCGCGGGCTCGGGAGTGCGCCGACTGACGCCAAGATCGACTTCCGCGGCGGCGAGCCTGGCAGCGGCAACGCATCCGGAGCACGATGGTTGGCACGTTCGCGCACGGCGCACGAGGAGGGACTGATCATGATCACGGACAAGGGTGTGGCGATTCCCGACGACATGGCCGACGCGTTGCAGGCCGACGCCGACGCGCTGACCGCCTTCCAGGCGTTGCGGCCGGACGACCAGCGGGTCTACGTCAACTGGATCGGCCGGGCGGGCGGCGCCGGCGAGCGCTCGTCCCGGCTGGCCGACCTCGGCGAGCACGTCCGGAAGTACGAGCGCCGATCCGCCGAGGAGCACGGTTCCCCGCACCCGCTCAGCGACGTCTGACGCGCTCGGCGTCCCCCCGCACTGTCCGGGCTGCGCACCGTTTCGGGACCGGATCCGGGCGAGGGCGCGGCGTCAGGTCCCCACCCGGTGATCACCCGGCGGCCCGAGGACACGGCGCGCGGAGACGACGCGAGCTGGGGCGTCGATGGGTGTGACGGGGCGGCGCACCCGTCCTGCGGTCCGCCGGGCCGCCCGTAGGATCGACCGGGCGCCGGCCGGCGCCCCCGCCGGCTGCCGGCGCGTGCCCACCGACACCCGCCCAGAGGATCATCCGTGCTCCGCGACCGACTCGCCGGCTCCCTGCGTCCCTCCGACGACGGCAGCACCGTCGCCCTGGCCGGCTGGGTGGCCCGCCGCCGCGATCACGGCGGGGTCATCTTCATCGACCTGCGCGACTCGTCGGGCGTGGTGCAGGTCGTGTTCCACTCGGGCGAGGCCCTGCTGCAGGCGCACGCGCTGCGCAACGAATTCTGCGTGCGGGTGGTCGGCGTCGTCGCCGTCCGGCCGGAGGGCAACGAGAACCCCGAGCTGCCCACCGGCCGGGTCGAGGTCGAGGCGACGACGCTCGAGGTGCTGTCCGAGTCGGCGGCGCTGCCGTTCCAGATCGACGATGCCGCAGCGGCCGCCGGCGAGGAGACCCGGCTGAAGTACCGCTACCTGGACCTGCGCCGGTCCGGGCCGGCCAACGCGATCCGGCTCCGCTCGGACGTCAACCGCGCCGCGCGGCAGGTGCTGGACGCGCACGACTTCGTCGAGATCGAGACCCCCACGCTGACCCGCTCGACGCCCGAGGGCGCGCGCGACTTCCTGGTGCCCGCGCGGCTGCGGCCCGGATCCTGGTACGCGCTGCCGCAGTCCCCGCAGCTGTTCAAGCAGCTGCTGATGGTCGCCGGCATGGAGCGCTACTACCAGATCGCCCGCTGCTACCGGGACGAGGACTTCCGCGCCGACCGCCAGCCCGAGTTCACCCAGCTGGACATCGAGATGTCCTTCGTCACCGAGGACGACGTCATCGCGCTCGGCGAGCAGGTGATCGCGGCGCTGTGGCGGCTGATCGGCCACGAGATCGACGTGCCGATCCAGCGGATCACCTACGCCGACGCGATGAACCGCTACGGCTCCGACAAGCCCGACCTGCGCTTCGATCTCGAGATCACCGAGCTGACCGGGTTCTTCGCGGACACGCCGTTCCGGGTGTTCCAGGCGCCCTACGTCGGCGCCGTCGTGCAGCGCGGGGGAGCGGCCACGCCCCGGCGCGGCTTCGACGCCTGGCAGGACTGGGCCAAGCAGCGGGGCGCGCGCGGGCTGGCGTACGTGACGGTCACGGCGGACGAGTCGGGCGACGTCACGCTCGGCGGACCCGTGGCCAAGAACATCTCCGAGGCGGAGCGGGCGGGGCTGGCCGCCGCGGTCGGCGCCGAGCCGGGCGACGCGGTGTTCTTCGCCGCCGGCGCCCGTCGGGGCAGCCAGGAGCTGCTCGGCGCGGCCCGGAACGAGATCGGCCGGCGGGACGGGCTGATCGACCCGCACGCCTGGTCGTTCGTCTGGGTGGTCGACGCGCCGCTGTTCGAGCGCGTCGACGAGTCCGCGGACGGGGCGGCCGTCTCGGTCGGCGGCGCGGGCAGCACGTGGACCGCCGTGCACCACGCGTTCACCTCGCCCAGGCCGGAGTCGATGGACACCTTCGACACCGACCCCGGGTCGGCGCTCGCCTACGCGTACGACATCGTCTGCAACGGCACCGAGATCGGCGGCGGCTCGATCCGTATCCACCGCGCCGACGTGCAGCAGCGGGTGTTCGCCACGATGGGCCTGACCGAGGGCCAGGCGAAGGAGAAGTTCGGCTTCCTGCTCGACGCGTTCTCCTTCGGCGCCCCGCCGCACGGCGGCATCGCGTTCGGCTGGGACCGGATCACCATGCTGCTGGCCCGCGCGGACTCCATCCGCGAGGTGATCGCCTTCCCGAAGTCCGGCGGCGGCTACGACCCGCTGACCGGCGCGCCGGCCCCGATCACCGCGGCCCAGCGGCGGGAGGCCGGGGTGGACGCGGCGCCGGCCAACGCGTCGGCCACGGCGTCGGTGCCGCCGGCCGCCGAGGCGCCGCGGGCCGGCTGACCCGGACCCGCCGCCCCGGTGGCGACGCGCCCGACCGGGCATCCCGCCGGGGCGTCCTGCGCCGCTCCGCCGCAGGTCACGGTTAGCTGCCTGGCATGCTGCACGTTCGCATCCTCGTTCCGCCCGCCCGGCCGTTCGCCCGCTGACGACACCCCGCTGCGACCCCACTGACGACACCGCTGACGCACACCCCGGCGTATCCGGGACGGAACCGGCCATGGCGCGATCCCGCGGCATAGCACGCCGGAAACACGGCGTGCATAGAGTGTGCCGACGGCGAAGCGCGCCGCGCGCCGCCGCGGGCGGCGACGACGAGCGGGAGGGGTGGGGCGTGGGCATCAAGGTGGCGCTGGAACATCGCACCACCTATCGCTTCGACCGCCTCGTCACCGTCCACCCGCACGTCGTCCGGCTGCGCCCGGCCCCGCACGCGCGCACCACGATCGACGCCTACTCGCTGACGGTCGAGCCGGCGAACCACTTCGTCAACTGGCAGCAGGACCCGTTCGGCAACTTCCTCGCCCGGCTGGTGTTTCCCGACCGGACGACCGAGCTGTCCATCACCGTGGGGATCGTGGCCGATCTGCAGGTCGTGAACCCGTTCGACTTCTTCATCGAGGAGTACGCCGAGACCTACGGCTTCGTCTACCCGGCCGCCCTGGCGGACGACCTGGAGCCCTACCTGCGCCGGGTCGACGAGGGCGAGTCGGGCACCGGGCCGGGTCCGGTGGTGCGGGACTGGCTGAAGAACTTCCCGATCGAGCCGGACACCGGCATCGTCGACTTCCTGGTGCAGCTGAACGCCGCGGTCCAGCGCGACGTCGGCTACTCCGTTCGCATGGAGCCGGGGGTGCAGACCCCCGACCACACGCTGACCAGCGCCATCGGGTCGTGCCGCGACTCGTCGTGGCTGTTGGTGTCGCTGCTGCGGGAGCTCGGGCTGGCCGCGCGCTTCGTGTCCGGCTACCTGGTCCAGCTCACCTCCGACACCACCTCGCTCGACGGGCCGTCCGGGCCGGCCGCCGACTTCACCGACCTGCACGCCTGGGCCGAGGTGTACATCCCCGGCGCGGGCTGGATCGGCATGGACCCGACGTCCGGGCTGTTCGCCGGCGAGGGGCACATCCCGCTCTCGGCGACGCCGCACCCGTCCAGCGCGGCCGCGATCACCGGGTCGACCGAGCCGTGCGTCGCGGAGCTGGAGTTCTCCAACGTCGTCCGGCGGGTGCACGAGGACCCGCGGGTGACGCTGCCCTACACGCCTGACCAGTGGGCGGCGATCGACGCCCTCGGGCGGGCGGTCGACGGGCTGCTGGGCGACGGCGACGTGCGGCTGACGATGGGCGGCGAGCCGACGTTCGTCTCGATCGACGACGGGACGTCGCCGCAGTGGACCATCGCCGCCGATGGCGAGCACAAGCGGGAGCGCGCCGGCGTGCTGGCCGAGCGGCTGCGCGCGCGCTACGCGCCGCAGGGCCTGGTGCACCGCGGCCAGGGCAAGTGGTACCCGGGAGAACCGTTGCCGCGCTGGCAGATCGCGCTGCACTGGCGCACGGACGGCGAGCCGATGTGGACCGCGCCGGATCTGTTCGCCGACCCATGGGCGGCGAACGACGAGCGCGAACCGCTCGACTCGCCGGCGGCGGCGGACCTGGCCGGCAGGTTCCTCGGCGCGGTGGCGCGGGGCTTCGGCCTGCCCGCGGCCCAGGTCCGGCCGGCCTTCGAGGACCCGCTGGCCCGCCTGGCCGAGCAGGTCCGGCTGCCAGCGGGCGACCCGCCCGCCACCGACCTCGACCCCGACCGGGACGCCGCCGACGCCCGTGCCGCCCTGCTGCGCGAGCTGGACGCCGCCGTCGCGGACCCGGCGGCCTTCGTGCTGCCGCTGCACCGGCTGGCGGTCGGGACGGACGCGGAGTCCCCCGCCGGGAGCGACTCTGCAGCGGGGCTCCCGCCGACTGCGGCGTGGGGGAGCGCCGACTGGCGGCTGCGGCGCGGCAGGATCGTGCTGCTGCCCGGCGATTCGCCGGCGGGCCTGCGCCTGCCGTTGGATGCGATCGCCTGGGAACCGCCCGAACCGCAGGCGGAGCCGGACCCGCTCGTCGCGCGACAGGCGCTCCCGGCCCGGCCGCGCGCCTCCCGTGCGGTCGTCGTCGAGGCCGCGGGGGCGCCGCCAACGGCGCTCGTCGCGGAGGTTCGCGACGATCTCCTGCACGTGTTCCTGCCACCGCTCACCGAGCTCGACGCGTTCGTGGACCTGGCCGGCGTGCTGCAGCAGGCGGCCGCGGAGGTCGGCGCGCCGCTGGTGCTGGAGGGGTACGGGCCGCCGCAGGACCCGCGGCTGCGAACCCTGACCGTCACCCCGGACCCGGGGGTCATCGAGGTCAACGTGCAGCCGACCGCGAGCTGGATCGAGCAGCACGCCCTGATGACCACGCTGTTCGCCGAGGCCGCGCAGAGCCGGCTGGGCACCGAGACCTTCGCCGTCGACGGCAGCCACCGCGGCACCGGCGGCGGGAACCACATCACGCTGGGCGGCCGGACGCCCGCGGAGTCGCCGCTCCTCCGCCGGCCCGACCTGCTGGTCTCCCTGCTCACCCAGTGGCAGCGCCACCCGTCACTGTCGTACCTGTTCTCCGGTCAGTTCATCGGTCCCACCTCGCAGGCACCGCGGGCGGACGAGGGCCGCGCCGAGACGCTGTACGAGATGGAGATCGCGTTCTCCGAGATCCGGCGGCAGACCCGGCCCGACGGCTCGGTCGCGCCGTGGGTGGTGGATCGGGCGCTGCGGCACCTGCTCACCGATATCACCGGCAACACGCACCGCGCGGAGTTCTGCATCGACAAGCTCTACAGTCCGGACTCGGCGCGCGGCCGGCTGGGCCTGCTCGAGCTGCGTGGTTTCGAGATGCCTCCGCACGCGGAGATGGCGATGGTGCAGGCCCTCCTGGTTCGCGCGCTCGTCGCCCGGTTCTGGCGAGAACCGTTGGTGGAGCCCCTGATCCGACACGGAGACGATCTGCACGGCCGGTACCTGTTGCCGCACTATGTGATCGCCGACATCGCCGAGGTGGCGGCGGATCTCCGAGCGCACGGCATCGACTTCGCGACAAGCTGGCTCGATCCGTTCTTCGAGTTCCGGTTCCCGCGGCTGGGCACGGTGACGGTGGGCGAGATGGAGCTCGAGCTGCGCTGGGCGATCGAGCCGTGGCACGTCCTGGGCGAGGAGGCGACGGCCGGCGGCACGGCCCGCTACGTGGACTCGTCGGTAGAGCGCATGCAGGTCAGCCTGGACGGCGCCGACCGGAACCGGCACATGCTGACCTGCAACGGCTTTCCGGTGCCGCTGCGCCCGACCCACATTCCCGGCCGGCAGGTCGCCGGCATCCGCTACCGCGCATGGCAGCCGCCGAGTTCGCTGCACCCGACGCTGCCGCCCGACGCCCCGTTGGTCTTCGACGTCGTGGACGCGACGGCCGGCGACGCCGCGGTGTCCCTCGGCGGCGCCACGTACCACGTCTCGCATCCCGGCGGACGCTCGTACGACGCCCCGCCCGTCAACGCCATGGAGGCCGAGGCCCGCCGCAACCGCCGATTCGACGCCGCCGGGCACAGCCCCGGCGAGGTCGACGTCGCTCGCCTGCGCGAGCGGGCCGCGCGGCTCGCCGTCGACGCGTCCGCCCCGGGCATGCTCGACCTGCGCCGAGCGCGGGCGATCTGCCGGTGACCGCGAGGCCGAACCCGCCCGCAGCGTCGCTGGTGGACACCTACCTGGCGCGCAGCGGGATGCTCACGCCGGGTGGCCGGGACCCGCGTCGCTTCGACGAGATGACCGGCGGCAACGGCAATGTGCGCAGCGGGTGGGCCGACCTGGCGGCCACCCTGGACGTGCTCGGCGAACCGGGGTTGCGTCGCCTCAGCGGACGGGTGGATCGGCTGCTCGAGGACGACGGCGTGACCTACACGCCGGTCGAGGAGATCGGGGCGGGTTCACCGTCGGTGCTGTCGGGGCCGATCACCCCCGAGCGCTGGCGGCTCGATCCGCTGCCGCTGATCGTCGACGATGCGGAGTGGACGCGGCTGCAGGACGGCCTGATCCAGCGGTCCGTGCTCCTGGACGCCGTGCTGGCTGACCTGTACTCCGCGGCACGCCTCATCGAGAACCGGGTGCTGCCAGCGGAACTCGTCTACGGCAACCCGGGATACCTGCGGCCGGCGCACGGCATCACGATCCCGGGCGGGCACCAGCTGTTCTTCCACGCGGTCGACGTGTGCCGCGACCGCGACGGTGAGTTCGCTGCGCTCGGCGACCGTACCCAGGCGCCGTCGGGCGCCGGCTACGCGATGGCCGACCGACGGGTGGTGTCCCGCGTCCTGCCCGACCTGTTCCGCACGACCGCGCCGCGCGGGCTGGGCGCGTTCTTCCACACGGTGCGGTCGGCGCTGGCGTCGGTGGCGCCGAACGAGGCCGAGGACCCGCGGGTCGTCGTGCTCTCGCCGGGCACGCACTCCGAGACCGCCTTCGATCAGGCGATGCTCGCCTCCCTGCTGGGCGTGCCGCTGGTCGAGAGCGCCGACCTGACGATCCGCCGCGGGCGGCTCTGGATGCTGTCGATGGGCCGGTTCGAGCCGGTGGACGTCGTCGTGCGGCGGGTGGACGCCTCCTGGTCCGATCCGCTGGACCTGCGGCCGGACTCCCAGCTCGGCGTTGTCGGGCTCACCGAGGCCTGCCGGCGCGGCGCCGTGACGGTCGTCAACTCTCTCGGCAGCGGGCTGCTGGAGAGCCCGGGGCTGCTGCCGTTCCTGCCGCAGCTGGCCAAGGCGATCCTCGGGGAGTCCCTGAAACTCGAGTCCGTGCCGACGTTCTGGTGCGGCAACGCCGGGCCGCGGTCGTACGTCCTCGGCCATCTGCCCGAGATGGTGCTGCGGCCGGTCGGCCGCGGGCGGTCGGTGTTCCCCGCCGCGATGAGCGCCGCCGAGCTCGACCGCTGGCGCGCGCGGATCGAGGCGGAACCGGCGCGCTGGGTGGGCCAGCAGCTGGCGCCCTTCTCGGAGGCGCCGATGGCGACGCCGCGGGGACTGGCCGCCGGCCAGGTCAGCATGCGGCTGTTCAGCGTCGCCCACGGCTCGGGGTACGTGCCGATGCACGGCGCGCTCGGCCGCGTGCAGGAGGCGGCCCCGGTGCTGGTCGGACGGGTGCGGACCGGCGTCGCGAAGGACGTCTGGGTGCGCTCCGGCCGCCAGGGCGCGGTCGATCGGGACGACCGGATCTGGCTCTACGAAGGACCTCTCGTGCAGCCGGATCGGCTGGAGTCGACGTCGTCGCCCCGCGTGCTGGAGGACCTGTTCTGGCTCGGCCGGTACGCGGAGCGGGCCGAGGACCTGACCCGGCTGCTCATCGCCACGCGCGAGCGCATCGACGACTTCCGTTTCCGGCCCGACCATCTCGGCGCCGGCTGCGTGCAGGTGCTGCTGCGCGCGGTGAGCGCCGTGTCGGCGACCCGGCCGGTCCCGTTCGGCGGCGACCCGCTGCTGCGGGTCAGGGAGCTCATGCTCGACGCCGACGAGGACGGCAGCGTCGCGCAGTCGCTCGCCGGCCTGCGCGAGTCGGCGCGGGCGGTGCGCGACCAACTCTCCTCCGACACCTGGATGGTGCTCGCGGCGATCGAGCGCGCCGTCGCCGAGCTCGCCGCCGCGCCCGCCGACGGCGGCATCGCGCTGTCCGCGGCGCAGAACGCCGTGGTGTCCGGCATGCTCGCGGTCTCGGGCCTGGCCGGGGAGAACATGATCCGCGATCCCGGCTGGTACTTCATGGATCTCGGGCGGCGGATGGAACGCGCGCAGCAGCTGACCGCCCTGCTGCGGGCCACACTGACCAGTGCGACCAGCTCCGCGGTGGACTCCCTCGTGGTGGAATCCGTGGTGGCGGCGAGCGAGTCGGGCGTCACCTACCGGCGCCGCTACCGCGGCCGCACCCAGGTCGCGACCATGCTCGAGCTGCTGCTGCTGGACCCCGGCAATCCGCGCTCGCTGGCCTACCAGGTCGGGCAGGCCAGGGCCGACCTGCGGGCCCTGCCCGACGCGTCGGCGACGTCGCGGCCGCAGCGCAGGCTGGAGGACGTGGACGCGACCCTGCGCCGCTGCCGTCCCGAGGAGCTGGACGACGTGGACGGCGCCGGCCGCCGGCCGGAGTTGGAGTCGCTGCTCGACGGGCTCTCGGAGGCCCTCCGCGGCATCGCCGATGCCGTGGCGGCGCAGCACTTCTGGCACCCGAGCGGGATGCAGCCGGTCGGCGTCGTGACGCTCGAGGGGGTGGGCTGAGCATGACGAGGACATACCGGATCGAGCACCGTACGGTCTACCGCTACTCGGAGGGCGTGTCCGCCTCGTTCGGCCGGGGCTACCTGCGACCGCGGGAGCTGGCGGGCCAGCGGTGCAGACGGCACGAGCTCGTCGTCGCCCCCGTCCCGAGCGACACCTCCGACGCGGTCGACGTCTACGGCAACACGAACACCTACTTCCACGTGACCAGCACGCACACCGAGCTCTCCGTCGTCGGGGTGTCCGTCGTGGAGGTCGACGCCCCGGCGTTCGACGTGGCAGCGGCGGCCCGGCCGTGGGAGGACGCGCTGCCGAATCCGGCCACGGATCCGCGGGTCATTGAGTTCGCGCTGCCGTCCCCGCTGGTGCAGCTGCCCGACGCGGTCCGGCGCTACGCGGCTGTCTCCTTTCCACCCCGGCGCCCGCTGCTCGACGCGATCACCGACCTCCGGCACCGCATCCACGACGAGTTCCGCTACGAGCGCGGCAGGACGTCGGTGTCGTCGACCGTCACCGACGTGCTGGACGCCGGGGCGGGCGTCTGCCAGGACTTCGCGCACCTGGCCGCCGCGTGCGTGCGGTCGATGGGCCTGCCCTGCCGCTACGTGTCCGGGTACCTGGCCACCGACCCGCCGCCCGGCCGCGAGCGCATGGTCGGCGTTGATGCCAGCCACGCGTGGGCGGCGGTCCGGCTGCCCGACGGCGATTGGCTCGGGTTCGACCCGACGAACGATCAGTTCGTGGACGAGCGCTACACGACCGTGGCCTGGGGTCGCGACTACGACGACGTGCCCCCGTTGCGCGGGGTGATCTTCACCGATTCGGAGCACAACGAGATGGACGTCTCGGTGGACGTCGCGCCCGTCTGATCCCTGGGGTCAGCCGTGGCCGTGCCCGGGCATGCTCGGGATGGCGTCGTGCGGCGTCGACCGGTCCGACCAGCGCAGCAGCGCGCCGATGCCGTCGGTGAGCGCCCGCTGGTCGGGGTCCAGCAGCGTGATGCCCGAGTCGGCGTGGACGATCGCCCAGACGAGCGCCGTGTCCGCGCGCACCTGCCGCGGGTCGACCGCGCCCAGCGAGCGCACCTGTTCGGGCGACGTGCCCAGCTGCAGCGGCTGCTCGCCGAGCCAGAGCCGGTCCGTCGAGGTCGGATCGTCGTGCAGGAACAACTCCTCGACCTGCGCGCGGCGCGCGGCGTCGACCACGTCGGGCAGGCTCTGCACCGCGGCACCCTGCCGGCCCTCGGCGGCGCCGAACCGGTCCAGCAGGTCCTGGTGCCTGGCCCGCAGCAGCTGCACGAGCACGCCCTCGATCTCGGCGTCCCGTGCCGCGCTCGCGGCGCCCTCCGCGCGGCCGCCGGAGGTCAGCCTTGCCGCGATCTCGGACACTCGCCCGCTCGCCGCGTCCAGCACGTCCCCGACCGCGATGACGTCGCCGCCGAGCAGCACCACGGCGGGGCGGTGGCGGGCGACCAGCGCGTCCAGCTCGCGGGCCACCTCGGCCGCATTGCGCGCCCAGGAGTCCTCGGCGCGCGCCTCGATGCGCCGCCGGGACAGGCCGCCACCGGACTTGTGCAGCTCGTCGTGATCGCCCGTCACCGAGACGTCGTCGTGCAGCCCGAACTCGTTCACGATGCTGATGTCCGCACCGGTCCGGTCGACCTCGGCCAGCACGTAGGGCACCCTGTCGCCGAGCGCGCGGAACGCCGGCAGCAGGTGCGGCGCCGGGCCGACGACGACCTCCTCGCGGACCGGCGGGGCCGGCAGCACCAGGTCGAGCGCGATGCCGTCCCGGTCGGCCACCACCAGCCGGCCGACGTGTCCCGCCCGTCCGGTGGCGGGTAGCACGCGTTCACCGAGCAGCGCGAGCGTCTCGGGCGACGCCCCGGCGCGGGCGAGCGTGACCTCGTGCTCGCGCCAGCGCACCTCGATCTCCCGTCCGGCCGCCGCTTCCGTCCGGGTGGCGTCCACGCTCACCGAGACGAAGGGGCCCGTTCGATCCGACAGGTGTTGCAGCAACGGAATTCGCATGGTGAACCGGTTACCCGCCCGGCCCGGTGTGAAACTCCGGGGGAGCCGGACGACCGGAGGCGACGTTTGACCGTTGTCGCCGCGGGGAAGCTGCCTCGGTGGCCCCGCCGCCGCGCATAGGGTGTGCAGGGCCCGACCGTGAGACGCCGCCGTCGCCGGACGTGCCCACCCCGAACCCCTGGAGATCCTCGTGCGCGACTTCGCCTGCCCGAACTGCGGCCAGCAGCTGGCCTTCGAGAACTCGCTGTGCCTGAGCTGCGGCCACTCGATCGGGTTCGACCTGGTCGAGCGGCAGTTCGCCGTGCTCGGCCCGCACGGCAGGACGGTCGCGGCCCCGGACCGGCAGATGTGCGCCAACCTGCACGTGGCCGGCTGCAACTGGCTGGTTCCGGCGGGGCACCCCGGCCTGCTCTGCCGGTCCTGCTCGCTCACCCGCACGCGTCCCGCCGACGGCGATCCCGCGCTCGTCGCGTTCGCCGAGGCGGAGGCGGCCAAGCGGCGCCTGGTGGTGGAGCTCGTGGAGATGGGCCTGCCGATCGTCGACCGGGTGGCGGACCCCGCGCGCGGGCTCGCCTTCGACCTGCTCTCCAGCCAGTTCGAACAGGTCATGACCGGCCACGACGACGGCGTGATCACCCTCGACCTCGCTGAGGGTGACGACGTGCACCGCGAGCAGCTGCGGGTGTCCATGGACGAGCCGTACCGGACCCTGCTCGGCCACTTCCGGCACGAGATCGGCCACTACTTCTTCTTCGTGCTGGCCGAGGCCGGACCGGCGCGCGCCGACTTCGAGCAGCTCTTCGGCGATCCCGACCTGGACTACCAGGCGGCATTGGACCGTCACTACTCGCAGGGCCCGCCGGAGGGCTGGGAGGAGCGGTACGTCTCGTCGTACGCCACGATGCACCCCGCCGAGGACTGGGCGGAGACGTTCGCCCACTACCTGCACATCCGCGACACGCTCGACACCGCGGCCGCGTTCGGCCTGGCGCCGGCCGGCGCGACCGCCACGCAGCCGCTCGCCGGCGACACCGGGTTCGACCGGATCATCGGCCTCTGGCTGCCGCTGGCGTGGACGCTGAACATGATCAACCGGTCGATGGGGCACAAGGACCTCTACCCGTTCGTGCTGCCGCCCGCGGTGCTCGACAAGATGCGGCTGGTGCACCGGCTGGTCGCCGACGCGGACACCCCGGCGGCGGTGAACGCCGTCGGCTGACCGCCTGGGTGGATGCGGGCGGTCAGGCCAGCGGGACCGCCCGGCCCGATACGGCGATACCGCCCGTGCCGGGCGGGATGTCGACCGTGAGCAGGCCCGGCCGCCCGATGTGCCGGCCCTGGTGCACGGTGATCCGGGCCGGCGGCGCGAGGATCTCCAGCGCCCGCAGGTAGGCGCCGAGCGCGGCCGCCGCCGAGCCGGTGGCGGGGTCCTCCCGCACCCCGCCCGGCGGGAACGGGTTGCGCGCCTCGAACTCCGTCGCGGCGAGCCGGGTGACGACCGCAACCGTGGCGCCCCAACCCATCTCGGCCATCAGCGGAGCGAGCACCGCCGTGTCGTCGTCCAGGGTGTCCAGGGCCAGCGGGGTCACCGGGACGATCGGGTGGTGGTTGCCGGAGTAGGACACCCGGATCGGCAGATCGGGATCGAGATCCGTCTCGGCGAGCCGCAGCGCGCGCAGCAGGCGAGCGGCGACGTGGTCGGGCAGCTCCGCGACCGTCGGCGGCACGCTGACCAGCGTCGCCGCGATCTCTCCCGGCTCCGTCGCCGGCGCCGAGGTGGTCACGGAGATCGGCCCGGCCACCGAGTCCAGGGTGAGCGCTCCCAGCCCGACGCGCTCCGCCCGCGCGACGGCGGCGGCGATGGTCGCGTGCCCGCAGAACGCGACCTCGGCCTTGGGTGCGAAGTAGCGCACGGATGCCGCGTGTGGGCCGGTCGGCGTCAGGAACGCGGTCTCCGAATAGCCGAGATCGGCCGCGACCCGCTGCATCTCCGCATCGGTCGCGCCGGTGGCGTCCAGCACCACCCCGGCCGGGTTGCCGCCCGTGGGCACGGTGGTGAAGGCCGCGTAGCGCAGGATCTCCATGACGCCAGACCGTAGCCGTCGGGTGCACCGGGTAGCGTCGCCGGTGTGACGCAGGGCGATCCCGGCCTGTTCGCGGTCGAGGCGGACGCGCGCGCCGCCGACTCGTTTTCTGCCGGGCCGCGGGCGCCGGTCACTGCCGTCGACCCGCGCGCGCCGCTCGCCGCGCGGATGCGCCCCCGGTCGCTGGGCGAGGTGGTCGGCCAGCACCAGCTGCTCCGCGAGGGCGCGCCGCTGCGGCGGCTGGTCGAGGGCGGCTCGGTGTCCTCGATGGTGCTCTACGGCCCGCCCGGCACCGGCAAGACCACCCTGGCCAAGCTCGTTGCCGGCACCATCGGTCGGCAGTTCGCGCAGCTCTCCGCCGTGTCCGCGGGCGTCAAGGAGGTGCGCACCGTCATCGGCGAGGCCAGGGACCGGCTGCGCCGGACCGGCGAGCAGACCGTGCTGTTCATCGACGAGGTGCACCGGTTCTCCAAGACGCAGCAGGACTCGCTGCTCGGCGCCGTGGAGGATCGCACGGTCATCCTCATCGCCGCGACGACCGAGAACCCTTTCTTCTCGGTGGTCTCGCCGCTGCTGTCCCGGTCGCTGGTGCTGCAGCTGCAGCCGCTGTCCGACGCGGAGATCGGTGAGCTTCTCGACCGGGCCGTGGCGGACGAGCGTGGGCTGGCCGGCGCGGTCACGCTCTCCGGCGAGGCCCGCGCGCACCTGATCGCGGTGGCCGCGGGGGACGCCCGCCGGGCGCTCACGGCGCTCGAGGAGGCGGCGGGCGCGGCGCCGGAGCTCGCGGAATCCGCGTCGGGGTCCGCCGCGGATTCGGGGTCGGGTTCGGTGTCGCATGCGGGGCCGGCCGGACCGGCGGTGGTCGACCTGGCCGCCGTCGAGCGGGCGATCAACCGCGCGGCCGTCCGCTACGACCGGCAGGGCGACCAGCACTACGACGTGGTCAGCGCGTTCATCAAGTCGATCCGCGGCAGCGACGTCGACGCGGCGGTGCACTACCTCGCGCGGATGATCGAGGCGGGGGAGGATCCGCGATTCATCGCCCGCCGCCTGATGATCCACGCGTCCGAGGACATCGGGATGGCGGACCCGACCGCGCTGCCCCTCGCGGTCGCCGCCGCGCAGGTGGTGCAGCTCGTCGGGATGCCCGAGGCCAGGATCGCGCTCACCCAGGCCACGATCCACCTGGCGACGGCGCCGAAGTCGAACGCGGTGATCCGCGCGATCGGGGAGGCGATGCAGGACGTCCAGGACGGCAAGGCAGGCGGCGTACCGGTCGCGTTGCGCGACGGGCACTATCCCGGCGCTGTGCGGCTCGGCAACGCGCAGGCCTACGTCTACCCGCACGACCTGCCGGGCGCGATCGCCGCGCAGCAGTACGTGCCGGACGAACTCGTCGGCCGCGACTACTATCAGCCGACCCGGCACGGGGCGGAACGCCTGCTGGCCGAACGGGTGCCGAAGCTGCGGGCGGCGGTCCGCGGTGTCGCCACCGGCGGCGGCACCGACCCTGACACCGACCCTGACACCGACCCTGGAACCGACACGGGCACCGACACCGAGGGAGCGCCATGAGCGCGGGCAGGACCAACGCGATCACCATCAGCCGGACGGGCGGCCCGGAGGTGCTCGAGTACGGCGAGGTCGACGCGCCGGAGCCGCACGCCGGCGAGGTCGCGCTCGAGATCGCTGCCGTGGGCGTCAACTTCGTCGACATCTACGAGCGGCAGGGGCTGTACCCGCGGGAGCTGCCGTTCGTCCCGGGCTCGGAGGGTGCCGGACGCGTGGTCGCGCTCGGCGCGGGAGTCGTGGGCGTCGAGGTCGGCGACCGGGTGGCGTGGTCGTCGGCCCCCGGCGGGGCGCGGGCGCGGCCCGGCTCCTACACCGAGCTCGCCGCAGTGCCGGCCGACCTGCTGCTCGCAGTGCCGGACGACGTCAGCGACGAGCAGGCCGCTGCCATCCCGCTCCAGGGCCTGACTGCGCACTACCTGAGCCACGACTGCTACCGGATCGCTGCCGGGGACACGGTTCTCGTCCATGCCGGTGCGGGCGGCGTCGGCCTGCTGCTCACCCAGATCGCGAAGCTGCGCGGCGGTCGGGTGATCACCACGGTGTCCAGCGAGGCCAAGGCGGAGCTCTCCCGCGCGGTCGGCGCGGACGAGGTGCTCGTCGGCTACGAGGGTTTCGCGGAGAAGGTGCGCGAGCTGACGGGCGGCGAGGGCGCGGCCGCGGTGTACGACGGCGTCGGAAAGGACACCTTCGACGGCTCGCTCGACGCGCTGCGCGTGCGCGGCACGATGGTGCTCTACGGCGGGGCGAGCGGGCAGGTGCCGCCGTTCGACATCCAGCGGTTGAACCGCGGCGGCTCGCTGCTGCTCACCCGGCCGACGCTGACCCATTTCATGCGCACGCGCGACGAGCTGCTCGGCCGATCCAGGGACCTCTTCGGTTGGCTCGCCGACGGCTCGCTGACCATCCGCATCGGCGCCTCCTACCCGCTCGCCGACGCCGCCCGCGCCCACGAGGATCTCGCCGCCCGCCGCACCACCGGCAAGATCGTGCTCACCACCTGAGCCGCGGATCGTCGCGTCTCGGAACTCGTATGACCGTGTGCACTCTCGTATGACCGCAGGGTCTGCAGCCATAGCCTGCGACCACGGCGTGCGCCGCCCGATGCTCGGGGTATGACGTCCGACCCGCGGGTATGACGTTCGACCCGCGGGTATGACGTTCGTCCCGCGGGTATGACGTTCGACCCGCGGGTATGACGTCCGACCCTCGGGTATGACCGGATGGTCACTGGTATGACGTTCGAACGTCATACCAACGACCAGGCCGTCATACCAAGGCGGCTCGAGTCGAGGCGCCACGCGGCCAGACCAGGAGGTCCACGGCGAAATGCGTCGCGCGGAGCGCGACAGCCGAGTCGGAGTTGTCCACAGGCGTCCCCGACGGCGTGATCTCAGCGTCCGGGTGCGGCACCCTTCGCGGGTGGCTGCCCCCGCTGAACGGCGCGAGACACCGGCGACGGTTCCAACGCCTCGGGCACGTCTGCTCGAGTCGGGCATGACTCCACGCGAGTTGCGCCGGTTGACGTCGAGGAAGGCGCTCGTCCCGGTGCGCCGGGGATCCTTCGTTCGAAACGACGAGTGGGAGCCGCTCGACCCGCGCGGCCGACATGCGCTCCGCACCAGAGAGATCGGACGGCTTCTCGACGGAGCGGCCTTGATCAGCCACGCGTCGGCGGCCGTGCTGCACGGCTTGCCGGTGTCGCCGCACAGCCTCGCGAAGGTGCACGCGATGTGGCCGTTCAGCCCCGGACGCCGCGCCACGTCGAACATTCACCCGCACCGCGGCCGACTGCTCGACATCGACGGTGTCGCTGTCGACGGTGTCGCTGTGACGTCCGTTCCGCGCACGCTCTTCGACCTGGCGCGCGCCGACGACCCACGCACGGCTGTGGCGGCCGCCGATTGGGCGCTGCGGACCGCAGCATGCACGCGTGACGATCTCGCCGCGGTGGTCGCTCGCTACGCAACCACCCCCGGCCGTTCCCGCGTGGGCAGAATCCTGGGCTTCGCCGACGGGCGGTCGGAAAGTGTCGGCGAATCGCACGCCCGCGTCGTGTTCGCGCAGCTGGGCTTGCCCGACCCCGACGTGCAGACCGACATCGTCGGGGTCGATGGAACAATCTGCGCCAGGGTCGACTTCGATTTCTCGATCATGAGGACCATCGCGGAATTCGACGGTCGGATCAAGTACGGCGCCCTCCTGCGGACGGGCCAGACCGCGTCGGATGCCGTGTTTGCCGAGAAGCTCCGGGAGGACCGGATACGCGAGACGGGCCGCCAGGTGGTGCGTGTCGTCTGGGACGACCTCGCCCGACCCGCCCTGCTGCTGCGGCGATTCGGGGCGGCCTTCACGGCAGCCGGCCACTCGGACTGGCACCCCGCGATCCCCAGGTTCGTCGATAACACCGAGCGCCGCGGCCGATTCGGCTGAGCACTCGGCATCTCCGATTCCCGCGTTCACGGACAGGTCCCGACCAGAGGGTCATCGGTATGACGCGGTGGACCTCGGTATGACGGTCGAACGTCATACCGAGGTCCAGGCGGTCATACCAGTGGTGGGACGCTCATACCGAGGTCCGGGCAGTCATACCGGTTCCAGTCCGACGAGCCGAGCACAGGGGACGAGCCGGGCGACGCAGGCGAGCCGGCGACGCAGACGAGCCGGGCACGCAGGCGCGCCGCGCGACGGCCAACCGGAGCGAGGTCAGCCGACCCAGACGGTGGCGTCGGAGGGAAGGGTGCCGTCGCCGGGCAGCTCGACGCTGGACAGCAGCACCTGGCCGGGGGGCAGCGGCACGGCGGCGTCACCGGTGTTCGCGACCACGATGACGTTTCGGTTCCGGAATGCCACGACCGTGGCGCGGTCCTCCGAGAGCCATTGCAGCGCACCGGATCCGAAACCCGACGAGCGACGCAGGCGGAGTGCGGCCCGGTACAGCTCGAGGGTGCTGCCCGGCAGGCCGACCTGGCGATCGCGCGCCAGCGCCGCGTACGAGTCCGGCTGCGGCAGCCAGGTCGCGCCGCCGGGGCCGAAGCCGAGCCCGGGCGCGTCGGCCTCCCACGGCAGCGGCACGCGGCAGCCGTCGCGGCCGGCCTCGGTGAAGCCGGAGCGCTCCCACACCGGGTCCTGGCGCGCGGTGTCGTCCATCGTGGTGTGGTCGGGCAGGCCGAGCTCCTCGCCCTGATAGAGGTAGGCGGAACCGGGCAACGCCAGCATCAGCAGCGTCGCGGCGCGCGCCCGGCGCAACCCGAGCTCGTGATCCGGCTGCGCGTCGCCCGCGCGGATGCCGTTGGGCCGCTTTCCGTCCGGCAGTCCGAATCGCGAGACGTGGCGCACCACATCGTGGTTCGACAGCACCCAGGTGGTGGGGGCGCCGACCTCGTCGTTGGCGGACATGGACGTGCCGATCCGCGCGCGGATCTCGGCCGCGTCCCATGGCGCCTCGAGGTAGTCGAAGTTGAACGCCTGGTGCATCTCGTCGTCGCGGACGTACCGGGCGAGCCGCGACAGCGGCTGCACCCACGCCTCGGCGACGAGCACGCGGTCGGGGGAGTAGCGGTCGACCAGCGCGCGCCAGGAGCGGTAGACCTCGTGCACGCCGTCCTGGTCCCACATCGGGCCCTTGTCGAACAGCGCCTCGACGCCCTCCGCCTCGGCGGCCGCGGAGACCTGGGCCAGGTCGAGGTCGGGCAGTCCCGGCGCCTTGACCAGCGAGTGGGCGACGTCGACGCGGAAGCCGTCGGCGCCGCGGTCCAGCCAGAACTCGAGCACCGACAGGAACTCGTCCCTGACCTCCGGGTTGTCCCAGTTCCAGTCCGGCTGCTTGGGGTCGAACAGGTGCAGGTACCACTGGCCGGGGGTGCCGTCGGGGTTGGTGGTGCGGGTCCAGGCCTTGCCGCCGAACACGGACGGCCAGTTGTTCGGGGGGATCTCGCCGTCCGTGCCGCGGCCGTCGCGGAAGACGTAGCGCGCGCGCTCCGGCGAGCCCGGGGCGGCGCCCAGCGCCGCCCGGAACCAGGCGTGCTCATCCGAGGAGTGATTCGGGACCAGGTCGATGATCACCTTCAGGCCGAGATCGTGGGCGCGCTCGAGCAGCGCGTCGAAGTCGGCGAGGGTGCCGAAGACCGGGTCGACGTCCCGGTAGTCGGCGACGTCGTAGCCGGCGTCCGCCTGCGGGGAGGCGTAGAAGGGCGACAGCCACACGGCGTCGACGCCCAGCTCGGCCAGCGCCGGCAGGCGAGAGGTGATGCCGGGCAGGTCGCCGATGCCGTCGCCGTTCGAGTCGGCGAACGATCGCGGGTACACCTGGTACACCACGGCGGTGCGACGCCAGTCGGGCGTCTCGATCGATTCGACGAGCGGCTCGCGGGTCAGGGTCTGGCCGAGGGACATGGTGCGCCTTTCGTCCGTCGCGGTGGCGGCGGCAGCCGGTGGTGGCCTCGACCGCGGTCTGCGGTGGAGGATCGCGCGGTGGTCTGACATCCGGGGGATGACGCCCGCCGGGCGGTCAGGTTCGGCCCGGTCTCCAGATCGTGACGTGAGCTGCGACACGATGGAGCCAGGCCGGTCGAATCGATTCGATTCGCCTCCAGGGTAACCCGGGTCAGCGGGCCGCGCGAACCGTCGTGGCGCCGGCCGCGTACCCCGGGCAGAGCGGTCGGATCGGACCGGCCGCCCACCTGAGGGGGAACCGAGTGCCTGAATTCACCGAGAACGTCGTGGTCACGGCCGCAGACCTGCGCGTGACCGACGCCAACGGCGCAGACATCGTCCGCATCAACGACACCGGCCGGGTGATCGTCCGGCGCGCCGCGGGGGGCGGCGCCACCGAGCCGGTGCTGACGTTCGAGCCGTCGGACGCCGAGCTGATCGTCGGCTCGATCGACCGCAACGGCAGGATCACGCTGGTCAGCCAGGATGGCGGGACCACGATCGCGCTGCACTCCGGCGACGCCTCGATCGACGTGGGCGCCGCCGACACCGACGGCGACGTCCGGGTGCACGCGGCCGACGGCGTCGAGGTGCTGCACCTCGACGGCGGCAATGCCCGGCTGGTCGCGGGGGCCACCGGCCACGCCGGCAAGCTCGTCGTGCAGGACGACCTCGAGCGGGTCGTGATGCGCATGGAGGCCAGCACCGGCGTGCTGACCGTCGGCGCCGAGGACGATTCCGACGTGCAGACCGGCGAGGTCATCGTCCGCGGCCAGCTGGGCAGGGACGCGATCCGGCTCGACGGCGGGAACGCGGTCCTCACCGTCGGCGGCGTCGGCAACGAGGGCGACCTCGTCGTCACCGACGGCAACGGCTTCGAGGCGTTCCGGGTCAACGGCGACACCGCGTCCGTCACCATCGGGGGCGGCAACCTCGAGGGCGACCTGATCGTCCGCGACCTGTTCGGCCGGGACGCCGTGCACATCAACGGCGAGCACGCCACCGTCACCATCGGAGCGGTGGGCCTGGAAGGCGACCTGGTCATCCGGGACGCCGTCGGGCGCGACGCGCTGGTGCTGAACGGCGAGACGGCCGAGCTGTTCCTCGGCAGCGAGGGCCTCGAGGGCGACCTGATCGTGCGGGACGCCGAGGGCGTGGACCGCATCCACCTGAACGGCGCGACCGGCGACATCGAGCTGATGGGCGCCGATCTCGCCGAGGAGTTCGCGGCCGATGCCGAGATCCCTGCGGGCACCGTCGTCGTCGCCGTCGGTGCCGACGAGGTGACCGCGTCGGCGACCGCGCACGACCGCCGGGTGGTCGGCGTGGTCTCCGGTGCCGGCGACTTCCGCACGGCGCTCCGGCTCGGCGCGCGCCGCGGCGAGGCCAGGGTGCCCGTCGCGCTCGTCGGCCGGGTGCACTGCCGGGCGGTCGCCGCCGACGGGGCCATCGAGATCGGCGACCTGCTCGTGACGTCGGACCTGGCGGGGCACGCCACACGCGCGCCCCGAGGAGCCCCGGCCCGGCACGGTGCTGGGCAAGGCGCTCGGTGGCCTGGCCGACGGCACCGGGCTCATCCCCGTCCTGCTGATGCAGCGGTGAGCCGGCGATGACCACGCTGAGCGTGCGGGACATCGCGGCGCGGCACCTGGCCAAGAGCGGCGACCTGTCGGTGAACGGCGACGTGTTCGGATACATCCACCGCGACGAATCCGGCCGGCTCTTCGGCACCCTCGACGACGTCGCCGTGCTGCCCTTCGCGGGCACGGTGACGATCCCCACCAAGCGCTCGCTGAAGCGTCACCTGGAGACCGTGTCGGGCGCGAGCGTCGACGTCGTGCTGTTCCTGGTGGGGCACGAGCCGGACTTCTCCGGGGTCGTCAGCCGGTCCGAGGCCGCCAAGATGCAGTACGCCGTCCAGGTCGCCAGGGACATCTGGCAGCAGCGCGACTTCGGCATCCGCCGGCTCGAGTGGGGCACCATCTCGCCCGAGCAGGCCGGGAACCTGACGAACATCTCGACGATCTTCGAGGCACTGCTGCTGACCATCGAGTTCAGCGGGCGGCCCGGCGCCATCGACCTGTTCATCGTGCAGACGATGGGCGCGCTCGTCGGCCGGTCGCCGAAGAACGGCCCGTGCTCGAAGGACTCGCTCGTCGCGATGTCCGGCACCGTCCTGGAGCTCGCCGAGGACCCGCAGTTCACCGGGATCGGCGTGGCGCACGAGCTGGGCCACTACCTCGGCCTCGGCCACGAATCCGACGAGACCAACGTCATGCACGGTCCGACGTCGATCTTCGGCAAGTGCAACACCGGGCCGCGGATGGTCGACCTGACGTCCGCGCAGGCCGCGGAGATGAAGGAGCACTGCATGGTCGTGCAGGCCTGACCGCCGGCGGGGGCGCCGCTCGATCACCGGGCGCGGCGCCCCCGCCGACGGTGACGGACGGTCCTAGGAGGTGGCCGGGCAGCTGCCGTCCGCCGCCAGGGGCTCGGCGCAGAAGTTGCCGGTGAAGACCGCCCTCGAGCCGGACTCGCCGGTCCGCACCACCTGCACGACGGCGGCCGCGGAGAGCCCGATCGCGACCACGGCGACCACCGCGGTGAGCCAGGTCGGCACGGTGCGTTGCTGCCGAGCCATCAGGAACGGCACGCCCCAGGCCACCAGCGACGCGACGAACAACCCGATGGCGAACCACAGCATGGTGTCGCCGAGGCCCGCGTGCTCCTGCACCAGCGGCGTCTCCCCGACCCGCGCCATCAGCCACGCGCCGGCATTCTGCGCGATCGGCACGGTGATCAGCACCAGCAGCGCGACGATCGGCCCCACGATGCCGATCCGCCGCCGCGCGGCGGGCCAAACCGCGGAGAGCACCGTGAGCAGGGCGGACAGCGGGATCCCCAGGACCAGCACGTGCACGATCAGGATGTGCAGCGGCAGGCCGTTGAACTCGTAGTTCACGCGATAAGCATGACCGCTCAAGAACATCCTTGCCAAGCACGGGCGGGTAACCTTTCTGAGGTTGTCCGCTGCCGCGGGTCACAAACCTGCGGCGCAGCACGGGGGCTGCACACCGTCGAAGGAGATGTCGGCTCGACATGAAGCGCATGTACATCTTCGGTGCCGGCGTCGTCCTCGGAGTCGCGGCCACCCGACGCACCCGGCGCGCGAAGGAGGCCGCCCGCGAGGCGCTGAAGGCGAAGCTGACCCCCTCGGCGATCGCCGCCGACCTCGCCGACGCGGTCGCGGAGCTGGGCAACGCGGTGGGCGCGTTCGCCTCGGACATCCGGCAGGGCGCGGCCAACCGCCGCGCGAGCTACCGGCCGATGGTGGACAGCGCGACGGGGTCGGTCGTGCTCGTGCCCCCCGAACACGCCGGACCGCAGCCGATCCCGGCCGAACCGGCGCCGCTGCAGCACCGGGCGCCGGGCGGGCCGCCACCGACCGGCCGGCGCGCCTCGCGGCGCTCCGCCTGATTCCCGGCCCGACTCCCGTCCGCCGCCGGCCGCCGCCGTCGACCGCAGCACGATCTCAGCCAGACCCCGAACCGATCTCAGCTCATCCGCACGACCCGAGGACCCATGCAGACCCACGAAATCCGTCGTCGTTTCCTCGCGCACTTCGAGCGCACCGGCCACACCGTCGTCCCGTCGGCGTCGCTGATCAGCCAGGACGCCACCGTGCTGTTCACCATCGCCGGCATGGCGCCGTTCAAGCCGTACTTCCTCGGCCAGCGCACCCCGCCGTTCCGCCGCGCCACCAGCGTGCAGAAGTGCGTGCGCACGGGGGACATCGACAACGTCGGCATCACCACCCGGCACAACACGTTCTTCCAGATGGCCGGGAACTTCTCGTTCGGCGACTACTTCAAGGCCGGTGCCGTCGAGCACGCCTGGACGCTGCTCACCGGTCCGCTCGAGGACGGCGGATTCGGCCTGGAGCCGGAGCGGCTGTGGGTGACCGTCTACGAGTCGGACGACGAGGCCGCCGCCCTGTGGGAGCAGATCGCCGGCATCCCCCCGGAGCGGATCCAGCGCCGGGGCATGGACGACAACTTCTGGTCGATGGGCGTGCCGGGGCCCTGCGGGCCGTGCTCGGAGATCTACTACGACCGCGGTCCCGAGTACGGCATCGAGGGCGGCCCGATCGCCGACGAGGACCGCTACCTCGAGGTCTGGAACCTCGTGTTCATGCAGGACATCCGGGGTGAGTCCAGCGGCTCCGGCAAGGGCGACTTCCCGATCCTCGGCCCGCTGCCGCAGCAGAACATCGACACCGGGCTCGGCGTGGAGCGGCTCGCCTTCCTGCTGCAGGGCGTCGACAACGTCTACGAGACCGACCTGCTCCGGCCGATCATCGGACGGATGGAGGAGCTCTCCGGCAGGCGCTACGGCGCCGAGCTCGTGGACGACGTGCGGATGCGGGTGATCGCGGACCACAGCCGCAGCTCGATGATGCTGATCGGCGACGGCGTCACCCCCGGCAACGAGGGTCGCGGCTACGTCCTGCGCCGGCTGCTGCGCCGCACCGTCCGGTCGGCGCGCCTGCTCGGCGTCGAGGACGCGATCATGCCGACGCTGATGGCCGTCGTGCGCGACCTGATGAGCCCGTCGTACCCCGAGCTCGCGACGGACTTCGCCCGGATCGAGAAGGTCGCCGCAACGGAGGAGCGGGCGTTCCTGCGCACGATCGCATCCGGCTCCCGGCTGTTCGAGGTGGCGGCCGCGGAGACGAGAAGCGCCGGCGGCTCGGTCGTCCCGGGGACGACGGCGTTCAACCTGCACGACACCCAGGGCTTCCCGATCGACCTGACGCTCGAGATGGCCGCCGAGGCCGGTCTGACCGTCGACGTCGAGGGCTTCCGCGCCCTGATGCAGGAACAGAAGGAGCGCGCCCGCGCGGACGCCAAGTCGCGCAAGGGCGGCTTCGCCGACAGCGCGGCCTACCGCGAGCTCCTCGACCGCGGCGCGACGGAGTTCACCGGATACACCGAGCTGGAGTCCGAGGGCACGGTCCGCGGCCTGATCAGGGACGGCGAGCGGGTGCAGGTGGCGACATCGGGCGACGTCGTCGAGCTGGTGCTCGACCGCACGCCGCTGTACGCCGAATCGGGCGGCCAGGACTCCGACGCCGGGTTCATCGTCGACGCCGCCGGCGGCTCCGCCGAGGTGCTCGACGTGCAGAAGTTCGACCGGAAGCTGTACGTGCACCGGATCCGGGTCACCGACGGCGAGATCGCCGAGGGCGCCCTGGTCCTCGCGAAGGTCGACCCGGAGTGGCGGTTGGGCGCGCGGCAGGCGCACTCCGGCACGCACGTGGTACATGCCGCGCTGCGCCAGGTGCTCGGCCCCGAAGCGCTGCAGTCCGGGTCCTACAACAAGCCCGGCTACCTGCGTCTCGACTTCTCGTGGGACGGGGCGCTCTCGGCGGAGACGCGGACCGAGCTGGAGGAGGTGTCGAACCGCGCCGTCCGCCAGGACCTCCCGGTCAGGGTGCTCTACGGCACGCAGGAGCAGGCCCAGAAGATGGGCGCCATCGCGCTGTTCGGGGAGACCTACGACGACACCGTGCGCATCGTGGAGATCGGCGGCCCCTGGTCGGTCGAGCTGTGCGGCGGCACGCACGTCGAACACTCGTCGCAGATCGGGCCGATCGCGATCACGGCGGAGTCGTCGGTCGGCTCGGGCCTGCGCCGGGTGGAGGCCGCGGTGGGCCTCGAGGCGTTCCACACCCTGGCCGCCGAGCGCACCCTGGTCGCCCAGCTCGCCACGGCGCTGAAGGCGAAGCCGTCGGAACTGCCCGGACGGGTCGAGGCACTGCTGGAGCGGCTCCGGGTCGCGGAGAAGGAGCTGGCCGCGGTGCGCGCGGCGGCGCTGTCCGCCTCCGCGGGCACGCTGGCGGACGCCGCGGTGACGGTCGGCGACGTGGCGCTGGTGGCAGCCACGGCCCCGGACGGCGCGTCGGCCGCGGACGTGCGGAGCCTGGCGAGCGACGTCCGCGGCCGGCTCGGCGCGCGGCCGGGGGCGGTCGCCATCTTCGGTCCGTCCGACGGCACGGTGGCCGTCTCGGTGGCCGTGACCCCGTCCGCGGTCAACGCCGGCTGGTCGGCGGGCGACCTGATCAAGATCGCGCTGCCGCAGGTCGACGGTCGCGGGGGCGGCAAGAAGGACCTCGCGCAGGGCGCGGGCACCCGGCCGGACGGGGTCCCTGCGGCCATCGACGCGATCCGGGCGGCGCTCGCAGAGCGCCGTGCCTGACCGGATCGCCCGATTTCCCGGCGGTTCGTGACGTGTCCACCGAAGGCAGTGCCGACAGGCCGCCGAAAGGCGTGCGTCTCGGAGTCGACGTGGGTACCGTTCGCGTGGGAGTTGCCATCAGCGACCCCCACGGCGTACTGGCCACACCGGTGAAGACCGTCGTCCGACAAGCCACCGGTGGCACGGATCTGGACGAGCTGGTGGCGCTGGTCGAGGAGCACGAGGTGGTCGAGGTGGTCGTGGGTCTGCCGCAGACACTGCGGGGGACGGACGGCCCGGCGGTCGCCGCCGCCCGGTCGTACGGCGATCGTCTCGCGGCCCGCATCGCACCCGTGCCAATCGTCTACGTCGACGAGCGGCTCACCACGGTGAGCGCCGACCGGATCCTGGCGGAGCGCGGGGTGCGCGGCCGCCGCCGGCGGCAGGTCGTCGACCAGGTCGCGGCCACCGGCATCCTGCAGAGCCGGCTCGACGCGCTCGCCAGGGCCGCCCGTGACTGACCACCTGATCTTCGGCCGGCGGGACGACGGCGAGACCGGCGATGTCGACGTCGACGAGCTCCGGGCCGCGCTGGCCGCGGCGCCCACCGACACGCTCGAGGAGGAGCACGAGCCGGCGCCGGTGCGGGCCAGGCCGCGCCCGCCGGACACCCCCGCGGCGCAGCCGCCGGCGGCGTTGGGTCTCGTCGCTGATCGCCGTGCTGATCCTGATCGTCATCGTCGCCGGCCTGGTCGTCGGCTATGTCGTCTGGCGCTCCAACGCGAACGCCGTCGACGACTTCCAGGGCACCGGCGACACGGAGGTGGTCGTCCGGATCCAGGGCGGCGACACCCCGGCGGACATCGCGCAGACCCTCGCGGACGCCGGCGTGGTCGCGAGCGCCGAGGCGTTCGAGGCGCAGGCCTCGATGGACGGCGACGTGCAGGCGCTCCGGCCCGGGTACTACAGGGTGCGGCAGAACTCTTCGGCGCAGGCCGCCGCGGATGCCCTGGTGGCCAAGGAGAATCAGGTCGGCAGGGTGCGGCTGATCCCGGGCCGGCAGCTCGCCGACGTCACGGCGACGCCGACCGATCCCACCCAGCCGGCCACCGTCGTCCCCGGGTACATCTCCGAGATCGCCGCCGCCGCCTGCGTTCCGCTGAACGGGGAGCAGGACTGCTTCACGGCCGACGACCTGTGGCAGGTCGCCGAGACCGCCGAGCCGGCGACGTTGGGCGTGGTGGAGTGGGCCGCGGATGCCGTGAGCGCGGCGCCGGATCCGCGCAAGCGGCTGGAGGGCGTGATCCTGCCGGGCGACTTCGACATCCCGCCGGGATCGACCCCGGAGCAGGCGCTGCAGGCCGTGGTCGAGCGCGTCCGCCGCGCTGTGGAACAGCGAGGACATCGTGGCCGACGCGCAGGCGATGGGCATCACGCCGTACCAGGCCGCGATCATCGCCTCGCTGGTCGAGCGCGAGGGCATCGTGGCCGACATGCCCAAGGTCTCGGCGGTGATCTACAACCGGCTCGCGATCCCGATGAAGCTCGAGATGGATTCGACGGTGAACTACGCGCTGGACCGCGCCTCGATCGCGACCAGCGCGGAGGACCGCGCGAACCCCAGCCCGTACAACACCTACGTGCAGATGGGGCTCCCGCCGACGCCGATCTCCTCGCCGGGCCCGGACGCGATCGCCGCGACACTCGACCCGGCGGAGGGCAACTGGCTGTTCTTCGTCAAGGTGGACCCCGACGGCGAGTCCTGCTTCAGCGACACCGTGGAGCAGCACGCCGTGTGCGTCGACCAGGCCAGGGCGAACGGCATCTTCGGCTAGCCGCCGGCGCGCGTGTGCCCGGCGATCGATCGCCGTGGGGACAACCTGGCGGCCGTCGCGCGCTTCCGTGAGACGGTCAGTCCGTGGATCCCCTCGCGGCCGGTGGCGCATCGTTCGCGTGGGCCGCCGCCCTCGTCGGTGTCGTCGCCGGCGCGGCCGTCGGGGCCGGGTCCAGGGTGCTGCTCGCCCGGCTGCGGCGTGGCGCCGAACTGCCCGCCGCCGCGCTGATCCCGGCCGGCGCCGTGATCACCGGCCTGGGCGCCGGGCTGGCGTGGGGCGATCCCAGGCTCTGGCTGGTCGTCTGGGCCGGGTGGCTGCTCCTCGTGCTGGGCGCGATCGACCTGGCCCGGCACCGGCTGCCCGACGCCCTGACGCTGCCGGCCGCGCCGTTGACCCTCGCCGTGGTGGTCGGCACCGCGGTGGCACAGCCGGGGTTCGGCAGCCTCTGGCGGGCGCTGGTCGTCGCGGCCGTGCTCGGGCTGGTGTTCTGGGGGCTGGCCGCGCTGGCGCCGGCCGCGATGGGCCGCGGCGACGCGAAGCTGGTTCCGAGCCTCGGCCTGCTCACCGGGTTCGTCTCGGTGCCCGCCGCGCTGCTCGGACTCGTGCTGGCGTTCGCCATCGGCGCGCTGGTGTCGGTCGCGGGGCTGGCGGTGCGGCGGCTCTCGCTGTCCTCGGCCATTCCGTTCGGCCCGTTCCTGATGGGCGGCACCTGGCTGGTGCTGGCGTTCCCGGCGCTGGAACGCCTGGTCACGGGCTGACCGTCGCCCGGGCTGGGAAGCAAGTCAGGTGTCGGCGGCCGTCACCGCGTCGATGATGCGCGCGCAGGCCCCGGCGTCCAGGTCGAACACCTCGCGCGCCCCGTCCACCGGGACCACCGACACGGTCGCGCCGTCGGGGTAGAACTCGACGAGGTTGATCGCCCCCGACGCGAAGGTCCGCTCGTGGCCGGGCGCCGCCAGCGGGTCGGTGCGGATCGTCACCGAGCCCGCGACCGCCACCGGGATGCCGCCCAGCAGGCCGGACTGCGGGAGGTGGTGGTGCCCCGCGAGGATCAGCCGCACGTCGCTGCCGGCGATGGTTTCGGCCAGCGCCCGCCGCGAGTGCCGATGCAGCGCAAAGTAACTCAGCAGCGGCGACGGCGGCGGCAGTGGCGCGTGGTGCAGTACGAGGACGGTGCCGGAGGGCGCAGGCCGCGCGAGCTCCGCCCGCAGCTCGGCAAGGTGGTCCGGGTGCAGCTCGCCGTCGCCGCGCCGCGGCACCGTCGAGTCCAGCGCGAGCACCCGCAGCCCGTCGCAGTCGTGCACCTGCAGGATCGGACCGTCCACGCCCTCGCGGCCCAGCAGGCTCCGGTGGAACTCGGCGCGGACGTCGTGATTGCCCGTCGCGTACACGACCGCGGGCACGCTGCCGTCCCGGTTCACCAGGCCCGAGATCGCCCGGTGCAGCCGCCGGTAGGCGTCCGGGTCGCCGGTGTCGGTGAGGTCCCCGGACAGGACGACGGCGTCCAGCCGCCGGCCGTGACCCTGCGCCTCGCGGAGCACCCCGACGGCCCTGGCCAGAGACGCGTCGGCGTCCAGCACACCGTTGTACCGGACGCCGGCGGCGGTCAGGTGGGTGTCGGACAGGTGCGCGAGGACGTGCGTCGGCGCCTGGACGTCGGCGCCGTCGGGGGTGCGCCAATCGTCGCGGCGGGAGTCGCTCACCGGACCACCTCGCCGGCGCCGGCCCAGGACAGGATCGCGGAGGCCAGACCCGCGAAGTCCCGCGCCCGCAGGGTGGGCGCGCCGCGGCCTCGGCCGAATCGGTCGATGAGCGCGGTCCTGCCCCCCGCGTCGGCCGCGGACGCCAGGTCGGCCCACCGGGTCGCCACGGCGAGCACCCGGTCGGGCGCGCCGGTCGTCTCGGCGGCGGCCCGGACCGCCGAGGCCCACCCGGCGCCACCCGGATCGACGAACACGTCGCTGGCATCCACGAAGCCGTCCAGCCCGGTCGCCTCGAGCACCTCGGTCACACCGGCGGCGTCGGCCGCGACCACCCGCACGCGCGCCGCCGCCCTAAGGGCGACGAGCAGCTCCGGCAGCCCCGCGGCGGGCTCGACCGCCCACGCCGACCCGGCGAGGTCGAGCCGCGCTCGCTGTCGCGCCTCCGCGATCCGCGCGGCGTCGAGACCCATTGCCGACGCGAGGATCTCGACGACGTCGAAGCCGTCCTCGGCGCCGTCGAGGCGGATCCCGCCGGGCAGCAGGTCGGTCCGGTCCTCCAGCACGCCCCGCATCCCGCCGACCAGGACCCGTCCGCGGTCCACCGGCAGCGCCGCCGCGCAGTGCCGCGCGAACGCCTGCACCGGGAGGTCGCTGCCGCACACCAGGCCGTCGAAGCCCAGCAGCAACCAGCGGGGAGCGATGTCACACACGCGGCAAATCCTAGGTCGGTACGGTCGGGTCGTGCCCCACCGAGACCCTGTCGTCGTCGCCCGCCGCGCCGTCGCGGCGCTCGCGGCGGCGGGCGGGCTGCTCGCGATCGTCGCGTCCTTCCTGCCGTGGATCTCCACGCAGACGGACGACGGCGGCACCACGACCATCACCGGCTGGGGCTCGATCACCGGCAGCAGCGACATCGCCGGCACCAACCTGAACGACGTGATGGACGGCTGGGACACCTACCGCCCCGGCATCGTCGGGCTGATCTTCGGCGCCCTCACGCTGATCGCGGCGATCGCGCTCGCCTCGACCTCGCGCGGCCCGCGCCCGCACCGGATCACCGCGTCGGTGCTGACCCTGTGCGGGCTGGCCTGCCTGGGCTTCGGTGTCTTCCGGATTCTCGTACCGGGCGACGCCGGCGTCTTCGAGGCGGGGGAGGCCACCGCGGCGGTCGGTCCCTGGCTCACCGCCACGGGTGGGGCACTCGTCGTCGCCGCCGCGGTGCTGGTGTTCGCCGGTCGGATCGACCCGCGGATCCCGGTCGTCCGGCACCGCGGCATCCAGCCGCGCCGCTGAGACCGGCCCAGAGATCGACACAGGGCGGGCTTCGCCGCCCGCTACAGGGCGATCTCGCCGCCCCGCAGCCGATCGGCCACCTCGTCGAGGATCGCCTCGTCGCCGACGTAGACGTCCGCCGCCCGCGGCCAATGCGTGACCGCGTCCGTGAAGCCGAGCGCGGCCGCCCGGCCCACCGCGTCGTCGAAGGCGGCGATGCTGGTCAGCGAGTACGCCGCTCCCGAGTCGAGATTGATGTACCGCCGGTAGGTCTCGCCATCCCGGCCGGTCGACGCGAGCAGATCGTCCATCCGGTCGACCATCTCGGCCACCCCCGACCACCAGCCCTCGACCGTCGCGCCGTCGTCCGGCGGCCCCGTCGTCGCCCAGCCGTCGGCGCGGGCCGCGATCCGCATGGCCCGCGGTCCGTTCGCCGCGACCACCAGCTCGATCCTCCCGCGGCTGCCCGCGGGGATCATCCGCGCCGCGTCGGCGGTGAAATAGCTTCCCCGCCAGCTGGTCTCGGGCTGTCGCAGGAGCAGGTCGAGCAGCGTGACGAACTCGTCGAGCCGGTCCACCCTGGCCCGGGGGCTCAGCACGTCACCCCCGAGAACGGTGGCGTCCCAGCCGATCCCGCCGGCGCCGACGCCGGCGATGACCCGGCCGCCCGAGACGTCGTCGAGCGTCATCAGGTCCTTGGCGAAGGTCACCGGGTGCCGGAAGTTCGGCGAGGCGACCCAGGTGCCGAGCCGCAGCGTGCTCGTGGCGGTGGCGGCCGCGGTCAGCGTCGGGACGGTGCCGAACCAGGGCTGGGTGGCCAGGTTTCGCCAGGAGAGGTGATCGTAGGACCAGCCGTGGGCGAAGCCGCGGTCCTCCAGGGACCGCCATCGCGCGCGGGCCTCCGGCCAGCTGAACTGGGGCAGGATCACCACACCGACGCGCACCGGCGAGACGCTACTCCGGCGCCGGCGCCGGGCGCGCGACGGCGGCGGCGGCCTCCAGCAGCATCCAGCCCGAGAGCTGGACGGACAGGTCGCGCTCCGGCCGCCGATCGCGCGTGGTGGGCCGCACGGCGGGCGTGGACCAGTCGTAGCCGAACACGGGCAGCCCGTCGACGGGCACACTGTTGCGCCACGCGGCGTCCGCGGAGTCCAGCACCAGCCGCCGCGCGGCCGCCCGGGTCGCCCGGTCGGCGTGGTCCGTGTCGTCTGCCGTGTCGCCCGCCGCGTCGTTCGTCACCGGCAGTTCGGTGCCGACGAGGGCCAGGTAGCGGGCGAGAATGCCGGAGAACAGCCCGGAGTCGCCGCCCGCGTGTCCGCGCAGCACGCCGCCGGGGGCGAGGTGCCGGTCGACGGCGGCGACCAGCGCGTGCACGCGCTCGCGGCCGCTCCCGGTCCGGCGCGCGACCTCCCAGTCGGCGCCGAGCACCGCGCCCTGGCAGTAGGTGTAGACGACCCGCTCCACCGCGCCCGGCCGGACGCCGTCCCAGATCAGCCCGGTCTCGGTGTCCCTGAGCCGCGCGTCGATCCAGTCCACCGTCCGGCCCGCGCCCTCGACGTCGCCGCACCGGGCGAGCAGGATCGCCGCCGGCCCGTTCGCGGGCGCGTTCTTGAACTCGTCACCACGCCGCCACGGGATGCCGCCGCCCTCGGCGTCGGACCACGCGGCGCGCAACTCGCGGACGACCGCCGCCACCACCTCGGCGTGCCGGGCGGTCAGGTACGGGGCGCCGCGGTGCAGGGCGAGTCCCAGCCAGGCGATGTCGTCGTAGTAGTTGTTCAACCAGCCGTGCACGTTGCGGACGCGCAACGAGCGGGCCAGCCGCCGCATCGCGCGTCGCCGGTTCGCGCCGGGGCTGCGCAGCTCGGCGTCGACCAGGCAGTCCAGCAGGTGCGCGTGCCACCAGTAGTTCCACGTCACGAACAACCGGTGCGAGTACCGCGCCGGCCAGGTGTTGACGCCCAGCGCGGTGCCGGGCACGCCCCAGAGCCGGCGAACGTGCCTCGTCAGCACGGCTCGTTCCGCCGCCGCGGCGCGGTCGGCGCGCGCCGCCGGGCCGGCCGCACCCACCGGATCGCCCGGCTCCGCCGGGGAGGCGTGGGTCATCGCCGGCGGCCGGCGTCAGTCCTGCAGCACCTGCGCGCGCCGCTCGGGCAGCCCGAGCGCGCCCGCGGCCGCGACGAGGAAGACGGCTCCGAAGATCCCGAACAGCAGGCCGGTGCCGCCCCACTCACGGATCGGTGGCACGGCGAGCGGGGCCAGCACCGACGCGATGCGGCCGACCCCCGCCGCCCACCCCGACCCGGTGGCGCGCAACGCGGTCGGGTAGATCTCGGGGGTCACCGCGTACAGCGCACCCCAGGCGCCGAGGTTGAAGAACGAGAGCAGGCACCCGCCGACCAGCACCATGGTCACGCTGCTCGCCGAGGCGAACACGGCCGCGGCGGCCGCGGAACCGACCAGGAAGGCGGCCAGCGTCCGGCGTCGGCCCCAGGTCTCCACGAGGACGGCGGCCGCGGCGTATCCCGGCAGCTGCGCCAGCGTGATCACCAGGGTGAAGCCGAACGATCGGACCAGTGAGAAGCCGTCCGCGACAAGCAGTGTCGGCAACCAGATGAACGCGCCGTAATAGGAGAAGTTGACGCAGAACCAGACCAGCCAGAGCGAGAAGGTGCGCCGCCGGAAGGTGTTCGACCAGAGGGCGCCGACCCCGGTCGCCGACGGCGCGGCGGGCGGGGGCGGGGGCGGCGCATCGGCGGCCGCGGTCGGTAGGTGGCCGCGGAGTTCCGCGGAGCGCTCGAACCTGCGGACCGTGCGCTCGGCCTCGGCGTGCCGGCCCTTGGCCTCGAGGAAGCGCACGGATTCCGGCAGCCCGATCCTGACCACGACGGCGTACAGCGCGGGCACGGCGCCCAGCGCGAGGGCCCAGCGCCAGCCGTTGTCGCCGGCCGGCACCACGAGGTAGCCGATCAGGGCCGCGACCGTCCAGCCCACGGCCCAGAACGCCTCGAGCAGGACGATGATCCGGCCGCGGATCCGCGGCGGCGCGAACTCGCTCACCAGGGTCGAGGCGACCGGGAGTTCCGCCCCGAGCCCGAGCCCGACGACGAACCGGAGCACGAGCAGGGAGCCGACGGACCAGGACAGCGCGGATGCGCCCGTTGCGACGCCGTAGACGAGCAGGGTCAGCGCGAAGACCGATCGCCGGCCGACGCGGTCCGCGAGCAGCCCGCCGAGGCTGGCGCCGATCGCCATCCCGACGAATCCGGCCGACGCGATCCAGGACAGTTCCCCGGGCGTCGCCGACCAGGTGACGGCGAGCTGCGCGAGGATGAACGAGACCAGCCCGACGTCCATGGCGTCGAGCGCCCAGCCCACGCCCGACCCCACGAGCAGCCGCCGGTGTTCGGGCGTGAACGGTAGCGCGTCGAGCCGCTCGGTGCGGCTGCGCCCGCCCTCCCGGTCGACGTCCGCCCGGCCGGGGGACCGCGGGGCGTCCGTCATCGCGGTGCCTCCGCTCGCCGTCGGTCCCGAATCCGGCGCCGATCGATCATCCAGCCGCCGGCCCGGACAGTATGAGCGGTACCCGCGATGCCGACCCGCCAACCCGCCACCGCAGCGGACCGGTCGGCTCGCGCCGCGCGAGGCGGGGGCGCCGGGACACGCCGACGGCGACACGCCGACAACCGCGCCGCGACAACGTCTCCGCGGAGACGCACGGTGCCGCTGACCTGCGGGAACGGAGCAGGGCCCGGTGTCCAGGCGTCGTCTAGTACGCGTCCGGGTCGTCGTGCGGATCGTCGTAGGGCTTGTCGTAGGGCAGCGGCTCCTTCTCCCGCGAGCCGGTGGCCTCGCGGTAGACGAACACGCCGACGCCGATCAGCGCGATGGCGCCGAACGCGAGCCACTGCAGCGCGTACGACAGGAAGGGTCCGGCGTCGACCTGCGGCACCCCGACGGGGCTCAGCACGCCGGCGCTGCCGTCCTCGAGCTGGACGAACCCGCGCACCGGCGCGCCGGCGAGCTCGCCCATCGGGCTGCCGGCGCCGCCGACGATCCGCGGGTCGATCGCGTAGATCTCGGTCCGGCCCTCCATCTGCACCGGTACGCGGTTCAGGGGATCGGTCTCGGTGAGCCGGACGCGCCCCGTCACCGTGACCTGGCCCGCCGGCAGCTCCGGCAGGGCCTCGCCGCGCCGGATCGAGCCGAACGACACGTACCCGCGGTCCACCAGCAGCCAGCTGCCGTCGGACAGGCGCAGCGGGACCACCACGTGCGAGACCGGCTCGCCCTCGTCGTTCTGCCGCAGCCGCGCGAAGGCCTGATGGTCCGGCACGAACTCGCCGGTCGCCGTCACCAGCCGCCAGACCGCGTCGGACGCGGGATCGCGATCGACGGACATGAGATCGCCGGCCGGGACCGCCGGCCGGCCCATCGCCGCCGAGATCGCGTCGTTCTGCGCCGATCGCTCGCTGTTCCGACCGAACTGCCAGGGCCCCAGGATCCAGAAGCAGGCCCCGGCGAATGCGATCGCGACCAGGATGATCGCGATCCAGCTCGGGGAGGTCAGGAATGACCAGCGGCGGCGGGGCGGCCCCTCGTCGAGCGGGGTGGGTGGGCCGACCGCATCGCCCGGCGGCGCGGGCGGGGCGGACGCGTCGGGCGGGGCCGCAGGGACCGCCGGGGCCGCATCACGGCGGTTCATGGCAGCCTGCGCCGGATCTCGTCGAGCACGCCGGGCGCCGCGGCGAGCGTCATGGCGAGCACGTCGTCGAAGCCGGAGTCGGGGCCGTAGTAGGGATCGGGCAGCTCGTGGTCGTCCGCGTCGGGGTCGAAACTGCGGAGCAGCACGACCTTCCCGGGATCGTCGGTCATTGCGCGCAGGGCGCGCAGGTGGCCGCGGTCGGCCGCCAGCACGAGGTCGATCGACGCCAGGTCGCGCCGGGTGATCTGCCGCACCCGGTGCTCGGTCGGGTAGCCCGCCGCGCGCAGCACGCGCTCGGTGACCGGGTGCGCGCCCTGCCCCACGTGCCAGTTCCCGGTGCCCGCGCTGGACACCACGACCCGGTCGGCCAGGCCGGCCTCGGCGACGGCCGCGCGGAGCACCTGCTCCCCGATGGGCGACCGGCAGATGTTGCCCGAGCAGACCACGCACACGCGCAGGCGCGGCGGATCCTCGGTGGTCGTCACGCGGCCATTGTCCACCGATCCGCCTGGCACACTGGGACGCCGCCGAGCACCTGCGGTGACCGGCCCGTTCGGAGGGAGGCCGGGTGACCCGCGTCCGCGACGTGCTCGCCGCCGTCGGCCGGCACTACCCGCCGGCGCTGGCCGAGAGCTGGGACACCGGCATCGGGCTGACGTGCGGCAATCCCGACACGGCTGTCGGGCACGTGCTACTGGCCGTCGACGCCGACGCGACCACGGTGGCCGAGGCGATCGACCAGCACGCGCAGGTGCTGCTGACGCACCACCCGCTGCTGTTCCGCCCGGTGCAGTCGGTGGCCGCGGACACCGCGAAGGGTGCCCTGCTGCACGAGCTGATCCGGGCCGGCGTCGCGCACATCGCCGCGCACACGAACGCGGACCGCGCGACCGGCGGGGTCAACGACGCGCTGGCCGGCGCGCTGGGGCTGGTCGACGCCGTCGCGCTGCGGCCGGCCGCCGGGCCGCCGACCGACAAGATCATCGCCTTCGTGCCCCCCGACCACGTCGGCCCGGTGATCACCGCGATGGCCGCCGCCGGTGCTGGGCACATCGGCGCGTACTCGGAGGCCGCGTTCCGCTCCGCCGGCACCGGTCAGTTCCGGCCGGGGCCGGGCGCGCGCCCGTTCGTCGGCGACGTCGGCCGCCTCGAGGAGGTGCCGGAGATCCGGGTGGAGATGATCGCGTCGCGTGCGGTCCGGGCCGCGGTGCTCGCGGCGCTGCGCGGTGCGCACCCGTACGAGGAGCCCGCCATCGACGTGATCGAGCTGGCCGCGTTGCCCGCGGCCGCCGGGCTCGGCCGGGTGGGGCGGTTGACCGAGCCGATGACGCTTGGGCAGTTCGCCGCGCACGTCGCGGCGAGCCTGCCCGCCACCGCCGGCGGGGTGCGGGTCGCGGGGAACGGCGATCGGATCGTCCGCGCGGTCGCGGTCGTCGGCGGCGCGGGCGACTCCGAGCTACCGACCGCGGCCGCCGCGGGCGCGGACGTCGTCGTCACGTCCGATCTGCGGCACCACGTGGTGAGCGAGTTCGTGGCCGCGGACGGCGCGCCGGCCGTCGTGGAGGTTGCGCATTGGGCGGGGGAGTGGCCGTGGCTCACGCGGGCCGCCGCGATGCTCGACGCCGAGTTCGGCGGACGGGTCCGCACCACGGTGTCCACCGCCCGCACCGATCCCTGGACGCTGCACGTCGCGAGCGGGATGCCCGGAGTCCGGTAGCGTCGCGGCGACGGTTGCACGGCGGTGCGGTTCTGCGGCGCGGGAATCAGGGAGGTGGCGGTGGCGCTCAAGGTCGACCCGTTCGTCCAGCGAAGCCTCCTCGACCTCGCGGGGCTGGACCAGGCGATCGGATCCGCTGAGCACCGCCGCCGCACACTGCCCGAGCTGCAGCTCATCGCGACGACCAGGCAGCTGGTCGACGACCTGCACAACCGCGCGGTCGTCGCCCGGGCCGAGATCGGCGACCTGGACCGGGCCACCCGCAAGCTCGACGCCGAGATCGAGGCGGTCCGCGCCCGCGCGGCGCGGGACCAGCACAGGTTGGCCGACGGGCTGGTCCCGCCCAAGGATCTCGCCAACCTGCAGAGCGAGATCCTCTCGCTGAGCCGGCGGCAGTCCACCCTGGAGGACGACGAGCTCGAGCTGATGGAGCGGCGGGAGACCGCGGCCGCCGCGCTCGCCGAGATCGACCGTGACCTCGAGCGGGCACGCGCGGACCTGGCCGGCGCGGAGTCGCGGCGCGACGACGCGTTCGGCGACATCGACGACGAGCTCGCCCGGTCCCGGACGCAGCGCGGCGAGGTCGCCGGCGGCCTGCCCGCCGACCTGATGACCCTGTACGAGCGCATCCGGTCGAGCGGCAAGATCGCCGCGGCGCGGCTCAACGGCTCCCGGTGCGAGGCCTGCCGCATCGACCTGGACCGCGTCGCGCTGTCCGAGATCCACGGTGCCGGCGTCGATGCCGTCGTGCGCTGCACCGAATGCGGCGCGATCCTCATCCGGTCGTGAGCCCGCACGACCCCCCTGCCACCCGCGCGGCGCAGGTCTTCGCCGACGGCGGGTCCCGCGGCAACCCCGGTCCGGCCGGGTACGGCGCCGTCGTGCTGGGCGCGGACGGCGAAGTGCTCGCGGAGCGTGCGGCGTCCATCGGCCGCGCCACCAACAACGTCGCGGAGTACTCGGGCCTCATCGCCGGCCTGCAGGCCGCGCTGGAGCTGGGCATCGACGAGGTGTCCGTGCGGATGGACTCCAAGCTCGTCGTCGAGCAGATGTCGGGGCGCTGGAAGGTCAAGCATCCGGACATGAAACCGCTGGCGCGGCAGGCCGCCTCGCTCGTCGCGCAGTTCCGCCGGATCGACTTCGAATGGGTGCCGCGGGCGCGGAACTCGCACGCCGACCGGCTCGCGAACGAGGCGATGGACGCCGCCGCGGACGGCCGGGAGTGGAGCGCGCGATCCACCCCGGCTCCGCCACCCCCCGCGCTCGGCGAGACGGCGACGGAGCAGCCCGGGGCCGCGGACCCGGACGGGCGGACCGAGTCCGACCTCCGCCCCACCCTGCAGGATCCGGCCGCCGCGCTGCCCGCGCCGCGCGAGGGAGCCACGACGTTCGTGGTCGTACGACACGGCGAGACGACCTGGGGGGCCGAGGCGAGATTCGCCGGGCGGCAGGACGTTCCGCTGACGCCCCGGGGCCGCCGACAGGCGCGCGCGGTCGCCGATCGGATCCGGCGGCTGGCGCCGTCCGTGGTGCTGACGTCTCCGCTGCGGCGCTGCCGGGACACCGCCGACGCGATCGCGGAGGTCGTCGGCGCGCCGGTGGCCGTCGACGAGCGCCTGATCGACGGCCTGCTGGGGGAGTGGACGGGCTACCGGTCGGCCGAGATCCAGGAGCGCTGGCCGGACGAGTTCGCCGCCTGGCGCTCCGATCCCGACGCCGGACCGCCGGGCGGCGAGTCCTTCACGGAGATCCGCGACCGGGTCCGGCCCGTGCTGCCGGACGCGCTGACCGCCTACCGGGGGCACGGCGTCGTGCTCGTCACGCACGCGGCCACCGCGAAGATGATCATGGCCATCGCACTCAACGTGCCGTCCACCATCGCCTACCGGCTCCGGATGGACACCGCCTCGCTCTCCGGCTTCACAGTCGAGGACGACGGCGCGCTGGTCGTCTGGGGCGTCAACGAGACGGGCCACCTGAGCGGGTGAAACGGCCCGCGGGCGCGGGTTCGCATTGCCGGGGGGCGCGGCGAGGGATTGACTGGCCGGGTGACGCGGCGCTTCGCGAACCGCACGCACGCCGGGCGCGAGCTGGCGGACCTGCTCGCCGGGTACGCCGGGCGCGAGGACCTGCTGGTGCTCGCCCTGCCGCGCGGCGGGGTGCCGGTGGCGGAGCCCATCGCGGCGGCGCTCGGCGCGCCGCTGGACGTGCTGGTCGTGCGCAAGCTCGGGGTGCCGTCCCGCCCCGAACTCGCCATGGGTGCCATCGCCGACGTCGGCGCCGACGTCGAGACGGTGCGCAACGAGCGGGTGCTGCGGCACCTGGCGATCCCGGAACGGGCCGTGCAGGAGGTGTTCTCGCGCGAGCGCGCCGAGTTGGCCCGCCGCGTGCGGGCGTACCGGGGGGATCGGCCGCCCTACCGCGTCGAGGGGCGCACGGTCATCGTCGTCGACGACGGCCTGGCCACCGGTTCGACGATGCGGGCCGCGGTCGCCGCCGTCCTCCGGCAGCGGCCGCGCGGGGTGGTGGTCGCCGTGCCGGTCGGCGCGACGGACACCTGCCGCGAGCTCGCCGCCGCCGTCGACCAGGTGATCTGCGCGCGCACGCCCGAGCCGTTCGTCGCCGTCCGCCAGGGCTACGACGACTTCGGCCAGACCGAGGACGACGAGGTGGTCGCGATCCTCGCCCGCGCCCGGTCCCGGCACCCTACGATGGGCGTGGACGAGTCGGCCGGGTGACCGCGTCGGCCGGGCAACCGCCCGGTCGCCGAGGAAAGTCCGGGCTCCACAGGGCAGGGTGGTTGTCAACGGCAACCCGGCGTGAGCCGCGGGACAGTGCCACAGAGAACAGACCGCCGGTCGCCTGCGGGCGGCCGGTGAGGGTGAAACGGTGGTGTAAGAGACCACCAGCGCCCCGGGTGACCGGGGCGGCTCGGTAAACCCCACCCGGAGCAAGGTCGAGAGTCCGCGCCGCGCAACCGGATTCGTCCGGGAGCGGGACGCGGGTGCGCAGGCGTTCGAGGGCGGCCCGCCCGAGCCTGCGGGTGGACCGCTGGAGTGTGCCGGCGACGGCACACCGAGATGGATGGTCGCCGAACGGGATCGCCGCGAGGCACCCGGGAACAGAACCCGGCTTACAGGCCGGCTCGTCCCCCGAACACGGTCCCCGCACTCGCGCCGCTCATGGTCGGAAACACGTGCGGGCGACGGCCGCCGAGTCGGTGCCGGCGATGAACGAGGCGTACGCGGCGACCACGTTGGCCGGCCGCACCGATCGGCCGAACTCCGTGGCGCGCATCGCCGCCGCATCCAGCGGGAAGATCGGCAGGTAGTCGGGACCGGCGCCGAGCGCGAGCAGCCCCACGGACTCCCCGGCGGGCGACGAGAACCGTGCCGCCAGCACGTACGTGGGGTAGCCGTACTCGCTCTGGTCGCGCGCCTGGACGGTGATCAGCCGGCTGTCGGCCAGGTCGATGTCCGAGCGCAGCAAGCCGCCGGTCACCGTGTCGGCGACGGCCGGCGGGGTCGCGTCGCACAGCAGGGAGGACGCGTCGCCGCCCGTCCTGGCGTTCTCCCGCGCCACGCAGCCGGCCAGCGCGAGGCACGCGCACAGGCCTGCGATCGCCGACGTCGCACGGTGCATGTGATCAGCCTGCACCCGGCACGGCGCGTCCGGAATCCCGGGCCGGTCCGGCCGCGGGGCGCGGTTCCGGGTCGGGCACGACGCCGACCCATTCCGGCCATTCCGGCCGGTCGCGGCAGCGCGGCCAGATCCACGACGCTTCACACTCCCGGCAGCGCCAGGTGCGGTGACTCGATCCGGTGCACTTGACGCACGGGTGATTGCCGATGAGCACGGTGTCCCGGCCGAGCGGGTGTCCGTTGGGACAGCGCGGCGGCGCGTTCTCCGTCATCCGCATGCCGGAGATGCGGTAGTGATCGGCCGAGAGGCCGAACTGCTCCGGCTCCAGCACGACAGTATTCGAACACATGTTCGAGCAGTGGGCCAGGGTGTCGGCGCTGTCCGGCGCAGCCGGGCGTCCGAGCGGCGATCGATCTAGCCTGGATCGGTGCCTGTACCCGCGCGAAACATCGTCACGCCGCCGGAGGCGATCGACTTCGACGCGATCCGCGCGGAACTGCAGGTGCCCACCGAGTTCCCGCCCGACGCCGTGCGCGAGGCAGAGCGAAGCGCGTCGCAGCCGCCGCGCCCGCCGTTCGACGCGACGACGCTGCCCATGGTCACGCTCGATCCGGTGGGATCGCGGGATCTCGACCAGGCCGTCTATCTGGAGCGCGCGGGCGACGGCTACCGGGTCTACTACGCCATCGCGGACGTGGCCGCGTTCGTTCCGCCCGACGGCCCGCTCGCCGACGAGACATGGCGCCGCGGCGTCACGTTGTACAGCCCCGACAGGAACACCCCGCTGCACCCGCTGGAGCTCTCCGAGGGCGCCGCGTCCCTGCTGCCCGACGGCCCGAGACCCGCTGTGCTGTGGACCATCACGGTGGCCGCGGACGGCGAGCCCACCGACGTCGAGGTGCAGCGGGCGATGATCGCATCGATCGCGCGGCTGGACTACCCGCAGTGCCAGCGGGACATGGACGCCGGCGCGCTGCACCCGTCGATCGCGCTGCTGCCCGAGTTCGGTGAGCTCCGGGAACGGCTCGGCCGCGAGCGGCACGCCATCAGCCTGGACCTGCCGGACTCGGAGGTGGTGCCGAGCGCCGACGGGCACTGGACCATCGAGCTGCGCGCGGTGCTGCCGATCGAGCGGCACAACGCCGAGGTGAGCCTGCTGACCGGGATGTGCGCCGCGGCGATGATGCTGCGGGGCGGGATCGGACTGCTGCGCACCCTGCCGGCGCCGAGCGCGGGGCAGATCGCCGCGCTGCGCACCGCCACCGCGGCCCTCGGAATCCCCTGGCCGCGTGGAACGCATCCGGGCGACGTGATCGCCGACCTCGACGGCAGCAGGCCGCGGGACGCGGCCTTCCTCGAGGACGCCGTCCGCCTGCTGCGCGGCGCCGGCTACACCGCGTTCGACGGCGCGCCGCCCGAGCGCCGCGACCACGGTGGCGTCGGCGCGCCGTACGCCCACGTCACCGCGCCGCTCCGCCGGCTCGCCGACCGCTACGCCACCGAGGTCTGCCTGGCGCTGCACGCCGGGCGCCCGGTTCCGGAGTGGGTGACCGCGGCGCTGCCGGAGCTGCCGCAGTCGATGGCGGCGGCCGACCGGAGGGCGTCCGCGCTCACCAAGGCCTGCTCCGGCGCGGTCTCGGTGTTCCTGCTGCACGGGCGCGAGGGTGAGGAGTTCGTGGCGACCGTGCTGCAGATCGAGGCGGAGCGGAACCGTGCGACCGTCGTCCTGCACGAGCCCCCGGTGCGGGCCAACTGCGACCCGGACGGCCTGGTGGAGGGCTCCGTGATCCGGGTGCGGCTCGAGTCGGCCGACCCGCTGACGCACCGGTTCGTGGTCGAGCCTGTGCGCGACGAGTCCGCCCGCGCGGTCGGCGGGGACGAGTGAAAGGCTGCTGTCATGGGTGACGAGATCGGCCAGAGTGTCGGCTACTACTACAACATCACCACGGGCCAGGTCGAGCGCGAGGGGCAGAGCAAGGCGAAGGACCTGCTCGGCCCGTTCAAGACCGCCGACGAGGCGGCCAACGCCCTCGAGCTGATCAGGGAGCGGGAGGCCCGCAAGGAGGCCGAGGATCGGGAATGGCGGGACCGCTGATCGCGCTGACGGTGACGTGAGTCCCGCCCCCGCGCGCGCCCGCGACCTGACCTGGCTGGTGGCCCTGGCCGCCGCGCTCTGGGGGACCGACGCGATCCTGCGCCTGCCGCTCGCCCGCGACGTCGCGGCGCCCACCATCGTCTTCGGCGAGCACGTGGTCCTGGTGCTCGTGCTGCTGCCTTTCCTGCCGCGCGCGCTGCGGGCCTTCCGCCGGCTGGACGCGCGCGGCCGGGTCGCCGTGATCCTGATCGGCGCTGGCGCGTCCGCGGTGGCGACGACGCTGTTCACCCTGTCGTTCCGGTACGGCGACCCGGTGACGCCCGCGGTGATCCAGAAGTTCCAGCCGATCATCGCGATCGTCGGGGCCGCGGTCCTGCTGCGCGAGCGCATCCGTCCGACGTTCGCCTGGTTCGCGGCGCCGGCCATCGTCGGCGCCTGGCTGCTCGCCTTCCCGAACCCCTTCGCGATCGGGGTCGACCGCGCGGTCGTCGCACTCCTCGCGCTCGGCGCCGCCGTGCTCTGGGCGGGCGGCACCGTGCTCGGCCGGCTGGTGGCGCCGCGGGTCTCGGCGGTCGAGCTGACCACCCTCCGGTTCGCCATCGGGCTGCCCGCCGCGTTCGTCATCGTGCTGGCGACCGGCTCGCCGCTGTGGGTGCCCGACGTGCCGAGCACGCTCGCGGTGATCGGCATCGCGCTCGTCCCCGGCCTGCTGGCGATGTGGCTGTACTACCGGGGCCTGCGCCGCACGGCCGCGTCCCGCGCGACGCTGGCCGAGCTGGCCTACCCGTTCACCGCCGCCGTCGTGGGGGTGACGGTGCTGGACGCGAGCCTCGCGGCGAGCCAGTGGGTGGGCGCCGCGCTCATCGTCGCCGCCGTCACCGCGCTGTCCTGGCACGAGGCCCGGGCGGCCACGCCGGCCGTGCAGGTGGCGCCCGAGCAGTCGCTCGTCTGACCCGCCGCGCGTCAGGCGTGCGGCGTCGGGACGGACAGCTCGTCAGGCGTGCAGCGGCGCCGAGGCCTTCGCGTAGTTGCGCCCGGCGACCCGCTTGGCGATCCAGTGCACGGGCGGCGGGATCAGCGTGTGCAGGAACGCGACGTCGTCCGGGGTCGTGCCGTCCGACACCCACTGCAGGAACCACATGCCCTCGCGCATGCCGGCGGTCCGCCCCATCTTCTTGTAGGCGGCGGCCAGCGCTGCGGGGTCGGCGTGCGAGCAGAGCTCGACGATCTCGCCCTCCTCGTGCTGGAAGTGCTCGGTGGCCGCTGCCTTGAGGTCGCTGATCGCCTGCGACGCGGTGGCGGCGTCCGAGGCGGATCCGCTGCCGCCGAACCGCGCCATCGCCGTCCGGGCCGCGGCGAGCGCGCTGACGATCTTCTCGTGCTCGTCGGTCAGCTCGCCGACCTCCTCGGCGTCCGTCGGTGTCCCGCGCAGCACCGGCCAGAGGATCTCCTCCTCGCCCTCGTGGTGGTGCGTCAACAGCGTGTCCAGCCAGCGGAACCGCGCGGCGAGGGCGAGCGCCCGGCTGCGGTCGCCGGCGGGGAATCCGTCCAGCGCCGCGATGAACGCGTCCAGGTCGCGCCGGACCGCCTTGTGGATGAGCGCGTTCATCCGCGGTCCGTCGTGGATCGATCCGGCCATGTCGGCTCTCCCTCCGTCGCCCCCCGCCGGGGGTGGACCCGGCGAAGCCTACGCAGCTTCCCGCCGCTCACCCAAGGCCGGCGACGGGCCCGGCGCGTCGTGCACGACCATGGCGTGCGCGTCAAGAAAACTTGACATCGTCGGTCGGGCTCCCTACGGTGGCGATGTCAAAGATGTTGTACATAGGAGTCGGCGATGACGTTCGAGGAAAAGCGCGCCTGGGTGACGATCGTCGTCACCGTCGCCTCGTACATCACCTACGCCGTGGTGGTTCTCGGCCGGGCCGGAGACGTGCCGCTGCCCGAGGTGCCCTACGTGGCGCCGCTGCTGTGGACGATCGGCGGTGCGATCGTCGGCGGCATCGTCCTGGGGATCGTGGTCGGCATCCTCGGCGGCCGCGAGGGTGGACGCACGGACGTGCGGGACCGCGAGATCAACCGTTTCGGCGAGTACATCGGCAACTCGTTCGTGGTGATCGGCGCCGTGTCCGGACTCGTGCTGGCGCTCCTCGAGGCGGCGTACTTCTGGATTGCGAACGCGATCTACCTGGCCTTCGCACTCGCCGCCGTGCTCGGCTCGGTGACGAAGATCGTTTCCTACCGCAGAGGTTTCCAGCCGTGGTGAAGCCGACCCGGGTGACGAACTCGATTCGCGCGCTGCGGTTCTCGCACGGCGAAATGACCCAGGCCGACCTCGCGGACCGGGTCGGGGTGACTCGGCAGACGATCATCGCGATCGAGCAGGGCCGCTACTCGCCGTCGCTGGAGATGGCGTTCCGCCTCGCGCGGGTCTTCGGCGTCCCGCTCGACGACGTGTTCCAGTACCCGGACGGCCCGACGGGTCGGTGACGCGATCCGCCCGCCACCGACCCGCGCCTGATCCTCTCCGGGATCAGCGATCGACAGCCGTGATGTCCCGTCCGTGTGCGGTGAGCGCCCAGATGACGAACACGTCGAACGCGATGATGATCACGGCCCAGATCGGGTAGTACGGCAGCCAGAGGAAGTTCGCGACGATGCTGATCGCCGCGATGGCGATGGCCACCGCCCTGGCCCACACCGCGCCCGAGAAGAGCCCGACGCCGGCCACCACGGCGACGAGGCCGACGAGCACGTGGATCCACCCCCACGTCGTGGCGTCGAGCTTGAAGATCCAGTTCTGGGTGGCGACGTAGAACTCGTTCGTCGCGATGCCGACGAACCCCTGCATGGCGTGACAGATGCCGCCGATGATCAGGATGATCGCGGCCGCGACCGTCACTCCGACGGCGAGTCCGCTTCGCGATGACGTCGCTGGTGTGCTCATGTCTCCTCCTGGACCGAGACGGAAATGCCGAACCGTGTCACTGTGCGGGACGCACACGTGTCACACGTGTCACTGTGCGAGCAGCACGGAGCGGCCACATCACCCGGTGGGGATGAACCGCACCCGTGGGGATGAACAACCCGGTCGACGGTGCGTCGGGCACCGTGACATCGCGGCGGCGCGAAGGCGGCTCCGCCGCGATGCCGCGCCGGCGGGCTAGCTGCCGCTGCGCAGGTAGTCCACCACCGATCCCAGCAACTCGACGCGATCCTCCGCCGCGATCTGCTCGATCCCGAATCCGAGCAGCACGGTGTCCTCGGTGGTCACGGAGGAGCCGAACGCCACCTGCGACCGCTCGAAGTCGCCGCTTCTGCGGGCTGCCCGCCGGCGGCCCCGGCGTGCTCCACGGTCCGAGTCCGGTCTCGAAGCCCTCGGCCTCGACGACCGCGCCGCCGACCTCCAGGCGGGTGTCGTCGATGAAGACGCCGTTGCCGCCTGATGCGGGATCGGTGACGTAGCTGAGGACCACCTCGACCTGCTGACCGGCGTACGCGGAGAGATCGAACGAGTAGTCCTGCCAGCCATCGGAGCTGCCGGTGAGCCGATTCCAGCTGCCCGTCGAGCCGGTGGCGGCGCACGGGTTCCTCCGAGCCCGGGGTACCGGGGGTCAGGTAGTGCGTCAGCGCACGGATGCTCGTCGAGCAGGAAGCCTTCGTTGCACTCCGCCGGGACATCGCTGTCGGAGGCGCCGCCCGCCTCGGGCAGCGTCGTCCAGTCGTCCTCGCCGGTGTGGGCCTCGACGATCAGGTTGTCGTATTCCGGCTCGGTGTCGAACGACATCCGGACGCGAAGTGTCGGCTCGTCCGCGGCCGCCACGGCACCCAGGTCGACCGTCCTGGCCAGTCGCATGTACGAGTCGTCGCTGCTGGACGCCGGGCACGAACCAGTCACCCTCGATGGGCTCCGTCGGGCCGCGCGGATCACCGACGTACCTGCTCGCCAGCTCGCCGCCGAAGAGCGGGAACTCGTCGACCGGCAACACCCTGCTGGTCGGCAGCGAAGGTGCCGGCTTCGTCCAGCGGATTCGACGGACCCGGTCAGGTCGACGGTGGAGCCCGTGAACGGATCGCTGACGCCGACCGACTGATCAGGAGACGCGGCGCTCCGCCCTGGACCACGCGCCGAGGTAGTACTGGGTGAAGTCGTCGGACGAGCAGGAGGCAGTCGCTCGAGTCGTCGGTATCGACCACGCAGTCCGCTTCGGGGCGCCGTTGAGGCCGTACCAGATGCCCCCGAAGAAGTTGGCGCCGATTCCGTAATATCCGGTCGTTTCGCCGGTGAGACGCCAGCTTGCCGCCCGCATTGAGGTAGTCCCGCACCGCCATCGTCAGGTACTGCTGGCGCTCGGCGACGGCGAGGTCCGGCAACAGCGTGCCGAAGCTAGGTCTCGTGCTCGACGTCCTCTTCGTCCTGGGTGAGCCGGTTGTCACCGAGATACCAGACGACGGCGTCGAAGTGGCTCGAGCACGCCGAGATCGTGCGGCACGCCCTGCTGCGACACGTCCCAGACGGCCGACGAGACGTTGTTGGCAGCGAGCTCGTCGACGTACTGCTGCGCATATTTCGGCGCGGTCCCGCTCGGGCCGCCGGGGTTGTAGCCCTCGTAGTCCTCGTTCGCCAGAACCAGGACGGACCCGCCGTCCTGCTCCAGCGTGTAGGTGAAGTGCTCGCTGGCCACGCGCTTGGTGAAGCCGAAGTGGAAGCCGAACGCCGAGAAGCGTCTTGCCCCGCGGCTTGTTCGCGGTGAACCAGACCTCGACACTGTCGCCCGGCTGTGCCCCGCGGACGGTGCCGCGGTACTCGCCGAAGTAGACGTCGCCGTCGTCGCTCCGTATCGCTCGCCGCCGCGCCACTCGCCGACCGACGCGCTGCGCTCCCGGCCGCCGTTGATCCGGTACGTGAGGGTGAGCTGCTTGAGCTCGCGGCGCGCCGTGACGGCGACGGTCTGCGGGTCGCCGTAGGAGACGTCGAAGCTGTCCACGTCGAAGTCGGGCACGTCGAGGCCCACCACGGACACGGGGTTCGACGGGTCCTGCGCCGACTGCGCGACGGCGACGGCGAACGCGATGTTCTTCTCGAACTCCAGCTGGATCGACTCCTCGCAGTCGGGGAACTCGAAGACGCTGCGGTCCTCGCAGTACTCGGCGCCGAATTCGTCGTCGGGATGTACGTCGCTGGCGGTTTCGCAGGTCGACATCTCGGGCGTGAAGGCCAAGGTGCCGTAGCCTCCTGGGCGCGCTCGGTGGTCTCGCCGTTGGTCGTGTAGAGCTCGGCGGCGATGTCCGGGTCGTAGCCGGGCGACGGCCGGATCCGCGTCGTCACCGACCATCGCCTCGTAGATCAGGTCGTCGGGAGTCGGGGTGGCCACCTGGAAGCCGGCGCCGCACAGCAGCAGCTCCGCCGCCGAGTGGTAATTCACCAGGAATTCGAACCCGATCCCGCCGCATCAGTCCGTCCATCGCCTGCGTCTCCGGCTCCGACGACGGCCCGGTGCCGCGGTAGGTCTCGCTGGCGAACTGATCCGACGAACCCTCGTTGTCGTATCCCCAGTGGGTGGCGAAGTTCCGGTTCAGGTCGACGCCGTCGCCCGGCGTGATCTGCCCGTCACCGTTGTTGTCCCGCAGATTCTTCCGCCACAGCCGATCGCCGTCCGCGGCGAAGGTGTAGTCGTACCCGTCCGGATTGGCCACCGGGACGAACCAGAGCTCGGTGCTGTCGACGATCTTGCGGGCCTCCCTGCGCAGATTCCGGTCGTCGCTGTCGTAGTTGTCCAGGTAGTAGTGCAGCAGCCGGCGGTTCATCTCCGGGGTGATCCACTCGCGGGCGTGCTGCGCGGAGGAGTAGAGCACCGCGGGGCGCTTGCCGTCGCGGACCTTCGTCGCGTCCTTCGTGACCTTCACCGCGACGATGTCCTGGCCGTTGACGGTCTTGCCGATCACCACCAGCTTCGCGAGATTCGGGTGGTCCGCGGCGGTCTGGACCATCTCCTCCTGCAGGCCTCCCGGACCGCTGTACGGGCGGAAGACGCCCTCGGCGGCGAGCGATCGCTGTTGCGCGGTCGACGCGCTCTTCGCCGTGAGCGCGACTCCCTTGGTCGCGAGTGCGGCGGCCTGACCGTCGGACAGGATCACCTCGACCCGGACGGCACCCGGAACGTCGCTGCGACCGGTGACGAGTTCATGGCGGTCGATGCCCGTTCCGACGACCAGCTCCATCTGCTCGAGGGTGAGGTCACCCGAGTAGACGGCCATCTTCCCTGGTTCCGCCGGCGGGGCGGGCGCGGCGGCGACGGGCGGCGCCAGCACCATGCTCAGCATCAGGATCGAAACGGACACCAGCACAGTGAGACGCTTCATCGCACCCATTCCGGTACAGAAGTAGACGCGGCCGTCCGGGTTCGGCGGCACAGCGAACACTCAATCGACGTCACTCATCGGTGTCAACGTTCCTCACACTAATTTCTCAATGAGGTGCGGCCGTCGCCGGGAAGAGCTTCGGCTCCGGCGCCGATGGCATGATCGGCGGCATGACTGCACGCCGGTCGCGGCTGCTGCCGGCCGTCGCGGCGCTCGGCGCGCTGCTGCTGGCGGCCGCGTGCACGAGCACGGTGGGCGGCAGCGCCGTCCCGGTGCAGGGCGCGACCGGCACGCCGGCACCGCCGAGCACCGGGCCCGTCGACATCGGTCCTGTCCCGGCCGGCCTGGAGCGGTTCTACACGCAGCGGCTCGACTGGGGCTCCTGCGCCGATCTGGCCACGGACGAACTCACCAGCTTCTACGAGTCCGCGAGCCTGCAGTGCGCTGACCTCGAGGTGCCCCTGTCCTACGACGATCCCGCCGGGCCGGCGATCTCGATCGGGGTGCTGCGCAAGCAGGCGACAGACCCGGCCTCGCGGATCGGGTCGGTGGTGTTCAATCCGGGCGGCCCGGGGGTGTCCGGCATGGAGATGGCGGGTTCGTTCGGCGCACTCGGCATCGGCGCCGAGCTGAACCGGTCCTTCGACTTCGTCGGGTTCGACCCGCGCGGGGTTGCCAACTCGACGCCGGCGATCGACTGCCAGACGGACGCGGAGCGGGACGCGTCCCGGGCGGAGGTCATCCGCACCAGGACGCAGGCGGAGGTCGACGCGGCCAACTCCGAGTCCGAGCAGTACGCCCAGGAGTGTGCGCAGCGCAGCGGCCCGCCGGACGGGATCGACGGCGCCGCGTTCCTGGCCAGTGTCGGGACGCCCAACGTGGCAAGAGATCTCGACGTGCTGCGGGCGGCGCTGGGGGATCGCGCGCTGACCTACGTCGGCCTCTCGTACGGCACCAGCATCGGCAGCTGGTACGCCCAGCTGTTCGGTGCGAACGTGCGGGCGATGATCCTGGACGGCGCGGTCGCCCCGAACGCGGACCCGGGCGAGGAGCTGATCGCCCAAGCCGAGGGCTTCCAGACGGCGTTCGACGAGTTCGCGGACTGGTGCGTGCAGCAGCCGGATTGCGTGTTCGGCGACGACGCCGGCAACGCGGTGCCGATCTACCAGTCGCTGGTCCGGCCGCTGCTGGACGAGCCGCTGCCGCTCAAGGACGGCCGGGTGATCAGCTTCGACGACGCGAACACCGGCACCCGGCAGGCGCTCTACGCCGAGGCGCTGTGGAAGCCGCTGTCCGCCGCCCTGCTCGACCTGTCCCGGGGCAGCGGCGACGCGCTGATGCAGCTCGCCGACTACTACGACGGACGCGACCCGAGCGGGCGCTACACCAACGTGCTGGAGGCGTTCCAGGCGATCAGCTGCATCGACGGGGGCCGGGAGATCGACCCAGCGGCAGCGGACGCGCTCGCCGAGAAGTACGCCGCGGCTGCGCCGTTCTCCGATTCCGGCGACCCGCCGCGGGCGATCGACGATCCCTGCGAATACTGGGTCGTCGCGCCGGACCCGGAGCAGCAGGCGGCCGACTACGCGGGGCTGCCGCGGGTGCTGGTCATCTCGACCACCCAGGATCCGGCCACGCCGTACCAGGCCGGCGTGGATCTCGCGGACGCCCTCGGCGCCGCGCTGCTCACGGTCGACGGCACCAGCCACACCGCCTATCTCGGCATCGGCAACACCTGCGTGGACGACGCCGGCACGCGGTATTTGATCACGCTCGAGCTGCCCGAGGACGGCGCCACGTGTTCCTGACGGGCGGGTCGTCTCGCGCGGCCACCGGGGAGGCGCTGCCGGGCGACGAGCTCGTGCCGGATCCGCAGGTGGTGATGAACCGCGGCGGCGCGTTGCCCGCCACGGCGGCGGACGTCTGGCCGTGGCTGGTCCAGCTCGGCAAGGCGCGCGCCGGTTGGTACCTGCCGCGCTGGGTCGAGCGGTTCGTCCCCCGGCGGCGCAGGGCGCTACGCACGATCGAGCAGCGCTGGCAATCGCTGTCGGTCGGCGACCGGGTGCCCGACTACGGGATCGGCGAGGCCGAGTTCCAGGTGGCGGTCGCCGACGCGCCGACGACGCTCGTGTACACGACGGTGCGGCGGACCAGGCGCGGTGCCGTCACGGCATCGTGGGCGCTGGTGCTGCGGGATCTGCCGGACGGCACCAGCGCCCTGCGGCTCCGGCTCCGGCTGACCGGGCTCCGGCACCCGTGGCTGGTGGGCGTGCCCGGCGGCTGGTTCGACTGGATCACCACCGTCGCGATGATCGCCGGCCTGCGGGAGCGGGTGGGCCGGCCGGCCTGATGCCGTGGCGGGCCGGCGGGACGGCATCGTCAGACCTGGTCGGCCACCCACATCCCCAGCAGCCCGCGGAAGTGCGCGAGGAACCGCTCGTGCTCCTCGGGTGGGTAGGTGGCGCGAATCGTCTCGACGAGCAACGAATCGAAGTCCGGCGAGGTGATCCACTCGTAGACGATCTCCGGCAGCGAGGCCAGCGCGGTGGAGCAGAACTCCCGGTACGTGTCCGCCTCGAAGTACCGGTCGGCCATCAGCGCGTACCTGCCCAGCTTGTCCGACCAGTTCAGGTCGGGGTCGTCGGCCACGTCGAACCAGGACCGAGAGGTGGTGTCGACCCGCGGAAGTCGCTCGGTCACTGCGCAGAAGACCGACCAGGACACGAGTTGCGTGATGGCCCAGGGGAAGTAGTAGTGCAGCGAGGTGATCGCGATGTCGGGGCACGCGTTCGCGTAGTCGATGGGCCGGACGCGGGTGCCGGTGACGAGCGACTCGCAGGAGTTGAACTCCCAGCGGAAGAACGCGTTGATCGTCCTGGAGAGGGTGAGGATCTCCATCCCGGCCTCGGGGGGCAGGAAGCCGTGCGCCACCTCGTACCGGTCGTGCATGGGCAGCTCGGGCCGGAACTTCATGATCTGCGTCTCTGGGCCGATCGTCAGCGACCGGGCGAACGAGTCGTACGGCGCCGCCGCCTGCAGGTGCATCAGCATCTGCCCCGACTCGTCGTACGCGCGGTGCAGCTCCGTGGGGTTGTCGATGCGCGAGACTCCCCGCCAGGCGCCGCCGTCGAACGGCTTCATGAACATCGGATAGCCGACCCGCCCGGCGACCTCGTCGAGATCGAAGGTCAAGTTGTAGGTCTCGGCCGTGTACGCCCACTTCTCGTGGTCGACGGGATTCTTGTACGGCACCAACACGGTGTCCGGGATGTCGAAGCCGAGCCGGATCATCGCGCAGTAGGCGGAGTGCTTCTCCATCGCCTGGAAGGTGAAGGGATTGTTCAGCACGTAGGTGTCGTTGACCAGCGCGGCCTTCTTGAGCCACTCGCGCGGGTGGTAGTACCACCACGCCAGCCGGTCGATCACCACGTCGTGCCTGACCGGCGACCGCAGGTCGAACGGCTCGATGGTGATCCGCTCGGTGTCGACGTGGTGGGTGCGGCCGCGATAGCTCACGGGCGCGATCTTGCGGGTCAGCGTCTCGAAGGCCCGCGGCCAGTCGTTCTCCGTGCCGAGCAGCAGTCCGATGAGGTGCGTCGTCGAGTCGTGGCGGGGCAGCGAAGCGGTCATGCGGTGATCCTGACGGGCCCCCGGCCTGCGGGCAACGGCGGGTCTGCGGGAAGACCGTCATCCGCCGGCCGGGCGACGGATTTCCCGGCGTCCGAGTGCATCGACCGGGGAGGCGGTGGGAACTAACACAGAGGCGTTGCGCCCACCCGGGTTGGCGTCACGTCCAGGTCCGGCCGGTTCAGCAGAGAGCCGGTCGGGCCGCCCGGGGCGGTCGGCCAGATCGGGGTCGGTCAGATCGAGTTCTCAGATCGGGTCTCAGATCAGGGTCGGGGTGTCGCCGCGGATCAGCCGGTACCAGCGGGCCGCGTACGGCTCGAGATCGAGCTCGATGGCTCCGCCATCGCCCACCACGAGCTCCCGCGTCGGGTCGGCGACGTCGACGCAGCGGGTGCCGGGGCGCTCCTCCGGGAGCGTGATCGACACCAGGCACGGCGCGTCGCCGAGGTTGTGGCAGAGCAGCACCGTGCCGCCCGCCCAGTCGCACCGGTGCACGAACGCCGCCGCCACGTCCTGCTCGACGACCTGGGCGCGACCCCAGCCGAGCTCGGGACATTCGCGGTAGGCCGTGATCCGCTGGCGGAAGAACGAGAGCAGGGACGCCGTGTCGTGGCGCTGGCCCGCCACGTTGACCTGGTCGGGCGACCAGGGCGGCGGGGGGAACGGGCGGACCAGGTCCGACTTCTTCCGCACCGAGGAGAAGCCACCGAGCGCGCCGGGCGTCCACTGCATCGGGGTGCGGACCGCCATCCGGCCGTCGAGCGCGAGGTTCTCGGCCATGCCGATCTCCTCCCCGTAGAAGATCGTCGGCGTGCCCGGCAACGACAGCGTCAGGCTGTAGGCCATGCGCAGGCGCGCCTCGTCCCCGCCGAGCATCGACGGCAGGCGGCGGCGCAGGCCGCGCCCGTAGACCTGCATGTCCTCGTCCGGCCCGAACGCGGCGAACACCTCCTGGCGCTCCGCACCGCTCAGTTTGTCGAGCGTCAGCTCGTCGTGATTGCGCGCGAACACGGCCCACTGCGAGTCGGCCGGGCTGTCCGGCCGCCCCGTGAGCGCCGAGCGCAGCGCCCCGGCGTCCGCCCTGGCGAGCGAGAGGTACATCGCCTGCATGGTGGGGAAGTCGAACAGCATCGTGAGCTCGTCGCCGTCCTCGTCGCCGAAGAACCGCCGCGACTCCTCGTGCGACAGGTTGACCTCGCCGAGCAGGATCGCGTCGCCGGACCGCCGGCCGAGGAACGCGCGCAGGTCCCGCAGGTAGTCGTGCGGCCGGGGGAGCGCCGCCGCGCCGTCCTCGACGCCGCTCGTCTCCAGGAGGAAGGGCACGGCGTCGACGCGGAAGCCGGACAGCCCGAGATGCATCCAGAAGCCGATGATGCGGGCGATCTCGTCACGAACCCGCGGGTTGGCGACGTTCAGGTCGGGCTGGCTGCGGTAGAACCGGTGCAGGTAGTACTGCCCGGCCTGCGGTCCCGGGTCCAGACGCTGGTCTCGCGGTCCGGGAAGACGACGTCGCCGGGCTTCTCCGGGCCGGGCGTGTCGCGCCAGACGTACCAGTCCCGGTAGGGCGAGTCGGGCGACCGGCGGGCGGATTGGAACCACGGGTGCTCGGCGCTGGTGTGGTTGACCACGAGATCGGCGATCACCCGCAGCCCGCGGGCGGTGGCGGTGCGGATGAATTCGACGAAGTCGCCGAGGGTGCCGAGCCGGGGATCGACCGCGTAGAAGTCCGTGATGTCGTAGCCGTCGTCGACGTCCGCGGTGGGGTAGAAGGGCATCAGCCAGATCACGGTCACGCCGAGATCGACGAGGTGGTCCAGCCGCTCCGCGAGGCCGGGGAAGTCGCCCACGCCGTCGCCGTTGCTGTCGAAGTAGGTCTGTACGTCGAGGCAGTAGATGACCGCGGTCTTCCACCACAGGTCGCCGGTGAACGTCGCCCTCATCGCAGCACCGGCAGCACCGAAGTGCCGAAATCCTCGATGAATCGGGCGTTGTCGGGACCGACGTGGTGCAGGTAGAGCTCGTCGACCCCGAGGTCGAGGTACTCCCGGAGCCAGCCCGCGTGCCGGCCGGTGTCCGCGGAGACGCGGACGTTGCGGGCGACCTCTTCCGGCGGCACGTGCGCGGTCGCCGCCTCGAACTGTTCGGGCTGGGTCAGGTCCCAGGCCAGCAGGGTGGGCACGCAGTTGCCGCGCCACTGCTCGACGGCCAGCGCCAGCGCCTCCTCGTCCGTCGGCGCGTACGACAGGTGCACCTGCAGCACGATCCGGCCGCGACCGCCCGCGTCCCGGTACGCGTCCAGCACGCCGCGCAGCGTCTCGACGGGCTGGTTGACGGTGATCAGCCCGTCGGCCCAGCCCGCCGCCCAGCGCGCGGTCTCGGCGCTCACCGCGCCGGCGACGAGCCCCGGCGGTTCGTCCGGCAGCGACCACAGCCTCGCCTCGTGCGCGGTCACCAGCCCGCGGTGATCGACCTGCTCGCCGCGCCAGAGCGCCCGAAAGATCTCCACACATTCCGACAGTCGTTGCATCCGCTGCCGTTTCGTCGGCCACGGCGCGCCGGTCACGTGCTCGTTCAGCGCCTCGCCGCTGCCCAGCGCGACCCACGGGAACCGCGCGGGGAACATCGCGGCCACGGTCGCGATCGCCTGCGCGGAGATCACCGGGTGATAGCGCTGCCCCGGCGCGTGGAACGCGCCCATCGGCACCCGCTCGGTCGCCTGCAGCGCCGCGCCGAGCCACGTCCACGTGAAGCCGGAGTGGCCCTGCCGCCGCGTCCAGGGCGCGAGGTGATCCGAGCACATCACCGCATCGAAGCCGGCGGCCTCGGCGGCGACGGCGTCGTCGCGGAGCGCCCTGGGATGCACCTGCTCGTGAGATGCGTGGAAGCCGAGAATCATCCAGCGACCGGTACCCAGCGCGGCCGGAGGTCAATCACCCGCCGGCGGACCGGTCAGCGCGCCAGTGCGGCGGCGCGCAGCATGCGCCGGGTGATCCGGCCGTCGTGCAGGCCGAACTCGACGAGGTCGTCGAACACGCCGGGGTCCGAGCCGCTCGCCCGCAGCACGCGCTCGAGAAGTGCCGGCCACCGGCCGAGCCACGCGGACACGGTGGCGTGCCGCAGGTGCGGGCCCAGTTCCCTGCGCATCTCTGTGCGGTAGCGCGCGCCGGCGCCGGCGCCGCGCACGGCGGCGCGGCCGGCGAGCTCCCCGGACACGACGGCGGTGTAGATCCCCTCGCCGGTGAGCGGGTTGATCAGGGACTGTGCGTCGCCCGTCAGCAGGACGCGGCCCGACGGGATCCGGGGCCTGGACGTGGAGAGCGGCAGCCGGTGGCCGCGAATCGTGTGCCCGGCCGGCGCCGCGTCGGGAAGCAGCGCGGACAGCGCGCGCAGCAGGTCGGCACGGGAGGCCCCGCCGCCGACGAGTTCGCCGTAGCCGAGATTCGCGCTCGCGGCGTCGATCGGGAAGTCCCAGGCGTACGCGGGCCAGCGGCGCGCGGCCAGGGCGAGCACCTGGCTGCCTGGCCGCCCGGCCGCGGGCGGGCCGTAGCCGCGCACCGCGACGGCCATCGCCCGGGGCGGGTTGCTCCGCACGCCGAGCGCTCTCCGCACCGCCGACTCGGCGCCGTCGGCGCCGACGACCACCCGGGCGCGGTACGCGCCGCCGTCGAGAACGACGGTGTCGCGGCCGATCTCGAGGGATCGCAGGGTGTGCCGGGCCAGCTCGGCACCGCTCTCGACGACGGCGGCGAGCAGGCGGTCGTCGAAGACGGCGCGGGGGATCGTGAACACCGGGCGGCGCAGGAGCCCGCCGACCTCGGCCCCGCCGCTGGTGCGCAGCACCAGCCGGTGGATCGGCGCCGCACCCGCGGTCAGCGCGCCGGGGTCCATGCCGAGGCCCGCCAGCCGGTCCAGCACCCCTGCGGCGATACCGTCGCCGCAGGGCTTGTCGCGCGGGAATGCGCTGCGGTCCAGGATCAGCACCCGCATCCCGGGGCGGGCGCGCAGCGCCGCGGCGGCGGCGGCCGATCCGGCGGGGCCGCCGCCGACGACGATCACGTCCCACACGCCGGCGCCGGGCTGCACCGCTCCAGCGTGCACCATGGTCGGGTGTTCGAGGGCTTCCGGGAATCCCGGGTCGACGTCGGCGACGGTGTCCTGCTGCGGGTGCGCACGGGCGGCCGGGGCCGGCCGGTGGTGCTGCTGCACGGGCACCCGCGCACCCACACCACGTGGCACCGGGTCGCCCCGGCGCTGGTCGCGGCCGGGCACGTGGTGGTCTGCCCCGACCTGCGCGGCTACGGCGCGTCCTCGAAGCCGGCCACCACCGCGGATCACGCGCCCTACAGCAAGCGCGCGATGGCGCGCGACATCCTCGCCCTGATGGAAGGTCTCGGGCACGCCGAGTTCGATGTCGTGGGCCACGACCGGGGCAGCTACGTCGCCATGCGGCTCGCCCTGGACGCGCCGGGGGCGGTGCGCCGGCTGGTGGTGCTGGACAGCGTGCCGATCGGCGAGGCCCTGGCCCGCGCCGACGCGACGTTCGCGCGGGCGTGGTGGCACTGGTTCTTCTTCGCGCAGCCGGGTAAGCCCGAGCGCGCGATCCTCGCCGACCCGGACGCCTGGTACGGCGGCGACCGGGACCGGATGGGCGCGGAGAACCACGCCGACTACCTGCGCGCGATCCACGACCCCGCGACGGTGCGCGCGATGCTCGAGGACTATCGCGCAGGGCTGGGCGTCGACCGGGCCGCCGACGACGCGGATCGTGCGGCGGGTCGGCGGATCTCGAGCCCCACCCTGGTGCTCTGGTCCACCCGGGACGACATGGCAGAGCTGTACGGCGACGTGCCCGCGGTGTGGCGGCCGTGGGTCTCCGCAACGCTCGACGGGTTCGCGATCGAGAGCGGACACCACATCGCCGAGGACGCCCCCGCCGAGCTCGCCGTCGCCCTGATCGCCTTCCTCGGGGACGGACCCCCGGCCTGATCCCGGCCCGGAGCCCGGATGTCCGGTTCGCCCCGGTGCGTCTGGATCCGCCCGACAGCGTTTGCGTACCGGCATTTCTCGGCGCACAGTGGGGTACTGGTCCAACCACGCGCCAGCCCGTCGTTGCCGTCCCGAAGGGTCGCCATGGCTGCCGTGGTTGCCGTCTTCCCCGTCCGCGCGCCCGAACCGCCGGTGCTCCCGCCGGTCGTGCTCGAAACCTCCCTCGAACGACTCGCCGCCGCCCGCGCGAGCGGGGACGCCCGCGCGATCGGCCGCGCCGAGAGCGCCGTGGTCGAGCAGTACCGCCCGCTGGCGGACCGCATCGCCCGCCGCTACCGCGGCCGGGGCGTCGAGGACGACGACCTCGCGCAGCTCGCCCGGTTCGGGCTGTTCAAGGCGGTGCGCCGGTGGTGCCCCGAGCGCAGCCCGGCCCTGGTGCAGTTCGCGACGCCCACGATCGAGGGCGAGATCAAGCGCTACTTCCGCGACTACTGCCGGCCGATCAGGATGCCGCGGTCGCTGCAGGAGGACCTCGCCGTGCACCAGCACGTGGAGGGCGAGTTGATGCAGCAGCTCGGCCGCTCACCGTCGGAGGGCGAGCTCGCCGAGCGTTCCGGATCCTCGATCGACCGCGTCCGCCGGCAGCGCCTCGCGTCGCGGCTCTGCCAGCCGGTGTCGGCCGAGACCTCCTACGGCGCCTCGCTGTTCACGTTGCGCTGCGACGCGTCCGCCAGGACGCTGATGGAGGTCGACGACGTGGTCTCGCTCGGCGCGGCGATCCGCAAGCTCACGTCCAGGGAGCGGCGGATCCTGCACCTGCGCTTCCTGCAGGACCTGAGCCAGAGCCAGATCGCGGCCGAGCTGGGGGTCAGCCAGATGCACGTGTCGAGGATGCTCCGGGCGATCCTCGCCCGGCTGCACACCGAGCTGGTCTAGCGCCGCGGCGCCGACGCGGTCAGCCCAGCGCCGGCAGGTAGATCGCCGCCTGCGCGCGCCAGCTCGACCAGTCGTGCGGCCACTCGTGACCCCAGACGTACAGCTCGTGCGGGATGCCCTTGTCGGCCAGCACCGCGCCCAGGGCGCGGGTGGAACCGTTGGCGCCGGTGCTGTCCTCCCACATGCCGCTGCCCACCACCAGCGTGAGAAACAGCCGCGAGCGCAGGAAGTCGAGATGACCGCCGTGCGTGTTCGGCAGGAACTGGAACGGGCTGGCGAAGTAGGTCTCGTCGTCCGTGTCGCCCCAGCCGCGCCAGGCCCACGGGTCGTAGTTGCCCGAGAACGCCACGGCGCGCCCGAAGACGTGCGGGTGCCGGAGCGCGAACAGCACGGCGTGGAACGCGCCCAGCGATGGGCCGGCGAGGGCGATGTCGTCCCGGCCGCCGCACCGCTCGCGGATGAACGGCACGACCTGCCAGATGATCCAGTCCTCGTAGCGGCGGTGGTTCCTGGCCCGGTCGGTGAGTGGCATCCAGGACGCCGACCAGCTCGACGAGTCGAACGACGGAACGCAGAACACGGTGATCCGCCCGTCGTCGATCGCGGGGCGCACGGCGTCGAGGATGCCGTTGCCCTCGAAGTCCCAGGGCGCGCCGCTCTCCGACGGGAACCAGATCACCGGCCGGCCCCAGTGGCCGTGCACGGCGATCTCGCCCGATCCGCCGAGGGACGGAGCGTCGACGCGGTGGTACTCGGTGCGCGTCATGGCTGACCTCTTTTCCGGTTCGGCCTCAGAGCACGGACTCGACCAGCTCGTCCAGCGCGGGGGCCCACGCGTCGCGCCACCCGATCATGGTGTGCGCGTCCGGCACGATGCGCACCGTCACGGGGTGGCCCTGCCGCTCGAGCGCGACCGCCATCTGTTCGTTGTTGGCCCGGTTCTCCTCGATGGCGCCGCACGTGACGAGCACGGGGACCGGCCGGGGCGCGGCGGCGGCCGACAGGTCGGGGCCGGCCCAGATCATCCGCACGGCGGCGCACACCCGGTCGAAGTGCGTGTAGCCGGACTCCTGCGGGTCCAGCCGCGGGGTGAAGAACGAACCGGACTGCAGCGCCAGCGCGGACAGCGCGCCGGGATGCCGGCGCTGCACCGTGAGCATGCTCAGCGCGCCCAGGCTGGCGCCGAGTCCGATCACGGGGCCGGTCAGCACCTTCGCGGCGATCGCCGGCAGCACCACCTCGGCGACGTGGTCGGCGTAGTCGGGATCTGCGGCGTACCAGGCGTCCCTGAGCCCGCGCGGCGGGTCGAGCAACGCCACCCGGATCGGGAAGGACTGGGAGACCTCGGTGGCCCAGGACAGCAGGCTGCCGCGGTCCGCCATGTCCGAGCCGTCGTGCGCCACCAGCAGCGGCGCTGGGGAGTCCGACGGCAGCCCCTCGGGCGACCAGAGATGCACGGGCACCGGCTGTTCCAGGCGCAGCGCCGGGGTGTCGATGCCGCGCACCGGCCCGTACGGATGGGCCAGCAGCCAGGGTGGTTCGCGGTACTCGGGAAAGCGCACCTCGGACTTCTCACCGAACGGGTTCGGCACCCGCAGCGGGTTGCCCGGATCCACCGTCCAGACGGTGTCCTCGCCGCGGCGCAGAGTGAGCTGGTACTCGATGCGCCACGCCGCCGGGCGCGGGAGGGTGAGCGACCAGCCGCCCGGCACGGCGGTGAACTCGGGGTCGGCGTCCAGCACCCAGTCGACCTCGAGCCGCACGCCGTCGAATTCGGCGGCGGGGTCGGCCACCCGGAACTCCACGCTGTCCTCGCCGATCAGGGGCTCCCAGGGGACCGCCTCGAGCCCGGGCGGGGGGTCGGCCTCGATCTCGGCGCCGGGGGCGGAACCCCTTGCACCGTCGGGAGAGGGCATCCGGTTACCGTACGTCATCGCCCCGGCCGGTACTCCGGTGTCGGCGTACGTCACCGGCAACGCCCGCGAAACACGACCTACATAAGGTGTCGGCCATGGACCGTCAGCAGCAGTTCGTCCTGCGGACACTCGAGGAGCGTGACATCCGGTTCGTCCGGCTCTGGTTCACGGACGTGCTCGGGTATCTCAAGTCGGTGGCGGTCGCGCCCGCAGAACTCGAGGGGGCGTTCAGCGAGGGCATCGGCTTCGACGGCTCCGCGATCGAGGGTTTCGCGCGGGTCTTCGAGTCCGACATGGTCGCCCGCCCCGACCCGTCGACGTTCCAGGTGCTGCCGTGGGAGTCCGACGGCGGCAAGGTCTATTCGGCGCGGATGTTCTGCGACATCACCATGCCCGACGGATCGCCGTCGTGGGCTGACCCCCGGCACGTGCTCCGCCGCGCGATGGGCGAGGCCGCCGCGATGGGCTTCACCTGCTACGTGCACCCGGAGATCGAGTTCTTCCTGCTGCGCGACCTGCCCGACGACGGCTCCGTGCCCGAGCCGGCCGACCGCGGCGGATTCTTCGACCAGGCGTCGCACGACGCCGCCCCGCACTTCCGCCGGCGGGCGATCGAAACCCTGGAGTCGATGGGCATCTCGGTCGAGTTCTCGCACCACGAGGGCGCGCCGGGCCAGCAGGAGATCGACCTGCGCTACGCGGACGCGCTGACCATGGCGGACAACATCATGTCCTTCCGCTACGTGGTCAAGGAGGTCGCGCTCACGCAGGGCGTGCGCGCCACCTTCATGCCCAAGCCGTTCGGCGATCAGCCGGGATCGGCCATGCACACCCACTTCTCGTTGTTCGACGGGGAGAACAACGCGTTCCACGACCCCGACGACGAGTACCAGCTGTCGCTCACCGGCAAGCGGTTCCTGGCCGGCGTGCTGCGGCACGCCCCCGAACTCACGGCAGTGTCGTGCCAGTGGGTGAACTCCTACAAGCGGCTCGTGGTGGGCGACGAGGCGCCGACCACCGCGTCCTGGGGGACGGCCAATCGGTCCGCCCTGGTGCGGGTGCCCAACTACTCGCCCGGGAAGTCGTCGAGCCAGCGGCTGGAGTTCCGGCTGCCGGACTCCGCGTGCAACCCGTACCTCATGTACACGGTGGTCATCGCCGCAGGGCTGCGCGGCATCCGCGAGGAGTACGAACTCCCGGCGCCGGCGGAGGACAACGTCTGGTCGCTGTCCGAGGTCGAGCGGCGGGCGATGGGCTACCAGAAGCTGCCCGCGTCGCTGGAGTCGGCGCTCGCCGTGATGGAGGGCTCGGAGCTGGTCGCCGAGGCCCTGGGCGAGCACGTCTTCGACTTCTTCCTCCGCAACAAGCGCGACGAGTGGGAGAGCTACCGCCGCCAGGTGACGCCGCTCGAGCTCAAGCGCTACCTGCCGCTGTAGCGGGCAGCGCGAGCCCGCCGCACGCGAGGTCGGCCAGCTGCCGCGCGAGATCGGCGTCGGACAGCGGAGAGTCGAACGTGCCCACGGTGTTGAGCAGCCCGAACGCGCCGTGCACCGCGGTGCGGACCCGCTCGGCCGTCCACTCCGGGTGCGCGTCCGCCAGCAGGCCGCGCCAGCGGCCGACCAGCGCCCGCTGCCGGCGCCGCAGCCGCTCCCGGTGCTCCGGCGGCAGGTTGTGCACCTCGCGGATGAACACGGCCATCAGGCGCCGCCGGCTCGCCACCACCTCGGCGTACCCCATCACGACCGCGGCCAGGTAGTCCGCCGGCTCGACCGCGGCGCCGGGCCCGGCCGTGCTCGCGGGATCCCCGGGCTCGGGTTCCGCCGGCTCCGTGGTGACGGCCTCGATGATCCGGTCGAACACGGCGGTGAGCACCTCGGCCTTGGATCCGAAGTGCCGGTAGATGGCCGGCCCGGTCACCCCCGCAGCGGCCCCGATGTCGTCCATACCCACTGCCGCGTAACCGTTGTCGGCGAAAAGCTCGGCCGCAGCGGTGAGGATCGCCTCGCGCCGCGCCGCGCCCCGCGGGGAGATCGCCGGCGACGGCGCCGGGGCGGGCGGCTGATGTAGCGGGACGGTGCCGCCGCTGCGCCAGTACCGCCCGTCGGCGCGGTCCAGCATGCCGAAGTCGACGAGGCCGCGGCGCAGGGCGACGTAGTCGTCGTAGAGCTGCATCAGCTCCCGGTTGATCTCGAGCTCGGTGTACCGGACGCCGGGGGTGAAGCGCTGCGCGATGAGGTCGTAGAGCGCGAGCTGCCGGGACTGCTTCGCCGGGATCGTCGTCAGTCGGCCGTCCGGGCCGAAGAACCGGCGCGCGATCGAATCCGCCTGCGCGGTGGCCGCCGCCCCCAGGTCATCCCGCACCGTTCCTCCGGTCCCGTCGATGGTCCCGCCGATCGCGTCAGTCGACCTGCTGCCCGACCTTCACCCGCGGCTTCGGCACCCGCCACCGGCGCGGCAGGCAGGCGCGGTTGAACGCGTAGAACCCGATCGCGCTGCCCTTCGTCGACAACCCCGAGTCGTCGCCGTTCGGGAACTTGGCGCGCACCTTCCGGGACAGCTGCCGGCCGAAGAAGATCGAGTCGATGATCGCCGCCATGATGGCGATGAGCAGCACCAGCGGGCCGTAGGCCTGCAGCACCGGCACCGGGACCAGCAGGATGACGAAGGACAGCACCGCCATCGGGAGCAGCAGGCCGGCGATGTGCCGGCGGGCGTCCACCAGGTCGCGCACGAACTCGCGGGCCTTGCCGCGGTCGCGGGGGAGCAGGTAGTCGCCCTTGGCCATCTTCGCCCTGCGGTCGGCGGCCGCGGCGCGCCGCTCGTCCTTCGTCATGGACTTGCTCTGGGTGCGGGCGCGCTTGACCGCCTCGCGCTGGGTCTTCGGCGGGGGTGGAACGGGCCCGCGGCGACCCTCGGCCTCGCGCCGCTTCGGTGTCGGACGGCCCTTACCGACCGCGGGCTGTTCCGGCTCGGCGGGTGCCTCGACGACGGCGGGCGCTGTCTGATCCGCGGGTTTGCGACGCAGGAAACTCACCCCAGAGAGCCTAGTCGGGGAATCAGGCGGGCGGCCCCGAGCGTTGTTGGTCACGTGAATCGGCGCGGGGTGCCGGATTGCGCACCCAGCGTGGCATCATCGGTACTGATCGACACTCCTGTACGGACCAGCTGACTTATCAGGGAGATCGCGATGACTGTTGCGGACACCGCGACCGGCACCACCCCTCGCACCCACGGCGTCGTCCTCAGCGACGCGGCGGCCGAGAAGGCCAAGAGCCTGCTCGAGCGCGAGGGCGCGGTCGACATGATGCTGCGCATCGCGGTCCAGCCCGGCGGCTGCTCCGGGCTGCGGTACGAGCTGTACTTCGACGACCGCACGCTCGACGGCGACGCGATCGTCGATTTCGGCGGGATCTCGCTGGCTGTCGACCGGATGTCCGTGCCCTACCTCGACGGCGCGACCATCGACTTCGTGGACACGATCGAGAAGCAGGGCTTCACGATCGACAACCCCAACGCGCAGAACTCCTGCGCCTGCGGCGACTCGTTCCACTGACCGCTCGCTGAGCATCTCCTGATCGATTAGGGTCGGCCCCGCTGGGGCCAGGGCACCAAACCGTCATCCGGGAGAGCACCGTGCCGATCGCCGTCGCCGGTTCCATCGCCACCGACCACCTGATGCACTTCCCCGGTCGCTTCGTCGACACGCTCCTGCCCGACCAGCTGCACCGGGTGTCGCTGTCGTTCCTCGTCGACGACCTGGTGGTGCGCCGCGGCGGGGTCGCCCCCAACATCTGCTTCGGGATGGCGCTGCTGGGCCTGCGTCCGGTACTGGTCGGCGCGGCCGGCGCGGACTTCGGGGACTACGACGCCTGGCTTACGCGGCACGGCGTCGACTGCACGCGGGTGCACCGCTGCGACGACGTGCAGACCGCGCGGTTCGTATGCACCACCGACAACGAGATGAATCAGATCGCCTCGTTCTACGCGGGGGCGATGGCACGGGCCAGGGAGATCGAGCTGGAGCCGATCGCGCGCGCCTACGGCGGTCTCGACCTGGTGGTGATCTCGGCCGACGACCCGGACGGCATGGTCCGGCACTCGGAGGAGTGCCGCGACCGCGGGTACCCGTTCGCCGCGGACCCTTCGCAGCAGCTGGCCAGGATGGACGGCCCGCAAGTGGCCTCCCTGATCACCGGCGCCAGCCTGCTGTTCACGAACGACTACGAGCTCGGTCTGCTGCAGTCCAAGACCGGCTGGACGTCGGAGAAGATCCTCGCGTCGGTCGGCTACCGGGTCACCACGCTGGGCTCCAAGGGCGTCGAGATCGTCGCGGCCGACGGCAGCCGGGTGGCCATCGGCGCCCTGCCGGAGAAGTCCAAGACCGATCCGACCGGTGTCGGCGACGCGTTCCGCGCGGGCTTCCTGTCCGGGCGGGCGCGGTCCCTCGGCCTGGAGCGGTCCGCCCAGCTCGGGTCCCTGATGGCCACGCTGACGCTGGAGACGGTCGGCACCCAGGAGTACACGCTGGACACGGACGTCGCGCGGGTCCGGCTCGCCGACGCATACGGCGAGGACGCCGCGGCCGAGATCGCGGTCGCGCTCGCCTGGTAGCCGCCGGCCTCAGACGCGGACCGGGTAGCTCGGCTCGGGGATCGTCGGCGAGATCGCCCCGGTCACGAAGATCCCGTGCCAGAGCAGGAACACCAGCACCGTCCAGATCCGCCGGGAGTGATCGGCCTCGCCGGCCCGGTGCGCGTCCAGCAGCCGCAGCACCGCAGCGGGGTCCAGGAACTCCTCGGTCTGCGCCTGCGTGATGATCGACCGCGCCCAGTCGTAGGAGTCGTCGGCCAGGTAGTGCCGGATCGGCACCGGGAAGCCGAGCTTGCGCCGGTGCAGCACGTGCGGCGGCACGATGAGCTCCATGGCCCTGCGCAGCGCCAGCTTGGTGGTCTGCTTGGTCACCTTCTGGTCGGCGGGGATCGTCCGCGCCACCTCGAAGACCTCGGGGTCCAGGAACGGCACCCGCAGCTCCAGCGAATTGGCCATCGTCATCTTGTCGGCCTTGACCAGGATGTCGCCGCGCAGCCAGGTGAACAGGTCGACGTGCTGCATGCGGGAGATCGGGTCGACCTCGGTGGTCCGCGCGTAGATCGGGTCGGTGACGTCCCGGAACGACCGGCCCGAGTGATAGGTGTGCAGCAGCCCGGTCAGCTGCTCCTCGCGGAAGATCCGGGCGTTGCCGTAGTACCGGTCCTCCAGGTCCAGCGCGCCGCGGCGCAGCATGTCCTGGCCGCGGAAGCCCTGCGGCAGGGCGCGTCCCACCGCGGCCAGGCCGCGCCGCATGCCGCCGGGCAGCGAGGTGAGCGGGCGCAGGCTCATCGGCTCGCGATAGATGTTGTAGCCGCCGAACAGCTCGTCGGCGCCCTCACCGGAGAGCACCACCTTGACGTGTTTGCGGGCCTCGTTCGCGACGAAGTACAGCGGCACCAGCGCGGGGTCCGCGACCGGGTCGTCGAGGTACCAGACGATCAGCGGCAGCGTCTCCGTCAGTTCGGACTCGGTGACCGTCCGCACGATGTGCCGGACGCCGATCGCGGCGGCAGACTCGGCCGCGACGTCGACCTCGGAGAAGCCCGCCCGCTCGAACCCGGTGGTGAAGGTCATCAGGTCCGGGTTGTAGCGCTTGGCCAGGGCCGCGATGGCCGTGGAGTCGATGCCGCCGGACAGGAACGCGCCCACCGTGACGTCGGCGCGCATGTGCTTGGCGACCGAGTCGTCCATCACCGCGGCGATCCGCTGGTACAGCTCGCTGCGCTGCTCGTCGGTGGTGACCGGCCGGCCGGCGAACACGGGCTGGAAGTAGCGCTCGGCCCGCACCGGCCGACCCGGCCGGACGGTGACATGGGTGCCGGACTCGACCCGGCGGATGGCGGGGTCCATCGTCGCGGGCTCCGGCACGTACTGCAGCACCAGGTAGTGCTGGAGCGCGCCCTCGTCGACCGTGGCCGGCCCGGTGAGCTCGCGCAGGCCCTTGGCCTCGGACGCGAACGCCACCCCGTCGGGCAGCTCGGCCACGAACAGCGGCTTGATGCCGAACGGGTCGCGCGCGCCGAACAGCACCCGCTCCTCGGTGTCCCAGATCAGGAACGCGAACATGCCGCGGAGCCGGGCCACCGCGTGCTGCCCCCAGTGGTGGTAGGCGGCGACGATCGCCTCGCCGTCGCCCTCGGTGGCGAAGACCGCGCCGTGCTCGGCGGCCAGCTCGGCGCGCAGCTCGAGGTAGTTGTAGATCTCGCCGTTGAACACCAGCGCGTACCGGTCCGGATCCTCCGGCGGCCCCCAGCGCAGCGGCTGGTGCGAGTGCTCGATGTCGATGATCGACAGCCGGTTGAAGCCGAACACGACGTCGCCGTCGTCCCAGGTGCCCTGCTCGTCCGGGCCGCGGTGGCGGGCGCAGCGCATGCCCGCGGCGATGCCGTCCACGCGCGTGGCGGCGGTCCCGTCGGTGGAGAGGAAGCCCATCAGTCCGCACACCCGGCCCAGTATTCCGGTCGGCCGGACGAAGATCGGCACGGCGGTCCGCGCGGCGCGCCACGCGCGGGTCCCCGGCCGGGTGGAACGTGATCTCACCGGGTAATCTCCGACCTGAGTTGTGCGGCGCCCGGGAGGGCGGCGGGTTCTTCGGGAGAGGAAGGGCACACGTGGCGCGGTCCCGTGCGGTACGGCGTTTCGCCCTCGCCGGCCTGCTGGCGGTCTCCGGCCTGCTGGTGTCCGGCTGCTCGTTCGCCGACTGGCCCCGCTTCGGCTGGCCGGAGGGCATCACGCCGCAGGCGGAGCGGATGCAGTACTTCTGGTCCGCCGCCTTCATCGCCGCCCTGCTCGTCGGCGGCGTCGTGTGGGGCCTGATGTTCTGGGCGTTCTTCGTGTACCGCAAGAAGAAGAACGGCCCGCTCTACCCGAAGCAGACCAAGGAGAACCTCCCGCTCGAGCTGGTCTACACGGCCGTGCCGTTCCTGATGGTCGGCGTGCTGTTCTACTTCACGGTCACCACCGAGGACTTCGCGCTCGAGGAGCAGCCGAACCCCGAGGTGACGGTCAACGTCACGGCGTTCAAGTGGAACTGGGACTTCGGCTACCCGGGCACCTCGGCGCCCGACGGCGGCGAGGTGCACACGGTCGGCAACAGCGAGGAGGTGCCGATCCTGGTGCTGCCCGCGAACAAGCTGATCCAGTACGAGCTGCCCTCGAAGGACGTCATCCACTCGTTCTGGACGCATCGACTTCCTGTTCAAGCGCGACGTCTTCCCGAACCCGAAGCCAACCAGACCGACAACATCTTCCAGAACACCATCCAGGAGACCGGCGCGTTCGTGGGCCGCTGCGCCGAGCTCTGCGGGACGTACCACTCGCAGATGAACTTCGAGGTGCGGGTCCGTGCCGCGAGGGCGTCTACGACGCCTACCTGGACTACCGTCAGCAGGTCAACCCGGCGACCGGCGCCGGCTACACGGCCGCGGAGGCGCTCACCGCGACGGGCCAGGACGATCCGAGCTGCGGCGCGCTGTGCACGCCGTAGGCGACGACGACGTATCCGTTCGACACCAACCGTCAGGCGAAGACGGCGTCGGAACCGCCGGCGGGAGAGGGACCGTGATGGCGACCCCGACCGGACACCGACCAGAACGAGCAGCCGATCGCGGCCCGCGGCGGCCTGCGCGTCGAGACGTGGATCTTCCTCGGGCTGACCGCGTTCTTCGCGATCGCCGCGGTCGTCTACGCGATCCTGGCGCCGACCGAGCCGGTCGGCATCGTCGCCCTGTCGCTGTCCGCCGGGCTGACGCTGATCATCGGCACGTTCCTGCTGTTCACGTCGCGCCGGCTGGAGCACGCCCGCCCGGAGGACAACGACGACGCCGAGGTCGCCGACGGCGCCGGCGACGTCGGCTTCTTCTCGCCCGGCTCGTACTGGCCGTTCTTCATGGCGTTGTCGGTCGCCCTGTTCGCCGTGGCCACCGCGTACCTGCTGTGGTGGCTGATGGTGATCGGGGCCGGGTTCCTCTTCTACACCATCATCGGGCTGCTCTTCGAGTACCACCGGCGGCCCACGCACTGACCGCCCGGGCGGCCCACGCACTGGCCGCCCGGTCCGTCGGCCGGTGCGCCATCGCCGACCCGGATCAGCCCGTGACCGCGTCCCGGAACAGCTGCGCCGCCCGCGCCGTACTGCACCGGGCCGCCTGGCGGTGCACGACACGGCGGTGCGTGCCGACCGTGGGCTCGCACCGCCGCGCCGGTGCCGGCGGGGTCGGGTGCGGACAGGGTGCTAGTGCCGGCCGCCTGCCTCGATCTCCGGCGGGTGCAGCTCGTCGTCGTAGGAGATGTGACCCGCGTCGTCGGCCGGCCGGACGATCCCCGGGACCGCGACGCCGGCGGAGCCCAGCTGGTTCATCCGCTTGGGCACGGCAGCGCCCTGGTAGGCCAGCGGGACCGGGTGACCGTGGTCGTCGACCGGTCCGAGCGGCTGGTGCACCTCGATGAACTCGCCGCTGGGCAGCCGCTTGATCACGCCGGTCTCGATGCCGTGCTCCAGCACCGCCCGGTCGGAGTGCTGCAGGCCCAGGCAGAGCCGGTAGGTGACCACGTAGGCGATCACCGGGCCGAGGATCGACAGCACCCGGCCGACCCAGGTCATCACGTTCAGCGAGATGTCCAGCTTGAAGGCGAACAGGTCGTTCGCGCCGTTGATCAGGTTGACGAGGTAGAAGGTCATGAACGCGACGCCGAGCGCGGTGCGGACCGGGACGTCCCGCGGCCGCTGCAGGAGGTTGTGGATGGCCTTGTCCTTGGTGAACGCCTTCTCGATCCAGGGATAGGCGATCACCAGGATCATCAGGACGGTGGCCGCGAGTATCGCCGGGAAGAACACGGCCGGAACCATGTAGTGCCCGAACAGGTTCCGGATCTCCCAGTTGGGCCATATTCGGACCATGCCGTCCAGGAAGCCCATGTAGAAGTCCGGCTGGACGCCGGCCGACACCTGCGACGGGTTGTACGGGCCGAGGTTCCAGATCGGGTTGATCTGGAACACCCCGCCCATGATCGCGATGATGCCGAAGACGACGGCGAAGAAGCCGCCGCCCTTGGCCGCGAAGGTGGGCAGGATGCGCAGGCCGATGACGTTGTTCTCGGTCGGCCCGGGCCGGCGAACTGGGTGTGCTTCTGGAACCAGACCAGCGCGACGTGCACGGCGATCAGCGCCAGGATGATGCCGGGGATCAGCAGGATGTGCAGCGAGTAGAACCGCGGAATGATGATGTCGCCCGGGTAGTCGCCGCCGAACAGCGCCCAGTGGGTCCAGGTGCCGACCACCGGGATGGACAGCAGGAACGCGCTGACCGCGCGGAGGCCGGTGCCGGAGAGCAGGTCGTCCGGCAGCGAGTAGCCGAGGAAGCCCTCGGCCATGCCGAGCACCAGCAGCAGCACGCCGAGGATCCAGTTCAGCTCGCGCGGCTTGCGGAATGCGCCGGTGAAGAAGACCCGCATCATGTGCAGCATCATCGAGAAGAGGAACATCAGCGCCGCCCAGTGATGGATCTGCCGGATCAGCAGGCCGCCGCGGACCTCGAACGAGATGTCCAGCGTCGACGCGTACGCCATCGACATCGGCACGCCGCGGAGCTTCTCGTACACGCCCTGGTAGACGGTCTCGGCCATCGACGGGTCGAAGAACAGCGTCAGGTACACGCCCGACAGCAGCAGCACGATGAACGAGTACAGCGCCGCCTCGCCCAGCATGAACGACCAGTGGCTCGGGAAGACCTTGTTCAGCTGCGTCCGCAGCGGCCGGGCAGCGTGGTACCGGAGGTCGGCGCCGTCCAGCGTCTTCTGCAGCATCGACGGACCGGCGGACGCCTTCGTGGGAGTGGTGAGGCGGCTCATCCGCCACCCCGGTCATCGGCGGTCACGGCGCCGTGATTCGCTCGCCGAGGCTCACTCATCCGTTGCCTCCTTCGGTTCGGAGTACCACGCGGGGAACTTGCCGTTCTCCCAGAACCCAGGACCGACGGCCTCGATGAAGTCGCTCCTTGCCACGAAGTAGCCCTCGTCGTCCAGCTCGATCGGCAGCTGGGGCAGGGGTCGGGTGGCCGGTCCGAAGACCGGGAACGCTCCTTCGTTGACGTTGAACTGCGACTGGTGGCACGGGCACAGCACGCGGCCGGTCTGCTGCTCGTACAGCGAGACCGGGCATCCGACGTGGGTGCAGATCTTCGAGTAGGCGTAGTAGTCGCCGAACTGGAAGCCCTGCTGGCCGTCCCGGATCCGGACGACCGATGTCGGACCGGAGCCGGAACAACATGACGGCCGCGTCGGAGGCCTTGGCGCCGCCGGGGACGCCCGGGAACACGGTGGCCATCGAGCCGGCCTCCAGGTCCTCCGGTCGCACCGGGGTGCCGTCGATCTGGACCAGCCGCACCTTGGTGCCGTCGGCCAGCGGGCGCCCACGGCGTGACCCAGAGCGGGGAGTTCGCCCGCTCCGCCCAGGGGTTCTTGATGAACCCGCCGAGCACCGGCACGATCGCCGCCGATCGCCGAGCCCGCCGCCGGCCAGCAGCAGCGAACCCTTGATCATCCCGCGGCGCTTGATCCCGGCCTTGTCACCGGTGTCCAGCACCTGGGCGGCCAGCGTCTGCCGATCGACCTCGGCCGACATGCCGATATGCCGCTGCTGCACCGCGACCTCGTGCGGCAGCACCTTCTTGGCCAAGGCGACGACAGCCGACTCCGAAGAACAGGATGGTGGCCCCGAGGGTCAACCCGATGATGGGGTGTACAGGGCGTACATCGAGCTGGTCCGGCGAGTACGCCGGGACCGCACTCGTGCGGCCACCAGATGAAGACGACGAAGAACACGCCGGCGACCAGCGCCGAGAGCAGGAACCACTTGGCGACCTGACCGGCTCGGCCCGCTTGTCGGCCGGCGAGCCGGGGACGTACCGCTCGCCGTACTCGGCCAGTTCGACGCCGTCCAGCGCCATGCCGAGCGCGGCCGAGTTCCTCCCGGGACATCCTTGGCAGTTCGGCCTCGTCCGGGACCTGGAGGTTCGGGTTGCCGCTCATGCCGTCAGTCCCTCACTCGTTCGTCGTGACGGACCGGCACGAGTGCCGATGATTCGCTCGCCGAGGCTCGCTCATGCTCCTCGACCCCATCCACAGCGTCGCCGCAACGATCGCGCCCATCCCGACCAGGAAGGCGATCAGACCCTCGGGCGCGGGGCCGAAGCCGCCGGCGGCGTACCCGCCCGGATCGATCGTCGCCTTGTTGTTCTGGATGAAGGTGATGATCGCCGCCTTCTCGTCGGGCGTCAGCTGGCCGTCGCCGAACTTGGGCATGTTCTCCGGGCCGCTGAGCATCGCGCCGTAGATCTGCGCGTCCGTGGCCTCGTCGAGGTTCGGGGCGTACTTGCCCTGGGAGAGCGCGCCGCCCTGGCCGGTGAAGTTGTGGCAGGAGGCGCAGTTCAGCCGGAAGAGCTCGCCGCCCCGGGCGATCTTCGGCGTCGTTGCGCAGGCCGCCCTCGGGGATCACCGGGCCGCCGCCGTTGGCCTGGATGAACGCGCCGAGCGCGTCGATCTGCGCCTGCGTCGAAGTACGGCTCCTTGCGCGGCATCTGCGCGCGCGTTCTCGACGGCCGGCATGCGGCCGGTGGAGACCTGGAAGTAGGTGGCCGCCTGGCCGACGCCGACCAGCGACGGGCCCGCGGTCCTCGATGCCCTGCAGGTTCGCGCCGTGGCAGGTGATGCAGGACGTCTGGTAGATCTGCTCGCCCTCGGCGATCTGCGCCGCATCGACGTTCGCCGCGGCCGCCGTCTGCCCTTGGGCGCGATCGCGCTGTACGCGAAGCCGAGCGCGGTGAGGGCGAGCAGCAGGGCAAGGCCACCGCGTGATCCGGCGCAACGTCTTGGACTGCGGCGGCGCCGCGACGACCCCGTCGGTGGCGGCTTGCGGTGACGACACTCATGCGGCACACCTCGTACTCGGTAGCGGCGGCGGGCCGGTGCGGGCACGGCGTGATCCGCAGGACTGCCGGTGCGGCTGTCTGCGGTGCTGTATCAATACCGGATGCGAAGGCGGTCATCGGATGATGTAGATCGTGGCGAACAGTCCGATCCAGACGATGTCGACGAAGTGCCAGTAGTAGGACACGACGATGGCGCTGGTGGCCTGGGCCGGGGTGAACTTGGAGATCTTGGTCCGCCAACCAGCAGCAGGAAGGCGACCAGCCCGCCGATCACGTGCAGGCCGTGGAAACCGGTGGTCAGGTAGAAGACGGTGCCGTAGGCGGACGACGACAGCGTCGTCTCGTGCTCGGTGACCAGCGTGCAGTACTCGTTCGCCTGGCCGAGCACGAAGATCAGCCCGATCACGAAGCTGAACAGGTACCAGCGCCGCAGCGCGAAGACGTCGCCGCGCTCGGCGGCGAACACGCCCGAACTGGCAGGTGAACGACGAGGCCACCAGGATGATCGTGAAGACCAGCGCGTAGGCGATGTCCAGCTCGGTGGGCGCCGGCGGCCACTCGCCCGCGGTCTGCGGCCCGCACCGTGAAGTAGATGCCGAACAGCCCGGCGAAGAACATCAGCTCGCTGGCCAGCCACACGATCACGCCGACGCTGACCATGTTCGGCCGGTTCAGCGTGTGGATCCTGGTGCTGATCGCGGAGGCGCCCGGCGGGCTGGTCGCAGTCGTCACAGATGGATTATGGACTGCCGCGGGACGATCATGCGCCTGCGGGTCGGCGCTCGGGCGGGTCGCGTCGCCTGCGGATGCCCGTCGCCGCAGGTCAGCGGCCGGAAATCGGCATCGAAATCGGGCGTTTCGATGCGGCGTCGCGTGGTCCGCGCCGACGATGCGTCGGGGGTCGCCCGGGCGAGCACTAGCATCGTCGTGGTCCGGGGGTGCCGCCGGCCGCGGCGGGCGACCACCGGACCGCGTCGAATCTGGTTGTTCTTGTCCGATCCGTTCCCGCGGAGCCCGGCGTGTGCGGGTGCCGCCCGGCACGACGATCAGCGGCCCCATGAGCAATCCGGTGCTGCTGGTCTACAGCCACCGCCCGGAGGTCCGGGAGCGGATCATGACGGCGATCGGCCGCCGTCCCGCGCCGGACGTCGGCCGGGTCGACTACCTGGAGTGCGCCGCCGTCACGAGGTGATGATGGCCACCCACGGCCAGGTCGCCGACGTGCTGATCCTGGACGGCGAGGCGCAGCCCACGGGCGGCATCGGCATCAGCCGGCAGATCCATCAGGAGGCGACGGTCGTGCCGCCGGTCGTGCTCGTGGTCCGCCGCGCGGACGACCGCTGGCTGGCCACCTGGGCGGGGGCGGACGAGATCCTGGTCCACCCGCTCGACCCGGTGACGGCCGCGGACTGCATCGCTGGCCGCTGTGCTGCGGCCGCAGCGCGGTGCCCTGCAGCAGCGGTGACCGCGGCCGCGCCGACGTGGCCGGGGCTGCTGACCCGCCTGCTCGCCGGGTGAGCACCTCGCCGTCCGCCGACACCGCCTGGGTGATGGACCGGATCATGGCCGGCGAGGCGACGCCGGCCCAGGTCGCCGGATTCGCGGTCGCGCTGCGGGCGAAGGGCGAGACCGCCGCAGAGGTGCGCGGTCTGGTCGCCGGCATGCTGGCCCACGCGATGCGGGTGACGGTCCCGGTGCGCGCCGTCGACATCGTGGGCACCGGCGGCGACCGGGCGAACACCGTGAACATCTCGACGATGGCCGCGATCGTGATCGCCGCCGCCGGAGCGCCCGTCGTCAAGCACGGCAACCGGGCGGCGTCCAGCAAGTGCGGTGCCGCCGACCTGCTGGAGGGTCTCGGCGTGGCGATCTCGCTGCCCGCGGACGCGGTGGCGCGACGCGTCGCCGAGGTCGGCATCGGCTTCTGCTTCGCGCCGGTCTACCACCCGTCGTTCCGGCACCGGCCGGGCCGCGCCGGGAACTGGGCATTCCGACGGTCTTCAACTTCCTCGGCCCGCTGACCAACCCGGCGCAGCCGGCCGCCGGCGCGATCGGCTGCGGCAACCCGCGGATGGCGCCCGTGATGGCCAGGGTCTTCGCGGACCGCGGCTCCGACGTGCTGCTGTTCCGCGGCGACGACGGGCTCGACGAGCTGACCACGACCACGACCTCGACGGTCTGGCAGGTGCGCGACGGCGCGGTCACCGAGGCCACGCTCGACCCGCAGGAGCTCGGCATCCCCGCGGCCCGTCCCGAGGACCTGCGCGGCGGCGAGGTCGCGGACAACGTGGCCGCCGCGCGGCGCGTGTTCGCCGGGCGAGCCGGGGCCGGTGCGGGACGCCGTGGTGCTCAACGCCGCGGCTGCGCTGGCCGCCCACGCCGGGCTGACCGGCGACCTGCTCGCCGATCTCGAGCCGGCCGTGGCGCGCGCGTCCGCGGCGCTGGATTCCGGGGCGGCGCGCGGACGCTCGAGCGCTGGGCGGCGCTCAGCGGGCGGCTCGCCCCGGCCGGCTGACCCGGTCGGTCGGGAAGCCCGGGTCCGTCAGGACTGCATGCCGATCGAGAAGGCGTCGTCGGTGTCGCGCTGCGAGTAGCTCGCGGAAGGCGATGTGGGTGACGGTGCGCAGCACGCCGGGCACCTTGGAGATGTGGCCGGGCACCAGGTCGGCGATCGCCTCGTGGTCGGCGACGTGGGTGATCGCGACCAGATCGACGTCGCCGGCGCAGGAGTAGACCTGATCGACGCCGGGCAGATCGGCGATCTGCTGGGCGGCCTCGGTGATCTGGTCGGCCTCCACGTCGATGAGCACGATTGCGGTCACCATGGGCCAGATGCTAGACCGTGCGCCACATCCACGGCGCGCATGAACGGCCGCCAGCGCCCGGCGGCGCCGACCGGGCTGCACCACGGCCGGGGATGCGCACCAGCCGGCTGCCGGGCGTCTCCACCCAGCGCAGCAGCGTGGCGCCTCCTCGGCCGACCCGCCGGGCAGCGGCGCCCGGCCCGGGCAGCACCGTCTCGGCGGACGCGACCAGCAGCTCGACCACCGGCATCGGGTCGACCCCGCGCGGCGCCCGGCCGCCCGCGGCGAACCGGCCGTAGCGGATGACCGCCAGCTCCCAGCCGCCCTGCCCGTCCGGCCGCGCCGCCACCAGCTCCTCGATCGCCGCCAACGCGCCCAGCCGCTGCCGGCGGTCGACCGCCTCCGCGAGGACGGAAAGTCGGTCGCGGACGATCGCGGCCTGGTCGAACCGGCCCTGCCGGGACAGTGTCGGCAGCCGCTCGCGCAGGACGGCCGAGCAGCTCGTCCGACCGGCCGTCGACGAGCTCGGCGATCCGGGTGACGTGCTCGCGCGTAGCTCTGGACGTCCTCCGCGCCGGCGCACGGCGCGCCGCACCGGCCGAGTTCGGCGAGCGCGCACGGGGTGCCGTCCGGGTTCACCCGGCGGATCCGGATCGAGCAGCGCCGCACCGGCACGGCGTCCTGGATGGCCTCCACGGCGGTCTGCGCGGCGACCCTGGTCGTGAACGGACCGAGGCACGCGGCCGTGCGCTCCGGCGCCTTCTTGACGATGCTCAGCCGCGGAAAGGCCTCGTCGGTGAGGACGACCCAGACGACCTTGGCCGGCGCCCGGGATCGGCGGTTGTACGGCGGCTGGTGCGCGGCGATCAGCCGCTGCTCGCGCACCTGCGCCTCCAGCGCGTGCGCGCACTCCACGTGGTCGACGCGCTCGGCCAGCGTGCACCATGTGCTTGATCCGGCCGCGGGTCTCGGACGCGGAGAAATAGGAGCGCACCCGCTGGCGCAGGTTGCGCGACGTGCCGACGTACAGCACCTCGTTGCCCGGCCCGCGGAACAGATAGACGCCCGGCGCGGCGGGCACCCGGTCGGCCAGGTGCCGCTTGCGCCGCCGGGCCGGCGCGACGTCCCTTGCCACGTGGCGCAACTCGGCCAGGCTCTGCACGCCGAGCGAGCCGAGCGCTCGAACAGCGCGTGCAGCACGTCGACGGTGGCCCTGGCGTCGGTGAGCGCCCGGTGGTCGGGCGCCACCCGCGAGCCGAGCAGCGGGGCCAGCGCGCCGAGCCGCACGCTGGGTGCCTCCTCGCGGGTCAGCACCCTGCGGGCCAGCTGCACGGTGTCCACCACGGCCGGCCGCGGCCAGGGCAGGCCGAGCCGGCGCGCAGGCCGCCTTCAGGAAGCCGACGTCGAACCCGGCGTTGTGCGCGACCAGCACGGTGCCGCGGATGAACTCCAGGAAGGCGGGCAGCACGGCGACGATGCGCGGGGCGTTCATCACCATCGGTGTCGGTGATGCCGGTGAGCATGGTGATCTGCGGCGGGATGGACCGGCCCGGGTCGACCAGCGTGGCGAACTCGCCGAGCACCTCGCCGCCGCGCACCTTGACCGCGCCGATCTCGGTGATGGCCTCGGTCTGCGCCGATCCGCCGGTGGTCTCGAGGTCGACCACCACGAACGTGACCTCCCGCAGCGGCTCGCCGAGCTCGTCGAAGCTGCGCTGACCGTTGTCGGCCAGCGGCGTGCGCAGCACCCGGTGCAGCACGGTCGCGCCGGCCGACGGGGGAGCGCCGTCCAACGTCAGGGACATGATCCGAACGTTAGAACGGATGTCCGACACCGCCCGCGAACGACGCGCGGGCGGGTCGGGCCGCCCGGTCCGGCAGGATGACGGCACGCGCTCGGCGAGGGGAGGCAGGCCATGACGCAGGCTGCCGACCCGGCGCCGGCGGCGATCCCGATCGACGGGCTGCCCGACCCGATCCGGCAGCGGATCCTGGGCTGGGCCGCCACCGCCGTCGGCGACCTGCCGGCCGCCGAGGTGCCCGTGGCGCTGCGCGGGGTCGCGCGGTTCGCGCCGGCCAAGCGGGCACGGATGGGCGCCGCGGTGCTCACCCGCCAGTTGGAGAGCGACACCGGCTTCCGGGTGCTCGCAGGCCAGGTCGCCGACCGCGCACCGGCCACGGCCACGGACGCGGTGGGCGCCGCGGCGCGGGCGGTACTGCTCCGACTGCCGGACGCCGCTGACCTGGTGGCCGCGGCCGCGGCCGGCGCCGAGGAGGGACAGCTCCGCGCGCGCATCGCCGACCTCGAGCAGACGGTGACCCGGCTGACCGATCAGCTGGCCAGGGTGGTCGCCGACCTGGCCGGCTCGGACGCGCGGTCCGAGCCCGACCGGCAGGACGCGGACCGCCTCCGGCAGCGGTTGCGGGACCAGGGTTCTCGGCTCCGGGCCGAGCAGGATCGGGCGGCGGCGGAGGCGCGGGCGGCGGCCGCGGAGGCGGCGGAGCTGCGCGCGGAACGGGACGCCGCGACCGCGTCGGCGGCGGGCTGGCAGCGGACCGCCGAGGCCTCGGTCGCGCGCGCGGAGGCCGCGGCGCAGACGATCCAGGAGCTGCGCCGGTCCGCCGGCGCCCACCGTGCGCGATCGGACCGCCGGCTGGAGCTGTTGCTCGGCGCGCTGGAGGGCGCCGCGGCGGGGCTGCGCCGCGAGTGGGACCTGATCGGCGGCGGTCAGGACCCCGCCGACGAGGTCGCGGAGCGGCTGGCCGGGCCGGTGGCCGGCGCCGAGCGCACGAGCGACCCTGCGCGGCTGCTCGCCTGGCTCGGCCTGCCCCGCGCCCACCTGATCGTGGACGGCTACAACGTGACCAAGACCGGCTACCCCGGCCTCAGCCTGACCGACCAGCGGGACCGGCTGATCCGCGCGCTGGCGGCGCTGTCCGCCCGGGTGTCTCTCGAGTCGACCGTGGTGTTCGACGGTGCCGCGGTGGCCACCGCCCGTCCGCCGGGGCGCGGCATCCGGGTGCTGTTCTCCCCGCCCGGCGTGCAGGCCGACGACGTGATCCGCGACCTGGTGGCGGCCGAGCCGAGCGGCCGGGTCGTGGTGGTGGTGAGCTCGGACCGCGAGGTCGTCGACTCGGTCGGCCGGCACGGCGCCCGCACGGCGCCCGCCGCCGCCCTCCTGGGCGTGCTCGGCGGGTGATCGGACGGGGCTGTCGGTGCCCGTCCGTAGCGTCCGCAGCATGGTCGGCTCCGATGCCGCCCGCGCCGGTGCCACGCCGGCGACGATCGATCGGCCGGCGCCACGGCGCCGCCCGGTCCGACCGGAGGGACCGGTTCGCGTGCACGTCGATTGCGATCACTGCGCGGTGCGGGGCGCCGCGTGCAGCGGGTGTGTGGTCACCGTCCTGCTCGGCGCGCCGCCCGACGGGGTGGAATGGGACGAGACGGAGCGCGCCGCACTCGGTGCGCTCGCCGATTCGGGTCTGGTACCCCCGCTGCGTTTGGTACCGTCGCTCCCGCTGCGCCGCCGCGAGGCCGGGTAGCCCCCGCTGGATCGTGTCAGCAGCCGTCGCCCGCGGGCGATCCATGCAGGATCCATGCGGGTGCAATCACGGCCGGTCACGAACAGGTGACGGCCGGTAGCTCATCGTGACCGCCCATTTGCCGGCATTTATGCAGGTCAGGGCGCGGTTGCGCGGATGTGATGGCACTAACACCGGGAGATTCCCACAACATTCGTACCTCGGCTGGACGAACCCTTATCCGTCTCGTAACCTGACCGAGACCTTGAGTCGGGGCCGCCACCACGGAGGTCCGCAGGGTCACCGCCGAATCGACGTGATCGAAAGCGTCGAGCCGGGGAACCACGTTTGTTGTTGGGGTGAATCCCCGGGTGAGCGCCGTCGCGGCGAGCACCAGGGGTAGGGCTACTTCCTGGCCCGAATCCGTCAGCTAACTCGGTAGGCGGCCGCGAGGAAGGGTATGCCTGCCGTGCTGTCGCAGGATTCTGAACTTCGTCCTACCGGTCGGCGCGCGCACTGGCGCACCCGTTCCGTCCTCGCCGGCACCATCGCAGCGCTCGGCCTGAGCCTGCTGGCGGCCATGCCGGCGACCGCGGACCCGACCGATCCGACCACCTCGTCCGAGGCCCAGCAGGCCTGGGTCGAGAGCACCCAGCGGGCAGGGGCGCTCAACGAGCAGGTCCTCGTCGCGCAGGAGACCGCCGCCGCGGCCGCGACGCAGGCCACCGCCGCGGGCGACGAGGTGATCCGGTCCCGCGACGCGGCCACCGCGGCCGCTGCCGCGGCCGTCGCCGCGGACGCCACCGCCGCGAGCTTCCAGGACAAGGTGAACGCGTTCGCCAACGCCAGCTTCCGCGGCGCCCGGCTGAGCTCGTTCAGCGTCATGCTGACCGCCGACTCGGCGGACGATTTCCTCGACCAGGTCACCTCGCTCGACCGCGTCGCCGCCGACACCCGGCAGACCCTCGACGCGGCGCTCGCCGCCAAGGCCGAGGCCGCCACGGCCCAGGCCAACGCGCAGGCGGCCCAGGCCGCCGCCGAGGCCGCGAAGACGCAGGCCGACGCCGCGAAGGCCGCCGCCGATGAGGCCGCGGCCGACGTCACCGCACGCAAGGCGGACCTGGACGCCGAGGCCGCCCGGTACAAGGCCCTCTACGACACCCTCTCCGAGCAGGAGCGGCAGGCGGCGATCGCGGCACGCGAGGCGGAGCTCGAGGCGCAGGCCGCCGCGGCCGCGGCCGCGTCGGAGGAGGCAGCCGCGCAGGCGGCGCCGGCCGAGGCGCCCGCCGCCGCGAACCGGTCGCGGACCCGCACCGATGCCGCCCCCAACGAGCAGGCGGCACAGGCCCCCGCGCCCGCCTCGCAGGCCACTCAGGCGCCGAAGCCTGAGCCCGTCGCCGCCCCCTCGGGCAGCGGCGCGGCCTCCGTCGCCGTCGCGGCCGCGCTGAGCAAGCAGGGTGCCCCCTACGTCTACGGCGCCGCCGGGCCGAACTCGTTCGACTGCTCCGGCCTGACCTCGTGGGCGTGGAAGCAGGCGGGCGTGAGCATCCCGCGCACGTCGAGCGGCCAGTCCGGCCTGCCGGTCGTCCCGCTCAGCCAGTTGCAACCGGGTGACCTCGTCACCTACTACTCGCCGGTGAGCCACGTGGCCATGTACATCGGCGGCGGGCAGATCATCCACGCCTCGACGCCGTCGAAGCCGGTGTACATCACCAGCGTCAGCGGTGGCGGCCCGAACCCCGTCGGGCACCGCGTGACAGGCTGACCCATACTCTCGACGACGCCCCGGGTGAATCCGCCCGGGGCGTGGTCGACTGAGGAGAAGGGTCGGTCCGGCGCCCGTGCGGCGAACGCTGCTGCTCACCAACGACTTTCCGCCGCGCACCGGCGGCATCCAGTCCTATGTCCTGGCTCTCGCCGAACGGCTGCCGGCGCAGGACCTCGTCGTCTACGCCCCCAGCTGGCCGGGCGACGCGGAATTCGACGCCGCGCAGCGGTTTCCGGTGTTCCGGAACCCCGGTGGCTGGATGGTGCCCGACCCGGGCGTGCGCGCCCGCACGGCCGAGCTGATCCGCGACCACCGGATCGAGGCCGTCTGGTTCGGCGCGGCGGCGCCGCTCGCGCTCATGTCGCCCGGCCTGCGACACGCCGGCGTTCGCCGGACGGTGGCCAGCGCGCACGGGCACGAGGTGGGCTGGTCGATGGTGCCGGGCGCGCGGCGCGCGCTGCGGCACATCGGCGCCGTCAACGACGTCGTCACGTTCGTCAGCAGGTACGCCCGGCGGCGGATCGCCGCAGCGATGGGCCCGCTGGCCGCGCTGGAGTACCTGCCGCCCGGCGTCGACACCACGGTGTTCCATCCGGACGAGCACGCGCGGCGGACCGTACGCGCCCGGCACGGGATCGGCGACGCGCCGCTGGTGCTCTGCGTGTCCCGGCTCGTCCGGCGCAAGGGGCAGGACCGGCTGATCCGGGCGCTGCCCAGCATCGCGGCCGCCGTGCCGGCCGTGCGGATGCTGGTCGTCGGCGACGGTCCCGACCAGGCCGGGCTGCGCCGGCTCGCCGCGCGGCTCTGCGTCGACGACCGCGTGAGTTTCGTGGGATCCGTTGCCTGGTCGGATCTTCCGGCCTACTACGCGGCCGGCGACGTGTTCGCCATGCCGTGCCGCACGCGCGGAGCCGGGCTCGACGTGGAGGGCCTGGGCATCGTGTTCCTGGAGGCGGCGGCGTCCGGCCTGCCGGTGATCGCCGGACGCTCGGGCGGCGCGCCCGAGACAGTCGACGACGGCCGCACCGGCGTGGTCGTCGACGGGCGTGACGTGGCGCAGGTCGCCGACGCGGTCGTCGGATTCCTCGCGACGCCCGATCGGGCGCGCGCGTGGGGGATGGCCGGACGTGAATTGGTGAAAACCAGGTGGAACTGGGACGAATCCGCCACTCGTTTGGGTGAGCTGCTGGCGGGGCGGGATGCGGCCCGATCGGGTGAGGTCGCTCACAGCGTGTGAGCTTGAAGTTGCAACGTTTCGTTGCCGTCTCGTAACCTGAATGAGACCTTCGAGAGGGGCCGCCAGTCGGGCGTCCCATGGGTCACCGCCGAACCGATGACCGTCGATTCGTGGATCGTCACATGACGATCCACAGCCGGACACCGGACCGGGGAACCAGGTTCCACTGGGGTGAATCCGCGGCAGCGCGGGCGCTTTCGGGCGCTGGCGAGCGCGGTAGGGCTACGTCCTGGCCCGAATCCGTCAGCTAACCCGGTAGGCGGCCGAGGATGACATGAAGGGTGCGCCCCACCGTGACCACCGACGTGCGCGGCTACCGCGCGCCCGCGAACCGCTTCCGCCACAGACCCCGGCTCGCCGCTGGCGCCGTGCTGACCGCATCCCTCGTCGGCTTCGCGCTCCTGCCCGTCCTGCCCGCCGCGGCCGATCCCGCCGCGGCGCCGCCCGCGGTCGCCGAGCCGGCCGCCGCGCCCGCCACCGCGGACGCGGCCAAGCAGGCGTGGATCGACGCCGCGCGCCGCTCCGAGGCCTACCACGAGCAGGTCCTGGGCGCGGAGGCCGTGGTCGCCGCCGCGCGCGCCACCGCCGACCAGCGCGCGGCCGAGGTGCTGGCCGCCGAGGCCGCGACCGCGGCGGAGGCGCAGAAGGTCGCCGCGGCGGACGCGGTCGTCGCGTCATACCAGGACAAGCTGAACACCTTCGCGAACGCGAGCTTCCGCGGCGCCCGGCTGTCCGAGCTGTCCGTGCTGCTGACCGCGGCGTCTCCCGAGGACTACCTCGACCAGGCGACGTCGCTGAGCCGGGTGGCGGAGGACCAGCAGAACACCCTGCGCGGGGCCCTGGACGCGCGCAGCGCCGCGGACACCGCCCGCGCCGCCGCCGCCGAGCAGGAGCTCGCCGCCGGGGCCGCCAAGACGGCCGCCGACGAGGCCACCGCGGCCGCCGTGCAGGCCAGGGCGGACCTCGACACCGGCAAGGCGCAGCTGGACGCGGAGATCGCCGGGTACCAGCTCGCGTACGCGCAGCTGTCCGCCGCCGACCGCGCCGCCGCGGTCACCGACGTCGAGGCCGCGAACGTGTCGGCCGCGGCGCAGGCCAGGCAGGCCGAGCAGGCCGCGCAGCGCAGCCGGGCCGGGCTGATCGGCGATCCGCCGCCGGCGACCACCGGGCCGGAGTTCACCGTGTGGGCAGCCACGCAGGCGCCCAGCGTCGAGGCGGGCATCGCGGTCGCCGCCGCGCTGAGCCGGCAGGGTCTGCCGTACGTGTGGGCGGCCGAGGGACCCGACCAGTTCGACTGCTCCAGCCTCATGCAGTGGTCGTGGCGGCAGGCCGGCATCGAGATCCCGCGGAACAGCGGCGCGCAGGCCGGGCTGCGGGAGATCCCGCTGGCCGAGCTGCAGCCCGGGGACCTCGTGACCTATTACTCCCCGGTCAGCCACGTCGGCATGTACGTCGGCGACGGCCTCGTGGTGCACGCCTCCATGCCGGGCGTGCCCATCAAGGTGGTCCCGCTCGACGCCGCCGGCCCCAGCGCCACGGGTCACGCCGTCAACCGCTGACCCGCCCGACCCGCGTGCCGGGTCCGGCCGCGGGACGTCACTACGGTGGCCGGTGTGCGCCTGTCGTTCGTGTCGGACATACACGGGAACATCGACGCGCTCGCGGCGGTCGCGCGGGAGGCCGAGCAGCTCGTCGTCCTCGGCGACCTTCTGGATTACGTGGACTACCACGACCCGTCCGCGGGGATCCTGGGCAGGGTGTTCGGCGAGCGCCGGGTCCGGCAGTTCACCGCGCTCCGCACCGCGGGCGACTTCTACGGCCTGCGCGAGTTCAACCGCGGCCTCTGGGACAGCACGCCCGATCCGCTGGGCACGCTGACCGACGTCGTCTCCGCTCGCTACCGCGAGGTCCTCGACGCCGTCGGTCCCGACGCGCTGCTCACCCTGGGCAACGTCGACGTGGCCGCCATCTGGAACGACGTGGCCGGCGCTGCCCTGCCGTACCTGGACGGCGACGTGGTCGAGGTGGCCGGCCGCCGCCTCGGCTTCGTGGCGGGCGGGTCCAGCCGGCCGGGGGTGGCGCTGCGGGCGCCGGACGGGGTGTGGCAGCCGCTCGTGCGCCCCGCCGACGAGTACGAGCGCACCGTGGCCGCCCTCGGCCCGGTGGACGTGCTGTGCTCGCACATCCCGCCGCGGATCGGGCTGCTGCGCTACGACACCGTGCCGGCCCGGATGGAGATGTACGGTCCCGGCCTGCTCGAGGCCGTCGACGCCCACCAGCCCCGCTGGGCGGTGTTCGGGCACGTGCACCAGCCGATCAGCTCCCGCGTCCGCCGCGGCCGCACCGAGTGCGTCAACGTCGGGCACTTCCAGCGCCACCCGCGCGCGTTCGAGATCACCCTGCCGTGACGGGCGGGTGGTGCGCAGCCGACGCCCTGCGACCTGGGTAGCCTTTCCCGCATGGCCACCCCCTCCACGCAGTCGCTGACCATGGCTGCCGATCCCGCCACGATCATGGATGTGATCGCCGATTTCGACGCGTACCCGCAGTGGGTGGGCGCGGTCAAGGATGTCGAGATCACCGACCCCGGAACCGGGGACCGGGCCTCCCAGGTCAAGTTCACCATGGACGCGGGGCTGCTGAAGGACACCTACGAGCTCGCGTACACGTGGGCCGGCGACGGCCTGTCGGTGTCCTGGACGCTGGTCGCCGCGCAGCTGCAGAAGGCGCAGCAGGGCTCGTACGTGCTCAAGCCGACCGGCTCGGGCACCGAGGTGACCTACTCGCTCGCCGTCGATCTCGCCGTGCCGATGATCGGCGTGCTCCGCCGCCGGGCCGAGAAGGCCATCATGGACACGGCTCTCAAGGAGTTGCGCAAGAGGGTCGAGGCCGGATGAGCGAGCCTCGGCGAGCGCATCGTCCGAGGATCGCCCTGCACACCGGCAAGGGCGGCGTCGGCAAGACGACCATCTCTGCCGCGACCGCGCTCGCCTGTGCCGGCGGCGAGCGGGTGGGCGCTCCCGACCGCAGCGCCCGAACCCTGCTGGTGTCCACCGATCCCGCGCACTCCGTGGGCGATGTGCTCGGCATGCCCGTCACCGGCGATCCGGTCCCGGTCGATGGCTTTCCGCAGCTCTCGGTCGCGCAGATCGACACCAGGGGACGGTTCGAGCAGAACTGGGCGCAGATCCGTGGCTACCTGGTCGGCGTGCTGGCCGCGCGCGGGATGGCCGAGGTGCAGGCCGAGGAGCTGACCGTGCTGCCCGGCGCCGACGAGATCGTGGCGTTGCTGGAGCTGCGCCGGCTGGCCGCGTCGGGCGAGTTCGACGTGATCGTCGTCGACTGCGCCCCGACCGGGGACACCCTGCGGCTCCTGGCGCTGCCGGAGACGATCGGGTTCTACGCGCAGCGCCTCATGGGTGCGCCGCAGCGGGTGCTGCGCAGCATCGCCGCGTCGCTCACCGGGCTGCCCGGCACGCTGCCGAACGCCGCCGTGCGGGACGCCGTGGGGGAGCTGCTCGCCGAGCTGATGGCGGCGCGAGAGTTGTTGGCGGATCCGGACATCACCGGCGTGCGGCTCGTGCTGACCCCGGAGCGGGTGGTGGTCGCGGAGGCGCGCCGCCTGTACACCGCGCTGACGCTGCACGGCTTCGGCGTCGAGGCCGCGATCGTGAACCGGGTGATCCCGCAGAACGCGGGCGGGGAGTTCCTGCGCCGCCACCGGGAGGCGCAGCGCGAGGCGATGACCCAGGTGCGCGAGTCGTTCGACGGGCTGGTGATCCGCTCCGTCCCGATGGCGCCGTTCGAACCGATCGGGCTGGAGATGCTGGCCGAGTTGGCGACGTCCATGTTCGGTGCGGCCGACCCGCTGGAACGGCCGGCCGGCGCGCCCGCGATCACGGTCGAGGGCGGGGACGGCCAGTACCGCCTCACGCTCCCGCTGCCGCTGGTCGACCGCGGCGAGCTCGCGCTGTCCCGGTCCGGCGACGACCTGGTGGTCACGGTCGGCGACGTGCGCCGCCGCATCGCCCTGCCGGCCGTGCTCAAGCGCTGCTCCACCTCCGGCGCCCGCTTCGAGAGCGGCTGCCTGGTCGTCGATTTCGTGGCCGACCCGCAGCTCTGGCCGGCCGGGCTGCGCCTGGTGGACGCCGGATGACCGGGGAGCAACCGGCCGCGGGCACGCTGGCGACCGAGGCCGCCCTGCTGCTGGACGCGGTCGTCGACCGGCTCACCACGCTGCGCCCGGATGCCGCGGACCCCGCCGACGGTGGGGCCGCGCACGCCGCCGCCCGCTGCCCGGAGTGCGGCACCGTGCCCGGCGCGGCGTGCACCGCCTGCCCGCTGTGCCGGTTCCTCGCCGTGATCCGCGGCGAGCGGCCCGAGACGGCCGCCCGCTTCGTCGACGGGGCCCTGCTGGTCGTCCGCGGGCTGCGCTCGATGCTGCCCGAGCCGGACGGCCCGGCCGGCGGCGCTTCGTCCGCGCCGGAACCGGCTGCGGCGCCGGCGATGTCGGTCCCGAACGGGTCTCAGGCGCAGCCGGACCGGGCGTCCCCGCGGGCGGCGAGGCCGGGTGCTTTCGAGCGGATCGACATCCGGTGATGCCCACGATTGGCATCGACATCGGCGGCACGTCCGTGCGCGCCGCGGTCATCGACGGCGAGGGTGCGGTGCTGGCGTCGGTGCGCGACCGGACTCCGGGCACCGAGCAGGACACCGAGGACCTGCTGGTCACGCTGATCGCGAAGATGGCTGCCACCGAACCGGTCTCGGCTGTCGGGCTGGCGGTCGCCGGCTTCGTCAGCTCGGACCGGCAGCGGGTGATGTTCGCGCCGCACCTGGCCTGGCGGGACGCGCCGGTGCCCGAGCGGCTCGCCGAACGGGTGCACCTGCCGGTGGTGATGGACCACGACGTGAACTCGGCCGTCTGGGCCGAGTACCAGCGCGGCGCGGCGGCGGGCGCCGGGATCGCGCTGCTCATCGCGCTCGGCACCGGGATCGGCGCCGGCCTCGTCATCGACGGCGAGATCTACCGCGGCGCCCACGGTGTCGCGCCCGAACTGGGTCATCTGACGGTGGTACCCGGCGGCCGCCCGTGCCCGTGCGGCAAGCGTGGCTGCTGGGAGAGGTATTGCTCGGGAACGGCTCTCGCGGAGACCGCGCGCGCGATGATGGCGCAGATGGACGCGCCGGCGCTGCGCCGGCTGTGCGGCGACGACCCGGCCGCGATCACCGGGACCATGGTGACGATCGCGGCCACGGAGAAGGACCCGGCGGCGCTGGCGGCGATGGACGACCTGGGCGACTGGCTGGCCATGGGCCTGTCACTCGTCACCGACGTGCTCGACCCCGAGGTGATCGTGGTCGGCGGGGGAGTGTCCGCCGCTGCCGGGATGTTCCTCCCGCTTGCCGTCTCGGAGTTCGCCGGCCAGATCACCGGAGCGGGACATCGGCCGGTGCCGCGGGTCGAGCTCGCGCGGTTCGGCGACCGCGCGGGCATCATCGGCGCCGCCCTGCTGGCGGCACAGGTTCGCTAGACCTCCGCGCCGTCGTCCCAGCCGTCGGCGTCGCCCGGCTTGCCGCGCCGCCGCCGCAGCCCCGCCACCAGCAGTCCGGCGCCGCTCAGGATCAGCAGCAGCGCGATCACCAGCACGAGGTCGGGGCTGACCGAGAGCAGGCCGGGCCGGACGACCAGCAGCACGCCGGCCGCTAGCAGCAGCAGCGCCGCGACCGTGCGGCGCCTGGGCCGCGGGATGGGCGGCGGGTCCGGCGGGGTGAAGTGCGCGTCGTCCGCCTCGTGCTCGGCCTCGATCGCGGCCTGTTCCGCCTGAAACGCCGCCAGCTCCTCGGCGCGTTCCGCGCGCCGCAGGTCGCGGCGCCGGGCGCGCTCCTCGGCGGACTCGCGGGCGGCCGGCGACGCCGGCGCCTGCGGGTTCTCGCCCGAGAACTCGGTCCCGTGCTCGGTCCCTGGCGCGCTCCAGTTCATCGTGCCCAGGCCGGAGACCATCGCCGCGAACCGGGCGTCGATCTCGGCGTCGGTCGGGTCGGACACGCCGGGCTGCGCGCCGTCGTCCTCCCGCGGGTCCGGCTCGCGGGGATCGGGCTCGGGGGTCACGGTCACGGCAGCCCCGCGGTGACCTTGGCGATGAACTCCGCGGACCGGGTGAAGATCACCTCGGCGTCGTTGTCCATTGTCGCGACGTGATAGCTGTTCTCCAGCAAGATCTCGGTGACGTCCGTCGACGAGACGCCGTCGAGGACGATCGTGAGTTCTCCGGCTCGACCACGTGGTCGACCCTGGAATGCAGCAGCAGCACCGGCGCGGTCACCGCCGGAAGGTGGGCGCTGACGTCCTTCCAGGCCCGCGAGAGCGAGTACATCGCCTTCACGGGGATCCGGCTGTATCCCGGCTCGACGACGCCCGGCTTGGCGATGTCGCCGATGATCCCCGGGTACGACGGCAGCACGAAGCGCAGCACCGGCAGCAGGTACTTGGCGTCCTTGCGCAGCGTCATCACGGACGGGTTCACCAGCACGATCCCGGCCAGGGCGTCCGGGTAGAGCTCGGCCAGCCGCAGCGTCAGCGTGCCGCCCATCGACAGCCCGCAGACCACCACCGCGCGGCACCGCTCCTGCAGCTCCCGCAGGGAGACGGTGACCGTCGCCAGCCAGTCGTCGAACGTGGTGCGGTTCGCGTCCTGCCAGCGCGTGCCGTGCCCCGGCAGCAGCGGGAGCCGGACCGTGTATCCCTCGGCCACGAGGTGATCGGCCCACGCGCGCATCGAGCCGGGGCTGCCGGGGAACCCGTGGCAGAGCAGCACGCCGACGTCGCCGCCGTCGGAACTGAACGGCTGCTCGTCGACTGGCGACGGTGCGGTCATCTGATCTCCTGAACGGGCCGGCCGGACGCGCGGGGACGGGCCCGACACCCATCGTCCCATGCCGCGGATCGTGCGCCTGAGTTGCCGACGGCAGTACGGTTGGAGCAATTGCACACCGGCGAGGTAAGGGGCCTTAGCGCGTGCTCTACAACCTTGCAAGTACGTGCTCATCGGACCGTTCCTGCGGCTGTTCTTCCCGTCCAAGGTCACCGGCGCCGAGTACATCCCCGAGCAGGGCGGCGCGATCCTGGCCGGCAACCACGTCTCCGTCGCCGACTCGTTCTTCACCCCGCTGCACATCAAGCGGCGGGTGACCTACCTGGCCAAGAGCGAGTACTTCACCGAGAAGGGCGTGAAGGGCGGGCTCAAGAAGTGGTTCTTCACCGGCATGGGCCAGGTCCCGATCGACCGCGGCGGCGCGTCGGCCGCGCACGACGCCCTGAACACCGGCATCCGGCTGCTGCGCGAGGGCAAGCTGCTCGGCATCTACCCGGAGGGCACCCGCTCGCCGGACGGCCGGCTGTACAAGGGCAAGACCGGCGTCGCGCGGATGGCGCTGGAGGCCGGCGTCCCGGTCATTCCGGTGGCGATGATCGGCACCGAGAAGGTGAACCCGATCGGGTCCAAGATCTGGCGCCCGCACCGCATCAAGATGATCATCGGCCGGCCGCTGGACTTCTCCCGCTACGAGGGCATGGCCGGCGACCGGTTCGTCGAGCGGTCGATGACCGACGAGATCATGTACCGGCTGATGGAGCTGTCCGGCCAGGAGTACGTCGACGTGTACGCGGCCAAGGTCAAGGCCGATGCGGAGGCGGCCAAGAAGGGTCCGGCACCGGCCCGGCCGGTGCAGGGCCGCGGCCCGGGCACCGTCACCCGGCTGCCGGGCACCAAGGCCGGCTGAGGCGCCGACCGCGTGGTCCGACCCGCCCCGACCGGCCGCGTCGCCCGGTACTTCTACGACTGCGAGTTCATCGAGGACGGCCGGACGATCGAGCTCATCTCGATCGGTGTGGTCGCCGAGGACGGCCGCGAGTTCTACGCGGTGTCGACCGAGTTCGACCCGGACCGCGCCACGGGGTGGGTGCGCCGGCACGTGCTGGACAAGCTGCCCGGCCCGGCGGACCCGGCCTGGCGCAGCCGGCAGCGGATCCGCGAGGACCTCTACGCCTTCCTCACCGCGCCGGGACTGCCGGTCGAGCTGTGGGCCTGGTACGCGCGTACGACCACGTGGTGCTGGCCCAGCTGTGGGGGGCGATGCCCGACCTGCCCGGGGACGTGCCGCGGTTGACCCGGGAGATCCGGCAGCACTGGGAGGCGGCCGGATCGCCGCCGATCCCCGCGCCGGGCACCGACCGGCACGATGCGCTGGCCGATGCCCGGCTGGCCTACCAGCGCTGGCGCATCGCGCAGGACGCGCTGAGCGGGCAGGCCGCTCCGCGCTGACGGTTCCCGCGACTGCATAGGCTGTTCGCGTGAACTGGACGATCGACATCCCGGCGGACATTCTGCCCACCCTGCCACCGCTGCCGCCCGCGCTGCGGGCGCGGCTCGACGACGCGCTGGCCCGGCCCGCCGCCCAGCAGCCCGAATGGCCGGACCCCGAGCAGGTGCTCGCCGTCCGGGCCGTGCTCGAGGCGGTGCCCCCGGTGACCGTTCCGGGTGAGGTCGACCGGCTGTCCGACCAGCTCGCGGCGGTCGCCCGCGGCGAGGCGTTCCTGCTGCAGGGCGGCGACTGCGCCGAGACGTTCGTCGACAACACCGAGCCGCACATCCGCGCGAACATCCGCACCCTGCTGCAGATGGCGGTCGTGCTCACCTACGGCGCGTCGATGCCGGTGGTCAAGGTCGCCCGGATCGCCGGGCAGTACGCCAAGCCCCGCTCGTCCCCGACGGACGCGCTCGGCCTGCCGTCCTACCGCGGCGACATCATCAACTCGCTCGACCGCAACCCGCAGGCCAGGGTCGCCGACCCGTCCCGGATGGTCCGCGCCTACGCGAACTCGTCGGCGGCGATGAACCTGGTCCGCGCCGTCACCAGCACCGGCATGGGCGACCTGGCCAAGGTGCACGAGTGGAACCAGGAGTTCGTGCTCACCTCGCGGGCCGGTGAGCGGTACGAGCGGGTGGCCGGCGAGATCGACCGCGCGATGCGGTTCATGGCCGCCTGCGGCGTGGACTCCCACAGCCTGCACTCGGTGGAGATCTTCTCCTCGCACGAGGCGCTGCTGCTCGACTACGAGCGCGCCATGCTGCGGCTGGACGTGACGAGCGAGGAAGAGCGGCTGTACGACCTCTCCGGACACTTCCTCTGGGTCGGCGAGCGCACCCGGCAGCTCGACGGAGCGCACATCGCGTTCGCGCAGCTGCTCGCGAACCCGATCGGGCTGAAGATCGGCCCGTCCACCACGCCGGAGCAGGCGGTGGAGTACGTCGAGCGGCTCGACCCGCACAACCAGCCGGGCCGGCTGACCCTCATCTCCCGGATGGGCAACGGCAAGGTCCGCGACGTGCTGCCGCCGATCATCGAGAAGGTCCAGGCGTCGGGGCATCACGTGATCTGGCAGTGCGACCCGATGCACGGCAACACCCACGAGGCCTCCACCGGATACAAGACCCGGCATTTCGACCGGATCGTCGACGAGGTGCAGGGCTTCTTCGAGGTGCATCACGAGCTGGGCACCCATCCCGGCGGCATTCACGTCGAGCTGACCGGCGAGGACGTCACCGAGTGCCTCGGCGGCGCGCAGGAGATCTCCGACGCCGACCTGGCCGGTCGGTACGAGACCGCGTGCGACCCGCGGCTGAACACCCAGCAGTCGCTCGAGCTCGCGTTCCTGGTCGCGGAGATGCTGCGCGGCTGACCTCGTCGCCGGCGTCGGGCCGAGGGTCAGTGCCCGCGCTGCACGGGCGGCTCGCCGGCGGTGGCGTCGGTGGAGATCCCCGTCGGGTCAGGGGCGACCGCCTCGGCGTCGGCTGCCGCGACCTTCGTGCTCGGCGTGCCGCCGAGGAAGTCGCGGATCCGGTCGCGACGCCGCTGGTAGGCGTCGTCGAAGCGCCGGTGCGACCGGTCCATCCGGCGGGCGCGCTTGCCGGCGTAGCGTCGGCGCGCCCACATGGACGCCGGTTTGGCGAGCCGGATCGCGCCGACCAGCCCGACGATCGGGATGGGGATGCCGATCAGCCCCGTGGCGATCTTGCCCTTGGTGAAGCAGATGACGGCCATCACCATGTTGAACGCGACGGTGGCCGTGTAGGCCCACGTCCCCGGCTCGTCCACCGTCTCGTCCACCCCGAGGGGATTGGCCGACAGCAGCAGCACGAACCCGAGCACCGCGCCGATGAGGACGGCATCGATCGACTTGCGCCCCTCCTCGCCCCAGTACACGTCGTCGAGGTGGAACCACAGCGCGAACTCGTCCAGCGCGAGCGCCGCGCCGACGCCGAAAAACGCGGCCAGCACCTCGCTGTAGGGCGACTCCGGGTTGAACCGGAACTCGAGCATGCCGGAGAACAGCACCAGCATGATTCCCCAGACCTGATGGTGGACGTGCACGCCGCCGATGTAGATGTCGGAGAAGCCGCCCTTCTTCTTCGCGGGTTCCTCGCCGGGCTCCGGCGGCGGTGGCGGCGGGGCGGCGTTCTTGGTGCGGATCATCCGCGTGATCCACCGGGTCAGCGCGAACGTGACGAGAAACCCGATCAGCGCCCAGACCGCGGGGGCCCGTCCCGTGTCGACCAGGTTCTCCCGATACCAGTCCATGCCCGCCTTCTCACCCGAGCGCCGCGGCGCTCATCCGGTTCACCAGAACGCCGAGATCTCCACCGTGCCACCGGGTTCCACGCGCCCGCCCGGACCGGGCGACTGGCTCCAGACCGTCGAGTAGTCGCCGCCGAAGAACACCGACTCGCTGGCCGTCAGCCCGAGCCCGCGGAGCGTGTCCCGAGCCTGCTGCACCGTCCCCGCGGTGACGTCGGGCACCGTCACAGCATTCGACGGCACCACGAACACCCGCGGCCGCTGGGGATCCACCCGGGCGCCGGCCGACGGGTCCGTGCGCAGCACGTCGCCCGCATCGATGCCGGCGTCGAACGCCGGGTCGCCGACCGTGACCTCGAAGCCGGCCTGCTCCAGCGCCGTGCGCGCATCCTCGGTCGTCCGGCCGCGCACCGCCGGCACCGTCAGGTACTCGGCGACGAGCAGCGAGACCGCCGAGCCCTTCGGGGCGGTCGCGCCAGCCGCCGGCCGGCTGCCCAGCACGGTGCCGCGCTCGGCCGTGGAGTCGTATGTCGGGACCGGCGGGCCGAGCGCGAAACCGTCGACCCGCAGCTTGTTCTCGGCGTCGTCGCGGAGCTTGCCGGCGACCTGCGGGACCTCGACGTCGGCCGGCCCGGCGGACAGCACCAGGGACACCGGCGCGCCGATCGGCAGCGCGGTGCCGGCCGCGGGGTCCGTGCGCAGCAGGGCGCCGAGTGCGACGGCGTCGTCCGGCACCGGGGCGGTGGGCGGCCCGATGGTCAGGTCGGCGGCGCGGATGGCGGAGGTCGCCGCGGCGGGGTCGGTGCCGGCAGCGATGTCCGGCACCTGCGGCCGGCCGCTCGACACCAGCAGGTCGACCTCGGAGCCGCGCAGCTGTTCCGTCCCCGCGGTCGGCACCGACGCCGCGACCATGCCGGCGGCGACCTCGTTGTGGTGCTCGACGGTCACCCGCGGGACCAGCCCGGCGTCGCGCACGGCGGCCTCCGCCGCGGCCTGGCTGAGCCCGATCGACGGCGGAGTCGATGACCACCGTCCGCCCAGCCACCAGCCGCCGGCCGCGGCGAGCAGTCCCAGCACCACGATCAGCACGACCGCGATCGCCCAGCGCCGACGGTGCTTGCGGCGCAACGCCATCGACTCGGACAGGGGCGACGGTGCCGGCCCGCCGGCCGGCACGCTCGGCGACCCGACCCGGGTGTGCTCGGCGGGGATCGGCGGCGGCGCGGCCGGGTCGCGCTCCGCGATCGTCAGCGGTCCGCCGGCGGCCATCATCGCCGTGCCGCCGGGGCCGTGCGCGAGGGCCGGACCGGCCACGGCGACCGGCACGACCGGCGCCGGCCGGTGCGGCACCGGGACCGGCACGCGGCGCACTCCGAGCCGGGTGCGCGCGGTGACCAGCGCCGACAGGAAGGCGGCCGCGTCCCGGGGCCGGGCCGCCGGGTTGCGCCGGGTGGCGGCAACGATCAGCTCGTCGAGGGCCGCGGGAATCTCCGGCACGCGCAGCGCCGGCGCCGGCACGTCCGAGTGCACGTGCTGGTAGGCCACCGACATCGGGTTGTCGCCCGCGTACGGCGGTGCACCGGTGAGCATCTCGTAGGCGACGATGCCGGCGCCGTAGACGTCGGAGCGCGGGTCGGCGGCCCCGGTCGCGACCTGCTCCGGCGACAGGTACGCGACGGTGCCGAGGATGACGTCGCCGGTCGCCAAGGTCTGCGAGCTGACGGCGCGGACGAGCCCGAAGTCGGCGATCTTCACCGTGCCCCTGGACGAGATGAGCACGTTCTCCGGCTTGACGTCCCGGTGCACCAGGCCGGCGGCGTGCGCGGCACCCAGCGCGGCCAGCAGCGGCTCGAGGATGGACAGGGCGACCGGCACCGGCAGCGCGCCCTTCTCCCGCAACAGGTCCCGGAGCGTGCCGCCGTCGACCAGCTCCATCACCAGGAAGACCAGGTCGCCGTCGCGACCCTGGTCGTACACCGCGACGACGCCGGGATGTCCGAGCCCGGCGGCGACCCTGGCCTCGCGCTCGAAGCGGCTGAGGAACGCCGGGTCAGCGACGTATTGCGGGGCCATCACCTTGACGGCGACCGGGCGGTCCAGCCGCAGGTCCACCCCGCGGTACACGGTGGACATCCCGCCGCGGGCGATCAGCCCGCCCAGCCGGTACCGACCGTCGAGCACGGTGCCGCTCGGCAGGCCGGTGAACTGGTCCACAACGTTCGAGTCTAGGTGGGCGGATGGCGCCGACCGGCGCGTTTCCTGCACCCTGGTGCCTCGTGATCGCCATCGTGCTCGCGGTGCTGAGCTCCGTGGCGTACGGCTGCGCGGACTTCCTCGGCGGCCTGATGACCCGGCGGTCGACGGTGCTCGGCACCGTGCTGATCGCCGCGCCCGCGAGCCTCGCGGTCGAGCTGCTGCTGTGGCCGGTGCTCGGCGCCGACTGGAGCGCCGCCGCGATCTGGTGGGGCGCCGCGTCCGGGGTGGCGTCGGCCGCCTCGTTCGCCCTGCTCTACCAGTGCCTGGCGATCGGGCCGATGAGCGTGCTCTCGCCGATCACCGCCCTGGTCTCCGCGCTGCTCCCCGTGGGCGTCGGCCTGGTCTCGGGGGAGCGCATCGGCGCCGCCGGGCTGGCCGGCGTGCCCATCGCGCTGCTTGCCGTGCTGCTGATCAGTCGCGAGGGCGGCGGGGACCCCGGCGGCGAGGCCGGTGCCGGGTCGCCGGTCGCGCACACCCGAGCCACCAGGGCCGGGCTGCTGCTCGCGCTCGGCGCGGGGACGGCGATCGCGCTGCAGCTGGTGTTCCTGGACGCCGCGCCCACGGACAGCGGGCTGACCCCGATCATCGTCGGCCGCGCCGTGTCGTCGGTGATCGTGGTCACCGCGGCGCTCGCGACCCACACCCGGCCGCCCCGGGAGCGCTCGACCATCTGGCTGGCCGCCGCGGCCGGCGCGCTGGACTCGCTCGCCAACCTCGCCTTCCTGCTCGCGGCCCGCAGCGGCGACCTCGCCGTCGTCGCGGTGATCACGGCGCTCTACCCGGCCGCGACGGTCGTCCTCGCCCGGGTCGTGCTGCGCGAGCCGCTCGGCCGCGGCCGGCTCGCCGGCCTCGGGCTGGCCGCGGTCGCGGTCAGCCTGCTCGCCCTCTGATCAACGAGCGCGATGTCCGATTTGTCGATATCGCGGAGACGTGGCGGGGAGGTTTCCGCGCTCCGCGGAGCGACGCCGAACCGCCGTGGCAGGCTGATCGGGTGGCATCCTCGATCTCGTCATCCTCGATCTCGTCGGTCCCCACGTTCGTGCCCGTCCCGGAGATCGCCGAACGGCTCGGCATCGTCGTCACCAAGGTGCACCAGCTCATCCGCGAGCGCTCCCTGCTGGGCGTCCGCTCCGGCGGCGTGCTCCGGGTGCCGGCGGAGTTCGTCGCCGACGGCGAGGTCGTCAAGGGTCTGCCGGGGACGATCACGCTGCTGACCGACGCCGGCTACCGCGACGATGAGATCATCGCCTGGTTGTTCGCCGCGGACGCGACGCTGCCCGGCACGCCGATCGGCGCGCTCCGGGAGAACCGCGGCCGCGAGGTGCACCGCCGCGCGCAGACCGCCGGCTACTAACATCCGCGGCTTCAGCGCGCCCGCGCGGTCGCGGCGCCGGCCAGCTCGACCAGCCGCAGCCGCGCGGCCCCGCCCACGACCGGCGCCCCCGCGGCGTCGACCGCGTCCAGCGCCCCGATCCCGGACGCGACGAGATCGCTGATCCGGCGCTCCATCTCGGCCCGCGCGCCGCTCGCGTCGATCAGTGCGGCCAGCCGGGCGGCGTCCGCGCCCGCGGCGCCGATGCCGTCGTCGAGCTCGGCCAGCAGCTCCGGCCGGGCGCCGAGCAGGGACCGCGCGGTCGCCAGCAGCAGCGTGCGCTTTCCCTCCAGCAGGTCGTCGCCGGCGGGCTTGCCGGTGACGGCCGGGTCGCCGAACACCCCGAGCAGGTCGTCGCGCAGCTGGAAGGCGACCCCGACGTCCGCGCCGTACGCCCGCAGGGCCGTCACGGTGTCGGCGCCCGCCGCGGCGAGCGCGGCGCCGAGGTGCAGCGGCCGCTCCACCGTGTACGCCGCCGTCTTGAATCTGTTGACGCGCAGGGCATCCGCGGCCTGCGCCGCCGGATCGACGCCGATTCCGGCGGCGGCCTGCAGGTCGAGCAGCTGGCCGCTCAGCACCTCCGTGCGCATCGCGCGCCAGACCGGCAGCGCGCGATCGGCGGCGCCGAGGGCGGCGGCGCCGGCCGCGAAGAGGTCGTCGGCCCAGGCCAGCGCCAGGTCGCCGAGCAGCACGGCCGCCGAGACGCCGAAGTGCTCCGCATCCCCGGCGAGCCCCGCGTCCGCGTGCGATTTCGCGACGGCGCGGTGCGTCGACGGCGCCCCGCGCCGGGTGTCGGAGCGGTCGATCACGTCGTCGTGCAGCAGCGCGCATGCCTGGATCAGCTCGAGCGCGGCGGCCACGGTGATCACGGCGGCGGGCATCGGGTCCTGACCGCTGCCCTCACTGTCCTGATCGTCGCCCTGCATGACCGCCCGATCGTGGGCGGCGGCGCGCCAGCCGCAGAACAGGAACTCGGGGCGGATCCGCTTGCCGCCGTCCAGCACGAACCGCACCAGGTGGTCGACCAGCCCGCCGAGCCGCGGATCGACCGCGAGCACCTCTCGGCGCCGCTCGTCGAGTTCGGCCGCGAGAACCGCCTGCAGACGGTACAGGGACACCCCGACAGTCTGCCCGGATAAGCTCCGGCCATGGTGACCGTCCGCGACCGTCTCGCCGCGCCCGGTCCGCAGTTCTCGGTGGAGTTCTTCCCACCGCGGAACGACGCGGAGGAGGAGGTGCTCTGGACGGCCGTGCGCCGCCTCGAGCAGCTGCGCCCCGCGTTCGTCTCGGTCACCTACGGCGCCGGCGGGTCGCACCGCGACCGCACCATCCGGGTCACCGGCCGCATCGCCGAGGAGACGACGCTGCTTCCGGTCGCGCACCTGACGGCCGTCGGGCACTCGGTCGCCGAGCTCCGCCAGGTGATCGGGTCGTACGCGTCCGTCGGCGTGAACAACATCCTGGCGCTGCGCGGCGATCCGCCGGGAGACCCGATGGGAGAATGGGTCTCGCATCCGCAGGGCTTGGAGTACGCGAGCCAGCTGGTGTCCCTCACCCGCTCCCTCGGCGACTTCTGCGTGGGCGTCGCGGCGTACCCGGACATGCACCCGCGGTCGCCCGATCTGGACTCCGACACCCGCTTCCTGGTCGAGAAGATCGACGCCGGGGCGGACTACGCGATCACCCAGATGCTGTTCTCCACCGACGACTACCTCGCCCTGCGCGATCGGATGGCGCGGGCCGGCGCGCGCGTACCGCTGCTCCCCGGCATCATGCCGATCACCTCGTACGCCCGGCTGATGCGCGTCCATCAGCTGTCCGGCCAGCGGGTGCCCACCGAGCTGGCCGAGCGGCTGCTGGCCGTCGAGGACGATCCGCGCCGCGGCGCGCGAGGTCGGCATGGAGCACGCGGTCCGGATGAGCGAGCGGCTGATCGCCGAGGGCGCGCCGTGCCTGCACTTCTACACGTTCAACCGGTCGAAGGCGACCATCGAGGTGCTCAGCGCCCTGGGCCTGGCTCCCGTGTTGCGTCGCTGATGGACGATCTGGATTCGATCCAGCGCGCCTTCGGGCTTGCGTCGCTCATCCTCCTGCTCGCCCTCATCGCCGTCCGGCTCTCCCGGCGCTTCGGCACGCCCTCCCTGGTGCTGTACCTCGGCATCGGGATGGTGCATCGGCGAGGTCGGGATCGACTTCAGCGACACGGTGATCGCCGAGCAGCTGGGCCTGGCGGCGCTGGTGTTCATCCTCGCCGAGGGCGGGCTGACGACCCGGTGGCAATCGGTCCGCCCCGCCCTGGGTCTGGGCATCGCGCTGGCCACCGTCTCGGTGGCCGTGTCGATCGCGGTGGCGGGCGCCGCCGTGCACCTCGTCATGGGTTTCGACTGGCGGACGTCGCTGCTGTGGGGGGCCGTGCTGTCCAGCACCGACGCGGCCGCGGTGTTCTCCGTGCTGCGCGGGGTCGGCGTGAAGCCGCGGCTGTCGGCGGCGCTCGAGCTCGAGTCGGGGTTCAACGACGCGCCGGTGGTGATCGCCGTCGTGCTGCTGGCGGGACCCGACCCGATCACCTGGCTGAGCCCGCTGCTGGTGGTCTACGAGCTCGTCGCCGGCGCCATCATCGGCGCCGCACTGGGCTTCGGCGGCGCGTGGCTGATGCGCCGCGGCGCCCTGCCGGCCGCCGGGCTCTACCCGCTCGCGACGATCGCGCTCATCGGCGGCGCCTACGCCGTGGGCGCGTTCGCGCACGCCTCGGGGTTCCTCGCGACCTACGTGGCGGCGCTCGTGCTCGGCAACTCCCGGCTGCCGCACCGCGCGTCAACGCTGTCGTTCGCGGAGGGCCTGGGCTGGATCGCGCAGATCGGGCTGTTCGTCATGCTCGGGCTGTACGTCGACCCCACCCAGCTGCCGTCCGCGCTGTTGCCGGGGCTGGTGATCGGGCTGGCCCTGCTGGTGGTCGCGCGGCCGGCGTCGATCGTGGCGGCCGCGCTGCCGTTCCGGGTGCCGTGGCGGGAGCAGGCCTTCCTGTCCTGGTCCGGGCTGCGGGGCGCGGTGCCGATCGTGCTGGCGATGATCCCGCTGGTGTTCCAGGTGGACAGCGCGCAGCTGCTGCTGAACGTCATCGTGGTGGTCGTGGTCATCTTCACGCTGCTGCAGGGCAGCACGCTGCCATGGGTCGCCGCCCGGCTCGGCGTGATCCAGCTCGGCCAGGCGCAGGAGATCCAGCTGGAGGCCGCGCCGCTGGAGGAGATGAACGCGCAGGTCCTGCAGATCACCATCCCCGAGCAGTCCCGGATGCACGGCGTGTACGTCTCGCAGCTGCGGCTGCCGCCGCCGGCGGTGATCGGGCTGCTGCTGCGGAACGGCGAGCCGGTCCCCGTGGACCCGAACATCCGCCTGCAGTCCGGGGACCAGCTGCTGGTGGTCGCGCCGGAGCGGGTGCGCGCGGCCACCGAGCGCCGGCTCCGCGCCGTCAGTCGCGGCGGCGCCCTGGCCACCTGGTTCGGGGAGCGCGGAGACCGGCCCGACGATTTGCGACACTGAACCGGTGACCGACCCAGCCCCGGACGACGCCGCCCCGGATGCCCCCGTCCCGGACGACGCCGAGAGCCCCGACCCGGTCGGCGTCGGTCCCGCGGCCCCCGCCCCGCGACCGCGGCGGGTCGCCCTGCTCGCGATCATCGCGCTGTCGGTGGTCACGCTTGACCTGCTCACCAAGATCATCGCGGTGGCCACGCTGACGCCCGGCGAATCGCCGCGGATCCTCGGCGGCCTCGTCTACTTCTCGATCATCCGCAACCCCGGCGCCGCGTTCTCCATGGCGACCGGGATGACGTGGATCCTCGCGCTCATCGCGATCGCCGTGGTCGTGGTGATCATCCGGATGGCGCCCCGGCTGCGCTCCACGCCGTGGGCGATCTCGCTGGGCCTGGTGCTGGGCGGCGCCATGGGGAATCTCATCGACCGGATCTTCCGCAGCCCCGGCTTCCTGCAGGGCCACGTCGTCGACTTCGTGTCGCTCTTCGGGCCCAACGGGCAGTACTTCGCGATCTTCAACGTGGCGGACGCCGCCATCACCATCGGCGGCATCAGCGTGGTGATCACCGCGCTGCTGGGCATCGACTTCGACGGCACGCGGTTGCGGGACAAGAAGGCGCCGGACGAGAAAGCAGAGTCCGGCAGTGGGTGAGGTCCGCCGCCTGGTGGTGCCCGAGGGGCTCAGCGGGATGCGGGCGGACGCCGGCCTGGCCCGCCTGCTCGGCCTGAGCCGGACCAGCGTCGCCACCATGATCGACGCCGGCGACGTGCTGCTGGACGGCTCGGCGGTGGGCCGATCGGAGCGGCTGTCGGCCGACAGCTGGATCGAGATCACGCTGCCCGAGCCGGAGCGGCCGAGGGTGGTCACCGCCGAGCACGTCGACGGGCTGACCGTGCTCTACCGCGACGCCGACATCGCGGTGGTCGACAAGCCGGTCGGCGTCGCCGCGCACCCGAGCCCGGGGTGGACCGGCCCCACCGTGCTGGGCGCGCTGGCGGGCCTGGGCATCGGCGTCGCGACGTCGGGGGCCGCGGAGCGGCAGGGCATCGTGCACCGGCTGGACGTCGGCACCACCGGGGTGATGGTGGTGGCGCTGTCGGAGCACGCCTACACCGTGCTGAAGGACGCGTTCCGGCTGCGCTCGGTCGACAAGGTCTACCACGCGCTGGTGCAGGGTCACCCGGATCCGAGCGCCGGCACCATCGACGCCCCGATCGCGCGGCACCCGACGTCGGACTGGAAGTTCGCGGTCGTCGCCGGCGGGCGGGACAGCATCACGCACTACGGCACGATCGAGGCGTTCCCGGCCGCGAGCCTGCTCGAGGTGCACCTGGAAACCGGTCGCACGCACCAGATCCGCGTGCACTTCGCGGCGACGCGGCACCCGTGCGTCGGCGACCTGACCTACGGCGCCGACCCCGTGCTGGCGCAGCGGCTGGGCCTGACCCGCCAGTGGCTGCACGCCCGGTCCCTCGGCTTCGCCCATCCGGACGACGGCCGCCGCGTGGAGTTCACCAGCCCGTACCCCGCCGACCTGGAGACCGCGCTGGAGCGTCTGCGACCCCCGTCCTGAACCGCCCGCACAGAACTGGATAATGGATACATGTTGACGCCATCGGCATCGGGGGCTGCCGCATCGACCGACCTGCCGACGGGCGTGCTCACGGAGCGCGCCCGCGCCGTCCGCGATGCCGGGTTCGGCACCAGGGTGACGTTCTCGCCCAAGGTCTTCGTCCCGCTGACCCGGCTGTGCCGGGACCGCTGCGGCTACTGCACGTTCGCCACCGCGCCGCGGTCGCTCCCGTCGCCGTACCTGACGCCCGACGAGGTGCTCGCGATCGCCGGCCGCGGCGCCGAGGCCGGCTGCGCCGAGGCGCTCTTCACCCTGGGCGAGGCGCCGGAGCTGCGGTACCCGCAGGCCAGGGAGTGGCTGACGGCGCACGGCTACGGGTCCACCGTCGAGTACCTCGTGGCCATGTGCGCGCTGGTGCTCACCGAGACCGGCCTGCTGCCGCACGCGAACGCGGGCGCGATCTCCGCCGCCGAGCTCGCGGCGCTCCGCGAGGTGGCCCCCGGGCAGGGCATGATGATCGAGTCGTTGCGGCCCGATCTCGCGGCGCACCGGGGTGCCCCGGACAAGACGCCGGAGCGCCGGCTGGCCACCCTGACGGCCGCCGGCGAGCTCGGAATCCCCTTCACCACCGGCATTCTGGTCGGCATCGGGGAGACGGAGGCGGACCGGGTCGACGCCCTGCAGGCCATCGCGGACGTCCACCGCCGGCACGGCCACGTGCAGGAGGTGATCGTGCAGAACTTCCTGCCCAAGCCGGGCACCGCCATGCGGGAGAGCCCGGCGTGCCCCCCGGAGGACCACCGCAGGGCCATCGCGCTGGCCCGGCTCATCCTGCCCGCCGACGTGCACGTGCAGGCGCCGCCGAACCTCACCGACGAGGCCCAGCTCGGCGACCTGCTCGCCGCGGGCATCGACGACTGGGGCGGCGTCTCGCCGGTCACCGCCGATCACGTCAATCCCGAGCGCCCGTGGCCCGCGCTGGACGTGCTGCGCGCCGCGACCGAGGGCGCGGGGCACACGCTCGCCCCCCGGCTCACGGTGTACCCGGAGTTCGCGGCCGACCCGGTGCGCTGGCTCGATCCGCAGACCCGGTTCCCGGTGCTCGACCGCTCCGACGCGCAGGGCCTTGCCCGCGACGACGCCGGCGCCGTCTGGCCCGAGCGGCACGGGGCCGCGGCGAACGTCGGCACCGGGGCGGAGGTCGTGCAGATCGGCCGCCGCTCGACCGCGTGGTACTCCGGTGCCGACGCCGAGCCCGCCGTGCTGGTGCCCGCGCCGGCCGGGGCGCGGGGGGCCGTGCGCGAGGTGCTCGACGGCGCCCGCGCCGGGCAGGAGCTGGGGGAGGCCGAGATCGTCACGCTGTTCGGCGCGCGCGGGCCCGAGGTGGCCGCCGTGGCCGAGCTGGCCGACCAGCTCCGCGCGGAGATCGTCGGCGACGACGTCACCTTCGTGGTGAACCGGAACATCAACTACACCAACGTGTGCACCTTCAAGTGCACGTTCTGTGGCTTCTCCAAGGGCCCGCTGTCGCTGAACCTGCGGGGCAAGCCCTACCTGCTCAGCCTGGACGACATCGCCGAGCGGACGCGGGAGGCCGCCGAGCGCGGCGCGACCGAGGTCTGCCTGCAGGGCGGCATCCACCCCCATTTCGACGGCAACTTCTACGTCGACGTGGCCCGCGCGGTGCACGACGCGGTGCCCGACATGCACATCCACGGGTTCACCGCGCTGGAGGTGCACGAGGGCGCCCGGCGGCTGTCCGAGCCGGTGACCGACTACCTGCGCCGGTTGCAGGAGGCCGGGCTGAAGACGCTGCCCGGTACCGCCGCGGAGATCCTCGACGACGAGATCCGCGCGCTGATCTGCCCGGACAAGGTGAACACCGAGGAATGGCTCGAGGTGCATCGCGCCGCCCACTCCGTCGGCCTGCGCAGCAACGTGACGATCATGTTCGGCTCCGTCGAGCGGCCGGAGCACTGGGCCCGGCACCTGCTGCGCACCCGCGCGCTGCAGCGCGAGACCGGCGGCTTCACCGAGTTCGTGCCGCTGCCGTTCGTGCACATGGCGGCGCCGGTGTACCTCAAGCGCGGGGCCCGCCGCGGGCCGACGTGGCGCGAGTCGGTGCTGATGCACGCGATCGGCCGCATCGTGTACGCCGGCGCGATCGACAACGTCCAGGCGTCCTGGGTGAAGCTCGGGGCCGGTGGAGTGCGCCAGCTGCTGCGCGCCGGAGTCAACGACCTCGGCGGAACGCTGATGGACGAGAACATCTCGCGCGCCGCGGGCGCCACCCACGGCCAGGGCCAGGACGTGGCCGGCCTGCGTGCGATGGCCGCGTCCGCCGGCCGGCCGGCCGCCCAGCGGACCACGCTGTACGGCCGGGTCGAGCCCGAGCGCCCGCTGCCGGTGGGCCAGGCGCAGGTCCCGGCCTGATCGGCGCGCTTCCCCTGCGGCCCGGTGCCCACCCCCGGTAGGTTCTGCTGCGGACCAACGCCCGGTCAGCGGGCCGCCACGAAGGAGCGGGAATGTTCTCACCGTCGGTCACACCGCTGCGCGAGCGCGCCGCGTTCCAGGCACTGCAGGCGCACTTCGAGACGATCAAGGACGCGCACCTGCGCGACCTGTTCGCCGCCGACCCGGACCGCGGGACGACGCTCGCGGTCGAGGCCGACGGCATCTACCTCGACTACTCCAAGCAGCGGCTGACCGCCGAGACCGTCGACCTGCTGGTGCAACTCGCCGAGGAGTCCGGGCTCACCGAACTCCGCGCGGCGATGTTCGCCGGCGAGCACATCAACATCACCGAGGACCGGGCCGTGCTGCACGTCGCCCTGCGCGCGCCGGAGGGCGAGGTGATCACCACCGGCGGCGCGGACGTGGTGCCGGACGTGCACGAGGTGCTCGGCCGGATGCGGGCCTTCGCCGACCGGATCAGGTCGGGGGACTGGACGGGCCACACCGGCAAGCCGATCAAGGCGATCGTCAACATCGGCATCGGCGGGTCCGACCTCGGACCGGTGATGGCGTACGAGGCGCTGCGCCACTACTCGCAGCGCGACCTGACGTTCCGCTTCGTCTCGAACGTCGACGGCACCGACTTCGCCGAGAAGACACACGATCTCGACCCCGAGCAGACGCTGTTCATCATCTCCTCGAAGACGTTCACCACCCTGGAGACGATGACCAACGCGCACACCGCGCGCGACTGGTCGCTGGCCGCGCTCGGCGACGAGGCCGCGGTGGCCAAGCACTTCGTGGCGGTCTCCACCAATGCCGACGCCGTCTCCGCGTTCGGCATCGACACCGCGAACATGTTCGGTTTCTGGAACTGGGTCGGCGGGCGGTACTCGATGGAGTCCGCCATCGGCCTGTCCACCATGATCGCGATCGGCCCCGACGGTTTCGAGCAGCTGCTGGCCGGGTCGCACGCCGTGGACGAACACTTCCGGACCACCCCGCTGCGCGAGAACCTGCCCGTCCTCATGGGTCTGTTCACCGTCTGGTACGTGGAATTCTTCGGCGCCCAGACCCAGGCGGTGCTGCCGTACGACCAGTACCTGCTGCGCTTCCCCGCATACCTGCAGCAGCTCACCATGGAGTCCAACGGCAAGTCGGTGACGCTGGACGGCCGCCGGGTCGACTACGACACCGGGCCCGTCTACTGGGGCGAGCCGGGGACGAACGGCCAGCACTCCTTCTACCAGCTGATCCACCAGGGCACGCTGGTCATTCCCGCGGACTTCATCGCGTTCGCCACGTCGCTGAATCCGCTCGGCGATCACCACGACTACCTGACGTCCAATGTCTTCGCGCAGGGCGAGGCGCTCGCGTTCGGCAAGACCGCGGACGAGGTGCGGGCCGAGGGCGTGGCGCCGGAGCTGGTGCCGTTCAAGGTGTTCGAGGGCAACCATCCGTCGTCGACGTTCCTGGTCGAGCGGCTGACGCCGTTCGTCCTCGGCCAGCTGATCACGCTGTACGAGCACAGCGTGTTCACCCAGGGCGCCGTGTGGTCGATCGGGTCGTTCGACCAGTGGGGCGTCGAGCTGGGCAAGGTGCTCGCGCAGCGGGTGATCCCGGAGTTGCAGTCGGCGGACGAGCCCGAGCTCGCGCACGACAGCTCCACGAACGAGCTCATCCGCCGCTACCGCGCGGCGCGGACCGGGGGCTGAACACCACCGGAAGAATGACGCGGGACCATTCGGCGGAAGGCATTTCCTCACTGTTCGAAGTTCATTCCCGCGGAATATTCGCCGCTGCTTTAGTGTCTGCGCTTGTGTCTGCATTTCGCGCGCATTCCCGGCCTCGTGCGATCGCGTTCCTGACGGCCGGAGTCGTTGCGGCCGCGTCGATGTGGACCGCGTCGATGTGGACCGCGTCGATGTGGACCGCGTCGATGTGGGCGGATCCGGCGGTCGCCGCCTCCTCGCCGGCCCCGTCGCTCGCGTCCGCGCAGGCGCTGGCGGCGAACTGCAGCCCCGGCGAGAGCGGCGCCGCCGTGCCCCGGGAGGCCAGCGGGGACGAGGCGGTGCGGTACGCGATCGGCGTGGCGAAGGCCATGGGTGTGTCCCGGCGCGGGCAGATCGTCTCGGTGATGGTCATGCTGCAGGAGACGACGCTGCGGAACCTGGCGAACGACGGGACCAACACGCTGTCGACGACCTGGCCGTCGCCCGGCGGCAGCTACTGGCTCAGCGTGGCGCGGCTCTCGCTCAAGTACCCGCACGACCGGTTCGGCCAGCGCGACGGCGCCAACAACACCGACTCCATCGGGCTGTTCCAGCAGCGGCCCGCCTGGGGCTGGGGCAACTACGGGGGCAGCACGGGCCGGACCGACCCCGAGGGCGTCGTGCAGCGGCTGCTCGACCCGCGCTGGGAGGCGATGGCGTTCTTCGGCGGTGGGCAGAGCGCGTCCACCAACAGCGGCCTGCTGAACGTGCCGAACTGGGAGTCGATGACGCTGACCCAGGCCGCGGAGGCGGTGCAGCAGAGCGGCGCGCCGCAGTACTACACACGCTGGGAGGCCAGCGCGACCGAGAAGGTGGACCGGTTGTCGCCCAGCCAACCGGCGATCCCGCTGCCCTGGTACCGCGGCGGCGGCCAGGGCGCGCTCGCGTGCGTGAGCATCCCCAGCAACCCGGCCGCGGGTGAGGCCGGCCGGAACCCGGTCGGCAGCCTGGACGGCGCCGCGATCCGCGACACGAGCGTCTGGATGGGCGGCTGGGGTCTCGATCCCGACGCCGTGAACGGCACGCTCGAGGTGCACCTGTACGACTACGGGCCCTACGGCACCATCTCGACCCGGGTCCTGGCGAACCGGGCCCGCCCCGACGTGAACTCCGCCCTGAACCTGATGGGCTCCTACGGCTTCGAGGGCGTCCTGCCCTGGAACGGGCCCGGCCGGCACACGGTCTGCGCCTACGGCATCAACGTCGTGCGCGGCACGGACAACCCGGCGCTCGGCTGCAAGGGCGTCGACATCCCCGGCCCCGTCGGCCACCTCGACACCGCGGTCGCCGTCTCCGGCGGGCGGATCACGGTCAGCGGCTGGGCGGCGGACCCGCAGGCGCCGGGCGCGGCGGAGCCGGTGCACATCTACGTCTACGGTCCGGGCGGCACGGCCAGCGCGGCGATCTCGACCGGGCAGTCCCGCCCCGACGTGCGCTCGGCCTACCCGTGGGCCGGCGGTTCGTCCGGCTTCCGGGCCACCCTCGGCGGGCTCGGGGCGGGGCCGACCACCGTCTGTGCCTACGCGATCAACGTGCGGCCGCCGTACAGCAACCCCTGGATCGGCTGCGTGTACAACCTCGCCGTCTCGGCCCCGGCGGCGGCGCAGGCCGAGACGCGGCAGCTGGAGTCGGCCGGGACCGCGCCGCCGGAACCGACCCCGGTCAGCCCGACGACGGCGCCGCCTTCCGAGGCGCCGCCTTCCGAGGCGCCGCCTTCCGGCCTGACGGTGACGACAGCGCCGCCAACCACTCCGTGACCGCGGCGCTGACCGCGCCGTCCTTGCGCGGGTCGTGCCCGCCGCCGACCCAGACCTGCGTCACCGGGCCGCCGATCGCCGGCACGTGCGCGGCGAACTCGTCGGGGGAGCCGAACGGGTCCCGGTCGCCGGACACGAACAGCACCGGCACGGTGATCTCCGGGAAGTGCTCCACCCGCAGGCGATCCGGCCGGCCCGGCGGGTGCAGCGGGTAGGACAGCAGCACCAGACCCGCCGCCGGCAGGCCCTCGGCGACGGCCATCGAGCACATCCGGCCGCCGAACGACCGGCCGCCCAGCACGACGGACGCCGGCGGCACCCCGGCGCGCTCCGCGAGCGCCGCGGCCTCGGCCCGCAGGTGCGCGATCGCCACCTCGGGCTTGTCCGGCGCCCGGCGGCCCGCGATGCGATAGGGGAAGTCGACGCGGGCACAGGGCAGCGGCGCGACAGCCTTCTCGATCGCGACCAGCGTGCCGTTGTCCCGCCCGGCGCCGGCCCCTGGCGTCAGCAGCAGCGCGCCGGCTCCGGACCGCCGCCTGTTCTCGATCATGCTGCCTCCCGTTCCCGCGTGGCCCGTTGATCTCGACCCCCGCCCGCGTCACAGTGGTCACCAGAGGGCAACAGCGGTCCGGCGCCGGGAGGTCATCATGACGTACATCGATCCGCGATCCGAGGATCCACCCGTCAAGAAGGGCATCAGCGGCCGGGCGATCGTCGGCATCGTCGTGGCGATCCTGGTCGTCGGGTTCATCGCGCTGAACCGCGACGTGACGACCATCCACTTCCTGTTCTTCGACGCGCAGATGCCGCTGTGGATCGTGCTCGCGATCGTCGCCGCCCTCGGCTTCATCGTGGGCTTCCTGATCGGCCGCAAGCGCTACCGGGTCGAGCGCTGACGGACCCGTGCCGAACACCTCGCGGAGCGAGCAGCTGGCCGTTCTGTTCGTCCACGGTGTCGGCATCCGGGAGCCGAACTACGCGCGGTCCGCGGTGCGCATGCTGCGCCGCGAATACGTCAAGGCCACCGGCGGGGCGTCGGCCAACGACAACCTCGTCGTCGAGTCGGTGTACTGGGCGCCCGCGGTCATCGAGCGCGAGGACCACCTGCTCGAGAGCGCGTTCCCGGACCGCGCGGCCGGCTGGTTCTCCGGCCTGAACAAGCTGACCCATCAGGTGTCCAACGGGTCGACGCTGTCGCTGATCCCGCTGGCGCTGTCCGGGATCGTGCGGCACGTGCCCGGGATACCGCGCATCCACTGGCCGACGCTCCGCTGGGCGGTCTCCAACTTCGTCGGCGACATCGTGGCGTACCAGGTCACGCCGAACAGCCGGGTGGTCTACGACGCCGTGCACGACCGGGTCGACCAGGGGCTGCGCCGGCTCGCGGAGAAGGCGCCCGACGCACCGCTGTGCGTGATCGCGCACAGCCTGGGCAGCGTGATCGCCTCCGACCACTTCTACGACCTGCACAAGGGCCGGGTGCTGGAGCCCGCCGCCACCCCGCTCGAGCGCGGCGAGACCCTCACCTTCCTCTACACGCTGGGCAGCCCGATCGCGCTCTGGATGGAGCGGTACGGCGACTTCAGCGAGCCGGTGCAGCATCCCGGGCAAGTCCAGCCCGGACCCGGTGATCGCGGCCGCCAGCGAGTGGATCAATTTCTACGACCCCGACGACGTGCTCTCGTTCCCCCTGAAGGGCCTGTCCGACAGCTACGACCGCGCCGTCGACGAGGACCGCTCGGTGAACGTCGGCGCCCTCCTGATCGGCATGTCGCCGGTCTCCCATATCGCGTACTGGAACGACACCGCGGTGATCCGGCCGATCGCGCAGAGCCTCGCCTGGCTGTGGAGCGCGCGCCGCGACGAGGCCCTGCGCAAGGCCGGGCGGGTCCGCCGCACGTCGTGACCGGAAGCGTCGGGAGCGCGTGCTAGAACGGACGGGTGACCGGCCCTGGGACTCGAGCGGCCTCGTTCGTCCACCTGCACGTGCACACCGAGTACTCGATGCTCGACGGCGCAGCGCGGCTCGGCAACCTGTTCGAGCGCACCGCCGAGATGGGCATGCCCGCGCTGGCGATGACCGACCACGGCAACGTGTTCGGCGCGCACGACTTCTACCGGCAGGCCAGGGCGCCGGCGTCAACCCGATCATCGGCATGGAGGCCTACCTCACGCCCGAACACCTCCCGGTTCGAGCGCACCGGGTGCGCTGGGCCGACGGCGGCGAGGACGACGTCTCGGGCGGCTGGCGCCTACACCCACATGACCCTGCTGTCGGAGTCGACCGACGGCATGCACAACCTGTTCCGGCTGGCGTCCCGGGCCTCGCTGGAGGGCTTCTTCTACAAGCCGCGGGCCGACCGGGAACTGCTGGCCGAGTACGCCGACGGGCTGATCGGTACCACCGGCTGCCCGTCCGGCGAGATGCAGACCTGGCTGCGGATCGGCGACTACGACAAGGCGCGGGCCAGCGCGGCGGAGTTCCGGGACATCTTCGGCGACGAGCAACTTCTTCCTCGAGCTGATGGACCACGGCCTGGGCATCGAGAACCAAGGTGCGGGACGGCCTGCTGCGGCTCGCGCAAGGACCTGCGGCTGCCGATGGTCGCGACCAACGACCTGCACTACACCGACGCGGCCGACGCCGATCGCGCACGAGGCGCTGCTGTGCGTGCAGTCCGGCAAGACCCTGGACGACCCGAACCGGTTCAAGCTCGACGCCCGCGACTTCTACCTCAAGTCGCCGCCGGAGATGCGGGCGATCTGGGACGGACAAGTACGAGCTGCCGGAGGCGTGCGACAACACCCTGCTGATCGCCGAGCGCTGCGCCACCAGTTTCGACGAGAGTTCCTCGTACATGCCGCGTTTCCCGGTGCCGGCGGGGGAGACCGAGCAGACCTGGTTCGTCAAGGAGGTGGAGCGCGGGCTGGCCGCCCGGTTCCCGGACGGGATCCCGCCGGAGGTCCAGAAGCAGGCCGACTTCGAGGTCGGCGTCATCACCCAGATGAACTTCCCCGGGTACTTCCTGGTGGTCGCCGACTTCATCAACTGGGCCAAGGACAACGGCATCCGGGTCGGCCCCGGCCGCGGCTCCGGCGCCGGGTCGATGGTCGCCTACGCGATGCGGATCACCGACCTGAACCCGCTGCAGCACGGGCTGATCTTCGAGCGGTTCCTGAACCCCGACCGCGTCTCCATGCCCGACTTCGACGTGGACTTCGACGAGCGCCGGCGCGGCGACGTGATCCGGTACGTCACCGAGAAGTACGGCGACGACCGGGTCGCGCAGATCGTCACCTACGGCACGATCAAGGCCAAGCAGGCGGTCAAGGACTCCGCCCGGGTGCTCGGCATGCCGTTCTCGGTCGGCGACCGGATCACCAAGGTGATGCCGCCGCCGGTGATGGGCAAGGACATGTCGCTGGCCAAGATGTTCGACCCGGCCGACCCGCGGTACAACGAGGGCGGCGAGTTCCGGACGCCTCGCGTCGACCGACCCGGACGTCAGCCAAGGTCGTCGAGATGGCCAGGGGGCTGGAGGGCCTCAAGCGGCAGTGGGGCGTGCACGCGGCCGGCGTGATCATGTCGTCGGAGCCGCTGCTCGACCTGATCCCGATCATGAAGCGGGAGCAGGACGGCGCGATCATCACCCAGTTCGACTACCCGACCTGCGAGAAGCTCGGGCTGATCAAGATGGACTTCCTGGGGTTGCGCAACCTCACCATCCTGGACGACGCGCTGGTCAACATCAGGCCAACCGCGGCGAGACGGTCGTGCTGGAGGACCTCCCGCTGGACGACCCGAAGACCTTCGAGCTGCTCGCCCGCGGCGACACGCTCGGCGTGTTCCAGCTCGACGGCGGGCCGATGCGGGCGCTGCTGCGGTCGATGCGGCCGGACAACTTCGAGGACATCTCCGCGGTCATCGCGCTGTACCGGCCGGGCCCGATGGGCGCCAACGCGCACAACGAGTACGCGGACCGGAAGAACAACCGCAAGCCGGTGGTGCCGATCCACCCGGAGCTGGCGGAGGCGCTCGCCGAGATCCTCGGCGACACCTACGGTCTGATCGTCTACCAGGAACAGGTCATGGCGATCGCGCAGCACGTCGCCGGCTACTCGCTCGGCCAGGCCGACCTGCTGCGGCGGGCGATGGGCAAGAAGAAGAAGTCCGAGCTGGACGCCCAGTTCGAGAACTTCTCGGCCGGCATGGCGGAGCGCGGTTATTCGCAGCGCGCGCGATCAAGACGCTGTGGGACATCCTGCTGCCGTTCTCCGACTACGCCTTCAACAAGGCGCACTCGGCGGCCTACGGGCTGGTGTCCTACTGGACCGCCTATCTCAAGGCGAACTACCCGGCCGAGTACATGGCGGCGCTGCTCACCTGCGTCGGCGACGACAAGGACAAGATGGCGATCTACCTGGCCGAATGCCGGTCCATGGGGATCAAGGTGATGCCGCCGGACGTCAACACCTCGGTGCGCGACTTCGCCCCGGTCGGCACCGACATCCGGTTCGGGCTGTCCGCGGTGCGCAATGTCGGCACCGGCGTGGTCGCCTCGATCGTCGCCAGCCGCAAGGACAAGGGCGACTACACCGACTTCTACGACTTCCTGGAGAAGGTCGACCAGGTCGCCTGCAACAAGAAGGTCGTCGAGTCGCTGATCAAGGCCGGCGCCTTCGACTCGCTGAACCACCCCCGCAAGGGCCTGCTGATGGAGCACGCCAGGGCGATCGACGAGGTGCTCGGGCTGAAGAAGGCCGAGGCGATCGGCCAGTTCGACCTGTTCGGCGAGATGAGCCAGGAGGAGAAGGGCAGCTCGTTCCGCGGCAGCGTCCCGGACACCGAGTGGGACACCAAGCTGCGGCTCGGCTTCGAGCGGGAGATGCTGGGGCTGTACGTGTCCGGGCATCCGCTGGCCGGTGTCGAGCACATCCTGTCCGCGCAGTCGGACGCGTCCATCCCCGACATCCTGGACGGCACCGTGCCCGACCGCGGGATGATCACCGTCGGCGGCATCCTCACCGGCCTGCAGCGCCGGCTGACCAAGAAGGGCGACCCGTGGGCGTCGGCGACCCTGGAGGACCTGGCCGGCGGAGTCGAGGTGGCGTTCTTCCCCAAGGTCTACCTGGAGTGTTCGCTGCTGCTCGCCGAGGACGCGATCGTGCTGGTCAAGGGCAGGGTGGCGCGGTCCGAGGACCGGCTGTCGCCTGCACGCGCAGCAGGTGGTCGTTCCCGATCTGTCGGATTCGGCCGGCAAGGGCCCGGTTCAGGTCAGCATCGCCGCGGCCCGGTGCACGCCGCCGGTGGTCGACCGGCTCCGCGACGTGCTGCAGGCGCACCCCGGCACCACCGCAGTGCACCTCAAGCTGCTGAACGCCGGCCGGGCGACGACGCTGAAGCTCGACGACGGGTTGCGGGTGACGCCGACGTCGGCGCTGATGGGCGATCTGAAGGCGCTGCTCGGGCGCGGACTGTCTGGCATGACGCGTTCGGCGCGCTCATCTGCTCGTCGTCGGGGCGTGCCTGGTCGGCGGCGTGCTGCAGGGTGTGCGTCTGGGCGTTCACCGCGCCGGGTGTGCCGTACAAGGTGTTGGCCGACGGCCGGTTCGGCGCGCTGCCGACCACGTCGACCTATCACTTCGTCGACGTCGCCGGCTTCGCGCTGTCCGGCATCGGCGATCGGCATCCTGCTGGCGGTCGGTGCCTGGCAGTTCACGGTTGCCCGCGGCTGGCAGATGTTGGTGGCGCTGGTCGGCGGGCTCGTTCGCTCGGAGCGGCTCATCGCCTGGGCACTTGGCCTGCTGCTCGCGCCCGGGATCGACCCGGCGTCGGTCGGGCGCAACCGCCGCTGATTCGATCGTGATCGCGCCGCCGCAGCACCGGCACCTTCCTGGTCGTCCTGGCCCAACCGGCCTTGGCCGCCGCCGTCTACACCTTCCTGGTCGCCTGGAACGGCCGCCCGACCTCGCCGGGATGCGCGGAGCCGCCGCTCCGGCGGACGGAATGCCGCGAACGGATCGGTCACCCGTAGCTCCTCGAAGCGTGAACCGGTACATCGCGGCGGGTCGGCCCCCGCTGGGCCGGGGGCGCCGGTGGTGCCGGTCGGCTCGAGCATCCCGCGCCGGGTCAGGATCCGCTGCAGGTTGGTGGGGTCGACGTCGTGCGCCACGCCGTCGCGTAGACCCGGCGCGAGCTCGGCGATGGTGAACTGCGGGCGCCAGCGCGAAACCGATTTGGTGTACGACAGCTTCGCCTGCAGCCGGCGGTGCGCCCGGTCGACGATCACGCCGTGGTCGAGGGCGGTCTCCGGTAGGGCGTCGACGGGATGCCAGGCGGTGTCCGCCGGCAGCCGCGGGTCGGCGCCCAGCGGCACCAGCCCGAGGAACCCGGTGGCCACCACCCGGGTCCGGCACCCGGTCCGGTCGGAGAACACGCCGATCTGCTCCAGGTGCGCGACCCGCGTGAGGTCCACCTTCTGGCGAGTTGCCGCGCAGCGGAGGCGTCGACGTCCTCGTCGGTGAGCACCGTCCGCCGGGCAGCGCCCATTGGCCGGCGGCCGGTTCGCGCGCTCGTTGCCACAGCAGCACCTGCAGGCACACCCGTCGCGTCCGGCCTGGCCAGGACCGTGAAAACGGCCACCAGCACCTCCATCCGATGACCGGAGGTGATACGATTGAGCACGTTTTCGATTATAAGTCGAAAACCTCGAAC
>CAWHKH010000010.1:0-308063 GCA_963829945.1 uncultured Actinomycetota bacterium | reverse complement strand
GCGGCCACCGCGACGACATCGTGCTGGCGACCAAGGTGTACCAGCCGATGGGGCTGGGGGTCCTAACGACCGCCGATTGTCGGCGTACCACATCCGCCGCGCGTGCGAGGCGAGCCTACGACGGCTGCAGACCGACCACATCGACCTGTACCAGATGCACCACGTCGACCGGGCCACGCCGTGGGACGAGATCTGGCAGGCGATGGAACAGCTGGTCCGCGAGGGCAAGATCAGCTACGTCGGCAGCAGCAACTTCGCCGCCTGGGACCTGGCCCTCGCCCAGTCCGCCGCGACAGCCCGGCACTTCCTGGGCCGACCTCCGAGCAGAGCCTGTACAACCTGGCCGTGCGCGCCGTGGAACTGGAGGTCGTCCCCGCGTCGCGCCACCTGGGCATCGGCCTGATCCCGTACAGCCCCCTGCATGCCGGCCTGCTGGCCGGCGCGCTGGAAGCCGCTACAGCAGGGCCGGATCTCGGCCGAAGCAGCAGGATCGCGTCCAGGTACACCGCGACCAGCTCCAGGAGTATGAAGACCTGTGCCGAATGATCGGCGTCGCCGCCGGCCGACGTGGCGCTGGCCTGGCTCCTGCGCAATCCGGTCGTCTCCGCCACGATCATGGGAGCGATGACAATCGAGGAGCTGCGGACGATCTGGGCGCTCTGTCGGTCCACCTGGACGACGACGTTCTGCAGCGACTCGACCGGATCTGGCCCGGACCCGGGGAGGCCTCCAAGGCATACGCCCGGTGATCTCCGCTCCTATGCCGCCGCTCCCGTCAGCCGACCGTGATCCGGTGCTCCAGCGGCCGGTTCATCGTTCCGCTAGCGGGAACTGGAACGGGGACGCTCGTCCGGCACTTGGACTGTCCCCGCGCAGGCGGCCTTGATGGACGAGGCCTGCGCGCTTGCCCGGCGGCGAGCGCCCATCAACTCGCCTGGGGACGCCTGACCCGTGCCGTCGAGGCTCGCTCCGGCGAAAGGATCGCGAGCGACTGTGCTGGAGCTCTTGCTTCTCGGCCGCTAAAGGGGGCGGTGCATGATGTGCAGTCCGACCAGGCCATCAGTGGGATGAGCGAAGGCCTCCGGAACGGTGGCGAGAATTTGAAATCCGAGCGACTGCCAGAGCGCCACAGCGCGGGTGTTGGTTTCGACGACAGCGTTGAACTGCATCGCCCGATAGCCCACGCCCTTGGCTTGCTGGAGCACGTGCAGGGCCAGGGCTCTACCCACGCCGCGCCCAGCCGCATCCGGGGACACCATGAACCCCGCGTTGGCGACATGTGCGCCGGCGGCGGGCTGATTTGGATGCATCTCCGCGGTTCCGAGCACAGTGCCGTCGTCGTCAACGGCGACATAGACACGACCGCCGGGCTTTCGCATCCACCAGGACCGGGCATCCGGCTCAGTCGAGTCCCGCCCCCAGCAGTAGGTCTCGCCGTCGGACAGGATGCGCGACACGAACGGCCAGATGGCAGGCCAGTCCTCAGAGTCGGCGGGACGTACGTGCATGGTTGGTCACTGTAGAAGAACTGTCCGCTCGCCTAGCGCGGGAATGACCAAAGCGCTGGGCCGATCCCAACGGGGACGCATTCGGTCGCTGGCGTTTCAGCTCCGTCCGTGCCCTTGGAGGAACGCTGAACGGGTCTGCCCTCCGTCCCATGGCCGTCCCGGCGAGGGAGGTGTACTCGGCAGCGCGCATCGTGGGGGCGAACCGGAACGCAGGTCGCTACCTGTTCCTCCGTACGTGACCCGGAGTCTGTCCACGTCGCGGCCGCGGGAGACGTCGCGCGGGATGGCAGGATCGTCGATGGATCTGTCGGACTTTCTGGACTATGTGGGCCGAGGAGTCCATCGAGGCCGGCTCCGAACAACACATGTTCATGCACCTGACGGCCCAGGCGTCGCTTCGGATCGTCGCCAAACTCAACACCGGATACCGCACGCCCAGCGAGGTCCGCGCCCTGCTGCGCGAGCTGACCGGAAAACCGTAGAGGAATCGGTGACGGTCTTTCACCGTTCTACTGCGAGTTCGGAAAGAACCTCACCCTCGGCAAGGGCGTGTTCATCAGCATGGGCTGCACCTTCCAGGACACCGGAGGCATCACCATCGGGGATGAGACGCTCATCGGGCATGGCGCATCGTGACGACGCTCAACCACGGGGTGGACCCGGACAGGCGGGCGGACATGATGCCAGCGCCGGTCGTGATCGGCCGCAAGGTCTGGCTCGGGCCGGAGTGACAGTCGTGCCAGGGGTGACCCTCGGTCACGGCGCGATCGTCGGTGCCGGTGCGGTTGTGACCAAGGACGTGCCCGCCAACGCGGTCGTTGCTGGCGTCCCGGCGAAGGTCATCCGCATGACCGGATTCGAGGCCTCGACCAGTTGTTAACGGTCGACGGATTCTCCAAGACTGGCTAGCAGGCGACCCTGCGGTCCGCCTCGTATTTGAGTTACTTTCGTTGAGACTGCGCATTCGGGTGATCACGCGGGTTCATGCTCGGCCATCGAGGAACTCGCCGCTGTTCAGGAACTCTTCGACTTCTACGCGACCATCCTCGCCGACAACTCGCAGTGGAGGTGACCATCGGCGACCCCGGTCCCGAGGACCTTTTAACCTGCACCGTCCACTTCCGCGGTGCGATGACGCTGCATGCGTTGCGACTTTCAGGTCGGCGACTAAGCGTTCTTCGAAACTTTCCGCATATGGATCGCGCCGCATGCAGCCGGCCGTGTCACCACCGACGACTTCATCGCCCTCGCCGAGAGCGTCTCCGGCCAGCAGTTGAACGAGCTGTTCCGAGTCTGGCTGTTCACGGCGGAGAAACCGGCGAGTCTCGAGCTGGCGGATGCCCGGTGATCGCTGCAGCGGTGGAGCTTCAGCAAGCCGTGCCCACCACCCGCCATCTGGAGCTCGCCGGCCGGCAGCGCTGACGACCACGATCCGGCCGCGTGGCCGGGGGTCGATCAGGTTCCGCTCAGCAAGGCCGTGATGCGGCCCTGGATGTCCTCGCTCGTGGGGTCGGTCCACACGCAGAGGTGTGTGCCCTTCTGCACGCGGATGACCTCGGCGTTCGGGATCTGTTGCGCGGCGTTTTCGGTCTGGTCCGGGCGCACGTCGCTGTCGGCCGTGCCGTGCACGAGCAGGGTCGGAGCGGTGATCTTGTCGAGCCCGAGATCGCCGATCTTGGGGAACTGATCGCGGTCGTTCTCCAGACCCGCCTTTCGACCCGAGATGGTGCCCGAAATCGCGAGCACGAAATTTCGCTTGTCCTCGTCGTTCCAGATGTGCTCGCTCAGCTCCTTGGCCTGCTCCTTGCTGAGGTCGGACTCGTCGGTCACGGACATCTTGACCACTTCCTTCGGCATGTGGCGGGCCATCTCCTTGAAGAGCCACGTGCCGAGTCCACCGGTGAGCAGGCTGTATTCGAGGCTGTTGATGCCGTTCGCGAACTCGTACATCTTGCTCACGCCGGCGAGCGCCACAAGCGCCGTGACCCGCTCCGGATGCTTCACCGTCAACCGGTACGACGATGGGCCGCCGCCGACCAGCACATGACGCCGAACCGGTCGATGTTCAATGTGTCCATCAACGCCCGCTCGAGATCGGCGTGCTGGTCCGGTGTCCTCAACGCGTCGGTCAACGGTGTCCCGAGGTATCCCGGGCGGGACACCGCGATCACCCGGAACCCCTGCGACGCGAGGAAGTCACCCATCACTGCGCCTTGGTCGCAGCCACCAGGTGATCCATGCACGAAGAGCACGGGGTTCCCGTGCCCGTTGTCGATGTACTCGATCTTGCCCAGCGATGTGTCGGCGACTGTCCTCGGCAACGATTCCGCGTGCTCCACGATCGGGCCTCCCTACCGGTCTTGTCGATGGGACGCGTCCCTGTGCAGGTACTCGCGGTCGTCGCCGCTCGGATCGACGCCACGGAGCGTCAACGCACACTGGCACGACGCTTCCTCGGGCGCAAGGAGCACTGGGTGCCGCTCAAGGCTGGACTCGGGTCATTGGCAAGCCCGCATCGGGTCAGCTCCCACCACAGGGCCGAGCATCCCTTTTGCTGACGCCGAGCCGGGCGGCCGGAAATGTATTGGTGGCGCGCCGACGACCGTCAGATTATCGGCAGATCATGGTTGGGTTCGGTCGATAGTGCCGAATTGCCTGACGAGCTCCCTGGGTTCTCGCTCGCCGAGGGCGGCGCGCGCCGCGGCAGGTGAGCAAGTGGAGTTCGTCACCGGACATGAACCGGTGCCCGCGAGCGGTGACCAGCTTCGGCAGGTCGATGTCGGCGGTCGGGTTGGTGATCAGACGCCGGTTCCGCACGCCCAACGACAACAACGCGCGCAGGGCGTGCACGGCCCGCCGCACGCGTGACGAACTGAATTCGTCGGCGCTCAGCCCGGAACCCACGCCCACCGAGCGCGCCGGACCGAGTTGATCGGCACCTCGCCCCACGGCGGCAGCACCTGCGCGTCCCGCAGGGACCGCGGGACTTCGCTCGGGCGGTCGGGTCAACGTTCAGCACCGAGGAGTTGAGAGAGAGGCACCGGCATCCCGCCGAGCTCGGTTCGATCTTCGATCAGCACGTGACCTTGCGGCGACTCGGCCGACGAACCGTAGCCGACGACCGCGCGGTGGCCCGGCGACCCATCCGGATCGTGTTCGCGAGATTTCCAGTAGCGTCCGGGGTCTCGACCGACCTGATTTGCTCACTTAGATTCCACGGAGAAGCCACGACTTCCCAAGTGAGGGATTGCCCCACACCAGAACGCAGCAAGCCCCCGACCTTCGGGTCGGGGCCTCACGTGCGGTTCGGTCAGTCGATCGGCGACCAGCCGGGCGGGTTCTCGCTGACCAGACTGCCGTCGGCGTTCACCAAGCCCTGCTCCTCCATCCACTGCTGCTGGAGTTCGCCCGACGTCGGCTCCTCGCCGCAGATCGTGCCGCAGCGCAGGTAGCCCGGCACATTCTCGCCCGGCGCGATACCGGCGCCTGCGCCCGCTCAGCGGTTTCGGGCGACACCCGACCACGCTCGTCAGACCAACCCTGGTCAGCGTCGGCAGTCACGGCCTCAGTCTGCGCCTGCTCCTCGGCGGCGGCCTGGGCGGCGGCCTGAGCCTCGGCGGCAGCCTCGGCCTGCGCAACCCGCGCAGCCTCGGCAGCGGCGGCCTCAGCCGCCACGCGGTCGGCCACAGCCTCGGCGGCGGCCTGAGCCTGCGCCACGGCGGTCCTACGGGCGGCCTCGGCGTCGGCTGCGGCTCTTGCGTGAGCCTGCGCCTCGGCGGCCACACACGCGGCCTCAACCTGGGCCTGCGCGTCGGCGTCGGCCTGGGCCTGGACTGCCGCGGCCTGCGCGGCACGATCCTGGACGGCTCGAGAATCGGCGCACGCGGCGAGGCCGAGGCCGACAGCCGAGACGACGGCGACGACGGCGAACCTGCGGGCGAGGCGAGACAAGCTGGGCTCCTTGATCGATGCCGCCGCATCATGTGTGCGGATCTGGTGATGAGACGCGCGAAACGCCCCCTCCTTACGCCGGGGAGCGTGTAACGGCACTCACTCTGAGCCTCCGGAGGTCTACGGGCCGAGAAGCAGCTCACGTGAGAAGGTCGATCAACGAGCACCCGGCATTCTCCCTGTAACTCAACGGTTCTCGCGAAGCATGGGCGCCGGTGTCGGGCGTTGCCAGATTGGGTGCACCGACCGCCCCTTGACAATCTGCCGCTACCCTCAGGCTCGCCGCCCGGCACCCAGCCGTTCGGTTCGCTTCCGCCCCGCCTCAGCGTCTACCTCAGAATCGTTTCATCGCACTCGGTCTGGTTGTCGCTTTACCCGACGCCGCGTCATCCGGAGGCACATTGCCCTCGTGGGTCAGGGTTTCCCCGACCGTCAGCAGGCGTGATCGCCAACGCGACCACCGCCATGATCAGCACTTCGTGCTGTCGTCCTTGGACATTCCTGTTCCTCCTCCTGTGTTCGGTGCGGTCCGGTTACTCGCAGGCCACGCCGTCCTTATCGCGATCAAGCTTGGGCGCGTAGCCAGGCTGACCGATGTAGAGGGGAGCGGCTCCGGCCGCACGAGCGGCATCGCAGTTGGCGAACGGACCGGAGACGCTGGGCGCGGGAGGAGCCGCAGCGGGTGCCGGTGCAGGTGCCGGTTCCGGGGCGGGCGCGGGAGCCGGGGCCTGAGTCGGCGCGGGCGCCGGAGCCTGGGTGGGTGCGGGAGCCGGGCGGTAGTCCGTATCCGAGTTCCCCTCCTCGTCCTCGCCGGGGACGGGAACGATGATGATGGGGGCCTCGGGCTCGGTGGTCGGCGCCGGGGGCGGGCAGGTGTAGTCCGCCGAGGTGGCGTCGGCCGCGACATAGGCCGCCTCGCGGTCGTGCAGGCCGTAGCCGTCGCGCGAGTCGTAGCGGGCGATGGCGAAGCCTGCGTTGATCATCGCGAGACCGGAGTCGGTGGTGTCGGTGTCGACGTAGCGCAGCAGCCGGTCGTACTTGTCCTTGTCCTCGCCGTCACCGCCGAGAGCCAGGCGGACGGTCTTGCCCTGGACGAGACCGACCATGGCGTCGCGCGCGGCCGGACCCTCGCAGGTGTCCATCTCCGGAGCGTCGATGCCGATATGGCGGACCCGCGAGACGCTCCGGCACCGTCGGCGATGTCGATGGTGTCGCCGTCGATCACGTCGACCACCCGGTAGGTGAGCACCACGGGAGCGGGTGCCGGAGTCGGAGCCGGAGCCTCGGCCGGAGCCGACTCAGGTGTCGGGGCAGGGGTCGGGCTGGGCGCGGTCGACTTGGATGCACTCGGCGCGGCCGGGGTCGTTGTGGGGGTATCCGCCGTGGCAGCGGAACAGGCAGCGCTGGTGGCCAGGATCACCGCCGTCCCGAGCAGTGCGAAAATGCGTGTGCGGATTGTCATGTCAGGTGTTCCGTTCGCTGTGTCATTCCGCACCGCTCTTGCGGTACGGGGATTGATGTTGGTTAGCGCGGGAAGCCGGGCGGCGGCACGCCCTGGTTGTAGAGGCAGGATTCGATGTCCCCGGTGTAGAAGCCCTGCATAATGGCTTCGGCCCGTTGTTCGTCGGTGCCGTGGTTGCCGGGCTCGTTGAGAAGCATGAGAGCGATCAGGAGCGAGTCCAGGTCGATGTCGACGTAGCCGTCCTGCTCGGCCTTGCCGAGGGTGGCTCCGGACAGGCAGTCGGCCTGCAACTCCCACGGAATGTCGTCGTCCGGCGACGGCGTGGCTCCACCCTCGTTGTCGTGCCAGAACCGGGTCTGCGCGGCGTGCCCGATCTCGTGCGCGACGACGCCGTAGATCGCATCGTCGCCACCGAACAGTGCAAGCTGGCGGAAGAGCACCTTGTCCCAGGCGACGAAGCCGGTACCGGACACGATGTCGCCGCAGAAGAAAGCGTTCTGCGCGTTCTCGTAGTCATCGACGCAGCCCGCCATGGAGCCATGGTCCGAGTCGTAGAAGCCGTCTCCGTGATAGCGGTCCGGCGTCCACCATTGGATCGGCTCGCCGTAGTTGCCGTGCCAGGTGCCGAACAGATTCGACCAGTAGTGGTCGACCACGCTGAACGCCGTGTTGGTCGTGGCGACGATCTCGGCGTCTGACATGCCTGGACCGGGACCGGGCGAAGCCGGGTCCGGCTCGGAGGACGTGGTCGCCGAGGGAGACGAAGCAGGGGGCGGCGTGTGTCGGGTGGTCTGCGGCGCCGGAGCGGGAGTGACCGTCTTGGGGGCGCCGTCTTGGTAACGGTGGTTGGCGCCGTCTTGGTAACGGTGACCGGTGGCGGCGCGGATGCCGTCGTGGTGACCGGCGGGGTGGCGGAGTACTCGGCGGGTCTGCCTTGGCCGACGTGCAGGCGGCGAGGCCGGCCGCGACCAACAGTGCGCCAGCGGCGGCGAGGAGGCGCCTCACGCGTGGCACCCGTCGATGGCATCACCGAAAGTGCCCTGGATCACCAGGAACTCGTCGGACTTGGTGTTGATATGTTCGAGCAGCAGGTGAGTTTGTCGACCTCGCCGCTGGTCGGTGCATCGGACACGGTGCCGTCGGCGCTCAGCACCCCGGCGAAGCTGCTCCACAGCTTGTCCTCACCGATCTTGACCTGCTGGTGGTCGAGCGCGGCGTCGATGGCGTTGATGCAACCCTGCGGCACCACTTCGATCTCCACGGGCGCAGCGCTTTTCGTCACGGTCGCGGAGGCCGTGGTGGTCTCGGTCTGCGACGCGGTCTCAGTAGCGGTGACCGCCGGCGCACTGGGAGTGCCAATCGGGCTGCCTGCCGTACCACATGCGGTGGAAAGCACTGCGGGAGCTCGATTCGCCGACGAGCGCATGGGTACGATGGAATTTCATTGTTCTGCGTCCTTTGCGTAGCTCCTGGCCGAGTACTCAACCTTGTTTTGTCGACCAGGGCATTCAACGAGTCAGTTGTGCGGCTGCGCCTGGGCCTGCTGGATGTAGACGACCTGCGGCTCGCGCTTGCGGGTGACCAGCCAGATGATCCCGAGGATGACGTCGGCTGCGACCCACAAGAAGACGATCAACAGTGCGCCGATGCCGCCGCCGACGGTCTTCGCCGCGTCGCAGGCGTTCTGGCTCAGGTTGGGCGCGCAGTCGCCGGTGGACACGCTGGCGATGCCGCCGATCAGCCAAGCGGCGAAGATCGCGTTGATCGCCAGGATGATCCAGGTGAATACGCGCACCTTGCGCTTCCTGACCGGCTGCGGGTGAACAGGAGTACTGGGGATCATGCTGATTGCTTATTTCTCCTCGTGAGGATAATGGAGCCGGATTGCGCGCCCTCGTGGGCACCGTTCGGATTACGGCTTCATATCGACTGCGGTGGATGCCGTCGCCTAGGATTCGGTCGGGCATTGATGCGTTCGAGATTCAGATCGACTTCGTGGCTCATTGCACCCACGGCTTCGCGATCACGGTGACCGTGGTCGACTCTGCTCGGGCACGGTCCTGCTGGTGAGACACGCGGCGGGCCGGCGATTGCGCGCTGAGTGAGGTCAGCAGGAAACGTGGCGACCATGCCCACGCGTGATCCAGGTGCGCCCGACGCCTTGTTCGGGCGCTCCGGCATGGTCTCCCGCAGGTCGTTGAGATCTTGCTCGTTCGAGATGCGCTTCCTTCGTGGGTGTCGGTCGTCGGATGACCACGCCTGATTGGTGGAACAGGACGCGCAGGATCGGGCGCGGCCTCGGGACCCATCCAGCTATCGCACCGGTCGACGGACATCGTTAGCTGCCATGCGGTGCATCTGGTGGGTCCTGCTTCCTGGGTGGTGATGTGCAAGGCCCGGCTGCGTCGCACCTGAGTGTCTGAACTTTATCGGCGCAGTATGGGATATCTTTGAGAGCGCTATATGTGCTCTATATGGCCTGAGTGCTAGCTTCAGTCTCATGCCGCTCCCCTACGCCGAGCCAGTGGAGATCGTGACCGAGCCGATCCCCGCCCAGTCCCCGTTCATCCCCGCTGACGCGAAGATGGTGGTCGGGGTGGTCGCTCCGGCATCCCCTGATCCGATCCCGATCGTCTTGTTGCCGGGTTTCGAGTACCGGCTTCGCGAGTGGCGGCACCCCGAGACTCACGCGATCCACTGCCGGCTTGAGCGGAGAAGGCCACTCGCTACGGCGAAGGCGACGAGTAGCCGCACCACATCGCGCGCCGAACGCCAGGTCATACGGAGGCGCCGGGTCGGTGGCCAGCTGGAGCAGTCGCCCACGCCTGGGTGGGGTCATGACCTGCACGACCGGGAGGCGCCCTTGAGTGAGCCAACGTCCGGCCCGAACTCGGAGGCGCTCTTGAGCGATACAGAGGCCGCTGAAGTCTTACAGCGAGGGCCGGTGGCGTCGAGGCAGACCCGGGTTCACAAGGAACTCCCGCAAGCGGTCGTCGTCCGGCATGGCAACGGCAGGCTCGCCATCCTGTGCAGCAGGCACTTCGACTCGTTCTGCGTCACCCTGTTCGCCGGGAACATGCGCGGTGAATTCACCATGCTCTAGCCTCGCGCTTTCACGCGGCAATGGCTTTAGTTTGTGTCTGATCAAGGAGAAGGTGCTCCGACCTGCGAGGATGTGGATTGCTGAGGTCCGTATCCGAGCTGATGGAGGAGCACCTTTCTGGTGAGCGAGTCTACGGGGGCGCCACCCGCGGGTGACGGTCGACACCGCGGGTTCGGGGGTGGTGTCTCACGCCGGCGCGGTGCTGCTGATCGAGACGATCCGCACCCTCGGACTGGACCGGGTGTTGTCCTGCGCGCTGGCGCGGTGGCGACGGCCGGTGGCGGTGCACGACCCGGCGAAGGTGCTGTTGGATCTCGCCGTCGCCACCGCGGTGGGCGGGGACTGCTTGGCCGACATCGCAGTGCTGAGATTAGGTGTTGATCATGAAGAAAGGTGCCCTGACCTGCGAGGATATGGATTGCTGAGGTCCCTGTTCGCGCGGATCGAGGAGCACCTTTCTGGTGGGTGAGTCTACTGGGTTCTATCCGCGGGTGAAGGTCGACGCCGCCGGCACCGGGGTGGTGTCGCACGCCGGCGCGGTGCTGCTGGTCGAGACGATCCGCGCGCTCGGGCTGGACCGGGCGTTGTCGGCGGCGTTGGCGCCGTGGCGGCGGCCGCTGGCTCGGCACGACCCGGGAAGGTGCTGCTGGACCTGGCGGTGGCGACCGCGGTCGGTGGGGACTGCCTGGCCGACATCGCAGTGCTGAGAAGCGATCCGGGTGTGTTCGGGCACGTGGCGTCGGACCCGACGGTGTCCCGGGTGATCGATCGGCTGGCCGTCGACGCGGACCGGGTGCTCGCGGCGATCGACCGGGTCCGCGCGCGGGTCAGGGCATTGGTGTGGCGCCGCGCCGGACGTTGGCGCCGGACCACGGGATCGACGCCGAGCATCCGCTGGTCATCGACGTGGACGCCACCCTGGTGACCGCGCACTCGGAGAAGGAGCACGCGGCGCCCACGTTCAAACACGGCTTCGGGTTCCATCCGCTGCTGGCGTTCGTCGACCACGGCGCAACGGGCACCGGGGAACCGGTGGCGATGCTGCTCCGCCCGGGCAACGCCGGCTCGGTGCGACACGAGGTCGCACCATGTGAGTTGGTCACGTTGATTGGAGGTCGGCTGATGTCGACGACGTGATCACGGGTCAGTGTCCGAGGACCTGTCCCCGCCCTGACGTGCGCTGCTGGTAACGGTGGGGTGCGAAGCTCAGGGAAGACGCCGAAGGGCCTGCGTTCCGTCCGCGGGCTACTGGCAAGGGGAAGACCGGACGGGCGAACGTGAGTGAACCCTTGTCAAAGCCTCGTCACGTTTGGACCCCGCAGACGGGTTGTTGCAGCGGGGTGGAGGGACTGGCCACTGAGAAGTGGCGGGTGCCGGTTGGTCTCGCTGAACCGCCGACCGGGAGGACACCATCGTCCCCGGGGCATAGAGGGCGCCCACCCCGGTCGTATCTCACGGGTGCGGAACGTGGAAACCCCGTCAGGGTCCGGGCAGACTGCCACTGTTCGGTGGGCCGACCGTAAGGAAGGCCGATCCTCTGGCGGGACAGGATGGCCAAGAAGCGAATGCCGGCGCGCCGAAAGGCGACGGGAAACCTTGACCCACGTGGGGCCCCACCCACGGGTCCGGATAACCGGCCGGATACGGGTTCTGCCCGGCCCGAAAGGGCGCTGACGTGGCCAGGTGAGTCTGTGAAGGCTCGATGCTCGGCAGTGTCGGAACCGACGGGCAAGTGAGGCGCCATGACGACCAACGTGATCCCGGCGAACCTGGCCGGTGCACGAGTCGGCCTGGTGAACGGACCGGAGGACGCGCACCTGGACTGGTCGTCGATCGATTGGCGGCAGGTCGAGGACGACGTACGACGACTGCGACAACGCATCTTCACGGCGGCAAGGGAAGGGGACCTGCGCAGGGTCCGCAGTTTGCAGAAGTTGATGCTCGGCTCACGTTCGAACGCCCTGTTGGGCGTGCGACGGGTCACCGAGGTCAACGTTGGCCGCAAGACGGCCGGGGTGGACGGTCGAATCGTGGTGTCGAACGCGCTGAAGGCCGAGTTGGCCGACATCGTCCGTGGCATCATCGGCAAGCTCACACCGCTGCCGGTCAAGCGGGTGTACATCCCAAGGCAGGAGGAAAGCGCAGAGCACTCGGTATTCCCGTGATCGCTGATCGGGCGCGGCAAGCCGTGGTCCCTCAGCGCGCTGGAACCCGAGTGGGAAGCACGGTTCGAGGCGAAGTCGTACGGCTTTCGCCCCGGCCGCGGCTGCCACGACGCGATCGAGGCGATCTTCAACACGGTCGCGGGTGCCAATCCGCACCGTCAGGTTGTCCTGGACGCGGACCTGGCCGCGGCGTTCGACCGAATTGATCACGAGCATCTGCTCGGGCTGCTGGGCACGTTCCCCGCACGGGGAGACATCGCTGGGTGGCTGCGCGCCGGTGTCGTCGAAAAGGGCCACTTCACCGATACTTTCGAAGGAACCCCGCAGGGCGGTGTGATCAGTCCGCTGCTCCTCAATATCGCCTTGCACGGGTTGGAAACAGCCGCCGGAGCCCGCTACACGCCCGAGGGCATGCGCACCTCGGGACGGGCGGTGCCCGGCACGCCGGTCGTGGTCCGTTACGCCGACGATCTGGTCGCCCTGTGCGAAAGCACGGAGCAGGCCGACCAGGTCAAGGCGCAGCTGGCCGAGTGGTTGGAGCCCCGAGGGCTGACCTTCAACGAGGACAAGACGCGCGTTGTCAGCCTCGCGGAGGGTTTCGATTTCCTCGGGTTCAACATCCGCCGCTATCCGAACGGCAAGGTGTTGATCAAACCCAGCCGGGATGCCGTGCATCGCATCCGCCGCAGGCTCTCCGCCGAGGTCAGGTCCCTGCACGGGGCCAACGCCGCAGCGGTGATCACCAGGTTCAACCCGATCATTCGGGGTTGGGCCGCCTACTACCGCACGGTGGTGGCCAAGGAGATCTTCTCCGCTCTGGACCACCACGTGTGGCAGCTCACCTACCGGTGGGCGCGGCGGGCGCATCCGAACAAGGGCAAGCGCTGGGTCAAGGCCCGGTACTTTGCCTCGTTCCATCCGTCCAGGGCGGACCGCTGGGTCTTCGGCGATCGCACCACCGGCCGATACCTGGTCAAGTTCTCCTGGACACCGATCGTTCGGCACCGCCATGTCAAGGGTCGGGCCTCCACCGACGACCCGGATCTGGTGGACTATTGGGCCCGACGACGACGTCGGGACAAACCACCGCTGGGCCCGTTCCTGCTGCGACTGCTCCAAGCGCAGCGGGGTCGCTGCCCCGGTTGCGGCGGGCTGCTGCTCGACGCTGACCACCCACCCCAGACCCCAGAGGAGTGGGAGCAGTGGCTCAAGGTCGTGCGCCACGCGATCCGCCGGAAGGCGATCGCAGAGCACGGCCCCCAGCCGGACGACGCTGCACGGCAACTGATACACGCTCACTGCTCTCGCCGGGTCGGCGTGCAGCGGCGAGCCCGTCCGCACCCACCACCGCCCACGGGACTTGCTTGAGCCGGATGCGGCGAAAGTCGCACGTCCGGTTCTGAGGGGGCTCCGGCGCGGTAACGCGCCGGGGCTACCCGACAACACCGCCGCCGACCACCTGACGGTGATCCGGGACGCGCTGCGCCAGTTACCGTTTCCCACCGCGGGCCGGGTCGGCCGGAAGGTCCTGGTGCGCACCGTCCCCCAGCGGCCGGCTGCACGCATCAGGTCGTCGAGTGGTTGACCGCCCGTCGGTTGTCCTACTCGCTCGGGTTCACCCTCACCCCGGACATCGTGGCCCGGATCGAACGGATCCCCCAGCAGGCGTGGACGCCGGCGTACGACGCGGACGGCGTCCCGCGGGACGGCGCGTGGCTGGTCGACGCCACCGGGGTGCTGGACCTCACCGGCTGGCCGGCCGGGATGCGGGTCATCGTCCGCGCCGAACGACCTCACCCCGGCGCCCAGTTGCGGTTCACCGACCCGACGGGCACCGGCTCACCGCGTTCGTCACCAACACCCGCCGCGGGCAGCTCGCCGACCTCGAACTGCGGCACCGCCGCCGCGCCCGCTGCGAGGACCGGATCCGCGGCGCGAAGGACACCGGCCTGACCAACCTGCCGCTGCACGACTTCACCCAGAACCAGATCTGGCTCGCCATCGTCGCTCTCGCCCTCGACCTGACCGCGTGGATGCAACTCCTCGGGTTCCGCGACCAGCCCGCGCGGCGGTGGGAACCCAAACGGCTCCGGCTCCGAATCCTCGGCATCGCCGGCCGTATCGCCCGCCACGCCAGACAGGTTCGGCTGCATCTGCCGCGGCACGCGCCCTGGCGCCAGCTCGTCATCACCGCCCTGGAACGGCTGCACGATCCACCACCGGCGATCCGGACCTGACCCCCGACCCGCACCGCCTCGGACCCGTGGAACCCGACGACCACCCCGGCGACACCGGGGCCACCAGCCACACCCGAACCAGGAAGGAGACCACAAACGATCTTGAACGGATCAGCTCAGCCCGACGCCAGCGACCCGCGAAAGACTCGGGCTAGTGGTTCGATTGATTGAGCGCCCCCAGGTGCTGCTACGGATCAGTGTCCTCGGCGCCGTCGTCAGTGGCGATACCGTCGAAGAATCAACCGATGGGCACGAATGTGGGTGGAATTGCTTCGCAACGACTCAGCCGCCGGAGGCGCGATCGCACAGAATTGATCCCAGACGTGGAATCCAACGACCTGACCAACGTCAGGAAGTTGCTCTCGTTTCTAGCGACTCACTGGGGATCATGGCAATGCAGGCCCTGCCGCAGCGCCGACTCGTTGGCGGGCTTGTCGTCTGGCGAGATCAGAGGGATCGACCGAACATGCGCGAGCTCACTGGTGCAAGGGTCAGACCGCCGCATCCTCCGTCGCACCCGTCACTACGGCCTCGATCCGAGCCATCGGGTCGTACGAGAGGAGCTCCGATCTCAGTGCGGCGACGTTCTTGGCGTACGTCGGGTCGTTGAGCACGCGATCAACCGCCTTGCGAATCGCTGACGGCTTGGGATGTTCGCGCCGCAGGTCGATGCCGAGTTTGTTGTGGCCGACACGGGCGTTGATGTCGTTCTTGCCCTCGCGCTTGCCAGCCCCCACCACAGGGACGCCGTGGAGGAACGCGGCCAGGCTGCTGCCGAACCCGCCGCTGGTGACGAACGCCGCCACGTTGGGGAAGAGGTCGTCATAGTTGATGAAGTCCTCGATGACGACGTTCGGCTCCGGGAATCGGGCGCGTAGCTCCCTGGTCCCAACGCCCGCGGTCGTCGCCACGACGACAAGGTCGCCCCCCTTGAGAGCCTCGATGGTGGGGACGATCAGCTTCCCTGGGTCACCGTTGTCGACGGTGCCCTGCGACACCGCCACGACTTTCCTCGTGGGATCGAGGACGACGTTCGGGAGCGGGGTGTCCGGGCCGATCGCCCGGCGAGCGGGAACCAGCGGTCCGACGTACTCGGCGTTCGCGAGTGGCCGGTAGCCGGGGAACTCCAGTCCCGGCGACCCGTTGAGGAAGACCCGGTGGACTCGCAGCATCGGCTCGTGCGGGAAGCCGTCGAGCGAGATTGGGGCCAGGCCGTGCCGATCGAGGATCTCGTTGTACTGGATGGTGCCCGCCTTCATGCCGCTCGCAAGCAGCTTGCGGACGATCGCGTGCTGCAGCTGGCCGACGGGTGTGCGGGCGGGTCGGAGTCCGAAGAACGGTGGAGGGCTCTGCGAGTCCGGCATCACCATCGTCAGCCCTACGGCGTAGACCGGGATGCCGAGCAATTCCACCACGAGCTGCTCGGCGTAGAACGCGCCATCGCAGAGGAGTGCGTCGAACGGCCACTCGTCGCGGATCGCGACGACATCGTCGAAGTGGTTCTCGACCTGGCTGACGAAGAACTTGTCGAGGTCGAAGGAGATGAGCTTCGGCCCTTTCAGCGCAGCGCGCTCGGGGAACAGGTCGTTGAGATTGCCGGCCATCACCTCTGTCGCCCGCTGGTACGGGAACCAGGGCATGTCCAGTCGGTCGATCTTGGAGCCGTACGCCGGGCCGGCGTACCAGCGCACGTCGTGGCCGCGGTCGCGGAGATAGACAGCTATCCCGGTAAGCGGGTTGAAGTGGCCGTCTGCCGGCAAGGATGCGAGCAGGATCTTCATGACCTCTCCTGACTATAGTGACACTATAGTCAGAGACGGCTAGCATCTTGTCAATGGGTTCGGGATCGACTACACGCGCCGACAAGGCCCTCGCCACACGACGCCGGATGGTGAACGCCGCCTACGATCAGTTCTGCGCGAACGGCTACCTCGGAACCACCATCACCGCAATAGCCACGGACGCCGGGGTCGCGGTGCCGACCATCTACTACACCTTCGGCACGAAGGCCCGCCTGCTGGACGAGGCACTGGGTGCCGCGATCCTAGGTTTCGACCGCTGGCATGAACCACCCCCCGACCCGTCCATCGAGGAGCTGCTGCCGTGGCATCGCTGGTGGACCGACCTCAACGCGGCTCCTACTTCCGCCGAGGCGTTCGGCATCTTCCTTACCCACGGTGTCGCCATCCTGGAACGAGCCGCCCCGCTCGTTGCGGCCCTCCACGGTGCGGCGGGAGATCCGGAGGCCGCGGACGTGGCCAGGATCGCCGAGCAACGACGCGTCGAGTCCTACCGCGAAGCAGCGCGAGTTATCGCTGCGAAGCCGGGCGGCCTGCGTGACGGCCTAACGGTCAAGGCGGCGACCGACGTGCTGGTCGTGCTCTTCAGCGCCGAGTTGTACCAATCGATCCGTCACGGCCGAGGCTGGTCCGCGGACAGGACAGCCCACTTCCTGCGGGACCTGTTGTCGGCACAGCTGCTCCGCGAGCGCAGTCCGTGACCGTGAGCCGCTCGGATGATCTTGGCCGCCGGAAGACTGACCCTCTCGAACCTCCGCTGAGGCACGTATGCCGATGACTTGTTCGGACAGCTCACGGCTCAGGCCCGGGAATTCGGCGCGGCGCGTTCGTCCGGCTCGGGACGATCGCCTCGGCCGTCGGGAGCCACATTCGAATGATGACTCGTAGCGGCGCGGCACCACCGGGCCGTTGGGCACCACGAATTGACTGCCGCGCGACGAGCGCTGGCCCGCACGGTCGCGCGCCGCCGTCAACCCCCGGTTCCAACAGTCCCTTGGAGAGCAGCACCGGCGACATGTGGCTGACGACCCTCCAAGACACCGCTCCCGCCGCCGCCGCCGCCCACCGCTCGACGGTAAGAAGACCGATCGCCTGACCGGAGCCGGTCATCCGCACGTCCTGAGCCACACCCAGCCATGGGCGCGAAGCGAACCCGCTCGACTACCCGCCCAGCGACGCAGACCTGACCATGCGGCTTCGAAGATCAGACCACGCGCCAACCGACCTGGCAGGCGGAGACCGACCGGGGTGTCCGATCCGGGGTGTATGCCCCCGCGGGCTCCCGGGGTTCCGGCGGACGGGAATGGCTCGCCGGTGCAGACAACGTGCGGAGGACCGCCGGTTCCGGCGCTATAGGTAGCTGACCTCGGCGTCGCGTGGCTCGTGGTCGACGAGGTGGTCGCAGGTCGGGCAGTACCAGCGGGCCTCGAGAAGAGTGCCGCAGGCGGGGTGCCGAGGGGCTTGCGCCGGGTCGGCGTGCCTGGCTCCCCAGTGCGCCAGCAGGCGCAGCGCCCCGGCGAGCTCGGTGCCCTCGGCGGTCAGCTGGTAGGCGACCCCGGGGCGGCCGCTCCGAGTAGGGCCGGGCAATCAGCAGCCCTTCCCGTTCCAGCCGCTTGAGGCGCTCGGACAGGATGTTCGCGGCGATCCCTCGGATCTGGTCGAGCAGGTCATTGAACCGCCGCGGCCCACCGAGCAGCGCCTCGACCACCAGCAGCGTCCACCGGTCACCGACCCTGGCCAGCGCCTCGGCAAGCGGGGACGAGCCGTTCTCCCGTTCAGCCACAAGCGGATCCTAGGCCCGAACGTTGACACCCCGGCGATAGCTAGTAGTAATTTGCAAGTTACTAGCCACTGGAGGTAGGGCAGCGATGACAATCCTCGATGAGATCCAGACAAGCATCAGGCAGCATGCGGACGGCGCCGGCCCGTCGGTGGTGGGCATCGGGCAGCGGTGGGGTGTCGGCTCGGGCATCGTCCTGGCCCAGGGCCGGGTGCTGACCAACGCGCACAACGTGCGCGCCGATCAGGTCACGGTCACCTTCGCCGACGGGCGGACCGCCGAGGGCAGCGTGGCCGGGCAGGACCTCGACGGCGACCTCGCCGTCATCGAGGTCGACACCGGCGGCGCTCCGGCGCTGACCTGGGCCGGCGGCGCGTCCACCGCGATCGGGACCGCGGTGTTCGCCCTGTCCAACCCCGGCGGGCGCGGGCTGCGCGTGACGTTCGGGTTCATCTCCGGCGTGGACCGGACGTTCCGGGGCCCGCGCGGCCGCCGCATCACCGGCAGCCTCGAGCACACCGCGCCGCTGCTGCCCGGCTCTTCCGGCGGCCCGGTCCTCGACGCCGACGGGCAGCTGCTCGGCATCAACACCAACCGCCTCGGCGAGGGCTTTTACCTCGCCATACCCGCCGACGAGGCGCTGCGGGCCCGGGCCGAGGCGCTCGCCCGGGGCGAGTCAGCGGCGCATCCGCAGCTCGGCATCGCCATCGCCCCCCGTCACCTAGCCAGGCGGCTGCGCCGCGCCGTCGGCCTGCCCGACACCGAAGGGCTGCTCATCCAGCAGGTCACCGAGGACAGTCCCGCCGCCCGCGCCGGCCTCGCCTCCGGCGACCTCATCGTGGCAGCGGCCGGCCGGCCGGTCGGCGGCGTCGACGACCTGTTCGACGCACTCCAGCGCGCACAGGGCGGCACCCTCGAACTCCGCCTCCTGCGCGGCGCCGACGAGCGGACCGCGCAGGTGGTGTTCACCCCAGAAACCGAGGGCAATTGACGGGCACAGCGTCCACGTTCCGACGGCGACCGGGACCACGTCGGGGCTCAGTAGCGCGACCACCTCGCCGGGAGCGGACGGGGAACGAGCAGTCCGGCCGAGTGACCGATCCGGGAGCCAACGCAACGGCACCGTCAGCTGCGCCTGGTTCCCCGGCGGAGTGCGATCAGACCGACGCCGAGTCCGACGACGATCAGGAGCGGGCCGATGATGGCCCACATCGAGTTGCCGGACATCGCGGAGCCACCAATCACCCCCAGGCCCTGCAACGCCCAGAGGGCGCCGATCACGATCAACACCCCAGCGACGATCAGCATGACGATCTTCATCAGGAACTTCTTTCGGCCGGGTCCTACGACGTGGCGACGATCGCCAATCGCCCGTCGGCCATCAATTGACGGGCCAGCCGCCACTTCGATATTGCCACGCAGCGGCACGAAATGCGGCGCAAACTCGAACCCGACGCCTCCCACCCGCGGTACCTGATCACCGAACCGGGCGTCGGATACCGGTTCCGATCATGACCAGGCCACCGCGTGACGAGGTGGATCCTGCTCGATCCCGCCGCGCGGAGCTGTACGTGGACTGGGCGCAGATCGCGTCCGAGATGGTCGCGATCCTGCGGCTCGACGCCGGGGCACACCCGGATGACCGTCGCACCACCGAGCTCGTCGGCGAGGCCAACCCTCAAGAGTCCGGAGTTCTCGAACTGGTGGGCCCAACACAAGGTGCTGGACCGCACCTTGGGTCGTAAAGGTTCCGACACCCGATCGTCGGGACACTCGAGATCGACTACGAGGCAATGCACCTGCCGGTGATCCCGACCAGACAATGTTCGTCTACCGTGCCCCGGACGGCGACACCCGCTCTGCCGAAGCGCTGTCACTTCTCGCCAGCTGGAACACCCACGAGGACACCGCCGGCAGCGCGGCGAAGAACCCGTCACAATTGGGCACCGCAGGCTGAAACGTCGGAACGCCGCCGGCAACCGACGATGGCGTCTCCGTTCACGGCCAGCGACAGCTCGCCCTAGCTTCTTCAGGGCGAAGTCGTTATCGAATCTGGTGGCTCTACGCGTCGGGTCCCGTCACTTGCGAAGTCTCCACTTGGGGCGAGCTTGAGCCCCTTCGTTCCGGAACGGGATCGCGGGCGCTGGAGTGTGCGCGACAGTCGGCAACCACCCAGCCCACGGTCGGCTTGCCCGTCGGCGTCTGTATGGACCGCGGTAGGAGACAGGGCATCGACGCGTAGACGCGGGCTTCGTTGGCGATGTGTTGCAGACCGGCGTCGAGCAGCCGTGTGTCGTCAGCGAGTCTTCGGAAGCGGGGGACGACACTTTCCTCTAGCCACTGCCATCGGTCCTCGAAGCGGGTGATCCTCGGCCACGCGTACGCGCCGGACCGGGATGGGATGCCTCGGGCGAGCGAGTAGCTGTAGAACGAGGTGAAGTACCCGACTCTCTGCCGCACTCCGCGCACGTCGAAGCTCGTCGCCGAGCCGAGCGAGATGAGTCTGGCGAACGCGCAGGAGAGGCGATCGAAGTTGGGTTGCACCATGGCGCGCCGCTCGTGCTCGAGTAGTTGGACGTTGCCAGCCCAGATTCGGTCACTGGCCGTCCGTCGGGCCTCGGCTGGAGCCGTCGCGTCCTGCAGGACCCGGCGCCCTTGGTCGATCGTCTCGAAGCCGGCGAGGACGGCAGCGTGCTGGTGTTCTGTTCTGAGGAGATCGCGAAGATGTTCGATCCCGTTCTCAGCGGTGGCGTAGGCCAGGTGGACCCAGAAGATGTCGTGGAAGATGGCGTTGTTCGTCTCCCGGATCGTGTTCACGTCCTCCAAAAGCAGCAGTTGGTGGCGACGCAGGCTGCGCGGTATGTCCACGTAACCAGTGCCATCGGTGTCCAGCCGAAATGGAAAGAGGGCGAGCCGGACATGGTTGGACGCGACAGCGGCCATCGCGGCCCACTTGAAGCATGCGGGCTGGAGCTTGTGGACCCAGGCGTAGCGCGCCGAGATCTCCATGTTGCGGTGGAAGGCGCAGCACTCGCTGCTCAGGAGACCGTCGGCCACCGCTTGCCATCCCTCGATCGTGTCTGGTCTCCCGATTCTGTCGACGAGTTCGAGCGGGTTGGGTATGCGCTCGGGGACCATGGGTCTGACCAGCTGAGAGCCCTTGCTTGACGACCTGGTTGCCCGCGCCCAGAGGGCGGCCCGAAGTTGTCGGAGGACGTCGGCTGCCGCGACGTGGTCGGCGCCCCGGCGCCAGGTGGGAGGCCGGATGCTCGGCGTCATAGCGATCGGGCCCGTCGATAGAGCTTGCGGCTGATGTCGTCGGCGAAGTTGGGTGCTTCTTCCTCGACGTGCCGGCGAAGGGAGCGGCCGAGGAACGTCAAGCGGGCCACGACCTGAAGCGCGGGTGGGAGGGTGACGTCGACCGTGCACGTGAAGTCCGAGGCCGTAGGAGACGTTTCTGCCAGCGCGAGTCGCCATCGCACGGTGGCGGCGACGGGGACGACGTGGAAGAGGTACACCCGGCTGGCGGCCGAGTACAACTCGACCGTGGAGGGTTCTGAGTGAACCTCTCGGTAGTGCTGGACGATCAGGTGGCCGCCGACCGACTCGACGTTGACCATGCCGCGACCGTGCTTGTCGGCGTACATACCTGCGCCGTGGTGGCCCTTGGCACAGGCCCGGTAGTCCTCGTCGGAGAGCCCGAAGATCCACGCGTCGAGGTCGATCTCTCCCGCGGGCTCGTTGACTGCGACCGTGGCAGTGTGGCTGATAGGCATTGGCGGCCTAGTTCCCTTGAGGGGTCTGACTGTGACGATGGCGCAATTCAGCGCCGATAGCGGCGACCGCAGGCGCAGGCGCGTGGAGGAATTCGAGCAGTGCCCGGTTCACCTCGTCCGGATGCGTCCAGGCGATGTTGTGCGGGCCGGCATCGATGGCGACCAGCTTGACGTCGTCGAGCAGCGCCGGCAGCCGCGCCGCGGTCGCTTCGTAGGGGAGGATTCTGTCTTCCGTGCCGTGGACGACGAGTAACGGTACGTCGATCTTCGGCAGATCGCGTCGGAAATCGGTGAGCCAGGCGTCGACGCAGGCGTACGTCGCAGACGGCGAGCATCCGGCGGCGACAGCGAAGCTCGCCTGCCAGGCGGACTCGCTGATCCGGTCGGGCATGAGCTTGTCGACGTTGTAGAAGTTGTCGAGGAAGTCCTTGAAGTACGCGTAGCGATCCTTCGCGATCGCCGCCTTGATGTCTTCGAACACCTGACGGTCGACGCCCTCGGGGTTGTCGTCGGTCTTCAGCAGGAACGGCGGGATCGCGCCGAGCAGCGCGGCCCTGCGCACCCTGCTGGAGCCGTACGTCCCGAGGTAGCGCGTCACCTCGCCCGATCCCATCGAGAAGCCGACCAGGACCACGTTTCTGAGGTCAAGCTGCTCGAGTAGGTCACTCAGATCGGCCGCGAAGGTGTTGTAGTCGTAGCCGACCGTGGGCTGGCTCGACCGTCCGAATCCCCGGCGGTCGTAGGTGATGACGCGGAAGCCCTCGGCGAGCAGCTCTCGTTCCTGGCGTTCCCACGAGTTCCCGTTCAGCGGATACCCGTGCACCATCACGACTGGGTCGCCGCTGCCGTGGTCCTCATAGTGGATTTCGATGGGTGCCTTGTTCTCGGTTCCGACGGTGATCCGAGGCATGGGTGACTCTCTCCTTCGCAGGCTGTTGACGGTGGTCGACGAGCGTTAGCTCAGAATTGGTTCGGCGACGGCCTCGTCGAGGCCGGCGGCCGCTTGGGCAACCAGCGCACGGGCGACTTCTTGGGAATCCTCGAAGACGTCCAGGGCGGCGATCTTGCCCCAACGCAGGGTGATCACGTGAATCGCGTGTTGGGAGTACCCGTCCCCGTTGAGCAGCGTTGCGGTGCCGTCCCACTGCACGAACACCATGGTGTGCCACGGCCAGCCTTGCACCCAGATATTGTTGATCTTCAGATAGAGGTTGGGCAGGACGCGGGCCAGCCGCTCGAACCACTGGCGCAGTGCCTCTCGGTCATGCCGCTCACCACCGATCGCGTGGATGCCGCCGAAGCGATGGTGGACGCTGGGGCTGATCGAGGCCATCAGCTCATCCCAGCGACGCTGGTTGACCTGGTCGAAGGCCTGGCGAATTCTCCTCTTGACGATGGCGCGGTACATCGTTGCTCCTCCACGGGTTCGGTCGAGTCGATCAGCTCACGGCCCTGTCGAGAGCGGTAGATCGCGTGATGTGCTTGCGGGCGATGTTGGCTGCGAAGCCCCGTGCTTCTTCGTCCACGTGACGGCCGAGGAAATGGACGAGGAGGCTGAGGCGAGCCAGGACTCCGAGGGCGGCGGGGAGCTCGACCTGGACGGTGCAAGCGAGCTCAGAGCCCCCGGTGGTTTCCGGTGTCACGTCGAGCGTCCATTGCACTCCGGCCGCGACCGGGACGAGGTGGAAGAGGTACACCCGGCTTGCGGGCGAGTCCATCTCAACCGTGGAGCGACCTGACCGGACGCGGCGGTAGTGCTGCACGATCAGGTGGCCCCCGATCGACTCGATGTTGATCATGCCGCGCCCCTGCTCGTCGCAGAACACACCTGCGCCTCGATGGCCCTTGGCGCAGTCCTGAAAGTCTGAGTCGGAGAGCCCGAAGAGCCAGGCCTCGAGGTCGATCTGGTCGCTGGGCTCGTTCAGCGTGACGCGTGCGGTGTGGCTGACGGCCATCGATGTCTCGTTGGATGAAGCCGGGCCGGCTGAGGGACGGGTTCGGAAAGGCCGGTAGTCCTAGGTCCTCGAGGTGCTATCAACCGCGTTCGGCCCGTACCCGTTCTCGACTGTCGGCGCCATCGTGGACGACCAGCCCGACCTGTTCTTCGCCCTCGAGACGCAAACCAGACCGGTCTACTACAAGTACTTCTGGCCGGATGGCGGTGACAGCGTGGTCGCGCACGAGCTGGCCCACCAGTGGTACGGCGATTATGTCGCCCTGGAGCAGTGGCAGGACATCTGGCTGAACGAAGGTTGGGCGACCTATGCCGAGTGGATCTGGGCCGAGCACGACGGCCTGTTCACGCCGCAGGACGCCTTTGACTTCTACTACGAGTTCTGGGCCGATGACGACCCGTTCTGGTCGTTCGTGGTGGCCGAGCCCCCGTACGACGACCTCTTCGGAAACCCCGTCTACTACCGAGGCGCCATGACCCTGCAGGCCCTGCGCGACCGCGTCGGTGACGACGCGTTTTGGCAGATCGCTCGCAGCTGGGTGCAGCAGCAAGGTGGCGGCACCGGAACGACGGCCGAGTTCATCGCCCTGTCGGAACGCATTGCGGGCATCCAACTTGACGATCTGTTCAACGCCTGGCTGTACACCGGGTCAAAGCCCGCCCTCGAGCCGGCCATGCTGGCGATCAATGCGACGGCCGAACCCACCAACACGACCGCAAACGTCCAGGCGTGGGAGGAGCACTTCCGCGCGCGTCTCGAGAGCGGTCGGTACTGACGACCAAGCTAGGTCGGAGGACCAGCCTCGGAGGTTCAGAAGGGGCATGTTAAGCGGCTGGTCACTGTGGTAGCCGTGATGGTCGCTCAGTGACCTGGTCACGCCGCTGGGGCTCTCACCCGCCGGCCCTTCGATTGATCCGGAGAGCAGCGGATGTTCGCGACTCAGATCGCGGGAAATCGACGGGCACTCGGTCGAGGCTTGCCGCCGGTGGCGAGCCGTGAGATCTCGCCATCGGCGCCGCCTGGAGGGCTCATTTCATCCAGGTTGGCGTTTGCGGCGGTGATCTCATTGTCTGGACGGGAAGATCCCTTCCAGTGCGATGCACCAGTTCGTCACGAGATATGGCTGCATGTTGGTGTGTGGCTGACTACCCGCTGGTCCGCCGGTCATGGCCGGGTTCATGGCGAGGTCGGCCGTTGTCCCGTAGGAGGCGCCCGCATTGGTGACCGCCGGGATCGCTCCGGAGGGGTTTTTCGTGGTGGCTGACGAGGAGGCGGCAACCGTATGGCTGTGGGCGGGCAGCTGGGACGAGGTGAGGGTGACCAGCTCCTGGCCTGCCAATTCGCCTTGGGTGCGGGGGGATAGGCCGGGGCCCTGGCCGAAGGACATCGATACCCGACCGCGCAGGTCCGGGAGTCCGAACGTGGTCTGGCCGTCGCCGCCGTACATGGTGCCGAGAAGCGAGAACAGCGCGGTGTTCTGAGAGATGGACAGCAGCTGGCCGCTGCAGGCGGCCCATCCGCGTGGCGCGAAGTTGAAGCCGAAGTTGCGGATTTCGCCGATGAACGGTTCGGTCATGTCGGTGCTCCCGATGTCGAGTAGCGAAGCTGATTGATGACGGCCTGGTATCGGATTTGCCCCTCCCGTCCGACAGGTACCAGGAACAGGTTCACGGCCAGCCGGTCGTGGCGGACCTCGTACGTCCCCTGACCGAGGGCGGCTCCGGACACGGGGCGGAGGATGAGCGAGTAGGCAGCGGGGTGGCCGGCGGGTGCACCGACCAGATCGTCTACGGATTCCACGACCGTCTCAGCGCGAGCACCCTGGCTGCTGACTGTCACCGTGGCGCCGATCAGACGGGTGAATATCACCCGTAGTGATGCCGAACCGGCGGCATTCGCGGTACCGGCGGGAAACCCACCCAGGGCCAGCGCGACGGCGAGAGCAGCTGCACCACTCAGAACCGTCCGACGGCTCGAACCGCCATTCGTCTCTGCCACCGCAGCACCCCTTTTTCGGCGAACGGTATCGGTACGACCGTCAGAGGTCATATTGTGCTGCCCGAGTGAGAATCTGTCATTGTGTCGCTTAGCCGAAGGTTCCTTCGGCGACGCGGGGCCGGGCGATTTCGAGTGCCGCTCTCGCAAGCCATCGAACGACTGGCCTCGGTGGAGGAAATCATGACGCCTGGCGAGACGTCACCCGGTGGCAGGACACGGGTCCGCGGCCGGGTACCGCGCTTGGTCACCGTCGCCGCCCTCACCGTCGCGAGCGCCGGGCTCGCGCTCACCACGGCGGCGCCGGTCGCCGCGGACGGGCCAACGACCTTCAGCAATGTCGGGCCCATCGCCATCCCCGCCACCGGATCTCCGGATCAGACCGGCACGGCGAATCCGTACCCGTCCTCGATCACGGTCGCTGGCATGACCGGCCCGGTGACCAAGGTGACGGTCTCGTTCAACAACCTGACCCACAACGCCCTCAACGACGTCGACGCCCTGCTGGTGGCGCCGACCGGTGCGAATCTGGTGGTGCTGTCCGACAGCGGCGACCCGAACAACCTGACGTTCGCCAACAACGCGACGCTCACCTTTGATGACGCGGCCCCCACCCCGGTGCCGCAGAGCGGCAACGTTCCGACCGGTAGTTACAAACCCACCAACACCTCCGGTGTCGACTCGTTCCCGCCGCCGGCGCCCGCACCGTCATCCCAAACGACCCTGGCGGGGGCCTTCACCGGCATCAACCCCAACGGGACCTGGCAGCTGTTCATCGTCGATGACGCCACCGGCGACGTGGGCACCATGGCCGGCGGTTGGAGCCTGACCGTGACCACGGAAGCGACGTCGGTGACCACCACCACCGCGGTCGCCACCTCGGGAACTCCGTCCACAACCGGCGATCTGGTCACCTTCACCGCGACGGTGTCCTCGGCCGCGGGCCCGGTCACCGCGGGGTCGGTGCAGTTCAGCGACGGCGTCACGAATCTTGGATCGCCGGTGCCGCTGAATGCGTCCGGGGTGGCGACGTTCCCGACGTCCGCGCTGGCCGAAGGCACGCACGAGATTCGGGCGAGCTACGGCGGCGCGACCGGCTTTCTCCCCAGCAACGGGGCGGTCGCCCAACGCGTCAACAACCCGACCATCGTCACTGGTAACACCTTCTGCAACATGGGCCCGCTGTCCACTCCGACCCTTGGAGCGGCAACGCCCTACCCGTCGAACATCACCGTGTCCGGACTCACGGGACCCGTCACCAAGGTCACCGCCGCCCTGAACGGGTTGTCGCACACGGCTCCGGTGGACCTGGACGTCCTGCTCACCGCGCCAGCGCCGGCGACCAATCTGATCCTGCTCAGCGATGTGGGCGGCAACGAACCGGTCACCGGCCTGAACCTCGTGTTCGACGACGCCGCCCCGACCGGCGTCCCGACGCCGATGGTCGGCGGCACCTTCAAACCGACCGACGACGACTCCGACGTCGCCGACCAGGCCTTCCCTCCGCCCGCGCCCACGCCATCAGCCGCGACAACCCTGGCTACCTTCAACGGATCGCCCGCGAACGGCACGTGGAGCCTCTGGGTCGTCGACGACGCATCCGGGGACTCGGGCACCATCGCAGGCGGCTGGTGCCTCACCGTCACCGCTCCCGCCACGACGAGCACCGTGCTCGCCTCGGATGTGAACCCGTCCGGGTTCGGCCAGCCGGTGACGTTCACCGCGACCGTCACCGCGGGCGGCGCACCGGTGACCGGCGGCACGGTGACCTTCCGCGATGCCGGGACCAGCATTGGTGGTCCGGTGCCGGTGGCGGCGGACGGCACCGCGGTGTTCAGCACCTCGTCGTTGGCGGTCGGATCGCACCCGATCGCCGCGGACTATGCCGGCGCCCCGAACTACACCGACAGCTCCGGCACTCTCACCCAGGTGGTCGAGGCGGCGGCCAGCAGCACCGTGCTCGCCTCGGATGTGAACCCGTCCGGGTTCGGCCAGCCGGTGACGTTCACCGCGACCGTCACCGCGGGCGGCGCACCGGTGACCGGCGGCACGGTGACCTTCCGCGATGCCGGGACCAGCATTGGTGGTCCGGTGCCGGTGGCGGCGGACGGCACCGCGGTGTTCAGCACCTCGTCGTTGGCGGTCGGATCGCACCCGATCGTCGCGGACTATGCCGGCGCCCCGAACTACACCGACAGCTCCGGCACTCTCACCCAGGTGGTCGAGGCGGCGGCCAGCAGCACCGTGCTCGCCTCGGATGTGAACCCGTCCGGGTTCGGCCAGCCGGTGACGTTCACCGCGACCGTCACCGCGGGCGGCGCACCGGTGACCGGCGGCACGGTGACCTTCCGCGATGCCGGGACCAGCATTGGTGGTCCGGTGCCGGTGGCGGCGGACGGCACCGCGGTGTTCAGCACCTCGTCGTTGGCGGTCGGATCGCACCCGATCGTCGCGGACTATGCCGGCGCCCCGAACTACACCGACAGCTCCGGCACTCTCACCCAGATGGTCGAGGCGGCGGCCAGCAGCACCGTGCTCGCCTCGGATGTGAACCCGTCCGGGTTCGGCCAGCCGGTGACGTTCACCGCGACCGTCACCGCGGGCGGCGCACCGGTGACCGGCGGCACGGTGACCTTCCGCGATGCCGGGACCAGCATTGGTGGTCCGGTGCCGGTGGCGGCGGACGGCACCGCGGTGTTCAGCACCTCGTCGTTGGCGGTCGGATCGCACCCGATCGTCGCGGACTATGCCGGCGCCCCGAACTACACCGACAGCTCCGGCACTCTCACCCAGGTGGTCGAGGCGGCGGCCAGCAGCACCGTGCTCGCCTCGGATGTGAACCCGTCCGGGTTCGGCCAGCCGGTGACGTTCACCGCGACCGTCACCGCGGGCGGCGCACCGGTGACCGGCGGCACGGTGACCTTCCGCGATGCCGGGACCAGCATTGGTGGTCCGGTGCCGGTGGCGGCGGACGGCACCGCGGTGTTCAGCACCTCGTCGTTGGCGGTCGGATCGCACCCGATCGTCGCGGACTATGCCGGCGCCCCGAACTACACCGACAGCTCCGGCACTCTCACCCAGGAGGTGGAGCCACTCGTCGCCGTCGCCGGTGGTCCGTACACCGTTGCAGAAGGTGGTTCGTTGACCCTGGACGGTTCCGGATCCACGGCGGGCGCCGAGTACGGCTGGGACCTGAACGGGGACAACGACTTCACCGACGCCACCGGACTCAGCCCAACACTGAGCTGGGCGGATCTCGAAGCGATCGGCATCGACGACGGACCGTCGAGCCGGGTGATCGAGCTGCGGGTGACCGTTCTCGGACTTGAGGCGACAGGCTCAGCAAACCTCGCGGTGACCAACACCGCCCCGGCCGCCGTCATCACCGGCGCCTTGACCGCCACGGTCGACCAACCGTTCACCGTGAAGGTCGGTGCCGACGACCCCTCATCCGCCGACACGGCCGCCCAGTTCACGTACACCGCCGACTGGGGCGACGGCTCACCGGTGGAGACCATCACCGGACCCGCCGACCCACCCCTCACTCACACCTACGCGGCAGCGGGCGACTTCGACGCCTCCTTCACGGCAACCGATAAGGACGGCGGAGTCAGCACGCCGACCGTGGTCCAGGTCGAAGTCCAGTCAACGACGACCACGACAACGACAACCCCAGCCGCCACCGGTGCACCACCGACAGCGACCACCCCAGCGGCTGCGCTGACGACGACCTCGAAGACCGGCACCGGATTCCTGCCCGCGACCGGTGTGGACGTCGGCTCACGCATCGCGGTCGGCGCGGCATTCGTCCTCGCGGGTCTCGTCCTCCTGCTCGCGGTCGCCCGCCACCGCAGGACCACCCGATAGCAGCGGCACCCCTCGACGACAAACACCGTTCAGACCGGTCGCGGAACATGCGTCAGGACCCGAACGCGCCCACCAGATAGACCGCACTTGAACTTTCGCCATGGATGCTGCGGCGGACACCGGGCAGTGTCCGCCGCTTCCCGCGCACCGTCGGGAGCGGTCGGCCTGGTCGAACCCTCCGACGAAGCGGTGACCACCGGCACCACCCGCACACCCGCCGGGCGGCTCCTACCTCGCTGGACCGTCATGGGTTCGCGCTGGCCAGTCCGGTCATTCCTCGGCTACCTACGGAGGCACATTCCCCTGTGGTGCTCGCACGGGGGTGGGAGCAGCACGAGCGATCGTGACGAATCGCTAGTCGTGCCACCTGGTTCCGCGTCCGGTCGGGCCGCGTCCTGGCGACTGAACCACGACACACGTTGCCGCGGTCAGCGACAGCCCCGTCTTTGGCCAGCCGCACCACGTCCGCAGCCGCCGGCTCGTCGGCTGGCGGCTCAGCCGGCTTTGTTCCTCGTCACATCGTCCAGTGTCGCCGTCATCGCGACGCACCTACCCGTCGGGCATCCTCTGGCGCGTCCGGCCGAGAACACCGTCCCGCGCCCGCCCGCGACCGGCAGTGGGGACGCGCTGCGGTCACGGTAGCGGCGCCGGCCCACACCGGACGGCGCACACGACTCGGACAGTGGGGCCGCTAGGGATGAGGGGCACGGGAGGCTTCCGGGGCGGTCGGCCCGTGGCGATCATCGAACGACCACAGGTCGAGGTCGTCATGGGGGCCAACATCGTCGAGTTCGGTGAACGCCGATTCTTCGCATCGCACGGGCCAGAGGTGGGTGCGCCCAGAAGCTGCAACGAAGGATGCGAGGTCCAGGACGGATGGAGGGACTGCGGATCCCTGATGCCGTTGCTGCAGCGCTGCATTCGACGAAGGTTCCGGATCCGTGTTCGCGGCGTATCAGCCGAGCTCGCAGTGTTCGTGAGGGTCGGGCGCGCGGGGTTCTACCGGGTCGATGCTTGCTGCCCGTTCGTCGGGGAGATGGGGATTGCTATTTGCGGGCGATGCCGGCGGAGGCCCACCCGGCGAGGGGGGTGATGGCGATTTCGGTGAATCCGGCATCGGTGCACCATTCGGTGAATTCTTTGCCGGTGAAGCCGAATCCGTCGCCGAATTCGATCAGCATGTTCAGGGACATGAGGAGTGCGAAGGCGTCGGTGCGGCGGGCGTCGTCGATGAATGCTTCGATGCTGATGAGCGCGCCGCCGGGGGTGAGCGCTTCGTAGGCGGCTTGGATGAGTTGCCTTTTCCGGGCGAGGCTGTAATCGTGCAGGATCATTCCCATGGTGATGACGTCGGCCTCGGGAATCGGGTCGAGGAAGAAGTCGCCGCTGGCGGTGATTACGCGGTCGCCGAGTCGCGCGGTGTCGATGGTCTGCTGGGCGAGGGGTTCCACGGCCGGGAGGTCGAAGGTGGTGCAGCGCAGGTGGGGGTGGCGGGCGGCGATGATGACGGAGAGTTGTCCGGTGGCGCCTCCCAGGTCACAGACGGTGTGGTAGTTGGTGAAGTCGAAGGTTTCCGCGAGAGCGTGGAACCCGGTCATGGAGGCGCCGGTCATCGCGTTCATGAACTGCTGAAGCCGTTTCGGGTCGCTGTAGAGTTCGGCGAACATGGGTTGGCCGGTGTGTTTGATTTCGTTTTGCGGTGCGCCGGACCGTAATGCTTCGGTAAGATCGCCCCAGAATCCGTACAGGCGGGCGTTGCACATCTCCAGGACTCCGCCCAGGTACGTGGAGCTGGACCGGTCCAGGTATGCCGCGGTCTCGGTGGTATTGCGGTACCTGGGGTCTGGTTCGTCGTCCCGGTCGAGGACGCCCAATGCGACCAGGGTGTCCGGGAAATCAGGGATGGCCCGGGGATGTAGCCCGAGCTTGTCGCCGATCTGCGGCCCTGTCATTCCATCGTTCCCGAGGATGGTGAAGAGGTCGAGCTCGATCGCTGAGAGCAGGGTCTTGGAGGCCATGAAGCCTTCGCCGAGTCGGAAGATCCGAGTGGGGTCGATTGGTCGCGTCGTCATGGGTGGTCCTCACACGCTCGGCCGGTGTTTGTCCTCCCAGGCTGGACCGCTTCGGTTCGGGGGACGTCGGTGTTTCCACTTAATTCCGTCATCTTTCCGGGCGGGAGTGTCCCCGGCTGGGTTCATGGGTTCCCGTTGGGTAGCTCGGCGCGCAGGACCCAGGCCGCGACCTGGGTGCGGTTCTTGAGACCGAGTTTGCCGAGCACGTTGTGCAGGTGCGCTTCGACGGTGCGCTCGGAGAGAAACAGCTGGTTCGCGATGTCCCGGTTGGACAGGCCGGCGGCGAGGAGTCCGGCGATCTGCCGTTCCCGTTTGGTCAAGGACGCGGGCCCGGCGGTTGCGCCGGTGAGCTCACCGGCGAGCGCGGTTGCGGCGGCCAGCGCCGGGCGCATGTCCAGCCGGCGAGCTCCGGAGTGGGCGTCCTCGATCAGCTGCCGTGCCTGGGCCCGATCACCCGGGCGACCTCGGATCAGGGTGCTGCGGGCATGGGCCAGTTGGGCGAGAACGACGAACGGCTCCGCGCCGATCCGGCGCTCCATGGCGATGGCGTCGGCTCCGTGCGTGTCGGCCGCGGTGTGGTCGCCCACGACGGCGGCCACGGTGCCCAATGTCCGGGGAATGGCACCGAGGTAGGCGGCCGATTGCCCACCGAAATAACGGCCGTAGGGCAGCAGGAGCCGGTAGGCCAGCTCGGCAGTCTCGGTGTCGTGGAACGCGGCGGCCAGTTCTGCGGTGCGCATCACCGTCGGCATCCACCTGGCATTCATTGGGAGGGTGGCCAACTGCGGGCGGACCCGCGCGTACAACTCCCTGGCCGCGTCGATGTTCCCCGCCTGCAGCTCGTGCCAGCCGTAGGTGGCGTAGGACACGGGCATCCATTGGGCGCCGGAGGTGGACCAGGGCACGGCCCGATCGGGATGTTGGTGGTAGCGCCCGGTCAGGGTGGACAGCTCGAGCAGGACAAGGTCCGATTGCACCTGCGCCGCGTAGTCCTGGGTCCGGGCCGCGACCGTGCGGGCGCTGAGCGCGAGCCGGGCGGCCTCGTCGAACCGGCCGGATTGCACCGCCCTGGTCGCCTGGGCCCGCAGCAGGTGCCAGCTGGCCAGCGGCCAGCCGATCCTCTTGACCAGCGCGGCGAGGTCGAACAGCTCCACCAGCAGCTCGCCGACCGCGCCGAGTTGCATGTGCGCGTCGATCCGCCACACGTGACCCCACAACGCGGCGTCGGGTCGATCACCCGTAGCTGCCAATTGGAGCTGCCTGGCGCCCAACGCCAGTCGCTCACTCACGCCGTCCAGGCCACCGATCACCTCGTGCCGGGCGTGGATCGCGCCGATCAGGGCGGCCGGATCGCTGGATCGCTCGGCCATCGCCATGGCCCGTTCGGAAAGCGGGCGTGCCGCGTGGATGTTCATCGCGTCGGCGAGCAGGCCCGCGTGTTGGGCGAGCACCCGCGCGTGCCGGGCGGAGTCCTCGTCGGCCAGCGCCGCCCGGGCACGTTCGCACAGGGCGACGACCGACTCCAACGGGACGCCGCCGACACCTCGCACAACGACCGCCGCTTCTACGAGAAGATCGGTGTCGCCTACTGTTTCGGCTAGGTCCGCGGCATTCTGACAGTGCTGCAATGCCTCTGTCAGCAGCCCAGCGTGGTAGGCCGCCCGGCCAAGGGCCAGCAGCGTCCGCGCCCGGGCGGTGTCATCGCCGAGCAGCGGGAGGGCCCGAGCGTGCCAGTGCGCGGCCGCCGTGAAATCCAGGGTGCGGGTGGCCACGGCGGCGGCGGACTCACAGGCCTGCACCGCGGCACACCGGCTCCGTTCGTCCACGGCCGACCGGAGCCGGTGCGCGGCTACTTCGAACACCTGCTCCATTCCACGGCGCTGCAGCTCGTCGGCGATGCGTCGATGCCAGCGGAGTCGATCGTCCCTGGGCAGCCGCTCGTACCAGGCGTCCCGGACCACGGCATGCGACCACCGGAACCGATGCGCGGCGGATCGATCATCGATCAGCACGCCGGCGGCGACCGCCTCGGTCACCGCCCGGTCGTCGGCGTCCAACACCCCCATGTCGAAAACCTCACCGGCCGTGGCCGCCCCGTCGAGCAGCCCACGACACCGATCCGAAAGCTGGTTCAACCGAGCAGAGATCAGCCGCACCAAGTCGGTCGGGACGTGCCAAGCGCCGTCGGTCGGTTCGGTCCTGTCCGCCGCCTGGAGAAGACGGCTGAGCTCGCTGACGAACAGCGGGTTGCCGGCACTACGCCGATGCACGGCCACCGGCCAGGACGGGTGAACACCCTGGCCGAGGTACTGGGTGACCTCGGCGACCGTCAACGGCTCCAGCCGCTGGATCCAGGTGCCGGTCAGTCCGGCTAGCCCGTCCGGTAGGGGATCGCGGGACGTCCCGATGATCAGCAGCGGGCAGGCGGACAGCTCGGCACCCGCGAGGTAGCGCAGGAGCTGCAGCGTTGCGTCGTCGGCCCAGTGCAGGTCCTCCAGGATGACCACCAAACCAGCAGTCGGCGGGTGCGGAGCAGGGGTCGTGCGGCGTATCCGCGGTGCCCCAGGGTGTTCTGTTGGACCCGGCGGCGGACGGCGTCGACGCAGGTCAGGCCGAGTTTGACGATGCGGAACGGGTCGAGCACCCGGGTCGCGTGGGGAAGCTGGGCAGCAAGTGCGGTGGCGTATCCCCGGAACGGGTCCAGGGAGGCGGTGACGATCGCGGCCCGCCAGCCGGGTCCCGGTCGGTGAGCCAGCCGCTCGCACCCGCCCGGACCGGCCTGCAACCACATCGAGGAGCCGCGCCGGCCGGCCGGGCGTGAGGTCCGCGACGCCGGTGGCGTACAGCGTCGGATGGGTGCCGGTGGCGCGCAGGAGCTGGTCTCGTCGACGCCGATCGCGGACACGCCGTCGAGCCGGTTCGGGTCGTCGATCAGCGGCGCGCCACGCTCGATGACCTGGGTCATGATGGTGTGCCAGGCCACGCCGAGCTGCGCGGCTACCCGTGCGACGGCATGCCGGTTTCGCCGCCGACAGCAACCCCTCGGACGCTCGCACCACGGCGCCGAAGCGGGTGGCCCCCGCCGGTTCATTCGCGGCCCCGTCCACCTTGAGGATGTTCGCCGACAGACCGCAGGCAGCCGCGGCAGGCCCGCTCAACGCCCTGTGCCACGGCCAAAACGACGGAACTCCCTCATCCGCTGCCGCTCGACCAACCAGCAACGGTGTGCCAGCCGCGACCACCCGCGCACCAAACTGTTCGACGACGGCCGACTTTCCGATCCCGGGCTCCCCCACGATGAGGCCCACCCCGCCGCGGCCGGCGCTCAGATCCGACAACCGCTGACCGAGCCGGATCAGCTCATTTCGTCGACCCACAAAACGCACACTGACCACCCCACCCCGCCGGGAAACCGCATCGGTCACCGCGGACATCTTCCATCGAAGCATTCCGCCCCATGCCCGACGCAGGGGCCAAAGCGCCCCAGGGAGTTCCGGTACGTGAGCCGCGTGTCTAGCCGGGCGACGACCGGGGCGATGACCCGGTCCCAACCGGACTCCACAGCGCCATCGTGTCAACGACGGCCGAGACTTTCCCGTTCCGGTGTGGTGCACTTCTCGCAGCTGTGTGACTGCCGGGAGTAGGCGATGGGCGAGGACCTGGTCGGTCGGGATCGGGAGTTGGCGATCCTGGCATCGTGCCTGCGCGATGCCCGGCAGGGGCGTCCGCAACTCGTGGTTTGCCGGGGCGAGCCGGGCGTCGGGAAGACCCGGCTCGCGCGAGCTTTCGTGGAGACCGCCCGCGCCGGCGGGTTTCTTTCCGGCTGGGGGGCGACCAGCGAATCGCCTGGCGCGCCCCCGTACTGGTGCTGGTGGCAGATGCTGCGGCGCCTCGGTGAGGCGATCGACCTCGGCGCACTCGCCCCTGAGGGTGGCCTGCCGCGCGAGTTGTCGTGGGTAGCCCCGGATCTGGTCCAGAATGCCGGCACCGCGAACCACGACGACGCGGTTTCTCCGGGGGACCGGTTCCGCCTCTTCGACGCCACCGCCCGGCTGCTGAGGTCGGCCGCCCAGGCAGCACCGCTCATCATCGTGCTGGACGACCTCCACTGGGCAGACGAGGCCAGCCTGCTTCTCCTTCAACACGTCGTGCGCGTGTTGGATGACGAGCGGATCATGCTGCTGGCGACCACCCGACCGGAGCAGGGTGAAGAACACGACGTGCTCGCCTCCCTCCTCCGGGAGCACGTCGCAACCAGTCTCGATGTGCACGGGCTCAACGCCGCCGGGGTACGCCGCCAGCTGGCCACAATCGACGGGCTTGTGGTCGATCCGGCCACGGTGCAAGACGTCCTGTCCCGCACCGGCGGCAACCCGTTTCTCGTCGGCGAGATGGGCCGCGCCCTCGCATCTCACCCAGGCCGCTCGGGCCAGCAGGTCATCACGTTGTCGGTCCGAGCCGCGATCACCGAACGGATGGAACAACTGGCGCCAGCAGGAAGGGACGTCGTTCGGGCGGCCGCGGTGCTCGCCACGGACGTATCGGTTGCGGACCTCGCGGCGATCGTCGAGCGGGAGCCGGTCGAGACGCTCGCCCTGCTCGCCGACGCAGAGCGTGCGGCGCTGCTCACACCTGCCGACGAGCCCGGATTGTGGCGGTTCGCTCACGCCATCGTCGGCGACGCGGTTCGGGTCGGGCTCTCGCCAAGGCAGCGTGTCGACCTGCATCGCAAGGCGGCCGAAGCTCTGGAGGCGCAGCACGCCGGTGCGCTCGGGTCCCACATCTTCGACATCGCGCACCACCGCGCGGAGGCCGCGATCGGAGCCGACGAGCGGCTGGCCGCATCCTGGCTCGAGCGCGCTGCGCAGCGGGCGATGAGCCAGCTCGCGTTCGAGGACGCCGGCCTGCTGCTGCGGCGGGCACTCTCGGTGGCGGCGGCGGAGCTGAAACCCAACGAGCGGGTCAGGCTGCTGTTGCAGGCTGGACGTGCGGACAACCTCGCCGGCAACCTCTCAGCCAGGCTGCAGGCCTGCCTCGACGCGGCCGACCTCGCGCGCGATCTCGGCCGACCCGACCTGCTTGCCGAGGCCGCGCTCGTCATGGAGGTGACCGCAACATCGCCGGGGTTCGAGGTCGTCACGCGCAGGCTCTGCCATGAGGCGCTCCGCGGACTGGATGAGCAGCCGTCAGCGATGCGCGCCAGGCTGCTGGCGCGGGTGGTGGAGACCTATGTGTTCTCACGCGAGCTGGAGACGGTAGCGACGACCAGTCAGCAGGCCCTCGAATTCGCGACGGCATCCGGCGACAGTGCCGCGCTGGGCGCCGCGATGGCGGCCAGGAGGCTGGTCTGCTCAGGTCCCTCAGGCCTCGCCGAGCGAGAGGCACTAGCGGCGCAGATGTTGGACCTCGCCCAGAGCGAGCGCGACCCAGGTCAAGAGATGGCCGCGCGTTTGTGGCAGATCGATGCTTCCTTCGAGCGCGGGAACCTCATTCGCGCGGCCGAGGAGATCGATGCGCTGACGCGCTGCGCGTCCGAGGTAGGTGGCTTGATCGCGCAGTTCGAGGTGATCAGATGCCGGGCCGTGCTCGCCCAGGCGCAAGGACACTACCCGCACGCCCTCCGGCTCGAGGCCCAGGCGTATTCCGTGATCTCGCCGACCGGGATGGAGGCAGGGTTCGTCCTTCGCTCCGGGATGCTCCCGGTGGTGGGCCGTCACATCGGACAGGACCGCGTTTCGATGGCGGCGAATGCTCTGGTCGCCGGAGATCGGCAACGGCTCGAGCACATCGGCCTGATTGCCTTCCTCGGCGCGGCGCACGCACACGCCACCGCCGGGAACCTCGATGAGGCGCGGCGGCTCTATCGGGATACCGGGCCGGTCTTGGCGTGGCGCCCGCCCCCGCACGTCATGCTTCTGGTCGACGCCTTCGGCATCGCGGTGGCGGACGCGGTGGGCGACTTCGCCGACCTTCGGGTTCATCGGGACCGGCTCGGCGAGCATCGCGGCCACCACGTGGTGAGCGGGATCAGTCAGGTGTCGTACTTCGCTCCGGTGGAGCACTGGCTCGGCGTGGCGGCGCATCGCCTGGGGCTGCTCGATGAGGCGATAGCCGATCTGGAGCAGGCGGCGGCGAATTGCGCGTCGATCGGCGCGGCGGGCTTCTCGGTCGAGGCCCGGGTGCGCCTCGTCGCGGCGCTGGCCGACCGGCGCGGTCCCGGCGACCTCGCTCGGGCGAGTGCCGTCCTGGCTGCTGCCGGTTCTTCCGCACGGACGCTGGGGATGACCCCGTTCGTTGCGGCCGCGACGGATCTGCAAGCGCAGGTCGACGCTCTCGCCGGCGTCGTGCCGCTCAGCGCCCGGGAGGGCGAGGTGGCTCAGCTCGTCGCGCAGGGGCTGACCAACCGGGAGGTGGCCGAGCGGCTCGTACTGTCCGAGCGCACCGTTGAACACCATGTCCGGAGCGTGTTGTCAAAGCTGGGCTTCACCAACCGGGCACAGGTCGCCGCTTGGGCCAGCCGACGGGTCACGTACCACAGTTAGGTGGATGTACCGATCCCGCGGCGGCGGCAGCTTCCTACGGTCTGGTCATGACCGAAACCGTCGCCGCCCCGGCCCACGAGACCGTCTGGTCGCTGACCAACGCCGTCGTGCCTGCGGTCTGCCTGCAGTTGATCGCCGAGGTCGGCGTCGCCGACCAGCTCCATCAACCGACCACGGTGGACGACCTGGCGCAGCGCTGCTCCGTGGACCCGGCGGCGCTCGACCGCGTGCTGCGACTGCTCGTGAGCCACGGCATCTTCGAGCGGGAAGGTGGCAGCTACCGCCACAACGACGAGTCCGCGCTGCTGCGTTCGGACCATCCTCGGTCCATGCGTGCGTTCGCCCGCATGATGGGTCTTCCGGTGTTCGGCAAGACGTGGGGTGCGCTCGATCACTCGCTGAACAGTGGTGCGCCCGCGATCGAGCAGGTGGCCGGCGGCGGCCTGTGGTCGTACCTCCGGAGCCACCCCGACGAGGCCGCGATTTTCAACTCCGCCATGGAGTCGAAGGCGCAAGCAGACATCGGTGCCGTCATGTCGGCATACGACTTCAGACCGTTCGGTGGCATCGCCGACGTCGCCGGCGGCCGCGGGCATCTGTTGCGAGCGGTGCTCGATTCAGCACCGAGCGCGCACGGAATCCTGTTCGAACTCCCCGACGTTCTCGCGTCGCTGCCCGAACCCGGGCCGCGCGTCACCTACCGAGCCGGCGACTTCTTCGCCGACCCGCTTCCCCGAGCCGACTGCTACCTCCTCATGGAGATCATCCATGACTGGAGCGACCCGGAAGCGGCCGAGATCCTGCGCGCGATTCGTCGTGCGAGCTCGCCCGGGGCGACCCTGCTCATCCTCGAGGGCATCCGAGACGAGGCGGTCGACGACCCACGGACCGCTACCCTCGACGTGATCATGCTGGCGGTCACCGGCGGTCGTGAGCGCACACCGGACGAGCTGGGCCACCTGCTGCGCGGCGCCGGCTTCCGCCCCACTGCAATGCTCGACACGGCAGGCGCGATGCGCGTGCTCGAGGCCATCGCAGTCTGAACACTCGCCCCCATATCCAGGGAGACGAACATGCAGAACGAATCACCGGCCACCGTGACGTTGGCATCCCCGCCCCCACCATGGGTGCTCCGGACGATGAACCATGTGATGCGTCCACTGCTCGCATCCCGGCTGGCCAGTCGGATGCCCGGCGTGATGCTGCTGGAGTTCCAGGGCCGGCGCACCGGCCGAACGATCAAGGTGCCGGTCAACGCGCATGTCGTCGACGGCGTCGTCATGGCGTTCACGCAAGCCCCGTGGCGATACAACTTCGAGGGCGGAGCCCCGGCCACGGTCACTCACCGCGGCCAGACGCACCGATCCCGCGGCACCCTGATTCCCATGACTCCTGGCGAAATGGGGCTAGCCGTGCGCCGGTCCCTCGACACCGGCGGGTCTGCACAGCGCATGGGAATTCGGGCGCCGAAGGGACACCAACCGACCGCGGGCGAACTCGCCGAATTAGGGCCCGCGCTCGGCACGTCGGCCGTCAAGTTCGACCTCACGCTGCCCACCCAAGCCTGACGGCTCCCCTTCGAATCTGACTGGTCGGCCGATTCCGCCAGTGAACCCGACACGGCTGGGGCACAGCCGAAGTGCCTGCCCTGTGGCCTGCGAAACCTCGGCCAACGACCACACCAGAAAGGCCAGCGCCGTGCTGTCGCTAACAGTTCCGGCCGCGGAGTGTCGAGCGGCAGTACGAGCAGACGGATCAACGGCGTCCCTCGGAGTCGTGTTGACCCACCCGGCCCGGATGTGTCTCGACTCAGAAGTGCTGCCGCAGAACGGGAGTCATCGAGACGGCCGCTCCGCACCGGCGCGGCTAGGGCCGCTACGAGCGGTACACCCCTGCGCGATGGTCGATGTGCACAATGTCGATGGCGTGGGCGTTCTCGTCGATGCGATAGATAGTCGCCGAGGTCGGCCATGGCGGTACACCGCACTGAACGTCGACGAGGTCCTTCGAGGTACCGCGCGTCGTGCGGGGGCGGGACATACTGGTCGGCGCGGCGCATCGCGTCCCGCACTCTGACGATCTCGTCGTCCGTGAGTGTCTCGGCACAGCGCGCTAGGTTGCGTTGCGCCCATTCCGGATCACACATGCTCAGGTCCCTACACGCCAAGATCGGTTGTCGTTTCCTGCGTCACCGATCGGCCAATGGGATGGCAAACCGCAAGAATCGCGGACGGCGCCATGCGAAGGAGTTCCACCCATCCCAAAGAGATGTCGCGCCGGCTTCCGCGTGACCCCCCATTTCCGAGCCCAACGAGCACCGTGCCAGCTGAACTCGCGTCGGCACACCTACACATAGACCCTGGCGAACATGTCGACCGCATCGTCGACAAGGAGCCGCCAGCGGTCCCCGCCAGGGTCGTTGCTGGCCTGCTGGGTGATCAAACCGGAGAGCAACGCGGTCCACATGTCCAGGGCGGCAGGGTCGGTGATACCGATCTCAGCGAAGGCCTTCCGCGCGAGGTTCATTACCTGGAGGGACGGCGCAAAGGCGTCGGGGGATGGCTCGAAACCGGGAATCACCCGCCAGAACATCAGCTGGACTCTCGCTGCGTTCGCCATCGCGAAGTCGAAGAACATCACCGCCATTCTGCGTAGCCGCTCCCTGGGCTCGTCCGGCAACGGCGTGGCCCCGCTGAGCTCGAGGAGCTGGCGGTACGACTCGCCGAACATCGCGTCGTAGATGTGGTCCTTCGCCGGGAAGTACACGTACAGCGACGGCGCGCGCATGCCGACCGCCGCGGCAAGCTCGCGCAGCGACCAGCCCGTCAGGCCCTTCTCGTCGGTCAGAGACCACGCTGTGGCGAGGATCTCGCGGCGCGTGGCCTGATGTCGCTCCATGCGTTGGTCCACGCGCTCACCCTAACAATGTTCGGAAACACTCTGGCATCTGCGGCCGAACAGCGTTAGGCTAACGACGTTAGGACATTGACCTCGAGGGACGAGACGATGGACCGCTTGGACCCGATGGGCGGCCCGCCGGCACCGGTGCCGAGGGTGCCAGTCGCCGCGAGGCCCTCGGAGCCGCTTCACGGCACACCCGAGGCGTTGGTGTTCCGGTCGGACGTGATCTGCCCGTGGTCGACGGTCGCACTTCTTCGGCTGCGCAGGGGTCGGGCGGAGCTCGGTCTCGACGGCATGCCGATCATCCACCTCGAGCTGCGGCAGGGCTTCTTCGTCAGGTCACGGTGCATCACGATGCTCAACGAAGTGTTGTCGGCCGCGCGTTCGTCCGACGTCGCGGCTCGACCTCAGCTCGGAGGCTCCGCCAGGCGCGGTGCTCCGAGGCACCGAGTGTACCCGCGTCCGCTGACCCGCGCGCTCGAGCGCCCTCGAGCGGGCCGCGCCAGATCACATCGAGGAGGACCACCATGACAACCGCGATTGACCAGATCACTCCCGTCACCCACACGACCGACGCGGTCGAAGTGGCGACCGGCGCGTACGACGACCTCATCGCGCTGCTCGAGACCTTGCGGGGCGACGACTGGCGGGCCCCGACCGAGTGCCCCGCCTGGAACGTCTCTGACATGGTGGGCCACCTCATCGGCGGCGCGAAGGCAGCCGCGTCGAAGCGCGAACTGCTTCGGCAGAACCTCTACGGGTTCCGGCACGCCCGTGAGTACGACGGCAACGCGATGGACGCGTACAACGCGCTGCAGGTCGCAGAGCACGCCTCGCTCACCCCGACCGAAAGAGTGGCAGCGTTGAAGGCACTCGCTGCCGGAGCCGTGCGCGGTCGAATGCGGACGCCCGCGTTCCTGCGTGCCGTGTCGGTATCGGCGAAGAGCAACGGGTCGATCGTCGAGGGCATGCCGAACAAGGGCAACGCCGGCCACCTCATGGACGTGATCTACACGCGCGACGTGTTCATGCACCGCATCGACATCTCACGCGCCGTGGGACGCGAGCTGTCCCCGGGGGAGAACGACCGGCGGATCGTCGAGGACGCCGTGGGCGAGTGGGCGAGGCGCCACCAACATCCCGTCGAGGTCGTCCTGTCGGGCCCCGCGGGCGGGAAGTTCGTGCAGGGCTCAGGCGGGCCACGCATTGAGATGGACGCGCTCGAATTCTGCCGAGTGCTGTCGGGCCGCGCCCCGGGCGGCGGGCTGCTCGGGACCAAGATCTTCTTCTGATCCTGCGTACGCCTCGGACAGAGTGAGCCATGCCCCATGGAACATCCGCATATCGCCTATTCGGCGCATGTGAATAATGGTCTATTGCGCCTGCGTTCGATCGCCGCCTCTACTAGAGAGATCGACCAATTGATGCGAGGAGGTCGTTGTCTCCAGTGCTGCGCGCCTCCGGGTCCACGTATCTGGGCAGTACTCAGCGTATGTGCTGCGATCGCACCGGCGAACCGGTGCTTCTTTTCATGTCCAAGGCAGTCAGTCGCCGCCCCGGCGACGCCCGCGACGATGGTGGATCGACGCCACCCGATTCCTCTGCCTCGACCCCGGCGCGAGTTCTTCATCGACTTCGCTGCATGGCCGAGATTCTCGCGACCTTGGCAGCCACCCGCTCCGCCGAGTCGGCAACGATCAGTGCTCGAACGGCCCCATCTGATTGGACCACTGGCGAAAGGATGAACTGCCCGACGCCGATCCCACCCAGCGCACGCTCTACCAATGAAACGTCTCCATCCCGAGCCGAAGGCGCAAGCGCTCCCCACCATCTCGGCCTTTCCGACAGGGTTGCGCGGTGCTTCACCGGCAGCGACGGTGATCCCACCGATGAAGGTTCGACGCCCGGAACGCTTGTCACAGCGTTGTCGGTCGCCCACTGTGAGCCATGATCACGAGGACCGGCTGGGACCCAGAGGCCGATGTGGATCGGCGATCGGTTCCCCGACCGAGCATGTTCCGCCCGAAGTGGTGACGTCGGCCCGCTGGAAAGCCGTCGGCGGAACGTCGTGTCAATCGAGCTGGCCAGAGCAGGCACGGTTGCGATTCCCGTCGGCGGTGAGCTCGTGGCCGCGCGCCGTCCTCCACCCTGTCGGTCACCACGAAAAGACCCGTGGACTGTCCGCGTTCTTCGCCCCTCAGGGATCGCAGAGGCTCAGGGGTCAAGGGCGGCCGGAGGCGTCGCGCAGCGATCGCACAAGAACCCTTGAAGCTGGAGGAGCGGTCCGGTAGCGTGCGCGGCGCGAACCCGGACGGGTGTCTTGAAGTGTCTCAACAATGGATGACGGGCCGATCGTAAGGAAGATGATCAAGATCGGCGCGAACAGTCGTCATTTGCGCTTGATTCGATGATGCGAGGGCTGAAATGCGGATCGTCGTCGCGATAACGGGTGCCACGGGCGCCGCTTACGGCGTTCGCCTTTCTTGCCGCGCTCGCGGAACTGAATGCCGAAAGCCATCTGGTCATCAGCCGCTGGGCGGAGGCAACCATACTGAAGGAGACCGGGCTCACGGCCCGTGAGGTCGCCGCCATGGCCTCGGTCCATCATGCGCGCGACGACCAGGCAGCGACGATCGCCAGCGGCTCCTTCCGCCACGACGGCATGGTGGTGGCCCCGTGCAGCATGAAAACGCTGTCCGCCATCCGCCTCGGCGCTGCCGACACGCTGATCACGCGCGCGGCCGATGTCACTCTCAAGGAGCGGCGCCGCCTTGTTCTGCTGGCCAGGGAAACACCGCTGAACGACATCCACCTGGAAAATATGCTGGCCTTGAGCCGAATGGGCGCGGTCATCGCGCCGCCGGTGCCGGCGTTCTACAACAATCCAAAAACCATCGACGATCTGATCGACCATACGGTCGGGCGGGTCCTGGACCTGTTCGGCCTGGAGATGCCGCAGCTTCGCCGTTGGGCAGGGATGCACGGGGTGACGGAGCTGTCGCCCCGCTTGAAACGACCGGACAAGGCCGCACTGGGAGTTGAATGATGACAGAAGCTGCGCATCGCTATACCCCGGTGCATAGACCACTACGAGCGATGTGCCTGCGGAGCTGGCACGCTATCTCGATGGAACCGACCTCCTGGCGAAAACCCAGGCCCTGCGGCTGTCGACGATCGACGCGCAGGGCTGGCCGCACGCCTCGGTACTCAGCGCCGGCGACATGGTCATGATGCCGTCCGGACGGATTCGCATCGCGTTGCTCGCCAAATCCGGAATGGCCGCAAACCTGGCGCGTGACGGGCGGCTGGCACTGACGCTCTCGCTCGACGGCGGCATGTGCGAGCTCCGGCTGACGGCCCGCACGCTCCCCGCACCGGCGGACGAGAAAGCGCTCGCCTTCTTCGCGGCCGAGCCGGTGATGACCCGCATCCATGTGGCGCCTTACGCCGACGTCGTCAGCGGCATCACCTTCAGGCTGCACGAGCCGCAGGCAGTGCTGGAGCGCTGGCAGCGTCAGATCGCCGCCCTGCGCGCGGCCACCGACGCCAATCCCGAGACCTAGGGCGATATCGCTTCATGCACGCTTACCAGGACCTGCGCGAATTCCTCACCGTGCTCGACCAGGAGCATCAGCTGGTGACGATCACCGACCAGGTCCGCCTGACCCCGATTGCCGCGGCCGCCCCCGCGCAGGCGACGCTGAGGATACGCTCCGGCGATCCAGTTCGAATCGATCGCCGGGTATGGTCACGCCCGCGTCGTGATGAATGTGCACGGGTCCTGGCCCAATCACGCGCTGGCCCTCGGAATGGCCAAAGATGCGCCGCTGCGCGACCAGTTCTTCGAGTTCGTCCGTCGCTACCACCTGTATCCGGGCACGATGGAGCGCGTGCAGACCGCGCCGTGGCAGGAGGTTGTCGTCGACAAGGACGTCAACCTCTACGACCTCATCCCGTTGTTTCGCCTCAATACCGGAGATGCAGGCTTCTTTCTCGACAAGGCGTGCGTCGTCAGCCGCGACCTCGATGATTGGGACAATGACGACCTCGAGAATGTCGGGGTCTATCGCTTGCAGGTCAAGGGCCGCCACCGGATTGGCATCCAGGCGGTTCCGCAGCACGATATCGCACGGCACATCAACCATGCGGAGGCACGCGGAGAGGATCTCCACGTCGCCGTCGCCCTGGGCACGGAGCCGCTCATCACGCTGATGGCGGCCATACCCTTGCTCACGACCAGCCCGAATACAAGATGGCGGCGGCGATGACACGGCGAGCCGTACCGGGTGGTCAAGACGTCAAATGGACTCGACGTGCCGTGGGGAGCCGAGTACGTCCTGGAGGGACGGCTTCTGGCCAGACAGCGCGAGCCCGAAGGTCCCTTCGGCGAGTTCCCGGGCTATTACTCCGGCTGCCACAACTACCCCGTTATCGAGATCGATCGTATATCGCATCGGAGGGATCCGATTTACGATTCCGTCTACGTCCGGCAGACCCTGGACGGAGATCGACTATCTGCAGGCCATGACGACCTGCGCCCCGATCTTCGTTCAGCTCAACTCGGAGTTTCCCGAAGTGGTCGCGGTCAACGCGCTCTATACGCATGGCCTGGTCGTCATCGTGTCAACGATAACACGCTACGGCGGGTTCGCCAAGGCTATCGGCTTGCGTGTGTTGACAACGACACACGGTCTCGGCTACGCCAAGGTCGTCATCGTGGTCGACGCGGACATCGACCCGTTCGACCTCAATGAGGTCATGTGGGCGGTGTCGGTCAAGGTGAATCCCGCCTCTGACTTGATCGTCGTGCCGAATCTCGCGGAGAATCTACTCGACCCTGCCGGTGCCCCGATCGGAATCGTCCACAAGATGATCATCGATGCGACCACGCCGATCGCTCCCGATATTCGCGGCGATTACGCTGCAGCAGGCCATGCAGCCGGAACCGCAGCGTGGCGCGACAAGCTCAGTGCCCTGATCAAAGGGCTGCCGAAATAGTGCGACAACGACTGACCGGTCATCGCTGTTCTCGCCCCCGATTCCGTTCGGTGACGACAGAAATCCACCGTGCGTCTCCCGAGCCGGGTGTCTGACCGTCTTCGGCTGCCCGAACATGCCACTACGTCTGGCGGTCGACGAACCCGAACAGAACACCAACCCGGACAAGTATCCCGAGGTCTTTCGGCTGAAGCCAGAAAGCCTCGGTGAACTGCCCGTTTCGCCGGTCATCCCACCGCTGCGACCGCCGCCGGCCACATCGTGACCGCTGACGCCTGAAGTGTGCTGGTGAGCCACGACAACGACGGCGTCACGAATTCGGCCTCGATCTCCTGGCGTCGCGACCACGATGGCTTTCGGCGGAGCGTCCTGTGGTCGAGAGTTCGCCGGGCGCCAGCCCAGAGGATACCGATCCTCCTGACCGCGGTCGCAGGTCGCGGTCCTCTTCAGCCGCTGGCGCCCATGGGCTCGCCGCAATGCCGAGGCCGGACCACCGATCGCCCGTGCTGCCGGTCAACCCGACCCCCGACGCCGCGCATACCGCGCTGCTCCGTCATGTTCGTCTCCCAGCAGCAGCCTGTGGCAGCATCACGTTCAGGGATATATGGGTGATCGTCGGCGTGTGCGGGCGCGTGGGTCGCTGCGTGCAGCATGCCCACCAGCTTCACCTGCTGCCGTGCCACCTCTGTGGGTGATCCTGGTGATCGCCTTGGAAGAGTCGGTGCCCGGGGCGGCCACGTGCACGGCGACGAATTCGCTTGCGCTGAGCCGCCGCGACAAGACCGTGACCGAGCCACAGGTGCCCGGGAGCGTGTCGATGACTGAGCTGCCGGGCTTGTGTGCCACACGGGTTCCGGGCGTGCCGTCGACGTGACACCGATGGTTCCCGGCATAGCCGTGCTTCGGGGCTACCGGCGTCGTTGGCTGGCAAAGGATCTGGTCGCCGGCCTGGTGCTGACCGCGTTGTTGGTGCCGCAGGGCATGGCCTACGCGGAGCTGGCCGGCCTGCCCGCAGTCACCGGTCTGTACACCTCGATCCTCTGCTTGATCGGGTACGCGGTGTTCGGGCCGTCCCGGATTCTGGTGCTGGGCCCGGACTCGGCGCTGGGCCCGATGATCGCGGCCACCATCATTCCGCTGGCCGGCGCCAACGGGGACCCGGCCCGGGCGATCGCCCTGGCATCGATCCTCGCCATGATGGTCGGCGCGATCATGATCCTGGCCGCCGTGGCAAAGCTCGGTCTGATCGCCGACCTGCTCTCGACACCCACCCGCATCGGGTACATGAACGGTCTGGCCCTGACCATCGTCATCGGCAGCTGCCGATGCTGTTCGGGTTCTCCGTGGAGCGCCCGGCCTGATCGGCGAATCAACGAGGTTCGTGCAGGGCGTCGCGAACGGGGAAACTATTCGAGCCGCACTCGCGATCGGTGCCGTGGGCCAGCTCGCCATCCTGGTGCTGCAACGGTGGCTGCCGGGTCCCGGCCGTTCTGGTCGCCGTCGTGCTCTCGATCGCCGCCGCGGCGCTGTTCGACGTGGCCGCCCGCGGAGTGAAGCTGGTGGGCGTGCTGCCGCAGGGATTCCCGCCATTCACGATCCCCGATGTATCCCTGGCCGATCTGCCGCTGCTGCTGGGCGGAGCGCTCGGCATCGCGCTCGTCGCGTTGACCGACACCATCTCCACGGCCTCGGCATTCGCGGCGCGCAGAGGCGAAGAGGTCCGTGCGAACCAGGAGATGATCGGTATCGGCGCCGCGAACGTCGCCGCCGGCCTGTTCCAGGGCTTCCCGGTCAGCACCAGAGGCTCGCGGACAGCGGTGGCCGAACAATCGCGGGCGAAAACACAGCTGACCGGCCTCGTCGGCGCAGCCCTGATCACACTGATGTTGCTGTTCCTGCCTGGCCTGCTGCAGAATCTGCCGCAACCCACCCTGGCGGCCGTGGTGATCGCCGCCGCCATCTCTCTGGCGGACGTCAAGGGCACGGCCAGGTTGTTTCGTCAGCGCCGCGTGGAGTTCTCGATCTCGATCGCCGCGTTCCTCAGTGTCGCGCTGCTCGGGGTGCTGCCCGGCATCGGGGTCGCGGTGGTGCTGTCGATCCTGAACGTGTTCCGGCGGGCGTGGTGGCCACATCAGGCCCGGCTTGGCCTCGTCGAGGGACTGCGCGGTACCACGATGTGACGAGATACCCGCATGCCCAGCAGCTCGACGGACTGGTGTTGTACCGGTTCGACGCACCCTTGTTCTTCGCCAACGCCCGCACATTCCGCGACGAGATCCGCAAACTCGCCAGTGGCGACCCGCGCGCCCGCTGGATCGTGATCGCGGCGAACCGATCACCGACATCGACGTCACCGCCGCAGACGTCCTGCAAGAGCTCAACACGACATTGGCTCAGCAAGGGACCCTGCTGGTCTTCGCTGAGCTGAAGGATCCGGTTCGCACCAACCTCGCGGAATACCAAATGGCCGAGCGATTTCCCCCCGCCAGATTCTTCCCCACCCTCAATGAGGCCGTCGAGGCGTTCCGCGCCGAGACAGGAGGTCAATGGCGCTCATCGGACAGCAAGCCGTGAAGCACGGGAAGTTTGCCGCGCAACACCCATGAGAAATTCCCGCCGACCAACGCCTCCTCGGGGAACCCATCGGCGCACCAGCAAGCCCGGCAGGCGCGACGCCGTCGACGCGGTTACCACGATGGTGTTCAGTCGTCCCCCGCTGCGCGGGCGGTGCGCCGGCGTTGATCGGTGAAGACCCGGGACGGCGTGGTGGCCAACGGCCCTGTCTACACTTCCCATCGGCATCGACTCCGACGGCGCAACCGGTGCTGGGCAAGTCGATGGCCGTCCACTGGGGATCGCCCACAGTGCTAGCTCTCCGAGCGTCCGACCTGAATCCCGCGTCTGCTGTGACGGACTGACCGTGACCACCGGATGCCTCGGGGCGGGGTGGGACACATGACGCTTCGTACGGTCTGGCGCGGCCGGCCGTCGGCGTGAATGAAACGTCACGCCGGCGAATGCCCGTGCATCGCGGCCAGACCTTCCGGGGAGAAGAGCTGCTCTCGCCGTTCCTCTCGCTCCTGGAGTGCCCGTTCGATGCTGACCAGCTGGTCTTCGGTTGCGGGGAGGTCGAATACTTCGGCGACGAATCGCGTGAGGTCAGGTCGATAGTCATGTCCCCACGATCGGTAGCCGGCCATTTTTTGCGCGTTCTTCATGTCGATCATCGACTGGAGGAATGTCGTCAGCGGTCGCCATCTCATGGAGGACGGGATTCCTCTCGGGCTGGCGCCCGGCGGACTCTCGACCGCAGGACGCTCCGCCGAAAGCCACCGTGGTCGCGACGCGAGGAGATCGAGGCCGAATTTCGTGACGCCGTCGTTGTCGTGGCTCACCAGCACGTACTTCAGGCGTGCACGACGCGCGGGCGACATGGCGCGAATTTCGGCGAAGTCGTTGACCACCGCGACCACGTCCGGATCGACGTCCGGCCGCGGCGGACCGGTCACCTGGCGCATCCACCCGCTTTCGTACGGCGTGCCGATCCACAAGGCTCTGTCGATGCCGAGCGCCTGCGGACCGAGTGTGCCCCAGTGCAGCAGCACGTCCTGACTGGTGTGGGCGCCGAGGCTTTCGCCGAAGAGTACGACACGGGGTGCCGGTCCACGCCGATCGCGCAGCCGTGCGCTGATGCTGAGCCACAGCAGCCGGTTCTGCTCGCGCGCATCCTTGATCTTGAACAGCGACAGCGGGGACGGGCGTTTCGAGTACTGCATGGTCACCGTGGCGAGATCACCGCGAGTGAGGTACGCCGCGGCGGCGGTGGCGCAGTAATTGACGTAGCCGCTGCCGGTGGGCGAGATCAACATCAAGAGCGAGCGGTCCCACGCGCTCAGGCGATCGAGTTCGGCGAGCGCCATTTCGACCCGTTCGGAAGCGGTCGGCGCGCTGTCCACGCCGACATAGACAAGCACCGGTTCGCCCACGGCGGGTGTCCGCATGACGGCCTCGATCGACAGGTCCGGGAGGTGATGAGGAAGTCCGGCCGGGCGTCGCGGCCGGGGATACAACAGCACATGCCGACGACCCTCGCGGCCGAGGGAAGCCCACGGCACCAGGCTCGTACCGGATCCGCTCGCGGTGTCACCGACCCACCGTTGCCCGCCCGCGTCGTCGAGGACCGGCTCGATGGCCGTCGCCCCCGCCTCGATCCCGGCGATCGCGTGATGGAACGCGACGCCGCCCGCGACGAAGACGGCGCCGAGTGTCAACAGGTGACCCAGCGGACGCCACACCACGGCGCCTCCCGGCAGGCGTGACGCGAGGACTGCTCCGGTGGCGTTCGCGAGCAGTCGCTCACCGAACCCCAGCGCCGAGAGCGCCGTCGTCACACCCAAACTCGCCGCCGCCGACGCCGCCATGTCCGCCGCCGTGCTGCCGGTCGGCCCGGTCGGACCGCGATGACGGCGCCGCCGGCGAGCCTCGAGAGCGGTCCCGACGACGAGCCCCACCGGCACGGCGACCGGCAGATCGCTCAGCCACGCCCGCGCGCCGAACGCGGGCACGAGACGGCGCGTCCCGGCTCCCACCAGCGTGAACACGACGCCGCCGAATCCGGTGACCGCCAGCCGCCACGCGGACTGTCGAACGAGCCCGCGGAGCACAGCCTCGTCGTCCCGGCGCACCAACAGCTGGTGGGCCGCCAAACCCAACGGAATCGCGAGAAGATCGAGCGCCAACGTCGCCCGGCGGCGGCGCATCAGCGCCGTTGCCGCAGGTTGCGGGGCGACGACGAGAGACGCCACCGCCTCGATGGCGTCCTGCGTGGCGGTCGTCAGGACGTAGGAGAGCGTGCCGGCCAACCCGGTGATCAGTCCCTGGTCCAACAGGCTGCGCGGCACCAGCGAGGGCTCGAACGTGCCGGGCGCTCCCGCCGCCGCGATGAGCAGCCCGGTCTGCATGCCTTCGCCGGCCATGCCGCTCCACCTGGGACGGTCGTTCATCGGTCTCCTCGATCGGGATCACCCTCACGCGAGACGCTAGCGAGGAGCTGGCTGCTCGCGCGCGCTGACGGGTCGGCCGCTGCAGGAGTATCTCAGGGCGCGCCTGGTCGAGCGTGTGGGCCGAGTCGATCCTGGTCTCCGGGCCGGTCGTCAAGTGCGGCGCTCAGCCGCCGGCCGGTTACGCGGACCCGAGCGGCTCGCCGCGGGTAGCGACGTCGACGGGAGACCGAATGGCCACGCCGATCAGTGCCAGGACCCCACCCACCACGAGAGCCATCAAGGCGACTCCGAAGGCGACAACCGACGTGAACAGTGAGGCCTGCAAGAATGCGGAGTCCATCGCCGTCGCACGGTTCGGATCATCCCGAGCCAGCTCCGCGTACGTCTTGCCGCCGGTGATCCCCAACGTGTGCTTGTTGATCACCATCGCCTGGCAGTACGCCGAGAACGGTCCGTTCACGTCATCGCCCGCGAGGCAGTCGGCGTCCTCGGAGACGACGATCTTCTGTTCCGACAACGTATTGACGACAGCGATCCACGCGACCGCACCTGCCACCACCATGACGAGTCCGACGACAATTGCGGTGATCGACGCGACATTGCGCATGACGTGCACTCCGTTCCCGCGGGGTTCGCCCTCGCGAGGCAAGCGGGGGCCTGCCGAAAACGGAGTGTACTTCGGCACCGAACCCCGACGGAAGCGGCTGTAAAACCGATCGACTCGATCACCGAAACTTCAACCGGCATTCATCGGCTCGTGACTTCTCCGCGACAAACACCCGCCGGCGGGTGAGCCGCGACCGCTACGTCGGGCTGCTCATAACGCCCGCGCTACCAGCCCAGGCGTCATGGACGCGACGGGGCTTGATAATTGGTGTGGGGTCGGCGTAGGCCGCGAGTTTCTTCCGTCCGCAGGAATTCTCACCTGATGGTTCCCGCGTGCGCAAATCGACGAGCGGGGACTGCGGCAGCGTGCCGTAGGCTGTGGTGCCAATTGCCTCCCACCCCCCGCCGAGCTTTCGATCAATAGCGTCCGCCGAGGAGGAATGTTGCGACGTCTCGATCAGGAACCGTACTCCCCGTTTCCGTGGTGTGGCGGGTTCGCGCGTTCTCAGGCGGACTTTCGGTCCAGAGCTCGCCGCTAGTTGTTGGTCGAGCGGCGACCGGCGAAGTTGGCGACGAGGCGCGCGATGAGGGTGACGAGGAAAATCTGGCCGCAGATCGCCTCGAGGATCGCGACGGCCCGGCCGATGTCCGTGGCCGCGGTGATGTCGCCGTACCCCAGGGTTGTCAGGGTGGCGAACGAGAAGTACTGCCGCAGCGGGATGGTGGGCTCGGTGACCTGCACGAACAGTGCATGGTCCCCGAGGTCGGCCATGGCGCCGTATATCGCGCTGAACATCAGGCCGAGCAGCAGGTACGCGGCCAGCGCGCCGCAGATCGTCTCGAGCTTGACCTCCTGATGGGTCAGCACGCGACGGAGCACGGCGACCAGGGTCAGCAGGAAGACGACGACGAACCACAGCTCGCCGATCCCGCGGGCCGTGTCGTCGGCGGCCACGGCCTGGGTGATGACGGCGTTCGAGATCAACGCCGCGATGAGGATCGCCGCCACCCAGAGCCGCACCCGATGACCCGCCGCGGACGCATGCAGCGCCAGCCACAGGGCAACGACCGCGAACGATCCCTCGAGGAGCCGCGGCGCCGACGTGCCGCCGAGAGCGAACACCAGGTAGCTCAGGACGAGCAGCGCGAGCACCAGCCCGAAGCGGTCGACCCCCGGCACGAACGGAGCCAGCGCGCGGCGCACCGCCGGCCTCATCGCTCGAGCCCGACCGGAAGCACACCGCGCGTCGTGTGGGGACGGGACATGGATGTGACCTCCTGGCTCGGGGCCGCAAGAGCGACGTTCGTCGACGCCGCGTCAGCATCGCACTGTCGACCCGGCGAACGCCGCTAGACGCCGCCGTCGGACAGGTGGCTGAGACCGGCCGCCGCGAGTCGTCTCAGCCGGGCAGCGTCCAGCGCTGATTGGCGCCGCCGTGGCAGGACCAGATGATCAGCTGAGTGCCCGGCGTGGTGGAGAACCCCGGGATGTCGAGGCACTTGCCGGACTGTGGGTTGATCAGGGTGCGATCGCCGCGCTCCTGCCACACCTGCGCGCCCGTCCCGTTGCATTCCCACAGATGCACGAGCGTGCCGTCGGTCGTGCCGCCCGCCGCCACGTCCAGGCACTTGTCGAGAGCCTGCAGGACACCGCCGCTGCGCACCGTCCACTCCTGCGCCGCGGTCTGGTTGCAGGTGTAGGTCTGTACCGGCGTGCCGTTGGCGGAGGAGCGCCACCGGACGTCGGCACAGAGGTTCTGGTACCCGACGATCGGGCCGGAGGCGCGCAGCGAGACGGAGCCGGTGAGACGGATATCCCGCGACGACGCCCCCACCATGATCCGGTGGGTGCCGCCCGTCGTGGCCCAGCCGTCGTCCCAGTGCTGGAAGCTGCGTGCGTCGAGGGTGACGGTGACCCTTTGGGTCTGGCCCGGGTTCAGGGGGACCTTCGCGAAGCCGCGCAGGTTCTTCGGCGGCTCGCCCGCGCCGGCGGGCTGGCCGATGTACACCTGGGCGACCTCGGAGCCGGCCCGGGCGCCGGTGTTGGTCAGGTCGAACGACACGGCGACGTTGCCGCCGGAATCGGGCGCTCCGACGCTCACGTTGGCGTACCCGAACGTCGTGTACGACAGCCCGAAGCCGAAGGGGAAGAGGGGCGTGACGTTCCGGCGGTCGTACCCGCGGTAGCCGACGTCGAGTTCCTCCGAGTACTGCACCGAACCGTTCCGTCCCGGCCATTGGGCGGTCGTCCGCGCCGGGACCTGCGAGAGCGAGGCCGGGAACGTCACAGGCAGCTTGCCGGACGGGTTGACATCGCCGAACAGCAGCGACGCGAGGGCGTTGCCGTACTCCTGGCCGGGGTACCAGGCGGCGACGATGCCGCGCACCGCACCGGCCCACGGCATCGTCACGGCGGAGCCGGTGTTCACCACCACGACGGTGTTCGGGTTGGCGGCAGCCACGTCGGCGACCAGCCGGTTCTGCTCGGCGGGCAGGTCGATGTCGGGCAGATCGCCGCCCTCGGTCGTGAACTCGCTGACGAACACGATCGCCAGGTCCGCGGCGCGGGCCCCGTCGACGGCCTTCTGATGGGCGCCAGGGCCTCCGGACACCGCCCACTCCTGGGCGACCGTGTCGTGGCAGGTCCAGAGCTGGAGCTGCGTGCCGCTGGCCGGGTTTGCGCCCGGGACGTCCAGGCACTTGCCGGACGCCGGATTCACCAGGGCGCCGTCGTCGACGACCCACCGCTGCGCGCCCGTGCCGTTGCAGTCCCAGAGCTGGATCTTCGTGCCGTCGGCGGTTCCTCCGGCGAAGGCATCCATGCACTTGCCCAGAGCTCGGACCGTGCCGTCGGTGCCGACCGTCCAGACCTGGGCGCCCGTGCCGTTGCACTCCCAGAGGTGGATCGGCGTTCCGCTGGCGGTGTTCGCCCCGGCGACGTCGGCGCACTTGCCGGCGAGGCCGATGATCGGACCCGACTCGCTCCCGGACCAGTAGTCCACCGCGATGCCGGACCCGGCCCGGGTCCGGATGCCCTGGTACGGGGTGACCGGGTTGGTGGGGTTCACCCACGAGCTGCCGCCACCCCCGTACAGGGGCGCAGAGGCGCCGCCCTCCCCGATGACGGCGATCGACCGGGTCCTGGCCGGCACCGGCAGCGCGGCGTTCTCGTTCTTCAGCAGCACGCTGCCCGCAGCGGCCACGTCCCGCGACACCGCGGTATTTGCGGGGGTGGTGACCGGGTCGGCGAGCGTGCCGGTCTGCGCACGGTCGAACAGGCCGCGGCGGAACATCGACGTGAGGATGCGTCGCACGTGGTCGTCGATCGTCGCCTGCGACACCTGGCCGCTGGCGACAGCGGCTGCCAGTGCGGAGCCGTAGAACAGGCCGAACGGCATCTCCAGGTCCAGGCCGCTGTTTGCGGAGGCGACGGTGGAGTGGGTGGCGCCCCAGTCGGAGGTCACGAAGCCCGGAAAGCCCCACTCGTACTTCAGGATCGTGTCGAGCAGATGAGCGTTCTCGCAGGCGAACTGGCCGTTGACCCTGGCATACGAGCACATCGCCGAGTCCACCCCGGCACTCTTCACCGCCGACTCGAACGCGGGGAGGTAGATCTCGCGCAGAGCCCGCTCGCTGACGATGGCGTTGCCGTCCGGAGAGTTGCGATAGGTCTCCTGGTTGTAGACGGCGTAGTGCTTGACCTGCGCCATCGGACCTGCACTCTGGATCCCCTGGATCTCCGCGGAGGCGAGCCGGCCGGCCAGGTAGGGGTCCTCGCCGAGTGACTCGAAAGCGCGGCCACCACGCGGGTCTCGCACAATGTTCACGGTGGGACCGAGCACCACATTCGAGCCCTTGCCCCAGTGCTCGGCACCGAGCACCTTGCCGTACTGCGTCATCACAGCGGTATCCCACGTGGCCGCGGCGGCGACCGGCGCGGGGAGTTGCGTGACGCCGGTGGTGAAATTCCCGACGCCGACAGGCCCGTCCAGCAGCCGCAGGGCGGGAATGCCGAGGCGGGAATTGGCCGGGATACAGCCGGCATACCCGCACGGGGCGCTCCCGTGCAGCATCGCCAGCTTCTCGGCCGGAGTCATGGCCGCGAGCAGCTGAGCGGCGCGCTGCTCAGGGGTCTCGGCGGCGTTCGTCCACGCCGGGTCGGCGGCGTGGGCCGGGGAGACGCCGCCGGCGACGACGATCGCCGTCACGCCGAGAACGGCGAGACGACGGACAATTCGGGAAAGGCTTCGGGAAAGACGAGGCCGCACAATGCACTCCCGGGGGGAGAGACGGAAAATCCGAAAAGTCGATCAACGGACCCGATCCTTCCACACCATGGCTCGTCGCCGATTCTCCGCGGTGGACGTCATCGAGCCGAGCCGCGACGTCCGTACCTGTCTGCCACGCTGGGAGCATGGCAACGAATATCCCCATCGGGTCGATCCTCGGCGACGTGGTCGGCGCGACCGGGCACCGATATGAGCTCAGGGACAGCGCCGGCAACACGATGGACACGCTCAAACTCATTCCGGACCCGTCCGGCGGGTATCTCGGCATCTACCACACGGCGAACCACGTCAACCTGGCGACCAGCGGTGATCTGCTGAACTGGACCTTCCGGCGGACTCTCGACATGCAGGCCACCCAGCCGACCGTCCACGCGCTGCCGACCGGCGGGTTTCTCACGGCCGTCGAGTTCGACAACCAGACGGGCTCCGGTGGGCAATTACGCCTGCGGCACTATCCGACGCGTGATGCTCTGGTGGCGGGCTCCTTCAACCGGGAGCGAACCATTGCCCGAACTCTGTCGGCATGCAACGAGGGAACTCCGAACATCTTCTCCGCGTCGCTGATGCCCGACATCGACCATTCGGTCATCGACGTCGGGTTCCACTATCAGCGTGCGTGCGACCTCGACCGGCAGGCGCGTGGTCGGCTGACCAATTTCACGTCGTGGGCCGCCGCCGCGGACACGGCGCTGGATTCGGCGCTCACGACGGCCGCGGCCGCGCAGGGCCGGGCGGTGAACGGCAACATCGGCGACCGCGACGCTTTCCTCTTCGACAATCTTCGCTACTCCGTGCACGAGGTGCAGTACGCCAAGGGCGATTTCGCCACCTGGCGGGTGTATCTGAACACCTGGCAGACGGGCACGGTTGCCTACCTGCCGATCGTGACCCACGCCGGCAGCACGGCATTCGCGAATCCCAGCGTCACGCTGGTCACCTCCCCGTCGGGCAAGCCGGCGGTCGTCGTGTCGGTGTTCGTCCCCTTCGAGGGGGCTGGGGCAGGCGAGGCCGGGCAACTCCTGTTCTTCCGCGAGTACGTCCCTCTGGCGGAGCCGCAAGCAGGGCTGTCCGCCACCTACTTCGACGGCCCTGATTTCACCGGCGCGACCCTGGTCCGCGTCGACCCCCGGATCGATCTCGACTTCGGCACGGGCAGGCCGTCACCCAACCTCGGTGCGGACCAGTTCACCGTGCGCTGGACCGGCCAGGTGCTGGTGGACCGGTCCGAGGCCTACACCTTCTACACCCAGTCGGACGACGGCGCCCGGCTCTGGGTCAACGGCATCCAGCTCGTCAACGACTGGACCGACCACGGCGTCGTCGAGAATCGCGGCACCATCACCTTGACCGCAGGGCGCCGGTACGACCTGACGATGGAGTTCTACGACAACGGCGGCGGCGCCCTCGCTCGCCTGCTGTGGTCCAGCCCCGGCACGCCGAAGGCGGTCGTGCCGGCCAACCGCCTGTCCCTGCCCGCTCGCGGCCTCACGGGCGCCTACTTCGCGGGCATCACGCTCAGCGGCCCCGCGCACACCCGGACCGACTCCACCGTGAACTTCAACTGGGGCGCTGGATTCGGCGACCCCAACGTGGGTGCCGACCTGTTCAGCGTCCGCTGGACCGGTCGGGTCACCCCGCGGTTCAGCGAGACCTACCGCTTCTACACCAATTGCGATGACGGTTCGCGGCTGTGGATCAACAACGTCCTGCTGGTCGACAACTGGGTCGACCAGGGCCCGGTCGAGAAGAGCGGGACCATCACCCTGACCGCCGGGACCCGGTACGACCTCCGGATGGAGTACTACGACCGCGGCGGCGGCGCGCTCGCCCAGCTGCTGTGGAGCAGCCCGTCGCAGCAGAAGCAGATCGTCCCGTCCGACGTTCTCTCGCCGCTGCCCGCGGCCCCGGTTCCGCCGGTCGCATGAGATCCAGGTTGCGGTGACAGATCCCTATTTCCCGCGCTGTGAGCGGGATATCGCGTCGGACGCCGCTGCCACCATGGCCGCCGTTCCGGCGCCCAGGATGGACCCGACCACGACGTCGCCCGGGTAGTGCACGCCGGTGTGCACCCGCGAGTAGGCCACCCCACCGGCGAGGAGCCGGATCGGTACGGCCAGCGCCGGCACGTGCCGTCCCACCGCATACGCGAACGCGAACGCCGACGCGGAGTGGCCGGACGGGAACGAGGTGGACTTCGGCATCGACACGAACCGGGCCTCGTACGCGGTCGGGGATGCGCGGTCCGGTCGTCGCCGGCGGGCGATCTGCTTGACGCCGAGATTCACGGCCGCCGACGTCGCGCCGATGGCGAGCACGCCTTCGAGCGCGGCTCGGCGTCCACGACCGCCGCCGAGCAGCGCGACGGCACCGGCGATGCCGAGCCAGAGGCGCGAGTAGTTCGCTGCGGTCGAGAGCCCGCGAACATAGCGATCGAGCGTGGGCGTGGGCGTGTCCGCCACCGCTGTGTAGACCGCCCGGTCGACCGTTCCGAGCTCGCGCAGGGCCGTGACCCAGGGAGACCCCGCACCCCGTCGGTCCGCCACCGTCCGCGCCAGGGCGTCCTCGGGCGTCTGCCGCTGCGGCTCGATCGGCTCCGACACGGACGCCACCCCTTCGGATCACCTCGTGTTGTTGAAACACAAGGACCCTACTGAACAACCAGACGATCGAGGACCAGCGCAACGATCAGCAGCGCTGCAAACAGGACCGGCGGGGCGTAGGGCGACACGTTGGCGAGCGCGAGGCCGTTGTCGATGATCGAGATGACCAGCAGGGCAAGCAGAGTCCCGCCGACGGAGCCCCGCCCGCCAACCAAGCTTCCGCCGCCGAGCACCACCGCCGTCAGGACGACGATCTCGAGGCCGATCGCAGCGGACGGCACGCCGGCGCCGAGTTGCGACGCCCGGACGAGGCCGACGAGCGCCGCCGCGAGCCCGGAGACGACGAACAGCGCAAGGACCCACTTCCGCTCGGGCTGACCGTCGAAGCGCCCCACGGCGGGCAGCGCACCGACGACGCGCGAACGCGCACCCACGGCCGACCGCGACAGGAGCGCACCAGCCACCGCCACGATCCCGAAGATCACCGTCGAAACAGCGACGCCGGAGGCGGGCAGATCGTCGCCGAGACCGCCGAAGCCGGCCAGTTCGATCGCCAGGCCACCCGACACCAGAAAGGCCAGCCCGCGCAGCAACGCCGCGGAGGCGAAGGTCGCCGCGAGGCTGTTGACCCGGGCGGCCGTCACGAGCAGACCGTTGGCCAAGCCGATCAGCAGACCAGCCACAACGGCGACCACCACCGCGAGGGGTAGGCCCACCCCGCTCGCAAGTGCAGCAAGCACGACGCCGACCAGCGCCGCCGTGCCCCCGGCGGAGAGGTCGACCTGGCCGGCCATGATCAGGAACGTCGCTGGCACGGCCACGAGACCGGCGAGCGCCGAGTCGTTGAACAGGTCGACGAGGTTATCGACGGTCAGGAAGTTGCGCAGGGCCACGGAGAAGATGACGAAGGCGGCGACGCCGATCACCACCAGGGCGACCCGGGTCCACATCGTCCACCGATCGACCCGCGCAGAAGCAGAGGTCACGGGACTGCCAAGTAGCGAGGACGGTAACCGGACGGAACGTACGCTGGCGCCACTGACGACCGTCCCTGCCGTGCTCGGATCTCGGGTGCGCCTACTCAACCAGAAGCGAGGACCGACATGCGCGCCGGTCCAGTCTCGCGCCTGTTGACGCTGGTGGCGGCGGGCGCGCTGGTGGCGGGCTGCGGCGGGCCGCCTCCCTCGGACCAGCCCGCGGTGGACGCGCTGGTGAAGTCCTACGACGTGCGCGCCGGCGTCTGGCCGACCACCGGGTGGTGGAACAGCGGAAACGCGTTGATCGCGCTGACCGACTACATGATCGCCACCGGCGACCACCGGTACGCCTGGGTGCTCGAGAACACCTTCACGACGAAGCGCCTGGCCGCGCGCGGCGACTTCACCAACGACTTCATCGACGACACCGGCTGGTGGGCGCTCGCCTGGCTCCGCGCCTACGACCTCACCGGCGACCCCCGCTACCTGCAGACTGCGCAGCGCGACGTCGACTTCATGTGGAGCAGCTACGACGACGTGTGCGGCGGAGGGCTCTACTGGACCGTCCACCGCGAGTACAAGCACGCCATCACCAACGAGCTGTTCATCCAGGCCGCCGCCGAGCTCGGCGCTCGGATGGGCGACGCCGGCTCCGTCTACCTCGACCGGGCGGTCTCGATGTGGGACTGGTTCGAGGCGTCGGGGATGATCAACGGCCGGAACATGGTCAACGACGGCCTCGAACCCGCGACATGCCGCACCAACAGCGGCCCCATCTGGACCTACAACCAGGGCGTGGTCCTCGGCGGCCTCGTCGCCCTGGCCCGGGGAACCGGCGACGACGCGTACCTGCAGCGGGCCAGGCAACTGGCGGACGCCTCCACCACGTCGGGAGCCATCCACGTCGACGGCGTGCTCACCGAGAACTGCGAGCAGGACGGCTGCGACGCCGACGGCCCCAGCTACAAGGGCATCTACGTCCGCTACCTCGGCGAGCTCAACCGCGCGCTACCCGACCACCCCTACAGCGGCTACCTCGCCGGACAGGCGGCGACCGCCTACGCCCACAACCGCACCTCGGGCGACGAGTACGGGCTGCACTGGGCCGGGCCGATCAGGGACGTCAGCGGCGCCACCCAGCAGAGCGCGGTCGACCTGCTGACCGCGGCCGGCTGGACCGACGCCACACCCGAGGATCCGTCGACCCATCCCGACCAGCGGGCGGAGGACCTGGTCAGGACGCTGCCCGGCGGCGGCCCGAACTGAATCTCAGGACTCCAGCCAGCGATCGCGGTTGGCGACGATGTCGGCGCGGCGCCTCGAGGTGAGTAGATCGGGCGCACCTAGGTCCATCGATCCGAAGAGTCGATGCGGATCCACGCCGTTGGCACGCAGGAACGGCTCCGCGCGTTGTGAGACGCTCCCCTTCACGCCGAACCAGGCCAGGAGCTCTTGGACGCTCAGACCCGACCAGGAGGCGCCCGCGGAGTCGTTGGCCCGGCAGACCACCCAGGCCACAGCGGCGGCGCCCCGAGCCGGCGACGCCCTGCGCCGGAAGGCGGCTGGCTCGCCGACCGCCGCGCGGCTGAGGAACCGCCGCATCGCCGTGCGGTGTTCGACGTCGAGTAATTCTTCGGCGCACCGGTCGCAGGCGTCCACCATCTCCTGGACCACCGCACGGATGTCGTCGGGGATGCCGGCCCACTCGAAGGGCTCGTCGGGTAGCGGTGTCACGTCGAGGTTCATCAGCTGCATCCGGCCGCCGACCGCACGGTCGAGCCCTTCCAGCATGATGTCGCCGGCGCTGACGTCGCTTTCGTCGTCGCCGGCCGCGTCGAACATCCGGGCCAGGAGCGCTTGGGGGCCTTGCGGTCGAGCCGATCGGATGAGGCGCTGGTATTCGGGCTCCCAGCGTGCGACCGCGTCGAGGGTCTCGGAGGTCAGCGAGGCCCGGACGTCCTGCTTGTCGTGGCAGTAGCGGATGAACCCGCGGACGAGATCGGGCAGCTTCGCGAGGTACGCCGGCTGGGCGATCACCTTGCGCGGAAACCAGTCGCACAGCAGCATCTCGACGGTGACGGGGCTCCAGCGCAGGGGGTCCCCGGTCGAGTAGGCGGTGCCGAACCAGAGCACGCTTTCGAGGAGATCGCGCTCGTCCGCGCGGTCGAGAGGTGCGCCGAAGCGCGAGGCGAAGAAGTCGGCGGCGATCGCCGATGTCTCCTCGTCCGACCACTCCTTGCGATCGGGCGCCTGCCCCCCGGGCGGCAGCTGCCGGAGTATCCACTCCACCATCGGTCGACACATTGGCCAGCCGTCCGAGGTGAGCGGCGGATACAAACGCGCTCCGTCGTCGATCGCCATCTCGATCACGGCCCGAGCTGTGGCCGGGTCCGTCCGGGTCAATGTCTGATCGGGATCGTCCATCGTCGTCCCGACCTTGAGCGCGAGGTCTTCGAGAGTGTCGGGGACGATGAATGCGTCCTTCACGACCGTGCCGAGGTTGTGATCGACGTACACCAGCGCCGACAGGCTGTGCCCTGTCGGCACGGTGACGCCGATCAGGTAGTCGTCGCCGTCGCCGAGCACGTGGGTCAGGAACCATACGTCGGGATCCGCGGTGGCCCGATCCAGCCCGATCAGCCAGTCCGGCATCGGATGCCGCCGGTTCTCCAGCTCACGGCTGATCCGATGCTTCATCAGCTCGTCCGGCACGAACGAGCGGATCGCCATCAGCGCCGCGGTGGTCTCGGCAAACGGGGTGTCGACGAACGAGTCCACCAGGGTGGTCAGGCTCGGGCCCTGCTCGTCGCGCGCGAAGGGGTCTCGGCTGCGCGGGTCGGTCACCTCGAGGAGCCCGCTCACCGTGGCGAGCAGGTCCAGCGGCTCTTGGGAGCGGAGACCATGACGAAGCCCCTGGAAGAGCTCTTGGTCCTGGGCTTCGCCGCCGTGTGGCGGACGTGTACTCCGGCCGACAGGACGTCGCTGCGGCTGACGACCGCGGCGATCGGCCCTCCTTTTCTTTGCCACGACACGACCCTACGAGGGATTGCTCCGGTCTACGCGGCGGTCTCCCAGGCGATGTCGGGCAGGACGGCGCAGCGGCGCTCCAACGGCGTGAGGTCGCCGCTCCACCAGGGTCTGGAGCGGGGCGGGTCGGGTGGTCGGCTCCGGTGGCGCTGCCCGGTGGGCGTGGAAGTGACGATGACGCCGTCGCGATCGGTGCGGCTGGCCCAGTGCAGAGTGTCCTTGACCTGATTGCAGGCGGCGCAGCGGCCGTTTCCGTTGGTGAGGATCGTTTTTCCGCCGCGGGAGACGGCCACGGTGTGGTCGGCGTGCCGGATCGGGGCGCCGCAGAACGGGGTGCGGCAGATCTGGTCGCGGGCAGTGAGGAAGGCGCGGGCCACGTCGGGGAACAGGCGGCGGCGGGGTTCGGTCCCGGAGAGGTCGCCGGTGACAGGGTCGGTGTACAGCCGGCGCACGAACACCCGGGTGCGGGCGTCCGCGCGGGCCAGATCGCGGGCCAGCGGCGCCGGGATCGGGCCGTGGCCGACGAGGTCAGCGGGTTCGTGGTCGCCGTCCAACAGGGTCCGGTCGGTCATCACCAGGTGGATCTCCACCCCGGGCGACGCCGCCGCGCCGGCCGCCGGGGCGAGGGTGCGCCCGACCATCTCGTCGGCCATCACCTGACCGCGGGTGCGGTGATCGGAGGGATCGCAATTGGCGGCGACGGCGGCCCGGTGCAGCGCACCGTAGACGGCGACCCCGTCCCGCACCGGCAGCAGAGCGGTGAGGTACGTCATGGCGTCGGGCGCCGGGCGGATCGTGACCCGTCGATCCGCCGCGGCCTTCGCCGCCCGGGCGGCGGCGCCGTCCGGGTCCAGCCGCAGCGCCCAGCGGCGGGCTTCCCGCTCGGTCCGCGCGTCCCCCCACCCGACCAATCGATCCGCGATGTGCGCGTCGATCTGTGCCCGCTGCTCCTGGGAGAGATGGGCGGTCTCGCGCGCGATCAGAACCGCTCGCCGCTCGCTGGTTTCGCCGCGTTCCAGAGCCTCCAGTACGCCGGGCATCTCGTGCACCAGGGTGGCCGCCAGACCTACGTGCCGACCACCCAGGCGGGGGGCGTCCCGCCGCGCCAACGCCACCTGCGCGGCCACCGACCGGCGCGCGTCCCGGGCATCCGCCCCCGCCGCGACCAGCCGCGCCCGCTGTGACCGGGCGAAAGCGTCGGTGACCCGAGCCTGCGCCGCCGCGGCCGCCGACTTCACCCGCTCCAGCGCGGTGAGGAGGTCGACCCGCTGCGCGTCCGTCAACGCGGGGTCGGTGGTGTCGAACGCGGTCCATCCGTCGAGTCCGGCAAGCGTCGCGATCATCGACCGGATCGCCTCGACGGGAGACATGTGTTCGATTATACCCCTGGAACTGGTCCGATGCCAGCACCTTTCACCAGAACGACGTCCCTCGTCTCGTTGCGTCCGCTTCGACGCGGAGGTTGGGCGCCACCCCGGCGGGGCGCCCGTCGAAGGACGCCAGCCAGGCAACGGCCGCCGCAGTTCGACCCTGCCGCCGTCGAGAAGCGTGGCGGTGACGTGACTGTCGGCCGACCCTAGGGGTCGCGCGAGGCCGGCGGGCGCATCGGGTGGTCATCATCGCGGGTGCTCCGGTTGGACGAGGCTCGTTGTCAGCCATCACATTCCGGCGCCGTCGGGGTCGACTTCGATTTCGAGTCATGTCCCGCCCACGATGAGTTGTTGAACCATGCCGACAGGGCCGTTCCGCACGATCGTGCTGACAACCTGCGATTTCGAGTTCGAGCGAGCCATCCGCGCTGGCCCCATACGCACACCCGACTATGTGGCGCGTTTCGGCTTCGACGGCGCCGGGACCGCAACCAACTACGAGGAGTTCAGCCGGGCCTGGCTGGCCGCCAACGACCCGGTCCTGCACGCCCAGTTGGCGTACGTCTACGGCGACCGCGACCGACGCAGACCCGACCCCGCGGCCAAATGGCGGACCCCGACCTCACGCTTTCGGGGCGATTACACAGCGCGTGTGTTCCATTACAGTCCGTGGAGGAGTGGGAGGGGTCATGGGGGATCGCCGGCGCCGTCGACACCACACCCATCCACGCGTTCGCGCGCTCGCGTCGCTGACCTGCCTGGCGCTGGTCGCGAGCCTGCTGGCCGCAGCGCCCGCCGGCGCCGCCTCGCCGGACGCCGACCTCGTCCCTGCCGCCGGCCGGGCCGCTCCCGAGACGCCGGACGACGTCATCCAGGCCGACCTGGCGCAGACCCTGGCGGACAAGGGCAGCGCCGACTTCTTCGTCGACTTCGCCGACGAGGCCGACCTCTCCGCGGCCGCCACGGTCACCGACTGGGCCGAGCGCGGGGCCGCGGTCGTCGAGGCGCTCCAGGCCACCGCCGAGACCAGCCAGGCGGATGTCCGCAAGCTGCTCGACCACGCCGAGCTCAGCCATACCGACTTCTGGGTCTCCAACACGATTCTCGTCCGCGGCGGCAGCGCGGAACTGGCGACCGAGCTCGCCGCGCGGAACCAGGTGGAGTCGCTGCACGCCCCGGCGACGTTCGAGAACCCGGAACCCCAGCCCGGCCCGGACGAGGAGGCCGTCGACGCCGTCGGGTGGGGCATCGACCGGATCCGCGCGAACCAGGTGTGGACCACGTTCGGGGTCCGCGGCGAGGACGTCGTCGTCGGCAACATCGACTCCGGCGTCGCCTTCGACCACCCCGCGCTGGCCGCGCAGTACCGCGGCAACTCCGCCGGCACGGTCAGCCACGACTACAACTGGTTCGACCCGTCCACCGTGTGCCCGAGCCCCGCGCCCTGCGACAACAACGACCACGGAACCCACACCATGGGCACGATGGTCGGCGACGACCACGGCGCCAACCAGATCGGAGTGGCACCGGCTGCCCGATGGATCGCCGCGAAAGGATGCGAGACCAACACCTGCTCGGAGGAAGCGCTGCTGGCGTCCGGCCAATGGATGCTCGCACCCACCCGGCTGGACGGCACCGGCGCCGACCCGGCGCAGCGCCCGCACATCATCAACAACTCGTGGGGCGGCACCCGCACCGAGCCGTTCTACCGGAGCACCATCGTCGCGTGGCGCGCGGCCGGCATCTTCCCGGCCTTTTCCGCGGGTAACGGCGGCCCCGCGTGCGGGTCGGCCGGAAACCCCGGCAACGACGAGCAGGCCTACGCGTCCGGGTCGTTCGACATCAACAACGCCATCGCGAACACCTCGGGCCGGGGCGCCACGGCCGGCCCGGTCAAGCCGAACCTTGCCGCGCCAGGCGTCACCGTGCGCTCCTCCGTGCGAAACGGCGGCTACGCGTCCTTCAGCGGAACTTCCATGGCCTCGCCGCACACGGCCGGCACGGTCGCGCTGATGTGGTCGGCATCCCCGGTGCTGCGCGGCGATGTCGCCGGGACCATCGCGCTGTTGAACCAAACGGCCCTCGACACCGCCGATCTCACCTGCGGCGGCACGCCCGGCAACAACAAGGTCTGGGGTGAGGGCAAGCTCGACGCGTTCGCCGCGGTCACCCAGTCGCCGCGCACGCCGGTGGGCACGCTCACCGGCGTGGTCACAGACGCCGCCAGCGGCGCGCCGATCGTCGGCGTGGACGTCCACGCCACGGGTGACTACGAGCGCAGCGCCAGTTCCGGGCCGGACGGCAGCTACACCCTCATCCTTCCCGCCGGGAACTACACCGTGACCGCATCCGCCTTCGGGTATCCGCCGATCGAGATCGCGGTCTCGGTCGTCGCGGGCGAGACCGCGACCCAGGATCTCGCGCTCACGGCGGCTCCGGCGGGAGCCTTCACCGGCGCCGTGACGAGCGCGGCCGGACCGGTCTTCGGCGCCACGGTCACGATCCAAGGCACCCCGATCGCGCCGGCGGTCACCGACGCCACGGGCGCGTTCGCGTTCGCCGCGGTTCCGTTCGGCACCTACCGGGTGGCGGTCAGCGGCGGCGGCTGTTTCGCGTCGACCACCGTCGACCTGACCGTCGACGGCGACGAGTCCCTGAACGTCACGCTGCCGCAGCGCACCGACACCTTCGGGTACACCTGCCGCCCGGAGAGCGGCGGCTACGTTGAGGGCGTCGACCCCGTCGACCTGGCCGGCGACGACGCGGCCACCTCGGTGAACCTGCCGTTCCCGTTCTTCTTCTACGGCGCGCAGTACGGCCGTGCGTTCGTCTCCACCAACGGCCACGTCAACTTCCTGGCGGCCAGCACCGTCTTGTCCAACGGGGCGCTGCCGGCCGTCGGCGCGCCGAACGCCGCGATCTACCCGCTGTGGGACGACATCGACATGCGCGCCGCGGGGCGGGTCTACACGCGTTCGTGGGGCGTTGCGCCGGACCGGTCGTTCGTCATCGAGTGGCGCGGCGTTCCGTTCTACCTGTCGCCGGCGCTCGTCGTGGACTTCCAGGTGCAGCTGAACGAGGACGGGTCGATCGTCACCCGCTACCGCAACCTCGGGCCGGATCCACGGGAGCGGGGCAGTTCGGCCACGGTGGGCATCGAGAACGCCACGGGGACAGTCGCTCTGCAGTATTCGTTGAACGAGGCGGTGCTGACCGACGATCGGTCCATCCGATTCGTACCGCCGCCGACCGGGATCGTGTCCGGCACGCTGACCGACGCCAACGACGGTGAGCCGATCGCGGGCGCGACGGTGCGCGCACTGCAGGGCACGACGGTGGTCAGCACCGCCACCACCGATGCCGCCGGGGACTACCGGATCCGGCTGATCCCCGGCGCCTACACCGTCGAGGCAGCCAAGATCAACTACGTGGGCGCCACCGCCGCGGCGCCGCTCGACACCGCCGGGCAGACGGTGGACCGCGACTTCACCCTCGCCACGGCAGCGGCGCAGCTCAGTGTCGGATCGCTCTCCTTCCTGGCCAACACCGATCAGCTCCGCACCGCGCGGCTCACCCTCGCCAACCCGTCGACCAGCGGGATCACCCTCACCTACACGCTGACCGACGGCCAGAGTTGGCTGTGGACGGTGCCCGCGGCGGGCAGTGTCGCGCCGGGCACGACCAAGACGTTGACGGTCCGCGCGGACCCGACCGATCTGGCGGGCGGCGTGCACCCGGGGTTGATCACCATCACGACGAACGCCGGCCGGGCACCCTCGATCGCGCTGCCGGTGGCGATGGTGGTGCCGGAGTACCGGCAGGGCGTCAACGCCGGCGGCGCGTCGTACAACGACACGGAGGGCGACCCGTGGGCCGCCGACGGGGCGTGGAGTCCCGGGGGCAGCGGCTACGTCGGTGCGGGCTGGACGGTGACCACCACACAGCCGATCGCCGGCACCGAGGACGACGCCCTGCACCAGACGTCGCGCGAGGCCACCAGCGGATACCGGTTCGATAACCTGCCCGCCGGAACGTACGTCGTGGAGCTGGACGTCACCGAGTCGCGCGGAGCCCTGGCGCCAGGGCGGCGGGTGTTCGACGTCTGGGTGAACGGCGGGCTGGTGCTGCCGAACTACGATCCGGTCGCCGCGGTGGGCACTCTCGCGCTGGACGAGCACGAGTTCACCGTCGAGGTCGCGGCGGGCGGCGCGATCGCCGTCGACTTCGGTGCCAAGCGGGGCAAGCTGCCACCGATCGTCAGCGCGGTCCGGATCACCCACCGACCCGATCTGTGATTCAACCTGGCTCAGGCCGAGAGCCTGCCAGATCGCCCGTGTCGATCTGTCGCTGCGCGTCCGCGAGCAGGCGGGTGATGGTGGCGCCGAGCCGGACATCGGTGTCGGACGGATGGTGGGTGGTGGCCGCCGCGACGAGGTCGCCGGCCGCAGTCGCGTAGATGTCGGCGATCCGATCGTCCGGTCGCAGCGGCATCGGCGACAGGCCCGCCTCGCCCCAGAGCGTGCAGTCGAACGATGCGGCCGCGGGCGGGGCGAACTGGCTGAGCACCGCGGTGCTCGTCGCACCCGACTCGTGCCGGACGATCAGGGTGACGAGATCACCGTCACCGGCGACCGCGGAGATCGCGGCCACGGGCCCCAGCGCTGCGATCAGCGTGGAGAGTGCGTGCGGGCCGGTGTCCCAGAGTGCTCCCCGCTCTCGACGCCACGCCGAGCCCCCGAACGGGTTGTCGGGAGCCTGCAGAGTGCTGAGCCAGCGGTACCAGGCGCCGCGCCAGCCGGAAGTGGTCCGGATCCTGTCGAACCATGCCCTGGAGGTGTCGACGAATCGGTCGGTGAAGAAAACCACGGACGCAACGCCACTCGCCTCGACCGCGGACTGGAGTTCGTCCGCGGCCGAGACGTCGAGCGCGATCGGTTTGTCGAGCAGGAGATGCTTCCCGGCTCGGGCGGCGTGCGTCGCCATGCCCGCCTGGACCGTGGGTGGCACGGCGAAGGCCACCGCCTCCACGTCGCCCAGCAGGACGTCGACGTCGGTGTAGGGCGCGGTGTCCAGGCGCTCCGCGAGCGAGGCCGCCCTGGATGCGTCGCGGCCCCACACGCCGACGAGCTCAGCGTGCGGACACGCCAGGAGCCCTGGCCCGTGCGCGATGCTCGCCCACGGACCGGTGCCGACCAAGCCGAAGCGCATCCCAACCTCCCAGTGTGCGGGGCGAGTGTAGGCGCATCGCCCTTCCGGCGGTGCATCGCCTCGTGGGGTGCCCCCGAATCCCACGATCTCCGCGACCGCGGTGGTGTCTTCGCGACAGGCCGGGCCGTCGCCAGGACAGCAGAACCGCCGCAAAGCCGGGAGATTGGGGTGTGCGGAGCTCGGGATCATCGCCGCGGATATCTCCGCCGGCTTATCAGTTGAATCGTCACCTTCATTTCATGATCACGTGCGGTCGCCGCGGAATTGATCGTTGCGTCGCTCCGCCGGTCGTGCGAACCTGAATTTCCGCGGGTTGTCGCGCGCACTCGTGGACCGAGGGGCGGAGGCGGGCCATGGCGTCGAAATCGCCGAATCCGGATGGCATTGGCGACCGCCTCCCCGATCCGTACGTGCGCTCCCGCAAGCCGGAACCCGACGCGGTCCCGCCGGTCGATACGACGCTGAGCGGGCTGCTCGGGGACAGCGATCGACCGGGTCGGCGTCGCCTGTACCTGACAACGCGGCTCGACTACTACGTGGAGTTCTCGAGCGACGACGTGATCGCCGTCGAGGACGTCGCTCCGAACGAGCCACCGTTCCCCGGCCTGGACGCGACGCGGGTGTCGCTGCGCCGTGACGCCCGGATCGACTACGTCTCGAGCCGGCTGGCCGGCGCGGCCGACGAGTTCGACCTGGACGTCCGAGGGATGCCGGCGCCGCGGACGGTCGGCGACCGGGGCACCGTCGTGTTCTGCGACCCGAAGATCCGCCGCACGGACATCGGCACCGTGGGTACCTGCGACACCCGATTCTTCGGCACGTGTGGCGAGGACACCTGTCGCGGCACCTGCTTCGAGGCGACGTGCTGGGGCACCTGCGTCGGGAACACGTGTGAGGGCACGTGCGGCGAGGCGACGTGTGGACGTGTCACCTGCGACGACACCTGCGTCGGGAACACGTGTGTCGGGGAGACCTGCCGAGGCACCTGCGGCGAGGCCACCTGCGTCGGCACCTGCGGGGAGGCGACGTGCCAGGGCCGCACCTGCGCGGGCACGTGCGGCGAGGCCACCTGTCGCGGCGCCACCTGCAACCGGCAGACCTGCGCCACCTGCCGAGGACGGACCTGCGCCGGGCAGACGTGCTTCGGCACGTGCGGCGAGGCCACCTGCTTCGGCACCTGCGGGGAGGCGACGTGCGAGGGGCAGACCTGCGAGGGCACCTGCGGTGACGTGACGTGCGCGGGCACCTGCTGGAACGTCACCTGCGGGGGCACCTGCAACGTCACCTGCCCGGCCGACGCCTGCGGCGAGACCCGCTTCTTCATCTGTCAACCGACGATTCCCGCCGAGCGCTGCCTCTTCAGCCAGCAATGCCGCTGATGGTGCCACCGCGCGCCCTCCCACGCGCGTAATTCCACCCATCGGGCGCATTCCTGCGCCATTCGGGTCAATGGCCGCATTCTTCCTTGCCTGGAACCGTGGGCGGTGCCAATCTGCGCTCGGAGAACTCGCTCGCGTGGAGTTCTCGGCGGTGCAGGGGAGAGCACGATGCCGACTAAAGACCGGGATTCCTCGGCCAACGACCCTGATCCCTCGGACATTGCCGGCCGGCCGGCCGATCCGTTCGTCCGCTCCAGAATGGCCGGCGCCGGTGACCCGCCGCCGCAGACCGTCTCCCTCAGCGGTCTGCTCGGCGACAGCGATCGCGAGGGCCGGCGGCGGCTCTATTTCACCACCCGTCTCGACTATTACGCGGAGTTCCTCAACGACGACGTGATCGCGGTCGAGGACGTCGGCGCCGACCAGCCGCCGTTCGTCGGCCTCGACGCGACGCGGGTCACCCTCAAGCGCGATGCGCGCGTCGACTACATCCACACCCGCGTCGCCGGACCGGCCGACGAGTTCGACCTCGACGTCCGCGGCGTGGGCCGGGCGTTCGGCCCGGAATTCCCGACCTTCGAGACCCTGCAGGCGGAATGCCCGGGCCAGAGCTTCGGCGGCGGCTGCCCGACCGACTTCAACTGCGGAACGCAGTTCGAGTGCCCGTCCGGATTCACCGTCTGCAAGCCCCGCACCTGCGGCGTCACCTGTGACGACACCTGCATCACCTGCCGGGTCACCTGCGGCGCGACCTGCCGCGGCACGTGCGCGGACACCTGCCTGCGAACCTGCGCCGACACGTGCGGTGCCACCTGCGTCACCTGCCCGACCGGATGCAACGTCACCTGCGGCCCGACCTGCAACGCGGTCACCTGTGGCGCTACCTGCAACGCCCGGACGTGCGGAACCTGCTTCGCGGCCACCTGCGATCGGCTCACCTGCGCCGACACGTGCATCGTCACCTGCGGGGCGACCTGCGGTGGGGCGACCTGCGGCGGCACCTGCTTCCAGGACACCTGCGCCGACACCTGCGCCGTGACCTGCGGCGCGACCTGCGCCGGGGCGACGTGCGGCCGCACCTGCTTCCAGGCGACCTGCAACGCAACCTGCTTCCGGACGTGCGGACCGATTTGCGAGCCGACGCAGCTGGCGACACACTGCTTCACTTGTCGGTGCTGAGCCCTGAACCGGTCGACCTCGGCTGGACGCCGCGACTGGGCGGCGACCAGCAGCAGCGCGCGCTCGAGGCCGCGCGACTGATCGCCGCGCGGGTCACCGAGCCGACCGCCGTCGCCGCCAGTCTGCGGCTGGCACATCGGCAGACGCGCTTCCCGATGTCGATCCACTGGAACCCGCTCGCCATCGCCCAGGGCGACGCCGGTCAGGCGCTGCTCGCCTCCCACCTGGACCGGGTTTTCCCCGACGAGGGCTGGGACGCGGTCGCCCGCGATCAGCTCTCCCGGGCCATCCAGTTCTACCGCCGCCAGCCGGCCAGCCAGCCGGGGTTGATCAGTGGGCTCGCCGGCCTCGCGTACACGACCCGGCACCTCGGCGACGATCGCCGCTACCAGCACGTGCTCAGCGACCTGGACGGTGCGATCGCGCAGGCCAGCCTGTCCGAGGCCGCGGCGCTCCGCGGCCGGTCCGGCGTCACGGTCTCCAGCTTCGACCTGATCTCCGGGCTGAGCGGGACCGTGCTGGCGCTGCTGCCCGCAGACGGGCGACGCGCGTCGCCGGCGCTGCCGTTCCTGGTGCGCGCGCTGTGCGAGCTGGCGCTCGCAGGGGACGACCTGCCGGCCTGGCACACCCCGGCTGACCTGCTCTACGACGACGACCAGCGCCGGATGTACCCGTACGGCAACCTGAATCTCGGCCTCGCGCACGGGGTTCCGGGCATCCTGGCCGCACTCAGCCTGGCCCGGCTGACCGGGCATCGGGCCGAGCGGCTCGAACCGGCGATCCGCCGGATCGCGGAGTCAGTGATCGGCTACGCCTGCGGCACCCCCGAGATCCCGACGTGGCCGACCGTCGTGCCGCTGCGGCTCGACGACGGCCGGTTGGCGACCTCGGCGGAGTGCGACCAGGGACGCGACGCGTGGTGCTACGGCACCCCGGGGGTGGCGCGGTCCCTGTACCTGGCGGGCGCCGCCCTCGACGAGCCGGCCTGGCGGGAGATGGCGGGCGCCGCGTTGCGGGGCGTGTACTCGCGGCCGATCTCCGAGCGCGCGATCGACTCACCCACGTTCTGTCACGGCGTCGCCGGGCTCCTGCAGATCAACCTCCGGTTCGCGCAGGACACCGGCGAGCGGGTCTTCGACCAGGCCGCGGTCGACCTGACGGATCAGATCCTCGGCGCCGTCGATGCGGAGCGGCCGATGGCCATCGCGAACCTGGAACCCGGCGACAACCCCGTCGACCAGCCGGGTCTGCTGGACGGAGCGACCGGCGTCTGCCTGGTGCTGCTGAGCGCCGCGACGGACGTCGAACCGACCTGGGACCGGATCTTCGGCCTGGCATGACGGGCGGCGAAGCACACCCGGCGAACGGCCGGCGGGGCCTGTACCGGCCCGCACCGTGGTTGGTCGTGCGAGCGCCGCTGTTGCCGGTAGACGGGCTGGCGCTGGCCAGGCACCCGCGTCGCGCGCTCGAGAACCCGGAGATCGTGCGCGCTCTCGCGATCGGCTGCCCCGACCTCCTCGCGACGCTGCAGCGGCCGACCACCAAGGGCAGGGACAAGGTCAGGGCCGAGAACTCCCTCGCCCGATACCTGATCCGGATGAGCACGCGGCCCACGCCCTACGGCGCGTTCGCCGGAGTCTCGCTCGCCTCCTGGGGCGCCGAGACCACCCTCGCTCTCGGCGAGGGCCAACGGCTGCGCACCCGGCCGGACATGGGGTGGGGGGTGACCCTGCTCCGGGCCGCGGAGGCGGACCCCGAGGTCCGCGCGTCGGCCACCTGGCGGGCCAACCCGATGGTGCAGGAGAACGACGGCCGACTCGGCAGCGGCGCCGGCACCGTCTCCGTCAAGGCAACCCGGCCCGCCCGGCTGGCCCTGATGCTCGCGGAGCGGCCGATCGCCTACGCCGACCTCCGGGCCGGAGTGCTCGAGCAGACCAGCGGCACGGCCTTCCAGGTCGAGACGCTGCTCGCCGAGCTGTGGCAGCAGGGCCTGCTGCTGACCGACATGAAACCCCGGATCACCGGGAGGACCGCGACCGACGGCACCGAGCTGGCCGACCGGCTGCGGCCGGCGCGACCCGAGACCGCCGCCGCGGTCGACGGCGTGCTCGGACTCATGCGCGAGTTCGATCGGGCACCGGCGGACGAGGCGCCGGCGCGCCTGGCCGCGATCGGGGAGGCGGCCCGCTCGATCGCGCCGTCCGAGCAGCCTGTGTTCCAGACCGATCTCGCGCGGGCGCTGACCGGCGACCGCCTGCACGAGAGCGTCGCCGCCGAGTGCGCGCGGGCCGCCGAGCTCCTGCTCCGGCTGAATCCGGCGCCGACCGCGCCGCCGGATCTCATCGCCTACCAGCGCCGGTTCGAGGCGCGCTACGGGCGCGACCGCGAGGTGCCACTGCTGGAGCTGTTCGACCCGACCGCCGGTCTCGGGCCGATGCCGCACACCCACGGCGGTGACCCGGGCGTCGATCCGCAGCGGGCCGCGCGGCGAGCCGACACCCTGCTGGCGCTGGCCCTCAACGCGCTGCGCGACCACCGGCGCACCGTCGAGCTGGACGCGGCGACCGTGGCAGGCGCTGCACACCTGGTCGCCCGCGACCGCGAGCGCCCCGCTCTCGGTCGAGCTGGCTGTCTTCGTCGTCGCGGCCGGCCCCGCCGCCATCGATCGCGGCGAGTTCTCGGTCGTCGTCGGGCCGAACCTCGGCGCCACCAGCGCGGGCCGCTGGCTCGGCCGGTTCGCCGATCTGCTGGCGCCCGCGAGCGAGGACGCCTACGCATGGCTGCTGGACGCGGAATCCGCCGCCCGGCCGGGCCCCGTGCCCGCCGAGGTGGTCTACCTGCCCGCCAACCCGCGGACCACCAACGTGGTCATCCGCCCGGTGATGGCGCCGCACGAGATCGTCGTCGACGGCCGCCCCGGCGCCGAGAGCGCCATCGAGCTGGCCGATCTCGTCGTCGGGACGCGGAACGGGCAGCTGTACGTCCGATCGCTGCGGTTGGGCCGCGAGGTACGGCCGACGGCGCGGCACATGCTGAACCACCACGGCGCGCCGCCGGTGTGCCAGTTCCTCGACGAGGTGGCGCAGGGCATGGGACCCCGGATCAGCGGGTTCAGCTGGGGCCAGGCCGAGTCGCTGCCGTTCCTGCCCCGGGTCTGTTCCGGTCGGATCGTCCTCGAACCGGCGCGGTGGCGGCTGCCCGTCCGGACGACCGCGGGCGGACAGGTGATCGACCTCGCGGAATTCAGGGCCGACCTCACGGAGTGGCGCGGGCGGTGGGACGTGCCGTCCCGGATCTACGTGTCGACGGCGGACAACCGGCTGCTGCTGGACCTCGATGACGAAGCCGACGTCGAGCAGCTGCACCGGGAGGCGCGGCAGGGACGGCCGGGCGGCGACCTGCGCCTGCACGAGGCCCTGCCGGACGTCGCCGACGCGTGGCTGCCGGGCCCGGGCGGCCGGTACCTCAGCGAGATCGTCGTTCCCCTGGTGCTCCGGCCGGCGTCGGTCGTTTCGCCCGCCGATGGCGCGCCCGGGTCGCCCGGGCCGCCCACACCTGCGGGTCCGCCGGTGTTCCATCGCCGTCCCCCGGCGCCGACCGGTGTCCGGGTCCGCCCGCCCGGCAGTGACTGGCTGTTCGCGAAGTTCTACCTGCCGCCGGATCGGATCACCGATCTCCTCACCGGGCCGGTGCTGGACCTGTGCAGCGTGGCGGAGAACTCCGGCCTCGCCCGTCGCTGGTTCTTCCTGCGCTACGCCGACCCGGAGCCGCACCTGCGGGTGCGCTGGCAGGGGGAGCCCGACCTGCTGCTGCATCAGCTGCTGCCGCAGGTGACCGCCTTCGCGCAGCAGCTGATCGAGGCCGGGCAGGTCCGCGCGCTGATGATCGACACCTACGAGCGCGAGCTGGACCGATACGGCGGGGCGGAGGGCACCGACGTCAGCGAACGGATCTTCCACGCGGACAGCGCGACCGTCCAGCAGCTGCTGGGCCTCCCGCCCGGCGTCGTCGACCGGACCGAACTCGCGGCGCTCACCGTGCACACCCTGCTGACCGACCTGGGCCTGGACGCCGAGGCCCGGTTGGCGCTGTACCGGCGGCAGGTGTCCGGAACCGACGAGGCGCTGGGCCGGACCGCCGGCGAGGAGTACCGGCGCCGGAAGTCGGGGCTGCGCCGCGCGCTCGGCCCCGACGGCGCGGCAGGGCTGGACCCGTCGGGGCGGATCAGCGCCGTGCTCGACCGGCAGCGCGGCCCGCTCGCCGAGGCGGGCGCGGAGCTCCGTCGCCTGGCCGACGGCGGACAGTTGACGTGCGGCCTGGACGAGCTCTGGCCGAGCTACCTGCACATGCATCACAACCGGCTGGTCGGCACGAGCGGGGTCCCCGGCGAGGCCCTGCTGCTGCACCTGCTGCGGCGAACGCAGGAGGGGCTGCTGCTGTCCGGACGCCAGTAGTAGTGCAGTCGTGGATGCCGAGTGTCTACGCGTGCGACGCGTCGACGGCCAGGACCGCCGTTGGGGCCGTGCCCGTCTCCCAAGGCCGGTCGACGAAGAGGCTGTTCCCGGCGCGTTCCTGTGCGGTCGAGGGCCGCTCGTGAGACCAGTAGCGGGCATTCGGGACCGAGGTCGGCACCACGAACGTCACTCCGCGGAGAACCCAGGTGGTGTTGCCCACCACGAACATAAGGTCCCCCGGTCACCTTCACGGCGGGTACGTCGACGTCGTACCAGCGCACGGATTCCGCCGAGATGTCCGCCTTCGAAACGAATGTCAGCGTGCGTGACACCTCGTAGTGCTGGCCCGTCGCGTCCTTCAACGCGTTCTGCACGGCCCGATCCATCACCGGCTTTGCGGCACTGTCGATGTCGATGCTGGCGGTGGTGTCGATGACGTGGTGCTGGTACCAGGAGTACGGCACCGCCTCGGAGGTGAAGTTCTTGACCCCGGGCCCGAACGGCTGGCGCTCGCTCCGCGGCGCGCGCCCGTCGGCGTCCTTCTCGACGATGCTGGTGGGGGTGAACGTCGTGCCCGGCCCGGCCTTCCGGCCCAGGCTGTTGATCACCTCGGTCTGCGCGGCAGCGTCACTCGCGGGGATGTCGACGACGGAGCCGGGCGCGCCGAGGTAGGCGACGTAGCTTCCGGCGGTCTCCCAGTTGCCGTCGAAGCCCTGCGCGTCGCTGCGTGCCGCCTGCTGTCGACGTGCATGTAGACGGTGCCCTGGCGCCCGTCGGGGGACGTGAATCGAGCGTTCATCCCGTGGTTCCCGCTGTCGCTGACCGCGAAGACCATCTCCTGTCCCGGCCGCAGCGCGGTGTTCACGGGCGGTGCCACGTCGCCGTCGACGAAACCCGTGTCGGCCGTCTGGGGCCAGCCGGACGTGCCCCACGCGCGGGTCGAGCGTCAGGGTCTGGCCGCGACGTTGGTGACGCGGAACAGCCGGACCCCTTGGGCCGCGACGGCGCTGGTGTGATCGGCGGTGCTATCGGATGCCGCTGCGACCCCGGTTCCGGTGGGGGCTCCGGCCGCGGAAGCGACGGACGCCAGGCCGGAGAATCCGAGCAGGATCGCCGCCGTTTCATCCCTTCGGTTGGGGCGGTGTCCACCGACCGGTCGACACACGAGTCGCCGCCGCCGCGGCCGTTCGACCGATGCTGAACTCGGCATCGACAAGCGAAGATGTCATTACATACGACGACGCCGGGGATCGAGCCGGCACGACAGAAAGCGTGAAAACAATGAGCTCAGTGATGAAGGTTTCGTGCACCGTCCTGGCCGCCGCCGCGCTCGTCGGCTTGTCCGGCGCGATGTCCCCCGCCATGGCGGCCGAACCGGCGTCGGCCGCAGCACCCGCCGCCTCCGTCGACATGACGAACCAGACGGCGGCCACGACCTTCTCGTTCAAGAGCTGGAGTGACCGCGAATGGGTGGTGAGCAACGCGTTTGCGACGAACGGGTCGGGGCACGACACCCGGGTGGGCCCCTTCCTCCCGGAGGACTCCGTTCCCGCCGTGGGCAGCGTGCTGCGGTTCGGGCAGACGTTGACCATCAAGGTGGATGGTTCGTCGTGGGGAACTCACGGAGTCTCCGTGCTGTTCCACAACCGGAGCAATCCCAAGGAGACCATCCAACTCTGGTTCATCCGCGGATTCTTCAGCTCCTATGTCGAGTCGAAGGCTCCCGATTTCATGTTGATTCAATCCTCCGGTGGCGAGGTCATGATGTGGGACATGGATTGGGCCGCTCCGACGGCGTCGGATCTGGACTGAGTCTGTCGAGCCCTCCGCCGAAGTCGTCGCCTGGCTTCGGCTGGGGGCCGCCCTCCTGGCTCAACGGCTGTCCCGCGCGTGGACGAGTTCCATCGAGCACCAGGTCGACGACAGCAGCGCTGCACTGAAACCGGCGCGGCGTAGGGGCGATCAGGACGGTGCCGGGCGGCGGCCGAACGAGGGCACCGCGGGACCGGGCGAAGCCGGACGATTCCCTTCGAGTCCCGCGGCGCGGTGACCCAAGCTGGCATGCTGACGGGATGGCCGGGGCAGGCGGTACCTCCAAGGTGGCTCGCGTGGGGATGGAGATCCTCGGCTGGCTGCTGCTCGCCGCCGGCGTGGCGGCGCTGGTGCTGCCCGGGCCGGGCCTGCTGCTGCTGGCCCTGGGCCTGTGGGTGCTCGCGAAGAACTACCGCTGGGCCGACCGGCTGCTCGACCCGGTGAAGCGGGCGGCGTACCGCGCCGCGTCGGAGGGCGTGAAGTCGTGGCCGCGGATCATCGCGTCCTCGCTGCTCGCGCTGGGCCTCATCGCGCTCGGCATCGTCTGGGGGATCCGCCCGGCCGCTCCCGGGTGGTGGCCGCTCGAGGAGAAGTGGTGGCTGTTCGGCGGATGGGGCACCGGCGCCTTCCTGATCGCCTCCGGCCTGCTCGCGCTCGGCCTGCTCGGCTGGAGCATGAAGAACTTCCGGTACGGCGACATGACGCTCGACGAGGTCTACCAGGAACACCACCTCAACGAGAGCCCGCACAGATCCGACTGACCCGGGCGTCGAAGGACGCGCGCCGCCGCCAGCGCAGGCGACCGAAGTCGATCAGGAGCTCGCCCAGACCCCCAGCTCCACGCCGCTCGGGATCGGTGAAGTGGAACCGCCGGCCGCCGGGGAACTCGTAGGGCCCGTTCACGACGGTGCCGCCGGCCGCGCGGACGGCCTCGACGGTGGCGTCGAGATCGTCCGAGTAGAGCAGCACCAGCGGCGTGCGCCGATCGGAGACCCCGGTCCCGTCGAGACCGCCGACCTCACCCTCGCCGGAGGGCGCCTGGATGCCGGCGTACTCGGGGCCGTACTCGTTGAACCGCCAGCCGAATGCCCGCTCGTAGAACGCCCGGGTGGCCGGCAGGTCGGCGGCCGGCAGCTCGACGTAGTCGATCGCGTGATGGATGTTCGCCATGCCCGCAACGGTAGGCACTCACCCCGACAACGCCGGCCCGGCATCAGAACAGGTCGAATCCCGGCAGCGCGCCGAGCTTCGCCTGGACGTCGTCGAGCAGCTGATAGAAGCCCCGGAACATGGCGTCCTGGTTCGCGAACTGCCGCGTGTTGATCGCCGCGGCGTGACCGACGCCGTTCGGCCGCCGCCGCAGCAGCGCGAGGGTGCCGCGCAGGGACCCGTTGTGGTCCCAGTCGTCCGCGGCGGAGATCACCCAGCCCCGTCCGTACGTCGTCGGGTTGCCCGCGGAGTCGGTGACGCCGGCCGGCACGGTCGTCATCGTCGTGACGCTCGCCGCGGTCAGCAGGTCGCCGCCGCCGGCCCCGTCGACCAGGCGGAGGAAGCGGAGCAGGTCGGTGGGGGTGGCGATCCAGCCGCCGTGCGCGTCCATCCGCGCCACCTTCATGTCGTACGGATCCTCGCCCGCCTGGCCGTAGTAGACGACCTCGTCGGTGGCCCTCGCAGCCTTCGTGTCGCCGGCGATCCGCATCGAGGTCACGCCCGCCGGGGTCAGCAGCGCGGACCGCACGTACGCCTCGTAAGTCTGGCCGGTGACGGTCTCGATCACCCGGCCGAGGAGGCAGTACCCGAAGTTGAGGTACGAGTACCGGTTGCCCGGCGTGGTCATCGGGTTGCGGTTGTCCAGGGCCCAGCCGATGAGCGCGGTCTGGCTCAGGGCGGTCTGGTCGAACATCGGGTCGCTCGGCGTGTTCTGGTATCAACACCGTGCGCCGTGCGGGCACGGCGACCGTGCGGCCGTGACCTCGGTCAGCGCGCATCGACGGGCGATGCGCTGGGCCTCGATGCCGACGGCGACCACGTGCTGCGGCACGCCGTCGTGCAGGTCCCTGGGATCCGGCGGCGCTCGGCGTCGGCCGCGGTGACGATCGCCGCGGGAGGACCGCACCTCCTCGGCCGCGTCGTCGAGCCGGATCACGGCGGAGCGCAGGTCGACCACGAGCCGGCGGTTGGCGATCGCGAGCTCCAGCGGCGCCGACACCAGCCGGACCACGCCGTCGTCGGCGACGAGCCCGGGGTCGTAGACCAGGGCGCCGACCGGCCGTGCCGGCGGACCCACCGGCCACCAGCCGTGCGACCGCGGCACCCCGGCATGCGGCGCACCCTCGCTGTCGACCCAGCCGGCGCCGGGTCGGTCGCGGAGCCGTCGTCGGCCCACAGCACCCGCGCCCGGCGATCGCCCAGCGCACGGCCGACCAGGTCGTCCAGCAGCCGCGGATCCACCGACGCGATCCCGTACGCGACCTCCTCGGCCTTGCCCGCCCGGCCGAACGCGCCCGCCAGCATGCCGATCAGGAACGCCACGGGCAGGCCGCAGAAGACCGCCAGTGCACGTCAGGAGCACGGCCGCCGCGGTCTCGTCCGGGCGCGTGCAGGGCGACGTTCGTCCCGGCGATGATCGCCAGGGCGACGCAGCCATAACCCAGGAACGGGGCCAGCTCTCGACGCATCTCCCGGAGCCGACAGCAGCCGGCGGGCGGCGAGGACGAAGGCGACCACCAGCAGCGCGAAGCCCAGCACGCCCTGGACCGTCCAGATCACGAACTCGGCGTCCGACGACACCAGGAATCGCGGCAGCTCCAGCCCGATCGCCACCGCGTACCCAAGGATCGCGGTGACACGCGTCGGCGTGCCGATCAGGCGCCCGGACGGGAACGCCAGCAGGACGTGCAGCAGCACGGCCAGCGGCAGCGCGCCCAGCGTGTAGCCGATCGCGCGGAGGAACGGAACGTCGTCGTCCCCCATGCCCGCGAGCAGCAGTGCGACGGCGGCGAAGCAGCAGCCGGCCCATCGCGTTGTGCGGCCGGCGGTGCCAGGCGACCAGGCCGGTGACGGTGAACGCCACCACCGCGACGGCGTCGAAGACCCAGGCCGCCGCGTAGGTCGTGGTGCCCGGAACCGCCATCTCGACCGCGATCAGCACGCCCATCAGCCCGCCGACGACCGTCAGCGCATCCCGCAGGCTCGTGTTGACCCGCCGAGGGCGTGGTTGCACCACGAAGGGCGATGGCGCCCGGCCATCCTCGGGAGCGCTGAGGGCAGTCATGCTCATCGGATCGCGTACCCGGAGTCGAGGGCGGCGGCTCGATGCCGCGACGCGCCCGCCTCTACCCCGGTCACCCCCCGCGGGTGATGCGCGGGCGGCCGATCATGACAAGCTGGCGCCCATGGCACTGGACACCTTTTTGCTCGTCGCCGCGCAGTACGCCGACGAACAGGACGCACTCGCCGACTACGACGCCGTCAAGGCGGTCTACCACGATGAGGACATCATCGACACGTTCGACGCCGCCGTCGTCAGCAAGGACGCCGACGGCAAGGTCACCATCGTCAAGCGGCACGAGCAGCCGACCAGGGACGCGGCGAAGGGCGGCCTCGGCGTCGGCCTCGCCGTCGGCGCGCTGGTCGCGCTGTTCCCCCCGATCGCACTCGGCGCCGGACTGGTCGTCGGCGGCGCCGCCGGCGCCGGGCTGGGCGCGCTCGCCGGGCACGCCGCTGGCGGCCTGCGCAAGGAGGACCTCAAGGAGCTCGGCGACCTCCTGCAGGCCGGGCAGAGCGGCTTCGTGCTGGTCGCCGCGTCCGACATGCGCGCGCACCTGCTCAAGGCGATCACCCGCGCGCAGAAGACCATGGAGAAGGACCTCAAGTCGGACGCGGACGAGCTGCGCCGGGAGATCGAGAAGTCCGGCTGACGACACCGATCCAAGCGGTCTCAGCCCGGCCGAGGCCCGGGGTGGTCCGGCGGGCCCAGAACGGCTCCGACGACGGCGATCCCGCGCCGCGACCTGCCCGTCTGCCAAACGTCCCGGTACTCGTACGGCCAGGCGTAGACCGGCGACCGGGCGGTGCAGAGGTCGGCCACCCGCGGCTCGTCGAGGTCCTCCGCGGCGAACCCGTACAGCGCCTCGAGTCGCGGCGCGATCACCCCGTAGTCGAAGACCCGGCCGAGGTAGTTCTCGCCGGCCAGCACCTCCTCGATCCCCGCCTCGTCGATGGGATACCGGTCGGGCAGGACGTTCTGCATCGACAGGAACAGGTCGGCGCCGCGGCGGCGGGGGTCGCCCAGGAGTCGCCCGAGCGGGCCGAGCCGGCCCAGGGCGACCCGGGGGCGGGCCAGCAGGCTGTGCGCGTAGAACACCCGCAGCAGCGCGACGTCCATGAAGAACCGTTCCAGCAGCGACTCCCCGTCGACGAGGTGACGGTTCGCCAGGTAGCCGGCCACGATGCTGGCGTTGTGCGCCCGATACCAACCCACCGGCGTCGGGCGACGCAGGAACGACACCCAGTGCGCCACGGCGTTGGTGCTCGGCTCGCCGGGCCCGCCGTGGCAGAGCAGCGCCGCCTCGGTGGCGTCGCGCAGCAGGGACTCGTTGACCGCCCGCCACCACGGACTCCCCGGCCTGGCCGCCGTCGGCGGCGCCAGCACGCCGCGCCTGATCTGCCATCGCATGAAGGCGATCTCGGCCCTGCGGTACGCCCGGATGCTGCGGCCGCCGACCGGCCGCTCGTAGAACGAGCACGCCAGCCGCAGCCGCTGGGCGGGGTCGTCGCGGGCGGCGGCGAGCACCTCCGCCGCGCGGCCGGCCGGGCTCGGCGACGACGAGCGGATCACCGCGGAGGGGTCGCCGTCAGGCACGGCGCGTGGCCCCTGCGTTCACCCCGCGACGGGTCCGGGCCGGGTCAACCCTGCCCCCAGATGTCCTCGAGATAGCGGCGATCCCGGCGCATGTCGGCGAGCCACTGCTCGGCCTGATCGGCGGTGCCGCCGGTCTGGCTGGCGTAGATCTGCTGCAGCGTCGACCGCACGCCGGGCGCGAGCGTGCGCGCGTTGCCGCAGACGAAGACCTGCGCGCCCTTGTCGATGAGGGCCCAGGTCTCGTCCTGGTGGGCGAGCATCTGGTGCTGCGCGTACCTCGGTCCGTCCCCCCCGACGCGCGAGAACGCCGTGTGCACGCGGAGATCCGCGGTTTCGGCGAACGCGTCCAGTTCGTCGGCGTACAGCTGGTCGGCCGGGGTCCGGCAGCCGAAGAACAGCAGCGACGGGGCGAGCGTGGCGCCGCCGGCCTTCTGCTGGGCCCGCTCCTCCAGGAATCCGCGGAACGGCGCCAGGCCGGTGCCCGCCCCGATCATGATCATGGGCACCGTCGGATCGGCGGGCGGCCGGAACGGGATCGTCGGCTCGCGGGTGAACACGAACACGGTGCTGCCGGGCTCCATCGCCTCCAGGTAGGTGGAGCACACGCCCTCGAAATCCCCTGGCCCGCACCGCGACGGCGCGCGCAGCACGCCCTCGGTGACGCTGCACGCCCCCGGGCTCACCAGCGGCGACGAGGAGATCGAGTAGTACCGCGGCGCCAGCGCGGGCAAGCAGGTCGAGGTACACCGGGAACGGCAGCGTGCACGCCGGGTATCGGTCGAGCAGGTCGAGGACCGACAGCCCCGGTTCGCGGACCGTCGTCCGGTACCGCTCGTGCGACTCCTCGTCGTCGCCGGTCAGCGAGCGGAGCTCGGCCCGCTGCGCCGGGTCGTCGGTGTGCTCGGCGAGCACGTCGATGTCGGCCCGGGTGGCGAGGGCCTGCAGCTCGACGCAGCTGCCGAGAATGCCCAGGAGCGGCGCGGGTTCGTCGATCGGCAGGTGGGTGTGCGCGCCGCTGCTGGCCACGATCGTGAGGTACATGCCGGCGTCCAGGCTGAACCGCCGCATCACCCGGCGGATCAGCTGCAGGCTGTTCCGGGGCAGCACGCCCAGGTGGTCGCCGGCCCGGTAGCGCATCCCGGCGGGCAGCGCGACCTCGACGTGCCGGGTGGACCGGGTGCCGGGCGAGCCGTTCGCGGTCAGCTCGACGTTGCGGGTGACCAGGGCCGGGGTCGCCTCGTAGGACAGCACGACCGGGTTGGTGAGCTGGCGGTTGATGATCGAGATCGACAGCCGCGGGCCCGTCGGCGCGGCGCGGTCGCGTCGGTCGGCAGGTGCAGCGCGCCGGCGACATCCGACCACAGCTCCGCGTGCCATGAGCGGTACTGGCCGTCGAAGTCGCCGTTCGCATTCCCCTCGCCGCGCGGGTGGATGCGGGTCGCGCCGTGCCGCTCGAGCTCGGCTGTCCAGCAGCGTGGGCACCGCCTGATACGTTGCCGCCCAGTCGGTGTCGCCGCAGCCGAACACGGCGTAGGAGACGCCGGCGAAGGCGTCGGTGCCGAGCGCCGGGTCCTTCAGCCCGGCCACGAAGGCGGTCGCGTTCTCCGGCGGCTCGCCGTTGTACGACGCGGCAGACGATCAGCACCGCCCCCTGGTGGGCAGCGCGGTGCCGTGGTCGTCGAGCGCGGCGACGGTGACCTGGAAGCCGCGCTCCTCGCCCTCCCGGCCCAGCCGGTTGGCGATGCCCTCCGCGGTGCCGAGGTTGGACCCGAAGAGCACCAGCAGCGGCGTGCCGTGACCGTTGGCGGGCGGCCGTTGCGGCGCCGCTTCGGCCGCCGGTGCGGCCGACGGCTCGGGGGCCGGGATGGTGATCTTCAGGGCGCGGTCGGTGCGCGGCCGCACCTTGATCCAGAAGTCGTCGGGTTTCACGGTGAGCGTCGCCTGGGTGTGCAGCTCGTAGTTCCGGTGGTCGATGAGCTCGAACCGCTGGAGCAGCAGGCCGAGCACGAGAGTGGCCTCCTGCAGGGCGAACTGGCGGCCGATGCACGCCCGCATGCCGCTGCCGAAGGGCCGGTAGGCGAAGGGCGGCACGTCCTTGATCCGCTCGGCCGAGAAATGGTCGGGGTTGAACTCCTCGGCGTCGTCGCCCCAGACGGTGGGGTCCCGATGCAGCATCGGCAGCAGGATGGACAGCCCGGTGCCCTCCGCGAAGGCGTACTTCCCGGCCACCACGGTGTCCTGCAGCGGGGTGCGGGTGAACATCGGCGCGGTCGGCTACAGCCGCAGCGTCTCGTCGAGGACCTGCCGGACATACGTGAGCCGGTGGATCTGCTCGTAGGTGGGCTCGGCGTCGTCGCCGAGCACCTCGTCCACCTCGGCCCGCGCGCGCTGCGCGCACTCCGGGTTCTTCAGCAGTAAGTAGATCGCGAAAGACAGCAGCCCGCTGGTCGTCTCGTGGCCGGCGACCAGGAACGTGAGGCACTGGGCGACGATGTTGTCGTCCGGCAGCCTCTCGCCGCTCTGCTTGTCCACGCCGGTCAGCATCAGGCCCAGGAGGTCGGTGTTGTCGGCGGCGGCACCGAGTCTGCGCCGATCCGCCATCAGGCCCTTGACCAGGTCGACTTGGAACTCCTGGTCCTCGCTGAAGCTGCCGCCGGGCCTGCACCCGGAGCTTGCGCTGGATCGGCAGTTCCGTGCCCCTCCTTCTGCGCGCTCGACGAGGGCGCGCACCATGGCCGCGACGAACGGGTGCGGGGTCTCCCGGTAGAACGAGTTGAAGCGGTAGTCGAAGCCGCAGAGCGCGATGGTGTCCAGGGTGAGCGCCGTCATGTCCTGCGGGACGTTGACCTCGTCGTCGGGATTGAGCCGGGACCACTTCTCGACCAGCTGTCCGGCGATGTCGACCATGCGCGGCAGGTATCCGCGCATCGCCTGCTGGCTGAACGGCGCCATCAGGATGTTGTGGGCGCGGCGCCACAGCGGGTCGTCCGTCTCGCTGGTGAACAGACCCTGGCTCTCCTTGTCGTCCTGAGCGACCTTGAGGCCGGCGCCCGAGCTGCTTGCCGAACCGGGTGTCGTCGCAGATCTCCTCGACGAGGTCCGCGCCCGGACAGGACGACCCGGGAGATTCCCGGCGCGGTGAGCCGGTAGATCGGCCCGAACTCGCGGGCCCAGTCGATGAGCATGTCGATCGGGTTGGACGTGTTGAGGTCGAGCAGATTCCCGAGGAACGGAACGCCGTGCGGCCCCGGAAGCTGGTCGATCGTCATCGGTTCCGTCACCGCGGACCTCGCCTTCGTCTCGGCAGAGCGTCAGAGCCCGGCCGCATCCGACCACACCGGGAGCAATCCGACAAGCAACGCACACGAGCAGATGCACCCTACGATGTGGTGCGCCCGACAGCGCGCGCGGGTATGCCGACCACGGAGGGCGCCGATGACGCAGTGTTCCGAGGTCAGAGCCACCGCGCTCCGCCGGTCGATCGCCGTGGCGATCGCGCTCGTCGTCCTCGCCGGATGCTCGGCGAACGACGCGACCGCCCCGTCCGCGAGTCCCTCGCCGACCGGATTGCCAGCGGCGACGACCACGGGATCGACGGCGGTCACCTCGTCGGCGGAGGGCTCGACCGGTTCGGCGCCCGGCAGGAGCGCCGAGGTCTCGGTGTCCACCCCGGCAAGCGGCGCGCCCGCCTATGCGGCGGCGCTGCAGGCGTCGCTCCAGGACATCGTCGACCCATCGACGGTGCCGTCGGCGGTGGTGATCGTGCGCTCCGGCCAGTTCGGTGATGTCACCTACACCTTCGGCACGACCGAGATCGGCGGATCGGTGCCGGTCTCCACCACGGACCACGCCCGGGTCGGCAGCATCACCAAGACGATGACGGCAACCGTCATCCTGCAGCTGGTGCAGGAGGGCCTGATCGGCCTCGACGACCCGGTGAGCGCGTACGTCCCCACGGTTCCCGGCGGGGACGGCATCACGATCGCCCAGCTGCTCGAGATGCGCAGCGGCCTGTACAACTACACCGACGACCCGGACTGGGTGCAGGACAACGAGGATCAGCCCGCCCGGGTGTGGCAGCCGCAGGAGCTCCTCGACGTGGCCTTCGCCCACCCGCCCCTCTACGCGCCCGGGGCGAACTGGAACTACTCGAACACCAACTACATCCTGCTCGGGATGATCATGGAGCAGCTGACCGGCCAGACCGCCGCCGAGCTCTTCGAGGAACGGCTGTTCGCGCCGCTCGGCATGCACGAGACCTCGCTCCCCGCCCTGGCCGACTCGTCGATCCCGGAGCCCTTCGCGCACGGCTACCACTACGGCAGCTTCGACAAGGCGCTCCCGCCCGACGAGCAGGCGCAGGCCGCGGCCGGCACGCTGCTGCCCGCCGACGTCAGCCTCGTCGACAACCCGTCATGGGGATGGACCGCGGGGTCGGTGATCTCCACGGCCGAAGATCAGTTGCTGTGGATCGACGCACTGGTCGACGGCACGCTGCTCGATGCCCCGACGCAGCAGCTGCGGCTGGACAGCATCCAGGGCCTCGGGCCCGACTTCCCCGAGGCGGAGGGCCGGTACGAGTACGGGTACGGCATCGACCGGCGGCTGACGTACGACGGTCACGGCGGCCAGATCACCGGCTACAACTCGGCGGTCGCCCGCGATCCCGCGACCGACACCGACATCGTCGTGATCACCACGCTCACCCTCGGTCCCGACGGCACGTCCGTCGCCAACGCGCTGCTGTACGCCGTCATCGAGGGTCTGCCGAACGGCGGCGCGATGCCCGACCTTCCGCTCGAGACCGGCGACCAGGGCCCCTAGGCCGAGCCGCGCCTGTCGCCGCCGATGCGCGCGGTACCGGCGGGAGACGTCCGGCTCGGCACGGACCTCGGCAGCCCGAACCAGGGAAGCGCGCTGTTCTCGAAGCGTGTTGTCGCGCATATCCTCTCGCCCGCGAGGGTGATCACGAACAGGCCGACGCCATGGCTGATCCCGCCCGGCCCGCGCAGGTACGCGCCGAACGCCGGCTGGCCGTTGGCCCGGGTCGGCACCAGGTCGAAGCGTCGACCCGAGCGGAAGATGCTGGCGTAGAACAGGGTTGCCACGTCGCGGCCCTCGTACTCGAGCGGCATCGGCGGCATCGAGACGAACACGTCGTCCGTCAGCAGGGCCACCAGTGCGTCGACGTCCGCCGACTCGTACGCATGCGCGAACCGGGCCGCGATCGCACGCTCGGCCGGGGAGCCAGGGGTCGGCGGCGGCTCGCGGTCGGTCGGCCGTCGCCGGTGCCGCAGCGCGGCGCGCCCGCGCTTCAGCGCGCTCGTGACCGCATCCACGGTGGTGTCCAGCATCTCGGCCACCTCGCTCGCCGGGAAGCCGAGGACGTCGCGCAGCACGACGACGGCGAGCTGGCGGGGCGGCAGCAGTTGGAGCGCGGTCACGAAGGCCAGGGAGATGGACTCGATCTGATCGTAGCGGGCCTCCGGGCCCGGCGGCTCATCGACCGCGCCGGCCAGCAGCGTGTCGGGAAACGGCTGCAGCCAGACGATCTCGCCCAGCCGGGTCGGCTCTGGCGGCTCGACTCCCGGGATGTTCCACGCCAGCGCCGGCCGCCGGCCGGCGGAGCGTCGCGCGTTGAGGCAGCGGTTGGTGGCGATCTTGTACAGCCAGGTTCGGAGCGAGGCCCGCCCCTCGAACCCCGGCAGGCCCCGCCAGCCGGTCAGCAGCGTGTCCTGCAGGGCGTCCTCTGCGTCCTGGAAGGAGCCGAGCATGCGGTAGCAGTGCACCCGGAGCTCCCGGAGGTGCGGCTCCGTCAGTTCCCGGAACGCGTCGCCGTCCCCGGCCCGCGCCCGCGCGACCAGGTGGTCGGTCGCCACCACCACCACTGCGTCCTCCCTGGCCTGCACTGCCCTGCACTGATGCGCCGTTCGTCCTCCGGTACAGACACCGGCCGAGGGCCGAACCGGGCGGCGCGCGTCCGCCCACTTTCCCGAATCCGCGGGGTCAACACCACCGGTGGGCCGTCGGACAGGCGGCGACGAACGGCGAAGGGACGACCCGATGATGCTGTCAGGCAAGGTCGCGGTGATCTACGGAGCGGGGGGTGCGATCGGCGGCGCGGTGGCGCGTGCGTGTGCGCGCGAGGGGGCGACGGTCTTTCTCACCGGTCGCCACCGCGCGCCGGTCGAGGCCGTCGCGGCGGGCATCGCGGAGGCCGGTGGCTCCGCCGAGGCGGCGGAGGTCGACGCGCTCGATGAGCGATCCGTGGACGGGCACCTGCAATCGGTCGTCGATCGGGCGGGTCGCGTCGACATCTCGTTCAATGCGGTGGGTACACCGAACTCGACGATCCTCGGCGTGCCGCTCACCGAGCTGACGCCGGAACAGTTCGCGCGTCCGATCGCGGACTACACGACGTCGTACTTCCTGACGGCGCGGCTGGCGGCGCGGCGGATGATTCCGCAGCGCTCCGGCGTGATCATGACCGTCACCGCGCTGCACTCGCGGATCGGCCTGCCGCTGGTGGGCGGCTACGGCCCGGCCATGGCCGCCAAGGAGGCCCTGACGCGGGACCTGTCCGCCGAACTCGCGCCGCACGGGCTCCGGGTCATCGGCCTGCGGCCGCAGGGCATGCCGGAGAGCCGCACGATCAGGGACGCGTACGAGCCGCGAGCCACGGCAACGGGCATGACCTGGGAGCAGTGGCTGGAGCTGCTCGCCGGCCGGACGCACCCGCGCCGGTTGATGACGCTGGAGGAGATGGCCGACATGGCCGCGTTCCTGGCGTCCGACCGGGCGAGCGGGATGACCGGCACGACGGTGAACCTGACCATGGGCAGCCTCGACGACTGAGCGGCGACCCGGCACCGGAGTCACCCCATGCGTGTGAGGTCCGGCCGGTGCCGCCGTGCCACGGTGATCGGGACCGCGACACGACCGGTGTCGACCGGCGGCAACGACGGGCGCTCGATCGGACGCTCGCGGAAAGGGGCTGAGCGTGACGGATCCCATCGACGAACTCGGACCGGTGGACTACCTGGTGGTGGAGTTCCCCGGCAGCGAGTTCACGGGAGAGATACTGCCGGAACTGGCGACGCTGGTGGAGAGCGGCATCGTGCGCGTGCTGGACCTGGTGCTGATCATCAAGGCGGACGACGGCTCGTTCGAGGCCTTCGAGGTGGCCGACGTCGACCCCGGAATCCTGGGCGGGATCCGCGAACTGGAACGAGAACTCGCCGACCTGCTGAGCGAAGAGGACGTCGCCGCCGTCGCCGAGGCCATGGAGCCGGGCAGCACCGCCGGGCTGCTGGTCTACGAGAACCTCTGGGCGGCGCCGTTCGCCTCGGCGGTCCGCCGGGCGGGTGGGCAGCTGATCGCGAACGGTCGGATCCCGGTCCAGGCGCTCATCGGCGCGCTCGAGGACGCGGAGATCGCCGCAGTCGAACAAGAGCAGGGAGCCTGAGATGTTGGGACGACGGAGAGTGGGCCGGCGCGGCGTGCTGGGCCCGGTGGGCCGCACCACCGCCGCCGTGGCGACGACCGCAGTGGTCGCGCACGGCGTGGGGCGGCGGCACGACCGCCGCGACGACCGCAGGGACGACCGCGGCGATCGCCGGGAGGACCGCAGGGATCGCCGCTGATCACGACGCCCGCCGTCAGATCGCCTGCTCCGACGGCGATCTGACGGTCCGTCGGGCCCGGCGCGGAGCGACCCCGATCGGGCGGGACGGATGGGTCGACGAGCGACCCCTGGCAGGATCGTGCCGATGAGGGCTGTCGTCTGTCCGAGATACGGCACGGCCGACGACCTGCGACTGGAGCAGGTCGACGAGCCGGAACCACGGCCGGGCGAGGTGCAGATCCGGGTGCGGGCCGCGTCGGTCAACTCGTGGGACTGGGACCAGATCCGCGGCGTCCCGCGGATGACCCGGCTCCAGGCGCCGCGCCGACCCCGGTTCCCGATCCTGGGTGCGGACGTGGCGGGCGTCGTCACCGCCGTCGGCGAGGGCGCGACGCGATTCCGTCCCGGGGACGCGGTGTTCGGCGACCTTGCGGAGAGCGGATGGGGCGGCTTCGCGGAGGTGGCGACGGCGCGGGAGGCGGCCCTGCTGCCGAAGCCGGAGCGCCTGACGTTCGCCGAGGCCGCGTCCGTCCCGCAGGCGGGGTGTCTCGCCTGGCAGGCGCTGTTCCGTGCGGGGCGGCTCGCCGAGGCCGGGCGGGTGCTGATCATCGGCGCCGGCGGCGGCGTCGGCACGCTGGGCATCCAGCTGGCCAGGTCGAGGTCGAGCGCGCGGGTGACCGCGGTGGACCGCGGCGGCAAGCTCGCACGGCTCACGGAACTCGGCGCCGACCGCGTGCTGGACGCCGAGCGGGACGATCCGCTCGCCGGAGCCGGCGAGTTCGATCTCATCGTCGACGTCGTCGCGCGGCGGTCGATGCCGGCCTATCGGCGCGCGCTCGCCCCGGGCGGAAGCCTCGTGGTGGTGGGTGGTCGCACCAGGACGATTCTCGCGACGGTCACCTGGGGTTCGCTGCTCTCGCTCGGCTCGCGGCGGATGCGGGTGCTGTTCGCGCGGGCGAACCGGGGCCTCGAGGATCTGGCCGACCTGCTCCAGGCGGGCGACCTGCTGCCCGTGATCGACTCCAGCTGGCCGCTCGAGGCGGTGCCGGACGCGATCCGGAAGCTCGCCGCCGGGCAGGCGATCGGCAAGCTCGTCATCGACGTCGCGGACGCCGGCGAGTCCTGATCCCGCGGGGTGGTCGAACCTCGCAATCTGTACCGATCGGGCGGCGGGCGTTATTGTCTCGCTCGGGTGCCCATGATCGTGCGGGTCCAGCCGGTTCGCGACGGTGCGTCCAGGGGGCTTTGTGCCAGCACTGCACACTCGAGCCGAGATCCCCTGCTGGGCCGTCCTTGTCGCCGTCGGCCGGCCCCGGTGAGCGAGCCGAGCGCGGGCTCGCCGGCACGCGGGGCCCGGTCGTCCAGGCGGTGGGTCTCCCTCGGCGCCACCTGCACCGCCGCGGGCCTCGTCTGGCTCGCGTTCGCCGACCTGGCCGTGGCCGTTCCGACCATCGCGGACGACTTCGGGGCCCCGCTGTCCGACCTGCAATGGGCGAACAACGCCTTCAGCCTCGTCGCCGGCGCCCTGGTGATCGCGGCGGGCCGGTTCGGCGACGTGTTCGGGCGGCGGCGCATCCTGCAGCTGGGAATCGTGTGCTTCACGGCGTTCTCGATCGTCGCCGCGCTGGCGCCCGGGGTCGAGGTGTTGATCGCCGGCCGCGGCCTGATGGGCATCGGCGCCGCGCTGATCCTGCCGGCGACGCTGGCGCTCATCCCGCCGCAGTTCAGCGCGCGAGACCAGTTCACGGCTTTCGGCGTCTGGCAGGCGGTGGCCTGGGGCGGCCAGGCCATCGCGCCCGCCATCGGCGGCGTCATCACGGACACCCTCGGGTGGCAGTGGTTGTTCTGGATCAACCTCCCGCTGGGGGTGGCCGCGTTCCTGATCATCCGGGCGACCACCCCGGAGTCGCGCGACGACAACGCCTCCCGCCACGTCGACTGGGTGGGGCTGGTGACGATCGGGCTGGCGGTCTTCGCCCTGCTGTTCGCGCTCACCGACGGCCCGTTGCGCGGCTGGTCGAGCCCGCTGATCCTCGGATTGTTCGCCGCGACGGTGATTCTCGCGGTCGCCTGGGTGTTCATCGAGCGCCGCGTCAAGGACCCGTTGGTCGATCTCTCGCTGTTCCGGCTCCGTCCGTACGACGGCGCGCTCTCCGCCAACCTCGTGATGAACCTGGCGTTCGCGGGACTGAGTTACCTGCTCGTGCTCTGGCTGCAGAACGTCCGCGGATACAGCGCCGTCGAGGCCGGCCTGCTGATGCTGCCGTCGACCGTCGGCATCTTCGCGTGCATCCCGATCGGTGGGCGACTGGCCTCGACGCGGGGCGGCCGGCTGCCCGTCCTCATCGGCCTGGTGGTGATGAGCGCCGGCCTGGTGGTGCTCGGCTTCCTCAGCGCCGACAGCACCATCGTGCTGATCATGGTCGGCCTGGTGGTGGTCGGCATCGGGCTCGGCATGCTGTCGACGCCGATCTCCGACACGGCCGTCGGCGACGTGCCCGAGTCGTTGGCCGGCACCGCCGCCGGGGTGTTCAAGATGTCGAGCATGGTCGGCGGCGCGCTGGGCGTGGCGCTGCTGTCGGCATTGGCCCGGGGCTTCACGATCAGCGCGTCCTCCGACGCGTTCGCCGCGACCGGACTCAGCCAGGACGACATCTCCGAGGCGGAACAGGCGCTCGTGAATTCCTCGTCATTCCAGAGCGCGATCGCTTCCCTGCCACCGGATGTCGCCGCCTCGGCAACTCAGGCGTCGATCGACGCCTTCTCCTCGGGCCTGGCCTGGACCCTGCTCGCGACCGCGGCGCTCTCGCTGATCATCACCGCGGTCGTGGCCGTCGTCTGGCCGCGACGGCGGAAGCAGCCGTCGCTCCGAACCGACGACCTCCTGAGAACTCACCCCGTCGGCGATGACGCAGCCCCGTCGGGGGCGAAGCCGGCCGCGGGTGCGGCGTCCGCGACACGGAGCTGGCTCGTCGACGGTTCCGGATGCGCGATGTAGTGCACCTCAACACCTTTCAGGCAGCTTCCACTGGCGAAGCTGACGACCATGTTGATCGCCTCGCCCTCCGTCATCACGTAGCCCGAAGCCACATTGAGCTCGAGGCGGCCGGAGCCCGAGGTGGCGACCGGGCTCGTCCCCTTGGCCAGGATGTGGCTTCCGCCGGTCGTGAAGTTGTGCCGGGACAGCTCGCCGTACACCGACGACGTGGTCGAACCGTCGATGTGGTACACCGTCGCGCCGATGACCATGGCGCCGCGCGGCACGGGGAATCCCGAGCCGAGACTGCCTGCGCCCGTGTGGCAGTGGGGGTCGCCGGAGCGGACGTGGAACTGAGCGCCGCTGATTCCGATGGTGTCGATCGGCTGCTTCGGGCCGGGCACACTGTGATCGGTCGCCACCCGATCCGGTAGCGCGGTCGAACCGGCGGATCCGCCGCCGACGGCGAGGGCGAGGACGGTGGCGATCACCACGGCGGTCAACCGGGCGATGGTGCGGAGTCGGGGCATGGCGTGGCTCCTCGGTGGGGGAACGGTCGACGCCGAAGAGGCGCCGCGCCGCGGCCGCGTACCGGATTCCACAGGTCTGTGGAACGACCCCGCCCGTGGGCGGTAGAGGTGCAGCCCGGGTCAGCCGGCCAGGCGACCGATGGTCGGATGTCCCGGCGCGACCGCGGTGGTCGCGGCCGAGATGCCGGCCTGGCGCATCAGCCCGCGGACGTCCGCGGCCTGCTCCGGCAGCATGATCGTCACGACCGTGCCGCCGGCGCCGGCCCGGGCGGTCCGCCCCGAGCGGTGCAGATACGCCTTGTGCTCCGTGGGCGGGTCGAGGTGCACGACGAGTTCGACGTCGTCGACGTGGATCCCGCGCGCCGCGATGTCGGTGGCGACGAGCACCCGGGCGTCGCCGGACGAGAATGCGGCGAGATTGCGCTCGCGGGCGTTCTGGGACAGGTTGCCGTGCAGGTCGACCGCCGGGATGCCCCACTTTGTGAGCGTCGCCGCCCACTTCTTCGCGCCGTGCTTGGTGCGGGTGAAGAGCATCCGCCGGCCGTTGCCGGCGGCCAGCTCGCGGATCACCTGGCTGCGACCGGCCTGGTCGACCGCGAGCACGTGGTGGCTCATCGTCGACACGGGGGAGGTCTCCTCGTCGACCGCGCACATGATGGGGTCGGCGAGGAAGTCCCGCACCAGCACGGAGATCCCGTTGTCCAGGGTCGCGGAGAACAGCAGTCGCTGACCCCCCGCGGGGGTGGCGCGCAGGATGCGGCGCACGCCGGGCAGGAAACCGAGATCGGCCATGTGGTCGGCCTCGTCCAGCACCGTCAGCTCGACGGCGCCGAGGTCGCAGGTGCCCTGGCTGATCAGGTCCTCGAGCCGGCCGGGGCAGGCGATGACGATGTCGACGCCGCGCTGCAGCGCAGCGCGCTGCGGGCCGTAACCGACGCCACCGAACACGGTCACCGTCGTCAGACCCGCGGCGGCGGCCAGCGGCTGAACGGTGCGATGCACCTGCAGCGCGAGCTCGCGGGTGGGCAGCAGGATCAGGCCGCGCGGGCGACGGGGGGCGCTGCGCCCACCGGTCAGGCGGGCGACGAGCGGCACCGCGAACGCGATGGTCTTGCCGGAGCCGGTCTTGCCGCGACCGAGCACGTCCCGGCCGGCCAGTGTCGACGGCAGCGTCGCGGCCTGGATGGGGAACGGCGTGATGGCGCCGAGCGTGGTCAGCACCGGCAGCAGCGGGGCGGGGACGCCGAGGGCGGCGAAGCCGGGCGCATCAGGTCCCTCGGCGGGGACGGTGATCGTGTCGGCCGGAAGGGAGGCAATGGCGGTCGCGGGCGTGGCGTGCGCGGTGGTGGCGGGCGGAGGGGTGGTCGACTGCCCCCTGCCGCGCCGGCGGCGCCGGCCGCCGTCGACACCCGGCGAATCGGCCCGCGACTGCTGCGCGGACGTGGATGCGGCGGGCCGGTTGCCGGCGGGGTGGGCGCGGTCGGCAGCGGGCCGGGCGCGCAGGCTCGCCGCGCTGCCGCCGGCCGCGAAGGCGCCGACCGAGTAGGCGCCGCCCTTCGCGGGGGTACGGGCGGGACGGCCGTCGGTGCGCACCGGGCCGGCTGAGGCGGTCCGATCGGTGGGACCGCCGTCGCGGCGCGGTCCGCGGGCGCGGCGCCGCTGGGTGCCGGACGTGCCGGCGGACGTCGTGCGGTCGGTGGGTGCGCCCGAACGGGGGCGCGCGGAAGTGGAACGGTTGGTGCTCATCGGAAAGAACGGTCCTCACGAAGTGGATGGGTCGGTGGCCGCGATGCTGATCGATTCGCGGAACCGGGCGGACCCAGGACCATCAGGCGACGCTCTTCTGCACACCACAGCGGCGGGCATTCGCGTCACAGCAACGACCTCGACGTGGCCACGGCGGCCGCGTCACGTTCCAGCCTACGGGGTGCCCGACGTCCGCCGCGCCCCCGCCCGGCGAGATCCCCGTCACCCCCTCTGGTCGCCCGCGGATTCCGATCGGCCGGTGTCGCGACCGGTTCCGGCGAAAGCCCGCTGCCGCCAACGCATTCGCCGGGCGATCGACACGTCAGGTGAGGCCAGGGATGATCGGTAGGGGTGAATACCATCGTGGCTCAACCGGTCCGCGTCGATGACGCCGCCGGCCGTGCCCCGCTCACGACGGCGCGGCGTTCAGGTACGCGGTCAGCTCCGCCGCGACCTCCGCGGTGATGCCGGTGGACCAGGCGGTGCGGAAAAGTGGCTGACCGTCGTGGAAGTCGTCGTTGTCGTCGACGATCGCGTACCGCTCGACCTCCGGATGCCGTTCGAGCCACAGGGCGATCTCGTCGCCCCGGAAGCCGCCCCTGACCGACGGTGTGATGTCGAACGTGGGGCAGACCATCCGGTCGACCTCCTCGCGGCCGCCGTCGAAGTGCCGCCACGACGACGACAGCACCACCACGCACCCCGTGTCGTCCACGATCCCGGCAACCCGCGCGGCCAGCGCGGGGTCGATCCCCACGAAACCCATGAAGCTCTGCCGGGTTCCGACACAGTTGCAGACGCCGTCGATGTCCAGGAACAACACCTTCATCCGTCCTCCCGGCCCGGATCCGGCGAGTGGCACGCCTGCGAGTTCGCGACGCCTTTCGAGAAGCCGTGCGCAGCAAGCTTACTCGTGGACGACACCGCTGCCAGGTGCGAGGGTGGCACCGTGCCGAACGGTCCGGGCGGCATGGTGCGCGGGCTCAGCGCGCCCGATCAGGCGGCCCCGCCGGCGAGCTGGGAGCGCAGGCCGCCCAGGATGATGTCGAGCCCCTGCTCCAATTCGAGCCGGCCGTCGTAGTCGGCGAGATCCGTGGCCAGCGCGCGGATCCGGGGAAAGTCGCGCAGCGGCAGGTGGTGCAGCCCGAGCCGGAGCAGGTCGTCCGTCTCCTCGGGGTTCTCGACGAGTTCCTGCACCTCGTTCAGGGCGTGGCCCTGGAGGAATCCGATGAACAGCCGGTAGGCGTGCAGGGCGTCGGGCGGCGAGAAGCCGGCCGCGACGAAGAGGTCGAGGATCTCCTCCAGCGCCCGCAGGGTGCCCGGCGGCCGGAGACCGAGGGGCGTGGCCAACGGCCTGGTCACGAGCAGCGGCACCATGCGGGGGTGGGCGAGCGCGATGGAGCGGAAGCTCTCGGCCGCCTTCCGCAGGGCGCCGTCCCAGTCGGTGCCCTCGACGGCCGGCACGACAAGCTCGTCCAGGACCAGCTCGGTCACGCCGTCCAGCAGGGCGGCCTTGCTCGCCGCGTGCCGGTAGAGCGACATCGGGTCGCGCTCGAGCCGCTGCGCGAGCCGGCGCATCGACAGGGCATCCACGCCGTCGGCGTCGATGATGTCGAGCGCGGTGTGCAGCACCTGCGAGCGGGTCAGGGGCTCCCGATTGACGGACGGGACGGTCGCCGAAGAGGGACGCCCGTGCCGGCGGGACGGCCCTCTGGTCGACGTCGCCACGACCCTCCCTTCGCTTGCCGAGGTGTAGGTCTACAGGTAATGTCTACGTTGTAGAGCTCCACCGTAGATCCAGGGAGTGCCCGGCGTCCAGCCGCCTCGTCCTGGTGCAGTTCAGACCGGACGCGCCCGCGCGCACGGTTGCCGCGAGATCCACGGAATTGCCGATATACGAGGAGGGATCCCGCTGGAGATGGGCAGCATGCGGTGGTTGGTGACACTGCGAGCCGGATCGACACGATCCTCGCCCGATATCGTCCGGCGGCCGATTCTCCTCACTTTTTCCACCGAGACCCCCGAGGGATGTCTGCTGTGACGACCGCACTTGACCGACCCGCGAGATCGAGACCGAGCTTCGATCGGGTCGCCTCCGAGTACTCGACCCTGCTGCATTCCATGCAGAACGAAGGCCTGATGCAGCGGCGCTACGGCTACTACGCCGTCAAGGGCCTGCTGCTGTTCACCGCCCTTGCCGGAGTCTGGGTGGCCTTCGCGTTCATCGGAGAGCATTGGGCGCAGGTCGCGATCGCCGTGGCCCTGGCCGTCGTGCTCACCCAGATCGTGTTCCTCAGCCACGACGCCGCGCACCGGCAGATCTTCCGGTCGAACCGGGCCAACGAGATGGCCGCGCTGCTCATGGGCACGCTCATCGGCGGCGTCAGCCTGTCGTGGTGGAACAACAAGCACAACAAGCATCACGCGACGCCGAACACCATCGGCAAGGACTCGGACATCTCGCCGTCCGTCGTGCACTTCTATCCGTCGCCGCCGCCGAAGTCGGCGGTTGGCCGCTTTCTGCGCGAGCACCAGGGGTGGTGGTTCTTCCCGTTGCTGATGGTGGAGGCGCTCAACCTGCACGCGCAGAGCGCGCAGGCGGTGCTGACCCGCAAGACGATGAAGCGGCGGCGCACCGAGATGGCGATGCTGGCCGTGCGCTTCGTCGCGTACCCCGCCGTGCTGTTCGTGTTCCTGCCCGCCGGCATCGCCGCGGTCTTCCTGGTGGTCCAGCTCGCGGTGATGGGCCTGTACCTGGGCGGGGCGTTCTCGGCCGCACACATCGGCATGCCGGTGCTGCCGCACGACTCCAAGATGGACTTCCTCCGCCGCCAGGTGCTGCTCTCGCGCAACGTGTCGGGCGGCGGCATCGCGAGCGTGGCCATGGGCGGGCTGAACTACCAGATCGAGCACCACCTGTTCCCGAGCATGCCGCGGCCGAATCTGCGGCGCGCGCGCCCGATCGTCCGCGCCTACTGCGAGCAGCTGCAGATCGCCTACCACGAGGTCACGATCCTGCGCGCGTGGGCGATCGTGGCGTCCTACTTGAATCGGGTGGGCCTGGCCGGCCGCGACGCGTTCCAGTGCCCCATGGTGACCGCTCTCCGCTGACGCCGAACGGGCCGCGACCACGACCGGCCCCGCCTCATCGCACCGGCTGCGGCTGCGCCGGAGCACCGGCCCGGTCGCGCAGGTTGACGACGACCACGGCCGCGATGCCGACCGCCGTGATGAGCGGCGTGCCGATCTCGAGGGCGGTCTGCAGTCCGGCGCTCGTCGCCAGCGCGCCGAGCCCGAGCGCGGCGACGGCCTGCACGGCATATCCGATCACGTAGGCGAACGAGATCACCGCGCCCCGACGGTCCGCCGGAGCGGCGGCCGCGATCAGGCCGAGCCCGCCCGCGAACATCAGGCTGTAGCCGGCGCCGCCGAGCAGCGACGAGCCCAGGAACAGCCAGAGCGAGTGGCTCGCCCCGGCGAAGTCGAGCAACAGCAGCCCGGCGAGGGCCAGCGCCGGGCCTGCGGACACCGCGACCCGGCTCGGCAGCGGGCGGGCCACGATGGCGACCACGCCGATCATCACGGCCGATACCGAGATGATCGCGCCATCCACCAGGACGTTCGACGACTGGACGAGGTCGCGGGCGGCCTGGGCGCCGAGCGCCAGGTAGATCGCCCCGAGTGCGTAGGCGGCGGAGATCGACAGCGTGCCCGCGGCGAACAGGCGCCGGATGCCCGGCGGCAATCGCAGCGCCTGCGGCCGCCAGCGCGTACCGGGGGCGGCGGAGTTCGTCCTCGGCAGGAACCACGCCAGCGAGCCGACCGCGAGGATGACCGCGACCAGCAGCCAGAACGGCGTGTGCAGCGGCGACGCCGAGTACTCGACCAATGCACCGCCGATCAGGGTGGACAGGGCAAGCCCGGCCGCCGTCGCCGCCGTGGTCGCGGAACTGGCCCGGTGTGCGCGCGCGCTGCCGCCGAACTCGATCATCGCCGCGGTCGCCGGGCTCAGGGACAGCCCGACGCCGACGCCCTGCAGCGCGCGGCCGGCGAAGGCCCAGCCGACGGACGGCGCGAGCGCGAAGGCCAGCGTGCCGACGACCAGCGCGACGAGGCCGAGGAGAATCGACGCCCGCCGCCCGATGACGTCGGACAGGTTGCCGAACACGGCCAGCACCGGGATCAGCACCAGCGGGTAGGTCGCGAAGATCGCCGTGGTGACGGCCGGCGTGAGGCCCCATTCCTGCAGGTACAGCGGGTACACCACGGTGGGGGCGGCGCTGGACCACAAGGCGAGGCCGGCCACCGCGGCCGCCGTGCCGAAGCTGGCGCCGGGACTGAGTGTGCGCACCGCATACCGCCTTCCGGGGTCGGTGGCGACGCTAGCAGAGCTGAGTAGGAATTCCCAACTCAGATCTGTTACGCTGACCACATGCCGACGACGACCGCCGCACCCGGTCCCCCGGCCCGCCGCGCGCCCGCGGCGAAACCCGGTGCTCCATTGCGCGCACGCTCGAGGTCATCGGGCAGCGCTGGGCGATCCTGATCATCCGCGAGGCCTTCTGGGGACGGACGCGATTCGCCGAATTCCGGGCCAGGCTGGGCGTGGCCCCCGACGTGCTCGCCGACCGCCTGACCACCCTCGTCGAGCACGGCATCCTGGAGCGGCGTAGCTACCGCGAGGAGGGCCGGCGCGAGCGCGAGGAGTACGTGCTGACCCCCGCGGGGCGCGACCTGCTGCCCGTCCTCGGCGCCCTCGCCCAGTGGGGAGATGTGCACGCGCCCACCGGGTTCGGCCCCGCTGCCGTGTACACCGACACGGCCGGGCGGCCGCTGACGGTCGGCTTCCTCGACCGGGACGGTGCCGCCGTCGACCCCGCGGAGGTGGCCGTCGTGCCGGGCCCCGGCGCCCTCGGTTCCTGACGGCCGCCGTCCCCGGCGCATCGACGGCGCCGTCCCCGATGGCCGCCGCCGCCCGATCGACGCCCATGACAGATGTCATGCCCAGGTCGTGACGCGCGGCCTGCGTCCCGCGGGCCCGCCGGGGACACGATCGGTTCATGACGAGAGAGCACACGGTTCCCGACGGCGCGGCGGTCCGACTCACCGGCCTGCGCAAGAGCTTCGGGCACGTCCACGCGGTCCGCGGCGTCGACCTGGACGTCGCCCCCGGCGAGGTGGTGGCCTTCCTCGGGCCGAACGGCGCCGGCAAGTCCACCACGATCGACATGATGCTGGGCCTCACCCGGCCCGACGCCGGCGCCGTGACGATCTTCGGCCGCCGCCCGGTCGAACGCCGTCCAGGCGGGCTGGGTCGGCGCGATGCTGCAGGGCGGCGCCCTGCTGCCCGACATGACGGTGCGCGAGATGGTGAACATGATCGCCGCCCTGCACCGCTCGCCGATGCCGGTGCAGCGTGCCATGGAGATGGCCGGGATCACCGACATCGCGAACCAGAAGACCACCAAGCTCTCCGGCGGGCAGGCGCAGCGCGTCCGGTACGCGCTGGCGCTGGTCCCCGATCCGGACCTGCTGGTGCTCGACGAGCCCACCGTCGCCATGGATGTCGAGGTGCGGCGCGCGTTCTGGGCGTCCATGCGCGCGTACACCGAGACGGGCCGGACGGTGCTGTTCGCCACCCACTACCTCGACGAGGCCGACGCCTTCGCCGACCGCGTCGTGGTCATCGCCGACGGAGTGCTGGTGGCCGACGGCACCGGGGCGCAGATCAAATCCAGCGTCGCGGGACGCACGATCTCCGCCGTCGTGCCCGGCGCCGAGGCCGACGATCTGCTGCACCTGCCGGGCGTGCTCAGCGCCGAGCGGCAGGCCACCCGGATCCTGCTGCACTGCAACGACTCGGACGCCGCGCTGCGCGCGCTGCTCGCCGACCGTCCGGATGCGCACGACATCGAGGTCGCCGCAGGCAATCTCGAGGACGCCTTCCTGCAATTGACCGCCACCGCACGCGAGGAGTCGCACCGATGACCACCACCGTCGCGCAGCCGACCGGCGGCGCCGTCGCGATGACGGTCCGATACGCGCTGCTGTCCACGCGCAACGCCTACCGGAACACCCGCTTCCTGGTGCTGACCGTCGCCCTGCCGCTGCTGCTGTTCCTGCTGTACGCCAACCTGTATCAGGGCCAGGACGGCCCCGACGGGCTGAGTGTCGTTGCCTACCTGATGGTGTCGATGGCATCCTTCGGCTGCATCGGCGCGGCGATCAACACCGGGTCCAGGATCGCCATCGAGCGGCAGACCGGCTGGAACCGCCAGCTGCGGCTGACCGCGCTGCCCGCGCAGTCGTACCTCATCGCCAAGGCCGTCGTGTCGATGCTCGTCACGCTGCCGGCGCTGATCCTGGTGTTCCTCGCCGGCGCGACGGTGGGCGGCGTCGAACTGGACGCCGGGCAGTGGCTGGGCACCGGGTTCGCGGTGTGGCTCGGCCTCATCCCGTTCGCGGTGCTTGGCCTGCTGATCGGGTTCGCGGGCACCGTCGACACGGTGCAGCCGATCTCGATGATCACCTATCTCGGCCTGTCGATCCTGGGCGGCCTGTGGTTCCCGGTCGAGGCCTTCCCGGCGTTCCTGCAGGGCGTGGCGAAGGTGATGCCGTCGTACTGGCTCGCCGATCTCGGCCGCAGCGTGCTCGCCGGCACCGGCGTGCCCCTGACGGCGGTGCTCGTCCTGGCCGGGTGGACCGTGGTGCTGGGGGCCGCGGGCATCCTGGCCTACAGCCGCTCCGGCAAGAAGCTCTGACCGCTGTGGTCCCGCGGACCGGTGCCCCACGCTGTGCGGGGACACCGGTCCGCCCGTCGTAGCGCGAGAATGGCCGACGTGAGCTCCCCGACCACCGGTGCGTTCGATCTCGTGCCGATCGGCCCCGAGCAGGCGGCGCACAACCGGATGACGGGCCGCCGGCGGTGGGCGATCGGCGCGCTGATCGCCCAACTCTTCCTGCTCTCCTTCTACGCCGCGGTGCTGACGGCGGACGACCTGTCGCCGGCGGCGAAGGTCGGCGCGCTCGTCCTGCTGCTGGCCTTCTCGGCCTGCTACGTGTGGTTCCCGGGGCGGGTCATGCAGGCGCCCCTCGGGCGCCGGATCGCCGTCGTGGGCGCGCTGTTCCTGCTGACCATCCCCATGTTCTGGGTCACCGGCACGGCCACCTCGGCCATGTGGATCTTCGTCGCGGTCGCCGGCGGCATGCTGTTCGCGGCGGAGGTCGCGATGGCCCTCGGCGCCGCGCTCGCGGCGCTGATGCTGGTCGTGGACCTCGTCGCGGGCGATCCGCTGAGCTGGGAGCTGGCCCTCACGCTGATCGCGCTCACCGCGTTCGTGGTCGGTTTCGCCGGCAACGTGCGGCTCACCATCGAGCTCCAGGCCACCCGCGAGCAGCTCGCCGTCGCTGCCGTCGCCGCCGAGCGCGAGCGGATCGGCCGCGACCTGCACGACATCCTCGGCCACTCGCTGACCGCGATCGCCGTCAAGGCCGGGCTGGCCCGGCGGCTCGTCGGCCGGGACGACGCCGGCGCGGCGGCCGAGATCGGCGACGTCGAGCGGCTGGCACGGGAGGCGCTGACCGACGTGCGGGCCACGGCCTCCGGATTCCGGGAGGTGTCGCTCGCGGCCGAGCTCGCCGTGGCGGCGACGGTGCTGCGCGCGGCCGGCATCCGGGCGGTGTTGCCCGGCGCCGTGGACGCGGTGGACCCCGCGGCGCGGCAGCTCTTCGGGTACGTCGTCCGGGAGGCGGTGACCAACGTCGTGCGCCACTCCCACGCCCGGACGTGCCGGGTCATCGTCACCGCCGACACGATCGAGATCATCGACGACGGGACGGCTCTCGACCCAGCGGCGGCCCCCGGGCCGACGGGAGACGGACCGATCGGGATCGGCCTGCGCGGGCTCGCCGACCGCGTCGCCGCGGCGGGTGGGCGGCTGGACGCGGGGCCGCTGCCGGGCGGAGGGTTCCGGATCGCCGCCACCCTGCACCCCGCGGTCCGCCGGGAAAGCGGTGGCGCGGACGGCGAGACCCGGGGGCTGCCCGCCGAAACGGTGCGTGAGCCCGGTGACTGAGCCGGCGCCACCGGCCGGCGCGCCCGATCCCCAGCCCGCGCGCCCGATCCGGGTGCTGCTGGCCGACGACCAGGCGCTGATCCGCGGCGCGTTCGCCGCCCTGCTCGGGCTGGAACGGGACCTCGAGGTCGTCGCCCAGGTCGGCACGGGGGACCGGGTCGTGGCGGCCGCCCTGGAGAGCAGGCCGGACGTCGCGCTTCTCGACGTGCAGATGCCGGGGCTGGACGGGCTCGCGGCCGCCGCGGCGCTCGCCGATCAGCTGCCGACGTGCCGGGTGATCATCCTGACGACGTTCGGCCGGCCCGGCTACCTGCGGCGGGCGATGGAGGCGCACGCGGCGGGCTTCCTGGTGAAGGACGCGCCGGCCGAACAGCTCCTGGACGCGATCCGGCGGGTGCACGCGGGGCTGCGCGTCGTCGACCCGGAGCTCGCCGCCGAGAGCCTCTCGCTGGGCGAGTCCCCGCTGACGGGCCGCGAGCGGGACGTCCTCGCCGCCACGGCCGACGGCGGCACCGTCGGTCAGATCGCCGCCCGGCTCTACCTCTCGGAGGGCACCGTCCGCAACCACCTGTCGTCCGTGATCGGCAAGACCGGCGCCGCCACCCGAGCCGACGCGCTGCGCATCGCCACCGACCGGGGCTGGATCTAGCCGCCCGTCCCGTGCGGCCGCGGCCGCTGACAGCGTCGCCGCCCACCGTCTCAGCGCGGTGTGCGCCCCGTGCCAGCGCCGCGCCGCACTCTGGTCCCCGAGAACACCACTCGAGGAGAACAACCATGACCACGATGATCGAGGCCGAGGGGCTGACCAAGCGCTTCGGCACGACCCAGGCGCTGGACGGCGTCGAACCTGTCGGCCCGCGAGGGTTCCGTGCTCGGCGTGCTCGGCCCGAACGGGGCCGGCAAGACCACCGCCGTCCGGATCCTGGCGACGCTGCTGACCGCGGACGCCGGCACGCGCCACCATCGACGGCTACGACGTCGTGCGCGACGCCGGTGCCGTGCGCCGCACCATCGGCCTGACCGGCCAGTACGCGTCGGTCGACGAGGACCTGACCGGCGTCCAGAACCTGGTGCTGATCGGCCAGCTGCTGAACCTCAGCACCCGCGACGCCCGCGCCAGGGCCGCCGAGCTGCTCGACTGGTTCGACCTGGCCGAGGCGGGCGGCCGGCGCGCCAAGACGTATTCCGGCGGCATGCGCCGGCGCCTCGACCTGGCCGCCAGCCTGGTCGGCCGCCCGCGGGTGATCTTCCTCGACGAGCCGACCACCGGCCTCGACCCCGCGAAGCGCGAGGACATGTGGGAGGTCGTGCGGCGGCTGGTCACCGAAGGGTCCACCGTGCTGCTCACCACGCAGTACCTCGAGGAGGCCGACGCCCTCGCCGACGAGATCACCGTCATCGACCACGGCAGGGTGATCGCCCACGACACCCCCGACGGCCTCAAGCGGACCATCGGCGGGCAGCGCATCGAGGTCCGCCCGAGCGATCCCGGCCGCCTGTCCGACGTGCGGCGCATCCTCGCCGAGATCGGCACGAGTGAGCCGCAGGTCACCGGGCGCGACCAGTTCACCGTCGCCGTGCAGCGACGAGGGCGCCCTGGCGGCCACGGTCGGCCGGCTGCAGGCGGACGGCATCGCCGTCACCGAAATGTCCCTGCACCTGCCGTCTCTCGACGAGGTCTTCATGACCCTCACCGGCCAGCGGGCGGACGCCGACGACCGGTCGGCAACCACCACAACGGAACGGAGGCGGCGGCATGACCGACATCACCGCACCCGCGCCGGCCGTGCGGGCGACCCTGACGCAGCCCGCGCGCCGCCCGGCACCCCCACCGAGCACCGTGACCCCGCAGGCGGGTGGCGGCCGCTATTTGCGGCACGTCCTCGCGCTCGCCAAGCGCAGCCTGATCAAGATGTGCCGGACGCCAGAGGCGCTGATCGACGTCACGCTGCAGCCGATCATCTTCCTGCTGCTGTTCACCTACATCTTCGGCGGCGCGATCGCCGGCGGCTCCCAGCAGGACTACCTGCAGTTCCTGCTGCCCGGCCTGCTCGGCCAGACCATCGCGATGGCCGGCGTCGCGCTCGGGCAGAACCTGAACGCGGACATCGAGAAGGGGGTGTTCGACCGGTTCCGGTCGCTGCCGATCGGCCGCTCGGTGCCGCTGGTCGGCGCCGTGATCGCGGACGTCGGCCGCTACCTGATCCTGTGCATCGTCACGCTCGGTTCGGCATGCTCATGGGCTTCCGGATCGAGACGAATCCGGCTGGCGGCGTCCGCGGCGATCGGGATCTCCATCGCCTTCGCGCTGTGCTTCTGCTGGATCTCGGTGTTCGTCGGGATGAAGGCCCGGACCTCGGGCGCGGTGCAGGGCATCATGTTCCTGATCGTGCTGCCGCTGTCGTTCGCCAGCAACACCTTCGTGAACCCGGACACCATGCCGGACTGGCTGCAGACCTTCGTCCAGTTCAACCCGATCTCGCAGCTGGTCACCACCGTGCGCGGGCTGATGATCGGCGGCCCGGTGGCGGAAAGCCTGATGTGGACGCTGGTCTGGATGGCGATCCTGCTGATCGTCTTCGTGCCGCTCGCGCTGCGCGGCTACCGGCGACGCGCCTGACGCACCGCCCGAGAGCCCGGTCCCCCGAGCGGTCGCCGGGCTCTCGGCGCGTCAGGACTCCGGTGCGCCCACCGGGGCGGCGCGCCGATCCACCAGCAGGCTCGGGTCCAGCCGCTCGATCGCCGATTCGCGGCTGAGATACCTTCCCGTTGAGTAGATCTCGTCGAAGTCGGGCTCGGCCGCGGCGACCCCCTGCAGGAGACGCTGGACGATCGGGTCGGTCGGGTCCTCGCTCCCGCGCATCCGGGCGGAAGCGCCGATGATCGCCGCGGCATCCGCGGCACGGCCGATCGCCAGGGCGAGGGTGGCGACCGCGATTCCCACGGACGCGATCACCGGCATGTCCGACGTCCGGATGGCGGCCGGGTAAGCGACCGCGAGATCCTCTCGCGCGACATCGATGTCGCCGCTCGCGATGGCGGCCGTGGCGACGACCGAGCCGACGATGGCCGTCGCATGCCCCTCCAGCGCGTCCGACGCGCGCGCATGCAGCCGCCGTCGCATGTCCGCGGCCATGGCGGTGCTCGTCGACGTGTTGCCCTGGTAGACGTCGATGGACAGCAGGATCGCGTCGGCGAACAGGCCGCGCTCGAGACCGTGGAAACCCTGGCCGTGACTGTCGATCTCGCCGCGCACCTCCTCCACGGTCCGCTTCGCGCCGGCGATGTCGCCCAGCCGCATACGCAGCCCGGCGAGCCGGAGCAGGAGGAGCGTGCGGTCGTCGATGGAGCCGAGCTCCGCGGCGTACCGCATCGCACGTTCGCAGTCCTCCACGGCGCGGGCCAGGTCACCGTCGAGCGTGCGCAGGTAGCCGCGCGCGGCCAGCACCCCGGACAGCCCCCACTTGTCCCCGATCAGCTCGAAATCCTTGTAGGAGGCGTCGATGTCGCCGCGCATGGCGTCGACATCGCCGTTGTTCTCGGCGATGCTGGCGCGGCCCAGCCGTGACGCCGCCCGGATCCAGCCGTCGTCCGAGCGCAGCGTCCGCTCCATCATCGCCTCCGCCGCGGCGGTGTCCCCGCCGAAGAACGAGAGCATCGGCGCCATGATGATCAGCGCGGGGAACGTCGGGTCCGGAGCCAGGGCGAGCCGCTCGGACAACTCGCGCAGCTCTCTGCGCGACTCCTCCCACTCGGTTCCGCTGAACGCGCCGGAGGTGACGGTCGAGATCGCCGCGGCTGCCTCGGCCCACACCCGGTCGGGATGCTCGACGCCGTCGGTCGCGGCGAGCGCGAAGCCCACCCACCGGGACGACTCGGCGTTGGCACCGATCATCGCCCAATACCAGGTGAGGGCGAGGGCGACGTCCAGGGCGGCGAGCCGATCGGCGGCGCGTTCGGACTCGCCGAGGAAACGCAGTGCGGCGAGGACGTTGTCGCGCTCGGTGTTCAGCTGGTTCAGCGCGCGCATCTGGTCGCCGGTCCGCAGCACCGGGTCCAGCGTGCGGCTGAGCGCGGCGAAGTACCGCGCGTGGGCGATGCGCGCCGCCGCGGCCTCAGACCGTTCGGCCATCCGCTCGACGCCGTACTCGCGGATGGTCTCGAGCATCCGGTAGCGCAGCCCGTGCCCGTCCACCGGCACCAGCAACGACTTGTCGACCAGGGCCAGCAGCAGGTCGCCGATGTCTGCGGCCGGCAGCCGGTCGTCCGCGCAGACAGCCGCCGCCGATTCGGGAGTCGCGCCGCCGGGGAACACGGCGAGCCGCTCGGCCAGCAGGCGCTCGTCGTCGGCCAGCAGCTCCCAGCTCCACTCCACGACCGCCCGCAGCGTGCGGTGGCGTGGCATGGCGGTGCGGCTGCCGCCGGTGAGCAGCCGGAACCGGTCGGACAGCCGGGCGGCGATCTCGTCGATCGGCAGCACCCGCAGCCGCGCGGCCGCGAGCTCGATGGCCAGCGGGAGACCGTCGAGCCGGCGGACGATCTCGACGGCGCTGCGCACCGACTGCTCGTCGATCTCGAATTCGGCGCGCACCGCCCGCGCGCGCTCCACCAGCAGCCGGACCGACGGCTGCAGCGTCGCCTCACGGGCCGACGCGCCGGACTCCGGCAGCCCGAGCGGGGGCAGCACGCACAAGGCCTCGCCGACGATGCTCAGCGGCTCGCGGCTGGTGGCGATGATCCGCAGATCGGGACAGCGGGCCAGCAACTCGTCGACGAGCGCGGCCACCCCGCCGATCAGGTGCTCGCAGTTGTCGATCACCAGCAGGCAGTCCGCCTGCGCCAGCACGTCGAACAGGTGCTGCGTGGAGTCCCGGGCGTGCCGCTCCACCCGTCGCTCGACCGCCCGCGTGTCCATCAGGCCCAGCGCGCCGAGCATCGCCTGCGCGATCGCCTTCTCGTCCGTCACCGGCGCCAGCTCGACCAGCCAGACGCCGTCCGGCGCGGCGGGGTATCCAGGCCGCCGCCACCTCGGACGCCAGCCGGGTCTTGCCCGCCCCGCCGGGCCCGACGATCGTCACCAGCCGCCCGCTCGCCAGGAGGGCCGAGACCCGGGCCACCTCGCGGTCGCGGCCGATGAAGCTGGTCAGCGCGGCCCGCAGGTTGCTCCTCGGCCGGCGCGCCACCGGCGACGCCGGAGTCGGGATCTCGCCCCGCAGCACCGCCAGCTGCAGGTCCTGCAGCTCCGGACCCGGGTCGACCCCGAGCTCGTCGGCCAGCCGGACGCGCAGCGCGTCGTACACCCGGAGCGCCTCCGCGGTGCGCCCGGAGGCCGCCAGCGCGCGCATCAGCTGACCGGCGATCCGCTCGCGCAGGGGATTCGCGGCCGCCAGTGCCTCCAGCTCGACCACCACCTCGGCGATCCGGCCGAGAACGATGTCGGCCTCGATGCGGTCGGTCTGTGCGTCGACCCGGAGCTCGTGCATCCTGACCCGCAGCGGCGCGGCGTAGGCGGCGTCACCGGCGTCCGCCAGCGGGTCGCCGCGCCACAGCGCGAGGGCCTTGACCAGCATGTCCCGCGCGGTCTGCGGGGTACCGTCGCGCAGCTCCCGGCGCCCCGCGCCGATCAGGTCCGCGAACAGCGCCGCGTCCACGACCTCGCGGTCGACCGCGAGCTGGTAGCCGCCGCCGACCTGCCGCAGCAGCCGGGGGTCGGCCACCGCGCGCCGGACGCGGGACACCAGCGACTGCAGCGCGTTCAGCGGGTCAGCGGGCGATCCGTCGGGCCAGATGGCGTCGAGCAGGGCGTCGGTGGAGACGACGGCCGGGGCGTCGGCGGCGAGCCGGGTGACCAGCGCGCGCAGCCGTGACCCGGTGATCTGGACGCTCCCCACCCTCGGCGCGCACCTCCAGTGGGCCGAGGATCCCGATCTCCACGTGTCCACCATCCCAGAATCGGACGGCGGACCTGCACGAGGCTGCCGGCCGCCGCGCCCGCGCGCTGCCCGGCAATCCGGATGTGCCCCGGGTGCCGCGTCCCGCAGACTGGTCGGGTGCGCAAGGTCGTGATCACGCTGGTGGTGCTCGTCGTGCTGCTGCTGGCGGCCGACTTCGGCGCGCGGGCCCTGGCCGAGTCGCGGGTGGGCACCGAGGTCCAGGCGCGGGCCGGACTCGCCGCGTCGCCGGACGTCTCGATCGAGGGCTTCCCGTTCCTGCTGCACGCGCTGCAGGGTGAGTACCCCGAGGTCGTCCTCACCACCGCCGACGTCGGCTGGGTGGTGCCCGGCACGCGCGTGGAGCTGACCCTGACGTCGCTGCAGGTGCCGATCGGGGAGGCGATCCGCGGGAACACCGAGAACGCGACCGCGCAGTCGACGACGACGAAGGTGCTGATCCCGGCGACCGCGCTCTCCGCCGCGCTGGGCCGGCCCGACCTGGTGTGGTCGGCGGCGCCGGACGGCGATCCGACGGTGTCCACCACCGTGGACGTGCTCGGCCAGCAGATCCCCGTGAGCGGCACGGCCGACGTGACGGTCAGCAACAACACGCTGAGCCTGTCCGTGCAGAACCTGACCGCCGCGGGCATCGACCTCACTCCCGCGGTGTCCGCCGCCGCGGGTGCGCTGGCCAGCACGCTGAGCCTGAGCGTGCCGCTCGGCGACCTGCCCGTCACCGTCACCGGCGCGACCGTCTCCGTCAGCGGCCCGAACGTCGTGCTGTCCGCCAACACCGGCCCGGTCCAGTTCGACGACCTGATGTGAGGCCTGCGCGGCCGCTGTCTGGCTAGCGCTTGCCCTTCTTGGACTTCTTCTTCTTCTTGCCGATGCTCGGGAACTTCCGGTGCACCGCGGCCTTGACCTTCTTCTGCTCCGCCTTGGAGCCGTGCTGGGCGACCCGGGCGAGGGCGTTGCGGGCGTGCGCCTTGTCCGGGATCGGGTACTTCCGCTTCCCGGGCAGCGCGAACGACTTCTTGCTCAGCTTCTTCCGGTTCTTCGTGTTGCTCAGGTCCTTGCCCATCCGGCCAGCTTGCTGCGATCGCGCGCACCCGGCAACCGCTGTCAGGATCGGCCGGCGTCGAACGTCCAGCAGCCGTCGACCTGGAAGCCGTCCCGGCCTGCCCAGCCCCCGGACCGCCAGGCCAGGATCTTCGCCGGCTCGACGGAGGTGAGCGGCCCGTAGGTCGCCACGTCGTAGTGCCAGTCGTACTTGCGGTCGTAGGCGGCGAGCAGCTCGGCGCCCGCGCCCGCCGCCGGGCCCGGCGACCGTGCCCGATGGCCCTCGACGATGACGACGTCCGTGCCGCTGTCCAGGTGGACCGTCACCGGCGCTCCGTCGGCCAGACCTGACAGCAGCGCGGGGCTGCCGATGCTGAGGTGCAGCCGCTCGTCGGCCCAGATCCCCCACACGGGCCGCGGGTGGGGGTGCCCCGACGTCGGCGCGACAACCCAGTAGGTGCCTGCGGTCTCGAGCTGGTCCCGCACCCACGACCAGTCGAGCTCCGGCCGGTCGCTCGCCGCACCGTAGAACGTCGCGCCCCGCGTCCGCCGCACCCGTCCAGGCTAGGGCCGGCGCCGACCCGCGTCATGCCGACCGCGGTGCGGACGGTCCGACCTACTGTGCCTACTGCGCGATCTCGTAGACCACCTGGACCACGACGCTGAGATCGACGCTGCCGACCTCGACGGGGACGGACGCATCGGGCGCCGCGGCGGCCATCTCGGTCGCGGCGTAGTACGGCCCGGACGTCTGCGGCGTCTCGGTGATCGCGTGCAGCAACCCGAGGCGCACGCCCGCGGCGTCGGCCATCTGCTGCGCCTGCGCCTGCGCCCGGTGCACCGCGTCGGCGCGCGCCGCCGCCCGCAGCACGCTGTCGTCGTCGATCGAGAAGCTGATCCGCTGGACGCGAATCGCGTCGCCGGCCGACGCGCCGACGGCGTCGATGAGGGCGCCGGCCTTGCCGACGTCCCGCAGCTTCGCCGTCACCATGTTGGAGACCTGGTAGCCGGTGATGGTCGACGTGTCGTCGAACGTCGGCGAGATCGAGAGCCGGCTGGTCTGCAGGTCCTCGTCCGCGACGCCGTTCGCCTTGATGGTGGCGATCACCTCGGCGGCGAGGGCGTTGTTGCTGTCGAGGGCCGCCTGCGCCGACGCGTCCCGCGTCTCGACGCCCAACGTGACGGTCACGACATCCGGTGTGCCGCTGACCTGCCCGGTGGCCTGCGCGGTGATCAGGTTCCCGTCGCCGGCGACCGCGACCGCGCCGGTGCTCGCGTCCGTGGCGGCCGCGATCGGCGCGCCGAGCGGTCGATCGGACCCAGCGAGGACGGTTTCCTGGGCGGCGGGTGGCGGGCCGCCCGCCTCACCCGAGGCGCCGGAGCACCCGGCGAGGGCCAGCGCCCCGGCACCGATGATCGCTGCGACGAGCAGGAACCGCTTCATGTCGTCCTCCCGGTGTCGGCTGACTCCAGGACGGGGGGCGAGCACCCGCGGGTTGCACGGCCGCGGGACGCGCCCGCGACCGGAGTGCACGGGTGGCCGGACTCAGTCGAGGAAGTACTCGGCGATGGCCGCGGCCAGGACGTCATCGGACACCCCGTGCCACTCGCCGGGCAGGCTCCGGTGGGTCGCCGCCGGCAGCAGCGCGGCCGCAGCGGCCACCATCCCGGTCAGGTCGTCGCTGCTGCCCGCGCTGTCCAGCAGCAGCGTGGGCGTGCGGACCGCGGCGAGCACCGCCCCGGTGGTCGCCTCGCTCAGCAGGCTGTCGTAGACCAGCGTCGGCGCGACCGCCACCATCGCCTCCCAGCTCGGCGTGCCGCGCATCTCGCCGAGAATCTCGTCGGGAACGCCGACCCCGGCGAGGTAGTGCTCGACCGCGCCCTCCCCGCTGCCCGCGGCGACGAGCGCCGCCAGCTCGGCGGTGAAGGCCGCGTCCGCGCCCCGGTCTGCGGCTGGCTCGATCGGCGGTTCGAGCAGCGCCAGCCGCCGGATCGGCCTGCCGGCGGCCGCCGCGTGCAGCGCCACCAGTCCGCCGGAGGAGAAGCCGTAGACATACCCCGATCCGCCGGCGTGATCCAGAAGTGCTGTCAGGTCCTCGATCTCGCGCCGCGGCGCGTACGGCGGCGAGTCCCCGCTGCCGCCGCGCCCCCGGCGGTCGTAGTGGTAGACGGTGAAGTCCGCGGCGAGCCGCGGGATGAGGCCGCCGAACGAGCTGAAGCCCCGGTAGTGCCCGGCGGCGTCGACGAGCACGAGAGCCGGCCCGGAGCCGGTTGTCTCGAAGGCGATGGCGGTTCCGTCGGCGGAGTGGACGCTGCCCTGGATCACCGATCCACCCACGATCGCTCCTCCTCGCGTTGGGCGAATGAACTGTACTGTACAGTACAATCACAAGGTCGATCCGTCCAGTGTTGGCGGGGAGCGGAGGGGCGATGACGGCAGCGGCCGGTACCGATCGCGCGGACCGCAAGCGGCGCGCGATCATCGACGCCGCCCGCGAAGAGTTTCTCGACCACGGCTTCGCGGTGGCGAGCATGGACGCGATCGCCGCGCGCGCCGATGCCTCGAAAGTCACCGTCTACAAGTACTTCGCCGACAAGCAATCACTCTTCGTCGCCGTCGTCGAGGACGCCATCGAGCGGACGGCGCAGAGCACCCGCACGACGGTCGACCACCTCGGGGAGAGCGACGACCTCGCGGCCGATCTGCGGGTCTTCGCCCGGCAGCACGTCGTGGAGGTGACGCGGCCGGACCTGATCCGGATGCGGCGGATGCTCATCGCCGAGGCGAGCCGGTTCCCGGAGCTCGCCAGGGCATGGCACCGCGCCGGCCCCGAACGCGCGCACGCGGACCTGGCCCGGCAGATCGGCCGCCTCGATCGCCGCGGACTGCTGCGCGCGCCCGACCCGGTGCTCGCGGCGCAACAGCTCAATTACCTCATCCTGTCCGTGCCCATGAACGAGGCGATGTTCGCCGCGACGGACCCGCCGCCGAGCGCGCGCCGCCTGCGCCGCTACGCCGACGAGGCGGTGCGGGTGTTCCTCGCCGGGTACGCGGGTGGCGTCCCGGCGCCGGAACGGTGAGCGCTCCGCCCTGCCGGGGGTCGCGGCACCGCCGACGCGCTGTGACGCCGCGCACACCGGAGCGCCGTCAAACGCCGCGTCAAACATCCGCGCGGTCTGCTGGAGGCACAGCGGGACGACGGGTGTCGCCCCCAGACGGGAAGGAGCCCGACATGTTGTTCATGGACGTGCACCACTTCGACGGCGGGGTCGCCGAGTCCGACGTGGCCGGTGCCCATCAGGCCGACCTCGCGACGCAGGGCGCCTACGGCGTCAGCTACCTGCGGTACTGGGTCGATCAGGAGGCCGGCAAGGTCTTCTGCCTGGTCGAAGCGCCGGACGCGGAGACCGCCAGCACGGTGCATCGCGAGGCGCACGGGCTCGTCGCCGACGAGATCTACCCGGTCAGCGAGCACGCCTGACGGCGATTGCCCGAACGCCCGGCACGGCCCACCCGCGAGTCGGGAAGGAGATGGACGGTGGAACCGTTGACCACCAGCATGAGCGACGTAGGCACACCGCGTGCCGCCGTCCACCTCCTCGGCCGGCCGCGGATCGACCGGAGCTCCGGGAGCCGGTACCAGTTCCGCAGCCGCAAGAGCTGGGCGGTGCTGGCCTACCTGCTGCTGTCCGAGCGGCCCCCGACCCGAAACCAGCTGTCCGCGCTGCTGTTCGCCGACGCCGACGACCCGGCGCGCGCCCTCCGGTGGAGCCTGACGGAGATCCGCCGCGGGCTGGCCGAGCTCGGCACCGTGGACGGCGATCCGCTCGTGCTCGACCTGGCCCACGGCACCGTCGTCGACGTCGATGTGGTGACGAGGGGCGCGTGGGAGGACGCCATCGAGCTCCCCGGACTCGGCGCCGACCTGCTGGAGGGCATGGGTTTTCGGGGCGCGGCGGCCTTCGAGATCTGGCTGCTCGCCAAGCAGCGCAAGGTCGCCGCGGCGAGCGAGGCGATGCTGCACGAGGCCGCCATCGGCCTGGGTTCGCGCGGGGCCCCGGACGCCGCGATCGCATACGCCTCGCGTGCTACGGCGATGAACCCGCTCGACGAAAACCATCAGGCCCTGCTCATCCGGCTGTACCGCGTCGCCGGCGACGATGCCGCCGCCGAGCGCCAGCTCGCCGCGTGCACCGAGCTGTTTCGCAGCCGCCTCGGCACGGAACCGGGTCCGGGCGTGCGGGCGGCCGCGCGGATGCGCCGCGATGCGCCGCAGGAGGTCACGGACGAGGCGACGGTGGTCGCCGTGATCGAGGCCGGCTCGGCGGCGATCGCGGCCGGCGTGGTGGATGCCGGCATCGCATCGCTCCGCACCGCCATCCGGCTCGCGGACGCCTCCCGAACGGACGGGTTGCGCGTTGGCTCTCGGATCGCGCTCGCGGAGGCGCTCATCCACTCGCTGCGCGGGATGGACGAGGAGGGCCTGGCGCTGCTCTGCGCTGCGGACGACATCGCCACCGCTCACGGCTTTCTCGCGCAGGCGGCGCACGCCCGCGCCGAACGTGGGTACGTGGACTTCCTGCGCGGCCGCTACGACCGCGCCGACGTCTGGCTGTCCGACGCGCTGCGCGCCGCGGGCGACCAGCCGGCGCGGGCGAAGGCCCTGACCTACCTGGGCTGCGTCGAGAGCGATCGCGGGAACTACTCGAGGGCAGAAGCCCTGCTCAGTGACGGCGTCGAGGTGTCGAGGGCGGCGGGCGACGTGCGCCGGGAGGCCTACGCGCTGGCCATGCACGGCAGGGTCAACCTGTTCCGCAACGAACTCGACCTCGCCGCCACCCAGCTCGACGTGTCGATCGCGATGGCAGAGCGCGACCACTGGCTGGCGGTCATGCCGTTCCCGGAGGCGCTGCGCGGCGAGGTGCAGCTGGCCCGGTCGGACGCGGTGGCCAGGGCGTTCGAGTTGCTGACGGACGCCAGGGCCAGGGCAGACCGGGTGGCCGACCCCTATGTCTGGCTCGACGCGCACATCCTCGACGCGCAATGCGTGCTCGGGCTGCGGCACGGCCATCCCGACACCGGCCGCTGGATCGAGGACCTGCGGGAGCTGGCGTCGCGGACCGGCATGCGCGAGTTCACGGTGCGGTCCCTGCTGCACGGCGCGGAGCTCGGCAACGCCGGGGACGCGGCGGCCGCCGCGCTGCTGGCACCCGAGGTCGACAGCCCCGACCTGCTGGCCACCGTCCGGTCTACGCAGCGGGCAGCGGTCCCCGGCTGATCGCGCGGGCCGCCACGGACCGGGCGCCGTCGGTCCCGACGACTACCCTCGGCGCCGTGACCACGATGCTGGGCGTGCACGTCGGTGCGCGCGAGGACGATGCGGACCCGATCGCCGAGGCCAAGGAGTCCGGCGCGGACGGGGTGCAGGTGTTCCTCGCGGACCCGCAGGACTGGAAGGCGCCGAAGGGTCACCCGCGGGCGGACGAGCTCCGCGCGACCGATCTGGCCGTCTACGTGCACGCGCCGTACACCATCAACGTGGCGACGACGAACAACCGCATCCGCATCCCGAGCCGCAAGCTCCTGGGGCAGCACGCGACGATGGCCGCCGGGCTGGGCGCCCGCGGGATGATCGTGCACGGGGGCCACGTCTCCGGGGACGCCGACCCGGCCGCAGGGTTCGAGAACTGGCGCAAGGTGTTCGCCCGGCAGGCCGAGGACGGCGGCTTCCCGCTGCCGATCCTGATCGAGAACACCGCGGGCGGCGACAAGGCGATGACGCGCCGGCTGGATGCGATCGCGCGGCTCTGGGACGCGGTGGGCGAGTTCGGCGCCGGGTTCGTCCTCGACACGTGTCACGCGCACGCGGGCGGGCTCGACCTCGACACCGTGGTCGACGACATCCGCGCCATCACCGGCCGCATCGACCTGGTGCACTGCAACAACTCCCGGGACGAGGCCGATTCCGGCCGGGACCGGCACGCGCCGCTGGCGAGTGGGGAGATCCCCACCGAGCGGCTGGTGGCGGTGATCAAGGCGGCGGACGCGCCGGTCATCCTGGAGACCCCGGGCGGCCCGGAGAGCCGGTCCGGGGAGATCGAGCTGCTGCGCGCGGCCCTGGCCTGACTCGACCGCTCGCCTGCCCGGTCGCGCCTGCACCGCTGGCACGCCTGCGGCGCGGGTCCTGGCCCGATCAGCGGGCGAGGCTGGCGAGCGCGAGGTTGATCTCGTCCAGGTCGAAGAACTCGGCGTGCCGGACGCACGGGTGCCGCTCGGCGATGAGTTGCTGATAGCCCCACGGGCCGCCGCAGTCCTCGATCGGGCCGGACCGCCGGCCGCGCAGGCAGCGCGCGGACGGGGCGTCCGAATCCCGGTCGAGCACCTCCTCGAGCAGGATGGTGTGCTCCCAGCCGTCGCCGAAATCGTAGCTGTAGTACAGGGTGTCACCCGGCTCCGCGAGAAGCTCGTCGATCCGGACGCTGGATTCCAGGACCCCGTCGTCGCCCTCGGCGAGATCGAAGGCGGTGAGATAGCGCTCGGCGGTCACCTCGTGCATGCGCCCGCCGGCGGTGAAGGCGTGCAGGTGCGAGTCGGTCCAGCCGAAGGCGGACTGCAGGATGTGATGCAGCGCGTCGAGCGCGAGGTCGGACGCCAGCTCCAGCCGTCGCCAGATCGGCGGACGGATGTCGTCGAGGTCCACCCGAACCCGCAGGGTGACGACGTCGGGCCGGCGCGCCCGGCGCGGGCACACGGGCGGCGCGCCCGAGCTCGGCCGGCGCGGCAGCTGGCCGAACTGGGTGAGCAGGGACTGCACGTCGTCCGACGTCCGCCGACGGTGCGACAGGGGCGCCGACGAGCGGCCGGCCGGCCACTGATCGCCCGCGCGCTCACTGACGTGCACGTCGCCGTCGCCGTGCTCGCGGCCGGCCTTCTGCCCGTGCTCACCGCCGACAGTCGGCCCCGTCGGCACCGAGTACAGGCGCCGCGGCTTGGACGTCATGATTTGCACGCTACCCGGCCCCTCGGCGTCGACACCCGATGCTGAGCGAGCCGAACTAACCGCCGGTGATGTCGCCGCTCCCGGTGAGGGTGCGATCCACCGTCGCCGGCGACCCGGTGTAGGTGATCGATCCGCTGCCGCTCACGCTGGCCGACAGGCGGTCGGAGACGTTCACCGCCGCGTCCCCGGAGCCACTCACGCTCACGTCGGCCGCCTGGCTGTTCAGGTTGCTGCCGTCGTACGTGCCAGAGCCGCTGAGATCGATCGTTTGCTGCGCGGCGGTGCCGCTGACAGTCGCGTCACCCGACCCACTGAGCCGCAGCATGAACGCGGGCGAGTCGACGTTCGTCAGGGTCAGCGATCCGGATCCGGACACGTCGGCGTCGAACTCAGCGGTGACCACCCCGTCCGCCCGCACCGACCCCGACCCTTCGACGGCGATGCCGCTCAGCGACGGCACCGCGAGCACGTAGGAGAAGTCGCCGCTGGGCATGCCGGAGCGGTTGTCCAGGACCAGCCGGCCGTTGTCCACCTCGGCGGTGAGCTCGGGCAGCTGGTTCTCGCCGGCCGAGATCGTCAGCACCGGCGAGTCGCCGGTGACCACGGTCAGGGAGCCGCTGGTCAGCAGGGCGACGGCGGTTACCTGGTCGAACGTGCGGCGCTCCTCCTTGACGGGCCCCGCGCCACGCAGCGCACCGCACCCGACCACCGCCGCGAGCACCACGATCACAGGCACCAGCTCGAGCGCCGGGCGGGCCCTGCTCATCGCGAGCCGCCCGACTGCTCCCACCCGGCGAGCACCGCCTCGAGCCGGTCGAGGAGCGGCACCTGGCCGGCGACCAGTTTTGCGCGAGCGACGTCCGGTTGGACCCACGCGGCCCGGTCGACCTCGGGGAACTCCCGCAGCTGCCCGGATCGCGGTGGCCACTCCATCTCGAAGGTGTTGCTGCGCACGGTGTCCACGTCGAGATCGCCCTCCTGGGCATAGGCGATGACGGTCTTGCCACCGCGCTGGTCGATCGAGCCGAGGTCCAGCGACGGGCCGGGCGGCAGGGGAGATCCGAGCTCCTCGGCGAACTCCCGCGCGGCGACCGCGCGGGGATCCTCGCCGTCGTCGTACTCACCCTTGGGAAACGACCAGGCCCGATCGTCCTTGCGCGCCCAGAACGGACCGCCCATGTGCACGATGAGCACCTCGAGCCGATCCTGCCGGCGGCGGTACAGCACCGTCCCCGCGCTCCGTTTCATCCGGTTCATGCAACCATCAGACCCTGCCGCCGCACCAGATCCCACGGGGGAGCCGAGGTTGACCCAGAATCCGCCCCCGGGCGCGCCCCCGCCGGACGCCACGGCGGCCCGTGACCCGCTGGCCGAGGGCCGCAAACGGATCAGCGACTTCATGCCGTCCCCCGGCGGTTCGGAGAGCACCCTCACGGTCGCCATCGCGTTCACCTCGAACCTCCTCGTGGCGATCGCGAAGTCGTTCGCCGCTTCGCTGACCGGGTCGGCGTCCATGGTCGCCGAGGCCGCGCACTCCTGGGCGGACACCGGCAACGAGATCTTCCTGATCATCGCGAACAAGAAGGCCCGACGGCCGGCGGATCCCGGGCATCCGCTCGGGTACGGGCGCGAGGCGTACGTGTGGTCGCTGTTCGCCGCACTCGGCCTGTTCGTCGCGGGGTCCGCGGTGTCGATCACGCACGGCATCCACGAGCTGGTCACCCCGGAGCCGGCGAGCGACTTCATCGTCGGCTACATCGTTCTCGGATTCTCCGCGCTGCTCGAGGGCACGTCGTTCCTGCAGTCGGTCCGGCAGGCGCGGCGCGAGGCACGGGTGATGCGGCGGGACGTCGTGACACACGTGATGGGCACGTCGGATCCGACGCTGCGGGCGGTGTTCGCGGAGGATGCTGCCGCGCTGCTCGGGCTGGCCATCGCGGCCACAGGCCTGGCCCTGCACCAGATCACCGGCTCCTCGGTGCCGGACGCGATCGGATCGATCCTGGTCGGCGTGCTGCTCGGCGTCGTCGCGATCGTCCTGATCGGCCGCAACCGCGCGTTCCTGGTCGGCCAGGAGGTCGATCCGCGGGTGCGGTCGGCGGCGATCGAGGCGATGCTCGCGCTGCCCGACGTGCGGCGCGTGACGGCGCTGCGGCTCGAGTTCGTCGGTCCGCGCCGGGTGTATGTGGTGGCGGATGTCGAGCTCGACGAGACCGGGGACGGGATGGACGATCTCGCGATCCGGCTGCGCGCGCTGGAGGCCCGGATCAGCGAGTCGCCGGTGGTCGTCGCGACCACGCTCAGCCTCTCGGCGCCGGACGAGCCGTCGTTGCTGCCGGACCCGGCCACGGGTGCGGTCTAGCATGGCCGGGACCTGTCCGGCGAGTGAGGAAGTCCAGACGTGGAAGCGGACGACCGCTCCGTCGCGGTCCTGAAGGCGGGGCTGTTCAAGGCCCTCGGGCACCCCGGGCGCGTCCGGGTGCTGGAGGCACTGGCCGACGGCGAGCGCCCGGTGGGCGAACTCGCCGACCGGCTCGGCCTGGAACTCTCGCACCTGTCCCAGCAGCTGGCGGTGCTCCGGCGAGCCGGCGTCGTGTCCACGAGGCGCGTGGGCAGCGTGGTCTTCTACCGGCTCCGCGACCCCCGGACGACCCAACTGCTCTTCGTGGCCGGCGAGGTGCTGGTGGCGTCTCTCCAGGAGACCCGTGACGCGCTGGACGTGCTGGGCAAGGACCGGGCCGCCGCGATCGGACATGCCCAGGCGGGTCGCAACGGCTGAGCAGGCGTGGCACGGCGCCCCCGAGAAGCTGGGCGCACCTGCACACCCAGCCGCGCCGCCGGCCGTTCCGCACCCCTCGAACGGGACCGCCGCTGCCGTTCTGTCGCGCTGCGAACTGTAGTAGGAGTTGACAGATCAGCCAACTCGTCGAACAGGCGACAAGCGGCGCGGATCCGTACGAAATCCCGTGTCCGCGCTGAACCTCCCGGTGTCGGGGAACTGGACAGGCATGCGGGCAACGGGCGATACGAGACCGGCGGTCGGTGGGTTTCCGGCCCGGACGACCTCGTGAGCATCGAGGAGCGCTTCGACGCGGCGTGCGCCACCCCCTCGATCGCCGGACAGGCAGGGCGCCCGTCCGAGCCCGAGCTGCTGCCGACGCGCCTCAGCAGGGCGGCCGTCGCGGTCCTGTCCGCCGCGGGCGCCGGGATCAGCGCGCTCGCCGGACCGGAGCTCCGGCTGCCGGTCGGAGCCAGCGACGACACCGCGTGTTACGTCGAGCGGCTCCAGTTCACCTACGGCGACGGGCCGTGCCTGCGGGCGTACCGCAACGGCCACCCGGTGACCTATCCCGCCGCCGAGATCGCGCGCATGTGGCCGGAGTTCCACCGCGACCTGACGAGCCTCACCCCGTACCGCGCGATCACATCGCTGCCGCTGCTGGTCGAGGGGGGACGCATCGGTGCCATGGACCTGTACCTGCTGCAGCCGGATGGCCTGGCGGGGGCCGGGCTGGCCGACGCCACCGCGGTCGCTGCCAGGATCTCGCGATCCCTGAGCGACGCCCGCATCTTCACGGCCGCGGCCCAGGCGTCCGATACCGGCCTCGACCCGGACGCGGATCGCGCGGGACGCGCCGCGGGACGGATCCAGGTGTGGCGCGCCATGGGGTTGCTCAATCTGGAATTCGAGATGAGCGCGGCGGACGCGCTGGCGGTGCTTCGCGGGCGCGCCTACAGCTCGGACCGGCTGGTCGACGAGCTGGCCGACGACATCGTGGCCGGTCGGCTCGGGCTGGACGCGCTGCGCCCATGAGGGCGGCGGTGCTTCGCGAGCTGTGCCGGGCAATCAGGCCGGCGCGGCCGAGCAGGCGGCGCACAGCCCAAAGAGCTCCAGCTCGTGGTTGATGTCCGTGTAGCCGTGCTCCGCGGCGACCGACCTGGCCCAGCGCTCCACCTGCGGGGCCTCGATCTCCTGGGTGCGCCCGCAGCGACGGCAGACCAGGTGATGGTGATGACGCGGCTGCACGCACTGGCGGTAGAGCACCTCGCCCGACTGGTTCCGCACGGTGTCCAGGTCGCCGCCACCGGCCATGTCCTGCAGCGCGCGGTACACCGTGGCGAGCCCGATGGTGGAGCCGGCCGAGCGCAGGGCGCCGTGCAGCTCCTGCGCCGAGACGAACTCGCCCGTGCCGGCCAGCACGCGGAGGATCTCCGCCCGTTGCGCGGTGTTGCGCCGCTGCGTGACGACCATGACGACTGCCGATCCCGGACTCCGGCCTGCCCCGCGCAGGCGTGCGTACTGCTCCGACCACCGAGGGTACCGGCGCCGCAGGACGCGAAGGCACCGGGTGATCGCGTAAGTTGTGACTTACGCTATGAACGGGGGACGATGGATCTCGACCGCATCCTCACGGCGCTGGGCGACCCGACCCGCCGCTCGCACGTCACCCGCCTCGCGGCCGGCCCGGCCACCAGCGGCGAGCTCGCCAGGCTGGTGCCCGTCAGCCGGCCATCGAGTACCCAGCACCTGCAGGTGCTGAGCGCCGCCGGCCTGGTGCGCTCGCACTGGGTGGGCCGCGAGCACTGGCACGAGCTCGAGGCCGAGCCGCTCGCCGCGGCGGCCGCGTGGCTCGGCGAGCTGGCACGGCGGGCGGCCGTCGCGCCGACGCCGGGTGCGGCACGCTGACCCGGGACGGTTAGCGCGCGTCCCCGGAGTCGGGGCGCGGGCGCGGCGGTCGCTAGCGTGGACGAGGGCGGCGGTCCGCGGCCCGGGGAGGGTGGGTATGCGACCCAGCGCGCGGGGATCGCGACGCGGCCTGACCGCCGCCGCGGGTTGCGCCCTGCTCCTCCTCGCGTCCTGCTCCCCGGGCGACTCCGGCGACGCCGGCGGATCCGCGGGTCCTGGCACCTCGACGGTGTCGTCGACCGTCGGCACGTCGACCGCCGTCAGCACCAGCACCGTGACGATGACGAGCGCGCCGACCGCCGCCGGCACCGCCCAGCCGCCCCCACCGACGCCGGAACCGCCGCCCACCGACGCCCCCTGTCCGTACCTGTCCGACGCTGACGTCGAGTCGATCAACGGGCAGCGGGCCGGGCAGACGCAGGTCGTCGCCGTGCTGCCGTACCCGATCTGCCGGTTCACCCGGACCGACGGCGACTGGATGGGGGAGATCCGGATCGTGCAGGCGGACAGCCCCGAGTCGGCGACGGCGGCGGTCGACGTCGCGGCGCCCGTCGATTCGAGCGACCCGGCGAACCTGCCCGCCGGGTGGGCGGGCGGCTCCACCCTGCTGGCCGACCGGTCCGTGTACGCGGTGTCGAAGGGGACGATCGCCGTCATCGCCGAGTCGAACCAGTTGCAGACGATCAAGCCGCGACAGATGGCGGTCCAGACCATCGCGGCGCTGGGCCTGTAGCCCGCATCCGGTGACCCGGCGCGCCGGCGGTCGGCCGCGCCCGAGCAGCGGGCCCGACCGGAGCCGCGTGGCAGGATGGGCGATCGTGAGCACCCTCTACGCGACCCTGCACACCAACCGCGGCGACATCCGGATCGAGCTGTTCCCGAATCACGCGCCGAAGACCGTGAACAACTTCGTCGGTCTGGCCAGCGGCACGGCGAAGTACACGACGAAGAACGCCGCCGGCGAGTCGGAGGGTCCGTTCTACGACGGGGCGATCTTCCACCGGGTGATGAGCGGGTTCATGATCCAGGGCGGCGACCCGACGGGCACCGGCCGCGGCGGACCCGGGTACACGTTCGCCGACGAGTTCCACCCTGAGCTGCAGTTCGACCAGCCGTACCTGCTGGCCATGGCCAACGCCGGCCCCGGCACGAACGGCTCGCAGTTCTTCATCACCGTCGGCCCGCAGCCGCACCTGAACCGCAAGCACACCATCTTCGGCGAGGTCGCCGACCAGGACTCCCGCGACGTGGTCGACGCGATCGCGACGACCGCGACCGACCGCTTCGACCGGCCCGAGGATGACGTGGTGATCAACCGATCACCATCGAGGAACCGGCCGGCGTCTGACGCCGCCCGCGATCAACCCCACGCCGCGCCGCGCAACCCCTCGCCCCGCCGCCGTTGACCGCCCCACCCGAGCCGCCGGGCGTCCCGCCACCGCCCGCCCAGGTCACGACCTGCTCGTGGCACCCCGACCGCAGCACCGCGCTGTCCTGCAGCCGCTGCGGCCGGCCGGCGTGCCCGGAGTGCCTGACGCCGGCCAGCGTCGGCTTCCACTGTCGGGCCTGCGTGGCGGAGGCCAGGGGCCAGCGGGCCGCGGTCCCGCGCACGGTGGCCGGCGCCCGGATGTCCCCGGCCCGGTCGCGGCAGCGGCCGATCGTCACCTTCGCGCTGATCGGCATCAACCTGGCGTTCTTCGTGGTGACCGCCGTCCAGGCCCGGTCGGTCATGGACCTGTCGGCGTCGGACCTGTACCTGCACGGCGGGCTGATCCCCGCCGAGGTGTCCTCCGGCGAGCTACTGGCGGCTGATCACCGCCGGGTTCCTGCACGGCAACCTGATCCACATCGCGACCAACATGATCTCGCTGTACATCCTCGGCATCCCGCTGGAGCGGATCCTCGGCCGCGTCCGGCTGCTCGCCATCTACCTGCTGAGCCTGCTCGGCTCGTCGGTCAGCGTGATGCTCTTCAGCGCGCCGTTCGAGCCTGACGATCGGCGCGTCCGGCGCGGTGTACGGCCTGATGGGCGCGCTGCTGGTGACCTTCAAGCGGCTCGGCTTCGACCTGCGCCAGCTGATCGTGATCGTCGCGATCAACATCTAGGTCACCTTCCAGTTCCCCGGGATCTCCTGGCAGGGGCACCTGGGCGGCCTGGTGGTCGGCGCGCTGGTGGGCGCCGCGATGGTCTACCCGCCGCAGGCGACCCGCCGGGCGTGGCAGGTCGGCACCGTGATCGGTGTCGCGGTCGCGCTGGTCGCGCTGCTGCTCTTCCGGGACTCGCAGATCGGCGACTGGTTCTGCGTCTACCAGGCGGACGAGATCAGCTGCATCCCGGCGCATGCGCTGGGCTGACCGGGCTGGGCCGAACGCACCGAGCCGCTAGCCGTCGTGGCCGGCGCCGTGCCACCAGCGCCGGAGCGCGGGTCCGACCGTGCGCGGATCGACGCCGAGCTCGGTCCGGCCGAAGACCAGCAGCGTGTCGTCGATGAGGTCCACCTCGATCGTCGATCCGGCAGCGCCCATCCGGCGGCTGTCCACCTCCCGGACCGAGCGCACCGACTCCCAGCCGACCTCGCGCGTGCCCCGCAGGCTGCGGACGGCGAACCCCTCCGGTCCAACGGTGAGCCGACGGGTGGCCGCGATCATCAGGCCGACCAGCGCGAAGAGCGCCACCAGCACGGCGACGAGCCGATCGGTCGGCGCGACGCCGGCCACCGCCCAGGCGCCGGCCGCGACGATCGCCGCCGCGAGCACCACGACCACGGCGCGGTGCGCCGACCAGGTCTGCGACCCGGGGCCGGGGAACGGGGCGGTCACCGTCGCGGCCGCCCGGCAGTTGTGCACAGGACTTGTGCACAGTGGGGATGAATCACACGGGTGTCGTTCGGTGGCCGGGAGGCGACGGGCGCGCGACGGCCGCGTGACCACGCGGTGACGCGGCTCGGCCGACCGGGGACCGTCAGCGCCACCGCATGGTCATCAGCAGTCCGGAGATCATCAGCACGAACCCGATCGCGAAGTTCCAGTTCCCCAGCGACGCCATGAACGGGATGCTCGATCCCCACAGGTAGTACACGACGAGCCAGACCAGCCCGAGGATCATCAGCCCGAGCATGATCCCGATGTAGACGGGCGACGACGGGGCAGCGACGTGCGCGCGGGCGGCTGCCGCCGCGGTCACGTTCGCGTCGGTGGTCGAGCGCGCAACCTCCGACGAGACCTTCTTGCGGACCTTGGACTTCGGCACGACGATCCTCCACGCTGGATCCGGGTGGCTGCCCGCCCGGGATGCTTCGACTCGGCGCGCGCTGCCGGCACCGCAGCCGCTTCGGCGCTGCGGGGCAGCGCGCCTCGGACTACTAGCCTACGTCCCAGGGATGGGTTTTCCGTCGGCGTCGCGTGCCGGCCCCGTCCGGACGTGCGCGGGAGGGCGGGACGGGAGTGGCGACCGAGGGCACGGGAACCGCCGACGACCGGGTTCCCGAGCGTGCCCTGCGCGAAGCCGGAGCCGCCGGGGTCGCCGGGACCGCCGGGGCCGCCGGGGCCGCCGAGCGTCGCAGACGCCGCCTCGCCCGGCGGGCCGATCCCGCGCCGGCGGCGCCCGTCCACGCCGTGGCGGATCGGCGCGGTCCTCGTGTGCCTGGTCGCCGGGGTGCTCTTCGGCACGGCGCACGCCTACTCCGCAGAGCGGAACATCGGCACGCGTTCGGTCGACCTGTCCGCGCTGGTCAGGGACGCGGAGCGGCGCGTGGCAACCCTGGACGCGGTCGCGGTCGAGCTGCAGGGCACGGTCGACTCCTCGGCAGCGCAGGACCGGTCGCCGCTCGTCGCCCTCGCGCGCCAGGCCGGGGCCGAGCTGGAGCCCGCCGCGGGACTCACCCCCGTGACGGGCCCCGGTCTCACCGTGGCCATGTCCGACGCGCCCCGCGACGCGGACGGCAACTACCCCGCCGGGGTCGACCCGGACGACCTCGTCGTGCACCAGCAGGACGTGCAGTCCGTGGTGAACGCGATGTGGGCCGGCGGGGCCGAGGCGATGATGATCATGGACCAGCGGGTGCTGACCACCTCCGCGGTGCGCTGCATCGGCAACACGCTGCTGCTGCAGGGCCGCACCTACTCGCCGCCGTTCGTGGTGACCGCCATCGGCGACGCCGACGCGATGACCGAGGCGCTCGACCGGCAGCCGGGCGTGCGGCTGTTCCGCCAGTACGTGGACAAGTTCGGATTGGTCTATGACGTGGCTCCGGTGGATTCGGTCGAGTTGCCCGCGTATGACGGACCCATTCGCATGACGTCGGCGCGGCAGGAGGGTCGATGACGGTCGGCTCCCCACCGCACCCGGACGCCGGGGGGCCGGGCCCGGGCGACGGACCGGCGGCGACGCCCCCGCGGCGCCGTGGGCGGTCGGTCGGCTGGGGCATCGTCCGCGGGATCGGGGAGCTGCTCGTCACCCTCGGCGTCGTGGTGCTGCTCTTCGTGGTCTACGAGGTGTACGTCACCGACCTCTTCGGGGCGCAGAAGCAGGCCGCCGCCACCGAGGCCGTCGACGAGGTGTGGGCCCAGGCCGAGTCGACCGTCACCGAGTCCGTCACGGTCACCGATCCGGCGGCGCTCGCCACCGACCCGCGCGAGCGCGCCCCCCGCTACGACACCGAGATCGGGCAGGGCTTCGCCAAGTTGTACGTGCCCGCCTTCGGCGCCGACTACGTGTTCACCGTGATCGAGGGCACCGACCCCGACGACCTGTACATCGGCCCCGGGCACTACCCCGGCACCCAGATGCCCGGCCAGCAGGGCAATTTCGCGATCGCCGGGCACCGGGTGTCCAAGGGTTCGCCGTTCAACGACCTCGGCCTGCTGGCGTCCTGCGACGCCATCGTGGTCGAGACCCAGGACGACTGGTTCGTCTACCGGGTGCTGCCGATGGCGGAGGAGGTCGCCACCTGGAACCCGGCGGCGCGCCCGCAGTGCGCGGACGTCCCGGTCCAGACCGGCCAGTACGAGGGCGTGTACGGCCGGGAGATCACCCTGCCCGGCGACTACGCGCAGGTGCTGCCCGTGCCGCACGTCGACTCGTCGGCGGTGCCGCCGGACGCCCAGCGGGTGATCACCCTGACCACCTGCCACCCGCAGTTCTCCGACGCGGAGCGGATGATCATGCACGGCGTGCTGACCGCCAGCTACGCGAAGGCCCCGGGCTTCCTGCCGCCCGAGCTGACCGGGGGCTGAGCCGTGTACGCATGGATCTGGCGGCACCTGCCCGGGCCGACCGCGGCGAAGGCGGCGCAGGCCCTGCTGATCTTCCTGGCGATCGTCGCGCTGCTGTTCTTCGTCGTCTTCCCGTGGCTGGAGCCGTACCTGCCGTTCGATCGCGTGACCACGAACTGATCTCGGACCGACCGCGCGATCCACGCGGCCGAGCCAACCCGGCGCGTGGGCGGTGCCGGGAACTCGGTCGGTCCCGCGCGGGGCGTGTGCGACGCTGGTCGGCGTGACGACCATCCTCGTCGTGGACAACTACGACTCCTTCGTCTTCAACCTGGTCCAGTACCTCGAGCAGCTCGGCGCGGAGTGCATCGTGCGGCGCAACGACGCCGTCGGCACCGACGAGATCGAGGACATGGGCGTGCAGGGCGTGCTGCTCTCGCCCGGACCCGGCGTGCCGGCCGACGCCGGCGTGACGGAGGAGATCGTGCGGTGGGCGGGGCGGGACGACGGGTCGCCCGGCGGTGGCGCGTTCCCGAGCCGACGCCGCGGCCGGCTGCCGGTGTTCGGCGTCTGCCTCGGCCACCAGGCCATCGCCGAGGTGTACGGCGGGGTGGTCGACCGCGCCGAGGAGCTGCTGCACGGCCGCACGTCCCAGGTGCACCACACCGGCGCCGGCGTGCTCGCCGGTCTGCCGGATCCGTTCACGGCCACCCGCTACCACTCGCTCGCCGTCGTCGACGGCACGGTGCCGGACGAGCTCGAGATCACCGCCCGCACCGACGGCGGCGTGATCATGGCGGTCCGGCACCGGGAGTACGCCATCGACGGTGTGCAGTTCCACCCCGAGTCGGTGCTCACCCAGGGCGGCCATCGGATGCTGGCGAACTGGCTCGCCGAGTGCGGCGACACCGCCGCCGCCGATCGGGTTCCCGAGCTCGAGTCCGACGTGGAACGGCTGCGGCTCAGCGCCGTCTGACGCTCCCGCGCGCCCGCGACCGGACGCGTCACGGGCCTCGCCGGCGCCCGCCAGCGGACCCGACCTCCGCATCGGTGGGGCTGACGCGGGCGTGATCCGGCGGGTGCGAGAGTGTCCTCGGACGCGGCGCGGTGGGTGCCCCGCATCTTCGGTTCCGGGAGGGTCGATGGTGGAGCCCGAGGGCGAACTGGCCGGGGAGACTTCGCTCGGGTACGAGCGGATCGTCTTCTTCAGCGACGCCGTGTTCGCGATCGTGATCACGCTGCTCGTGCTGCCGCTCACAGCCGAGTTCGAGCTGCCGGAGGAGGAGGCGTTCGACCTCCTGCACCAGCTGTCCGACATGTGGCCGCGGATCCTCACCTTCGTCGTGAGCTTCCTGGTGATCGGCCAGTTCTGGATGGCGCACCGGCGGATGTGGCAGACGATCGAGCGGGTCACTCCCGTGCTGCTGTGGCTCAACCTCGTGTGCCTGCTGATGGTCGCGTTCATGCAGTTCCCGTCGGCCGTGCTGGGTTCCGCACCGATCGACGACGACCGATCGCCGGTCGTGTTCTACGCCGTCGCCCTCGCGCTGGCCAGCCTCGCGACGGCCGCCGTCTGGTTCTACGCCCGCCTCGCCGGGCTGCTGCGCAAAGACCTGACGCCCGCCCAGGTCTCGTCCTACGCGGTGGGATCCGGCGTCACCGTGGCGGCGTTCGTGGTGTCGATCGGCGCCGCGTTCGTCTCGCTGACGGCGGCGGTCGTCTGCTGGGTGGTGCTGATCCCGCTCCTCCGGATGGGCGTCAACCGCCTGCGCCGTTCACCGGCCTGACTCGGCTGCCGGCGCCACCCGGCCCGCCGGAAAACGCAGCACCCGTATGACCTGAGTGACTCTGGTAGGACGCTATTGCGTCATACCAGAGTGCACACGGTCATACGGGTGTCTCGCAACGGTCCATGGGAGGGAAGGCCTCACCCGGACCGGGAAGGCATCACCGGGCGCTGCCCAGGGGGGGTGGGGACGCCCGGTGATGCGGTCCAGGTGCCGTCAGTTGGCGGTCGCCGACCCGAGCGTGACGGACACGGTCTGGGTGTCGGTGCCGCGGACGAAGGTGACGTCCACGCTGCCGTTGGGTGCCTGCGAGCGGATCGCCGCGATGAGCGCGTCGGCCGACTCGATCGGCTGGTCGCCGACCTTGACGACGACGTCGCCGGTCTTCAGGCCGGCCGCCTCGGCGCCGCTGCCCGGGGTGATCTGCGCGAGCTCCGCGCCGTCCGGGATCTGGCTGTTGCCGCTGGTCGCGTCCCCGACGGAGGCGCCGAGCACCGCGTGGGTGGCCTAGCCCGTGTCGATGATCTCCTGCGCGATGCGCTTGGCCTGGTCGATCGGGATCGCGAAGCCGACGCCGATCGAGCCGGCCTCGCCCTGCTCGTTCGACGACAGCGAGGCGATCGCCGAGTTGATGCCGATGACGTTGCCGCTCATGTCGACCAGCGCGCCACCGGAGTTGCCGGGGTTGATCGCGGCGTCGGTCTGCACCGCGTTCATCACGGTGTCCTGCGCGCTGCGGCTCTGGTCGGCGCTGGAGGTGCGGACCGGGCGGTTCAGCGCGGACACGATGCCGGACGTCACGGTCGCGGACAGGCCCAGCGGGGAGCCGATCGCGACGACCGGCTGGCCGACCACCAGGTCGCCGGAGGACCCGAGGGTCGCCGGCGACAGGCCGGAGACGCCGTCCGCGCGGAGCACCGCGAGGTCGTCGGTCGCGTCGGCCCCGACCACCTTCGCCGTGGCGGTGGTGCCGTCGTTGAACCGCACCTGGATGTCGGTGGCGCCGGCGATGACGTGGTTGTTGGTCAGGATCAGGCCGTCGGCCGTGAGGATGATGCCGGAGCCCTCGCCGGCGGACTGGCCGGAGCTGGCGAGCACCGAGACCGTGGACGGCAGCACCTTCGCCGCCACCTCCTGGACGGAGCCGGCGGGCGCCGGCGCCTGCACCGAGGCGGGCGCGGCGGTCAGCAGGCTCGACTGGTGACGCGGTGCTGGACGAGTTGTTGCCCACCTGGGAGCCGAGGTAGCCGCCGCCGAAGCCGACGACGAGTGCGAGCGCGGTGGCGATGGCGATGGTGGACGTGCGGCGCGACCCGGACTTCGCCGGCGCGGCAGGCGGTGCCGGTGTCGCCAGCCCGCCGGTGCCCGGCGTGCCGTACGCCCCGAAGACGCTGGTGCCGGTGGTGTTGCCGCCGGTGAGCCCGGGCCGGGCGGTGTGCGCCCCGGTGCCGGATGCGGCTCCGGCCTGGTGGTAGCCGGGCTGCCCGTAGCCCGGGGCCGACCAGGCGCCGCTGGGCCGCGGCTGCCACCAGCCGTGCTGCTCGGTGGTCGGGACCATCCGGACCGGACCGGTCTGGCGGTCCATGTCCGGGTTCCACGCCGGCCCGGTCGCGCCGGGGGCGGACGGGACGCCGGCCGCGGTCGCGCCGTCGGCGGGCGAGGGGGCGGAGCGCCCGGGGTTTGAATCTGCAGGGCCGCCGAGCGTCGCGCCCGAGTAGGGCGATGGCGGCCCGGGGTTCGGACCGGCAACCGGGGACGCGGGGCCCGCGGACTGCGCGGGGCGGGTGAACGACGGGTCGGAGCCGTCGCGCGGGCCGGCCGCCGGGTCGAATGACGGTGCTGGGGTTTTCTGTGCGGGCTGTGCGGCGTCCGCGCGGGGGGTGTCGTCCTGGCTCATGCCCACGAGGGTGCTCCGTGCTTCTGTGGAATCCCTGATCGGCGATGGGACCGCCGCCCCGAAAAGCTGGGTGCCTGCTGTGAATTGTCGCGCGGGACGGAAGTCGTGCGCGGCGGGACGGTCGTTCCGGGCGCGTCGGACGCGCATGGGGCCGGCTGGTCGACAGCGCCCCGCGTCCGCAGTCAGCATTCAGCGGTCACCGGACTCCCGGACGCCCGGCGGGATCCGGAGAGTTACCCGCCGGGCGTCGCCGGGGGGGTAGCCGCCCCACCACCCGGCTCCGCCGGCGGGCCGGCGGCCGGCGCGGTGGTCGCCGGGGGTGGTGCGGGTGGCGGCGCCGCCGCCTCCGGGCCCCAGATGGCGACGTTGATCGGCGTCCCGAGGTCCACCACGCCGCCGGCCGTCTGGCCCTGCACCCGCCCGGCCTGGCCGGGGGGCGTGCCGGCCACCAGCGCGAAGCTGACGTTCGGGATGCCGGCGATCGCCGCGCGCGCCTCCGCCTCGGTGCGCCCGACCACGTTGGGCATGTTGACCTTCGCGGGGATGCCGACGACCACGGTGACCGCCGTGCCGATCTTGGGCACCACCGCCCCGGCGTCGGGTGACTGGCTCAGGACCGCGCCGACCAGGCCAGGATTGGTGGTCTCCTGCTCCCGACGGGTCAGGGTGTCCAGGTTGCCCGACCAGCCGACCGACTGCAGCGTGCCGACCGCCTCGTTGGCCGACTGGTTCGTCACCCGCGGCATCACCATCAGCGCGTTGTTCGACACCGTCAGCGTGACGGGCGTGCCCTCCTGCACCCGCTCGCCGGAGGCGGGGTCCATCTGCGTGACCTGGTTCAGCGGCTCGATGCCGTCGACCTCGGTGGACACCACCTGCAGCTTCGCGGCCGTGAGCAGCGCGGTCGCCTCGTCCAGGGACCTGCCGACGATGCCGTCCGGCACCTCCACGGTCTCCAGCCCGGTGCCGACCGTCACCTTGATCACGGTGCCGGGTGTCACCTGCGCCTGGGCTGCCGGATCCTGCGCGAGCGCCTTGCCCTTGTCGGCGTCGCTGGACGGTTGCGGCACCTCCTCGTACTGCAGGTTCGCCTCGTTGAGCGCGCGTTTGGCGTCCTCGGGCGTGTAGCTGACGACGTTCGGCACGCTGACCAGGCTGACCCCCTTGCCGATCTCCAGGTTGACGGCGGAATCCTGCGCGACCTGGGTCTGGCTGGACGGGCGCTGGTTGACCACCTTGTCCTTGTTCTCGTCGGTGGACTCGATCGGGGTGACCGTGCCGAGGGTGAGCCGGCTGTCCCGGAGTTGCGCGGTCGCCTCCTCCAGCGACATCCCGGACAGGTCGGGCACCGCGACCAGCGCGGCCGGCGGCGGCGCGCTGATCACCCGCAGGGTCAGCCAGATCGCGCCGGCCAGCAGCGCCACGCAGAGCACGCCGATGCCGACGAAGCCCCAGACCCGCTTGGACCGGTCGGCCTCGGCCGGCTCCCAGTCCTCGTCGGGCACGGACCGGGTGGGCGGCGCGAGCAGCGGCGGCGACGCACCGCCGCCCCGACCCGGGCGGGCGCGGCGCGCATCAGCTCGGTGCGCTCGTCGTCGGTCATCAGCGGCGTGGCCTGCACGGCCTGCCCGGACAGCGCCCTGACCAGGTCGGACCGCATCTCCGCCGCGGTCTGGTAGCGGTTCAGCGGGTTCTTGTTCAGCGCCTTGAGGACGATGGCGTCCATCTCGTGCGGCAGCCCCGGCTTCGTCTCGCTCGGCGGCCTGGGCGCCTCCCGGACGTGCTGGTACGCGATCGCGACCGGGGAGTCGCCGGTGAACGGCGGCTCGCCGGTCAGCAGTTCGTACAGCACGCAGCCGGTGGCGTAGACGTCGGAGCGGGCGTCGACGGCCTCGCCGCGGGCCTGCTCGGGGGACAGGTACTGGGCGGTGCCGATGACGGCCGCGGTGCCGGTCATGGTCGCCTGGCCGTCGGCGACCGCGCGGGCGATGCCGAAGTCCATCACCTTGACCGCGCCGGCGCGGTTGAGCATGACGTTGGCCGGCTTGATGTCGCGGTGCACGATGCCGTGCCGGTGGGAGAAGTCCAGCGCCGCGCAGATGTCGGCGACGATCTCCATGGCCCGCTTCGGCGGCAGCGGGCCCTCGTTCTTGAGCACGTCGCGCAGCGTCTCGCCGTCGACGTACTCCATGACGATGTACGGCACCGGCCCGGTGGCGCCCGCGGTCTCGCCGGTGTCGTAGACGGCGACGATCGCCGGATGGTTCAGCGAGGCCGCGTTCTGCGCCTCGCGGCGGAACCGGGCCTGGAAGGACGGGTCGCGGGCGAGGTCGGCCCGGAGCACCTTGATCGCCACGTCCCGGCCGAGCCGCAGGTCACGGCCGCGGTGCACCTCGGACATGCCGCCGAAGCCGAGGGTGTCCCCGACCTGGTAGCGATCGCCGAACAGGTAGCCGGTCATAGCCGTCCTTGAGGGGCATGTTCCGCGGATCCTGCGAGCTCGTGTTCTCGCCCCGAAGGGGTGTCAGTGGGTGATCTGTCCATGTCCAGCCCGGTGGGTGATCGTTCCATATCGATGGTGCGCCTCTCAGAGTCCCTGAATCGGATGTCGCGGCCGCCGCGACACTCGGGGCCGACAGCTCGGCGACGCGGCGGTCCACGACCACCGCGACCACCACGATCAGCAGCAGCACGAGCACGGCGATCAGGACGGACAGCCCGGTGTGCCGCCGCGCCCCCGCGTACTGGGCGGGCATGCGGCCGGACGCCGCCGGCGGGCTCGCGGGTTGCGGGTAGGCGGGCTGGGGCCGTGCGGGCTGCAGGTGCTGCGCCGGCGGCGCGACGCGCACGACCTGGGCGGCCCGGGCCTGCGCCGGCGGCGGGGTCGCGGGCAGCACCGACGTCGTGCGGGGGCGGGGCGCCGCGGGCGCGGCGGCCGGCATCACCCCGGCGCGCACCCGGCCGACGGCCTGGCAGAGCGCAGCGCCGTTCGGGAAGCGGGCCGCCGGGTCCTTGACCAGCATCTGCATCACCAGCTGCGCGACCGGCGGCGGCACGTCCGGCGGCAGCGGCGCGGGGGCGTCCCGGACGTGCGCCATCGCCATGGCCACGGCGTTCTCGCCGGGGAACGGCAGTCGCCCCGCCAGGCACTCGTAGGCGACGCAGCCGAGCGCGTAGATGTCGGACGCCGGCACCGCCTCCCGGCCGGCGGCCTGCTCGGGCGAGATGTACTGCGCGGTCCCCATCACCATGCCGATCCGGGTCACCGGCACCTGGTGGGCCACCTTGGCGATGCCGAAGTCGGTGATCTTGACCTGGCCCCCCGGGGTGATCAGCAGGTTGCCCGGCTTGATGTCGCGGTGCACCAGCGAGCGGGCGTGCGCGACCTGCAGCGCCCGCCCGGTCTGGTCGAGCACGTCGAGCGTGCGGCTCGGCGCGAGCCGCCCCTGCCGCGCGAGGATCGCGGACAGCGGCTCGCCGGCGATCAGCTCCATCACCAGGTAGGCCGTGTCGGTCTGCTGGTGCCGGGGCGCGCCGGGCTGCCCGATCAGCGCCTCGCCGTAGTCGTACACGGCGCAGATGCCGGGGTGGTTGAGCGCGGCGGTGATCCGCGCCTCCGTCCGGAACCGCTCGACGAACTCCGGGTTGTCGGTCAGCTCGGGACGCAGGATCTTGACCGCGACCGTGCGGCCGAGCCGCTGGTCGTCGGCGACCCACACCTCGCCCATGCCGCCGACCGCGATGCGCCGGGTGAGCCGGTACCGGCCGGAGAGCAGCACGCCGGGAGTGATCATCACGGACCCCCGGCCAGGGCCGCGGCGATGACCGAGCGGCCCACCGGGGCGGCCACCCGCGAGCCGGTGGCGTCGAGCCCGAGGTTGCCGCCGTTCTCCACCATCACGGCGACCGCGACCTGGGGGTCGTCCGCGGGCGCGAACGCCACGTACCAGGCGTGCGGCGGGGTGTTCTTCGGGTCGGCGCCGTGCTCGGCGGTGCCGGTCTTGGATGCGATGACCAGGTCGGAGATGCCGCCGGAGCCCGGCGTCTCCCGCTCGGACTCGATCATCATCTGCTCAGCGTGTCCGCGACGGCGATCGGGATGGCCTGGCCCATCGACTCCGGGGTGCTCTCCGAGAGCACGGAGAGGTCGGGCTTGGTGGTCTTCGCGATCAGGTGCGGCACCATCCGGTCGCCGCTGTTGGCGATGGTCGCCGTCACCCACGCCATCTGGAACGGGGTCAACGCGACGTCGCGCTGGCCGATGCCGGTCTGCGCGAGGGCCGCGGTGTCCGGGATCTCGCCGACCCGGGAGCCGACGACGTCCAGGCCGATGTCCAGCTCGGCGCCGTTGATGCCCAGCGCCTCCGCCTGCCGCTTGACCGGCACCGCGCCGATGCTCATCGCGACCTCGGCGAACGCGGTGTTGCAGGAGAACGCCAGCGCCTGGGTGAGGGTGACGTCCTCGCCGCCGGCGTCCGCGCACGGCAGCCCGCTGAAGTTCGACAGCGTCGCGCCGCCGGTGTCCGGCAGGGTGATCTGCGGCTCGCCCGTCACCTCGCTGTCCGCGGTGTACTGCTGCTGCAGCGCCGCCGACGCGATCACCAGCTTGAACGTCGAGCCCGGCGGGTAGACGGCGCCGATCGCCCGGTTCACCAGGGGGCTCGGGTCCGCGCTGACGAGCTCGTTGTAGGCGTCGCGCTGCACGGTGTCGGAGTGGCTGGCCAGCGGGTTCGGGTCGTAGGACGGAGTCGACACCATCGCGATGACCTCGCCGGTGGACGGCTCCATGGCCACCACGGCGCCGGTGAAGCCCTGGTTCGCCATGGCGTTGTAGGCGGCCTGCTGCACGGCGGGTTCGATGTTCAGCTCGACGTTGCCGCCGCGCGGGTCCCGCCCGGTGATCAGGTCGGAGAGCTGACCCGCGATCAGCTCGGGCGCCTCGCCGGACAGGATCGCGTTCTGCGTGCGCTCCAGCCCGGTGGGGCCGTACCGCATCGAGTAGTAGCCGGTGAGGTTGGCGTACAGCGGGCCGCTCGGGTACACGCGCTGGTACCGGTACTGGTCGTCGACCGGGTCCGAGCGGGCCAGCACCACCCCGCCGGCGGCGGTGATCTGGCCGCGCTGCCGGCTGTACTCGGCGACGAGCGTGCGCTTGTTGTTCGGGTCGGCGCGGTAGTCGTCGGCCTTGATCACCTGGGTGTAGGCGATGTTCGCCAGCAGCAGCCCGATCATCACGATGACCGCCGTGCCGAGCCGGCGCATGGGCCGGTTCACGTGCGATCACCCGCCGCGGCGTCGGCCCGGCTCTTGCCGGCCGGGCCCTGATCGCGCGGGGCGTCGTCCTGGCCCTTGCCCGGACGGAGCACCGGCACCATCGACGTGTTCGCCTCGGACAGCGGCGGCGCGGGCCGCGGCGGGATCGCCGGCACGTCGGGCAGCGGGCGTCTGGCCGAGTCCGAGATGCGCACCAGCAGCGCGAGGATGACGTAGTTGGCCAGCAGCGACGACCCGCCGTAGGACAGGAACGGCGTGGTCAGGCCGGTCAGCGGGATGAGCCGGGTGACGCCGCCGACCACGATGAACACCTGCAGCGCCAGCGAGAACGCCAGCCCGGACGCGAGCAGCTTGCCGAAGCCGTCGCGGCAGGCCAGGCCGGTCCGGATGCCCCGGGTGGTGAGGATCAGGTAGAGCAGCAGGATCGCGGTGACGCCGACCAGGCCGAGCTCCTCGCCGAGGGCGGCCATGATGAAGTCGGTGGACGCGAACGGCACGATGTCCGGCCGCCCGGCACCGAGACCGGTGCCGAATATGCCGCCCGTGCCGAGGCCGAACAGCGACTGCACGAGCTGGTAGCCGGAGCCCAGCGGGTCGGAGAACGGGTCCAGCCAGATGTCCACCCTGAGCCGGACGTGGCTGAACAGCCGGTAGGCCAGGTACGCGCCGCCGGCGAACCCGAGCACGCCGATGATCAGCCAGGAGACCCGGCCGGTGGCCATGTAGATCATCGCCAGCAGCGTGCCGAAGAGCAGCAGCGCGGTGCCGAGATCCTTGCCGCGGACCAGCACGGCGAGGGCCAGCACCAGCGCGACGAGCAGCGGACCGAGGTCGCGCGCCCGCGGCAGCACCAGCCCGAAGATGCGCTTGCCGGCGGTGGACAGCACCGTGCGCTTCGACACCAGGAACGCCGCGGCGAAGACGATCAGCGCGATCTTCGCGAACTCGGCCGGCTGGATCGAGAACAGCCCGGGCACCTTGATCCAGATCTGCGCGCCGTTGACCTCGGACAGGCTCGCGGGCAGCACGGCGGGGATCGCCAGGAAGATCACCCCGACCAGCGCCAGCGTGTACGCGTAGCTCTGCAGCACGGTGTGGTCGCGGATGACCAGCAGCACGATCAGGAAGAACACCAGCGCGACGGCGGTCCAGACGAGCTGCAGCGACGCCTGCGGCGCCGGCACCTCCTCGCCGCGGTTGATCGCGGCGACGGTCCTGGCCAGGTCGAGCCGGTAGATCATCACCAGCCCGATGCCGTTGAGCAGCGCGACGATCGGCAGCAGCAGCGGGTCGGCGTACGGGGCGTACCGGCGCACCAGCAGGTGCGCGATCGCCAGCGCCGCCAGGTATCCGGCGCCGTAGTAGGCGAGAGTCCAGCTCAGCGAGCGGTTCTGGTTGAGCTCCACGATCACCAGCGCGGACGTCACGATGATCGCCGCGAAGATCAGCAGCCACAACTCGGCCGCCCGGCCGGTGCGCGGGCGCCGGCGGCCGCGCACGCGGTCGTCGGGGATCGCGTCGGCGGCGCCGGGTGGTGCTGGGGATGCGCTCATGTCCGGGTCCGCTCACTTCCCGGGCCGGCAGGTGACGCCGGGCTCGGGGGTGCGGGTGGGCAGCGGGCTGCCGCTGGTGCTGGAGAAGGTCGTCGGGGGCCCGGAACTCAGCGTGCCGACGGTGGTCAGCGCGGCGGAGCCGTCCGCGCCGGGGAGGCCGCCCTCGCCGGGGGCCAGGTCGGTGCCCGACGGGCCGGCCGGCGTCAGGCCCGTCGCCGCGCCGGGCGGGGGAAGGGAGACGACCGGCGGCGCTCCGGCGGTGCCGGCGGATCCCGAGCTCAGGGCGGTGGTCGGCGTCGCGCGGGTGGTCGGCGCGCTGGTCTGCGACGGGGTGATGGAGGAGGTGGTCGTCGAGGAGCCGGTGGCGGGCGGGCACTCGGGGAGCATCTGCCCGGCGAGCCGGGACACGACGTTGCGGGCGTCGTCGAGCGTGCCGGCCTGGATGCCGGCGATGACCTGGTCGCGGGCGGCCGGCTGCAGGTCGTCGACCAGCAGCGGCGCGCAGCCGTTCAGCCCGGGTTCGCAGGAGCCCTCCTGGACCGAGGAGAGCCGGATGCCCAGCACCGACCCGTCCACCCCGCGGTACACCACGACCTGCCCGTCCGAGGCGCCGACGAAGTACTGGCTGCGCACCCAGAAGAAGGACCCGATCAGCGCGATCACGCCGATCCCGACCAGCACGAGCGCGCTGATGGTGATGCCGCGCCGCCGCCGGTGGGCGGGCGGGCCGCTCACCGGGATGGGGCTCGTCGGGGCGTTCGCGCCGCCGTCGGGATCAACGCCCTCGTCGTCGGCGGCGTACACCGGTGGCGCCGGGGTGTCCTCGGGAATCGCCGGCAGCGGCACCCGCGGCATCTCCTGGGTGACCCGCACCGAGCTGACGGAACCGATCGGCCCGGTGGCGTCCGGGTCGACCTCGGCCTGCGCCTCGGTCGGACCGGTCCCGACGCCGGTGTCGACGACGTCGGCGACGATCACCGTGATGTTGTCCGGGCCGCCGCCGACCAGCGCGAGCTGGATGAGCGCGTCGGCCGTGGCGTCCGGATCGGGGTTGGCCAGCGCGTCCGCGATCGCCTCGGCGGAGACGACGCCCGGCAGGCCATCGCTGCAGATCAGGTAGCGGTCGCCGACGGCCACCTCGCGGATGGTCAGCGAGGGGTCGACGTCCGTGCCGTTCAGGGCGCGCAGCAGCAGCGACCGCTGCGGGTGGTGCGACGCCTCCTCCTGGGTGATCCGGCCGTCGTCGATGAGCGACTGGACGAAGGTGTCGTCGTGCGTCAGCTGGTGCAGGACGCCGTCCCGATAGAGATAGGCCCGCGAATCGCCGACGTGTGCGAGGCCGAGCCGGCCGCCGTCGAACAGCAGCGCGGTGACCGTGGTGCCCATCCCGTCGAGCTCCGGGTTGTCGTGCACCACGTTGGCGATCGCCGCGTTGCCGTCCCGGGTGGCCCTGGCCAGCGCGCGCAGCAGGTCGCCGCCCGGCTCGCGCTGGTCGAGCGGCAGGAACGAGGAGACGACGAGCCGGGACGCCATGTCGCCGGCCGCGTGACCGCCCATGCCGTCCGCGACGACGAGCAGCGTCTGGCCGGCGTAGACCGAGTCCTGGTTGCTGGAGCGGATCAGCCCCCGGTCCGAGCGTGCGGCGAACGCGAGCTGGTGCGTCATACCGCCCGCTCGCTCGGGGCGCCGATGATTCGCTCGCTGTCGCTCGCTCATGGCGCCGATGATTCGCTCGCTGTCGCTCGCTCATGCGCCGATGATTCGCTCGCTGTCGCTCGCTCATGGACGCAACTCGATGACCGTGCGGCCGATCCTGATCGGCACCCCGACCGGCACCGGCGTCGGCATCGTCACCCTGGCCCGGTCCAGGTAGGTGCCGTTGGTCGAGCCGAGGTCCTCCAGGAAGTACTCCTGGCCCTGCTGCGTGATCCGGGCGTGCCGGGTGGAGGCGTAGTCGTCGTCGAGCACGAGCGTGCTGTCCTCGGCGCGGCCGATGAGGATCGGCCCGGGCCCCAGCCGCAACCGGGTGCCGGCCATCGTCCCAGCGGTCACCACCAGCAGCGACGGCACCATCCGGGCGGCCGCCGGCTGCATCGCCTGGCCGCCGCGGCGCAGGCCCGGCGACGGCCCGCGGGCCTCACCGGCGACCCGCAGGTCCGTGCGGATCACCCGCATGGCGGCCAGCACGAACAGGCAGAGCAGGATCAGGAATCCCACCCTGGTCAGCTGGAGGATGAGCGCTGGCACGGCGCGTCAGTACCTGCTCGAGAACACGACCGTCGAGTGGCCGATGTGGATGACGTCGCCGTCGGCGAGCTGCCAGGTCTGGACGGACGAGCCGTTCACCGTGGTGCCGTTCGTCGAGCCGAGGTCGTGCAGCACCGCGGCCTGGCCGTCGAAGTAGACGTCGACGTGCCGCCGGGACACCGACGTGTCCGGCAACCGGAACGCGGCGTCCTGCCCGCGGCCGATCACGTTCGAGCCGCGCTGCAACTGGTAGGTGCGTCCGGAGCCGTCGTCGACGGACAGCGTGGCGACGACCTCCTGCGGAGCGCCGTACTGCTGCGGATACGGCTGGCCGTAGTTCTGCCGGTTCGGGTCCCAGCCCTGCTGGCCGCCCTGCGGTCCCTGCTGCGGGTAGCCCTGCTGCGGGTAGCCCGGCTGCCCCCAGCCCTGCTGGCCCGGCGGGTACTGCTGCGGCGGGTAGCCCGGCTGCTGGTAGCCACCACCCTGCCCGGGCTGCTGCTCCCAGCCACCCTGGCCCGGCTGCTGCTGGTCCCAGGCCTGGCCACCCTGCGGCGCCGGGTAGCCCTGACCGGGCTGACCCTGCGGGTACTGGCCGCCCTGGCCCGGCTGGCCGCCCTGGCCCGGCTGGTTGTACTGCCCGGGCTGGTTGGACTGCCCCGGTGGGCCGTAGCCCGGTGGATAGCCCTGGCCGTACTGCTGCTCCGGACCGCGGGGCTGCCCGGCCTGCGGGTCGCGGTCCTGGTCGGCGGGTGGCTGGCTCATGCGACCCACTCCTGCTCTGGCGTCTCGAGGCTGATCCTTCGAGGGACGGCGGTCGACGTCGGGATCGACGATCGAGGTGATGCGGAACTGACCGGTGTGCAGCACGTCGGACTGCTCGAGGGACACCTCGACCTCGCCGAACGTCTGCCAGTTCTGGTCCTGCAGATACTCCCGGATCATGTCCGAGAGCGCCGAGGCGACACTCGCTTCGTCGGCCCCGAGCACCTGGCGGTCGGTCGGACCGAGCCGGACCCGGAACGAGTTCGGGGCGATGACGTGGCCGTCCTGCCGCTGCACGTGGTCGGCCGCCTCGCGCTGCAGGGCGTCGGCGACCTCGGCGGGCTGGACGGTGCCGCCGAACAACCGGGCGAAGGTGTTGCCGACGGCGCCCTGGAGCTTGCGTTCGAAGCTCTGGATGACGCGCATGGCCTCACCTCCTGCGGTCGGACGCGGCTGCTGGCCGGTCGGTCTGTCGTCCCCGACTCCCGCCGCCCGGGCGCCCGGCTCCCGCAGAGGGCACCAGTGCCGGGGCAACCGTCATCGATTGATCCTGAGCGCGATCGTAGTGGGGACGCCTGGCGTCGTTGCTGGTTGCGCCGGTTCGGCGACCTTCCACCGCCCCTCGGCCGGCGCCCCCGCGCGCGGGGCGGGAACACGCGCGTGTCAGCACCGCTTCCTGGGGGCGTGTACCACCCCCGGTACCGCCCGGTGGGGGCGCCCGAAACCGGTGCGGGTCGGGTCGCCGTGAGCCGGTTACCGCGGTCGCCCGCCGACCGGGAATCGGCCCCCGCCAGCGTGTTAGCCTGTGCGGCGTCACTCGGGCAAGTGGCGAAATGGCAGACGCGCACGGTTCAGGTCCGTGTGTCCGAAAGGACGTGGGGGTTCAACTCCCCCCTTGCCCACCACCTTCAGGCGCCGCCCGGACCGATCCGGGCGCGCGCCGAGCACCCTCGCGGGGCGCGGGCGGCAGCTCGAAGCGGCGGACGAGCGCGACGATCCCGGCCAGCACGAGGAGCACGGCGGCCAGCCAGAGCGGCCGTGTCCACCACCACGCCGCGGTCGGCTGCGTCGGCAGCGGCCCGACCAGCCAGGCGTAGGCGCCGACGACGACCATCGCCGCGGTCATGTGCCACAGATAGACGCTCATCGTCACCGCGTTCGCCGCCACCACGGGTCGCCACCAGCGGGGGCGCCGCAGCAGCCGCGCGAGCCACGGCCGCAGCGCCAGCGCGAGGCCGACCTGCAGAAGGCACACCAGCAGCACGGGCGGCGTGGCCGGCAGCAGGTTCGACTCCTGGGTGGCGGTCGACACCATCGACGGCGGGTACGGGCCGGGGCCGGTGCACAGGATCAGCCCGACGACCGCGCCCGCCGCGATCGGCAGGCCGGTGCGCGGGCCGTCGCCGAGCATGCCGTCGCGCCACAGGTAGCCGAGCTGATGGCAGAGCACCCAGACCAGCCCGGTGGACACCAGCCAGACCAGCGGGACACCGGCCAGCCGGAGCGCGTCCAGTCCCGCCACCAGCGCCGCGCCCACCACCGGCACCCAGAGACCCCACCGGTCGTGCAGGCGCGCCGTCCACGGCACCAGCAGCGCGACGCCCGCGTAGACCAGCAGGAACCACATCGGCGCGAGCACGCCCGGCGCCGTGACCAGCAGCGGCGGGCGACCGGCGATCAGCAGCGCTGCCTCGACGGCGGCCCACACCGCCACGAACGGCAGCAGCGGGCGCCCGAGCCGCACCGCGCGACGGCGCAGGAAGGCACCGGCGGACGGCGCCGAGCGCCAGGCCGTGAGGTGCACGTACCCGCCGACCGCGAAGAACACCGGCATCACCTGCAGCAGCCACGTCGCCACCCAGCCGTCCGGGACGCTGTCGATCGGGTTGGGCATCTCGAGCCGGCCGCCGGAGAAATACAGCAGCGACAGCGTCGTGTGCCAGATGACGACGACCGCGACGGCGGCGATCCGGACGAGGTCCACCACCCGGTCCCGCGCGACCGGCGTGGCCGCGGCGAGTTCCCGCACCGTCGGAGCAGGCCGACGGGCGCGCGCTGATCCCCGGACGGTCACACTGCCAGCATGCGCGATCCGGTTCGGGGACGCGACGTCCGGCGGCCGCCGGCACGGCCCGGCTGCTCGAGGCCGCCGCCCAGCACGAGCTCTCCCACCCGACCTACTACGGCGCGGCCTGGGTGGCGCTAGGCCGTGCCTACCATGGGCGCACATGAGCCCGAACCTCCCCGGCGCCGCTGCGTCCACCCTGAATGTGCTGACCGGCGCCGTCGACACGGCCCTGGACAAGCTGATCGTCCCCGGGTATAGCCGGATCGGGCCGTTCGTCCGGCGCGCGTGGTGGCCCGACGACCCGCCGCGCTTCGACCGGCCGGTCGACGTCGTGGTGACGGGGGCGAGCTCGGGGCTCGGCAAGGCCACCGCGGCCCGGCTGGCCGCGCTCGGCGCGCGCGTGCACCTGGTCGGCCGCAACCTGTCGCGGCTGGGCGACGCGGTCGCCGAGATCCGGGTGCGGGACACCAGGGCGGACCTCCTCGCGCACGAGGCGGACATCAGCGACCTCGACGCGATCGACGGCCTGGTGACCTCGATCGGCGCATCCACGGGCGCCGTGCACGCGTTGGTGCACAGCGCGGGCGTTCTGCCGCCCGAGCGCACGACCACCCCGCAGGGGCACGAGCTGGCGCTGGCGACCCATGTTCTCGGCCCGTACCTGCTGACGCTGCGCCTGCGGGACGCGCTTTGCGCCGACGGCGACGGCCGGGTGATCTTCGTGTCGTCCGGCGGGATGTACAGCGCGCCACTGCCGGCGGCCGACCTGGAGTACGAGCAGGGCGAGTACAAGGGCGCGCGGGCCTACTCGAAGACCAAGCGCATGCAGGTGGTGCTGGCCGAGCAGCTCGCGGCCGCGTTCGACGAGCCGGCCGATCCGACAGTGCACAGCATGCATCCGGGATGGGCGAACACCCCCGGCGTCACCGACTCGCTGCCGACGTTCGACAAGGTCGCCCGGCCGATCCTGCGCACGCCCGAGGGCGGCGCCGACACGATCGTCTGGCTCGCCGCGGCGCCGGAGCCGGGGCGCAGCACCGGCCTGTTCTGGCACGACCGGCGGCCGCGGCCGACCCATTACCTGCCGTGGCAGGCGGACGATCCCGGCGCCCGGCAGCGGCTCTGGGCGGCGTGCGTGGCGGCGACCGGGGTCGCCGTGCCGTAGCCGGGCGACCTGCGCGGGAGCGCGCCGCGCGTCGGGAAGACTGTCGGTGGCCGCTGGCATGCTCCTGGCGCAGCACTCGGGGATGGCGGCGCCAGCTCGGCGACTCGGATGACGCCCCGTCCGGGTCGCGCGGTGGATCGGAGCGGGGCGGCGACAGCGTGGGAGAACGGATGGCGGACAAGGATCTCGCGCGGATCGCGGCGTTGCTGCGCAAGGCGGAGAGCACCGACAACGAGCACGAAGCCGACGCGTTCCTGCAGGCCGCGCAGCGGCTGGCCACGCTCGCGGCGGTGGACCTGGCGGTGGCCCGATCGCACACCGCGCGGACCGAGCGGCGGGCCACGCCGACCCAGCGCACCGTCACCGTCGGCGACGCCGGCAAGCGCGGCCTGAAGACGTACGTCCAGCTGTTCCTGGCCATCGGGCGGGCGAACAACCTGACGTGTGACATCGCCCGTGACTCGACCCGGGTCTACGCCTACGGGTTCGAGACCGACCTCGACACCACCGAAGCGATCTACAGCTCGCTGGTCGTGCAGATGGTCCGGGCGTCCGACGCCTACATCAAGTCGGGCGACTACGCCCAGGAGCGCGTCACGTCCGAGGTCAGGGTGCCCGGCTCCGAGCGCTATCACCGCTGGTCGGGGCGCACCACCTACCGGTACGAGGTGGTCGAACGGCCGGTGCATGCGACGACGGCGCGCATCAACTTCCAGCTCGCGTTCGCCGCCCGGATCGGCGAGCGCCTGGCGCAGGCGCGACAGGAGGCCGAGCGGCAGGCCGTCGCGCGCGAGGCACCCGCCGGTCCGGCGGCCGCGCCGGAGTCGGCGACGGGCGGGGTCGCGCTGGCCCTGCGGGAGCGGGAGCTGGAGCTCGCCGATCACTACCGCGCACACTCCACCGCGCGCGGCACCTGGAGCGGCACCAGGGCCACCGGGGGGTACTCCGAGCGGTCCCGGCGCGCGGGCGACCGCGCCGGCCGCCGGGCCAGGTTGGGCTCCGAGAAGGAGATCGGCGGCGTGCGGCCGGCGATCGGCGCCGACTGACGCGGCGTGCGGTTGCGATGGCGGCCCAGCGAGACAGTCAGCGTGCCAAGGTGTACGACGCCGAGCATCTGGTGCACCGGATCTTCGACCGGTCGGCGAGGTACCCCACAGTCGACGTGGCCGGGTCCCGGCTGACGCTCCCCGTGGAGCGCCGGTTCGCCTCCGCTGACTCGGTGCAGGACTACGTGGACCGGGTCCTGGCACTGTCCTGGGTCCGCGCGCAGTGGGCCAGGGCGGCGGTCCCGGTGCAGGTCCGCGAGCGGGCAGGCGACGCGCAGGCGCACTACGAGCGCGATCCGGCGGTGATCGCGGTGCCCGGCTACCGGGCGAACGCGGCCTGGGCGCTGCGCGAGCTGGTGGTGCTGCACGAGCTCGCCCACCACCTGGCCGGCTCGGGATCCGACCAGGACGAGCCGCAGCACGGCGGCGCGTTCGTCGACCGGTTGATCACCCTGGTCGACGGGATCATCGGGCCGGAGGCGGCGCTGCTGCTGCGCGTCACCATGCTGGAGTCGGGCGTCGCGGTCGCGTAGGCGGCTCGGCACGGTCGGCCGTCCCGCACCGGATTTCGGTCCTCCGGACAACGGTCCGGAGCCTGGTGCGGCGACCCGCGGCCGGTGCGGCCGGACGCCCGCACCTCGGCGGTCCGCCCTGGAAACCCTGCCCGGCGCCGGGGTCTCAGTCCGGCCGGCGCAGCAGGTAGCGGGTCTCGGGCCGGCCGACCTGCCCGTAGCGTTGGGTGCGCTCGGCGGCACCGGTGTCGGCGAGGTGCTCGAGGTAGCGGCGCGCGGTGATCCGGGAGACCCCCAGGAACTCGCCCACCTGGGCGGCGGACGCCTCGCCGAACTCGCGCAGGGCGCCGATCACGATGGCGAGCGTCTCCTGGGTCACGCCCTTGGGCAGCCCACTGCCGACCGGGCTGCGGAGCAGGGCGATCGCGCGGTCCACGGCGTCCTGATCCACGTCCTCGCCGCCGTGCACCTGCTCGCGGAAGTCGCGGTAGGACATCAGGCGGTCCCGTAGCGCCGCGAAAACGAACGGCTTGATGATGTACTGCACCGCGCCCTGGGCGACCGCCGCGCGCACGACATCGGCGTCCCGCGCCGACGACACGATCATCACGTCCACCATCGATCCGGCCGCGCGCACCCGGCGGAACAGGTCGAGCCCGTTGCCGTCGGGCAGGTGCAGGTCCAGCAGCACCAGGTCGACCCCGCCCCGCGAGAGCGCCCGCTCGGCCTCGATCCGCGAATGCGCCACCCCGGCGACGGCGAATCCGGGGACCCGCTCGACGTACGCGCGGTGCGCGCGGGCGGCGATCGGCTCGTCCTCGACCACCAGCACCTGGATGCTCACCCCGGACGACCGCCGACCGGCTGCTGGTCCGACCCTCCGCGAGTCGCGCCGGCGCTCCGCTCTTTGTCCCGGGTCGCCCCCCCGTCCGGGGAGGGTGCGGTCGGAAGCGGCAGCCACACCACGAATCTCGCGCCCTGGCCGGGTTCGACGTGCACGGTGCCGCCGCAGCGCCCGACCGCCTGCGCGACCAGCGCGAGGCCGAGGCCGCGGTTTCCGGCGGGCCCGCGCGCCTGCTTGGTCGACCAGCCCGCGGTGAACGCAGAGCGGGCCTGCTCCGCGGTCAGGCCGGGGCCGGTGTCGCTCACCACGATCCGGACGCCGTCGCCCGGGCTGCCGCCCTCCTCCGGAGCGGCGCTGTCGTTGTTCGCGACGTCCATGCGCGCGCCTTCCTCCCCGCCCAGCGCCGTCGTGAGCGCGCTGCCGACCTCCACACGGCGCTGGCGGTCGACCACAGGGGCGACCGCGTCGAACGCGTTGTCCAGCAGGTTGCCGAGGATCGTCACCAGCTCGTGGTCGGGCGCGACGTCCGGCGGCAGCACCGAACCGGGCGTCACCGCGAACTCGATGCCGCGCTCCGCGGCCTGGGCCGACTTGGCGAGCAGGATGGCCGCCACCGCCGGGTTGCCGACGCCGTCGACCACTCCGTCGGCGAGCGTCTGCGCGGTCGCGAGCTCGCCCACCGCGAAGGTGAGCGCGTGGCCCGCCTCGCCGAGCTCGATCAGCGAGATCACCGTGTGCATGCGGTTGGCCGACTCGTGCGCCTGCGCCCGCAATGCGTCCGAGAACCGTTGCGCCCGATCGAGTTCGCCGGTCAGCGCCTCGATCTCCGTGTGGTCCCGCAGGGTGACCACGGCGCCGACCGCTGCCCCCTGCACGATGACCGGCCGGCGGGTGAGGACGAGTACGCGGTCGTCGGTGAGCACGAGCTCGTCGGTGAGCGGCGAGGGGTCGTCGACGAGCTGCGCGAGGTGCGCGGGGAAGCCGGCGCCGGCCGCCGTCGATCCGAGGATCCGCTCGTCCACGCCGAGCAGCCGTCGCCCCTCGGCGTTGACGCTGACGATCCGCCCGTCGCGGTCGAGCAGCAGCATGCCCTCGTGCACCGACGCGAGCACCGCGTCGTAGTACGTGAACATCCGGGCCAGCTCGCGGGTGCCCATGCCGAGGGTCTGGCGCCGCACCCAGCGGGAGATGAGCATGGCGCCGGCGATGCCGAGCAGCAGCGCGCCGACGGCGATGGCGGCGAGCACCAGCAGGCGGCGGTTGGTGGCGTCGTCGACGTGGTCCACGGTGATGCCCACCGACACCAGCGCCACGATCTCACCGGAGTCGTCGAGAACGGGCGCGATCGCCCGCCGCGAGGGACCGAGCGTGCCGGTGTAGGTCTCCACGCCGACGCCGCCGGCGAGGGCGACGTCGCGCGAGCCGCGGTACGGCTGGCCGATCTGCGTCAGGTCGGGGTGGGTGTAGCGGATGCCGTCCGGTCTCATGATCACCACGAAGTCCGCGCGGGTCTGCCGGCGCACCTGCTCCGCGTACGGCTGCAGCGCCGCGGACGGCGCCGAGATCTCCTGACCGGCGGGGTATGTGGCCGTCACGGCGGAGACCACGGTGGGTGCCGCCGCGACCGTGGTGGCGACCGCGGTGACCCGCTCCCCGGTCTGCCGCTCGGTCTCCGCGTCGGTGTCCCAGAGCAGCGCGGCGAGTGCCGCGCCGATGACGACGACGAGGATCACGGCCTGCAGCAGGAGGATCCGCCGCGCCAGCGACCAGTCACCCACGGCCCGGATGCGCATCCCTCACCTCCGCCCGCTGCGGACCGGCGGACGCTGCCGGTGAGCTGACAGTACCCACGGTCCCACCGGCGCACCGGCCGTCGCACGGCCCGGCGGGCGGCGCGCGCGGCGGGCCGGAATCCGCCTCGCGCGAGAGGATCAGGCGGTCCCGGTCCAGCCGGCCCGGGCCGAGCCGATCCGGGACCGGGCGGAGCGCGAGGGGACGAGATGAGCACTGGTTCACGCGAGGTGGTGCTGCGCTTCCTGGCCACCCCGACCGAGGTCGCCGCCCTCGGCGAGGCGCGGGTGGCCGGCGGCCGGGTGCTGGAGTGGATCGACAAGGCGGCGTACGCGTGCGCTGTCGGCTGGAGCCGGACCTACTGCGTGACGGTGTACGTCGGCAACATCATGTTCTCCCGGCCGATCTCGTCGGGCGAGCTGGTCGAGACCAGGGCCGTGCTGGTGCACACCGGACGGTCCAGCATGCACATCGAGGTGTCGGTCTCGTCCGCGGACCCGCAGGTCGGCACGTTCGAGCTGGCCACCTCCTGCACCGTGATCTTCGTGGCGGTCGGGGAGGGCGGCCGGCCCGTGGAGGTTCCGCCGTGGATCCCCGTCACCGACGACGACCGCGAGCGCGACGCGATCGCGCAGGAGAAGACCGAGGTCCGCGCCGCGATCGAGTCCGCGATGCGCGAGCAGGTCTACACCGCGGACACCGGCGCGCCCGCCGCGACGCTCCGGTTCCTGGCGGCGCCCACCGACGTGAACTGGGGTGGCAAGACGCACGGCGGCACGGTGATGCGCTGGATCGACGAGGCCGCCTACGTCTGCGCGGTCGGCTGGTCCGGCAGCGAGCACTGCGTCGCCGCGTACTCCGGCGGCATCCGCTTCTACAAGCCGATCATGATCGGGCACCTCGTCGAGGTCGACGCGCGCCTGCTGTACACCGGCCGGCGCAGCATGCACGTCTCGGTGAACGTCCGCTCCGGCGATCCGCGCTCGCCCGACGACCTGGTGCTGACCACCCACTGCCTGACGATCTTCGTCGCGCTCGACGCGCAGGCCCGGGCCGCGCAGATCCCGCGCTGGCGCCCGGCCACCGACGAGGACCGCCGGCTGGAAACCCACGCGAAGCACCTGATCGACCTGCGCGCCCGGCTCGCCCCGCCGTACCCGAGATGATCCGCGCTCGCGGGACTACCCTCGACGGATGACGAACACCGAGCTCGATCCCGCGGAGATCGTCTGCCGCAGCTCGGGTTTGCCCGACCGGGAGGCGGGCACCGAGGTGCTCGGGCCGCGGGACGTGCCGCTCGGCGGGCCGAGGGCGATGACGGTCCGCCGCACCCTGCCGACCAAGCAGCGCTCGCTGATCGGTGGCTGGTGCTTCGCCGATCACTACGGGCCGCAGGACGTCGCGGAGACCGGCGGGATGCGGGTGCCGCCGCATCCGCACACCGGCCTGCAGACGGTGAGCTGGCTGTTCGCCGGCGAGATCGAGCACCGCGACAGCCTCGGCTCGCACCGGCTGGTCCGGCCGGGCGAGATGAACCTGATGACGGCCGGGCGCGGCATCGCCCACTCCGAGGTGTCGACCGCGACCACCACCACCCTGCACGGCGTGCAGCTGTGGGTGGCCCTTCCCGATTCGGACCGGCACACCGCGCCGGCGTTCGAGCACGTCATCCCCGCTGCCGCGGTCGACGACGGGCTGACGATCGCGGTGTTCCTCGGCTCCTGGCTGGGGCAGCACTCGGCCGCGACGACGTTCTCCCCGCTGCTCGGCGCGGAGCTGACGCTGCGGCCGGGCAGCACGGTCAGGCTCCCGCTGGAGACGGCCTACGAGCACGGGGTCCTCGTCGACCAAGGAGACGTGCGGGTGGACGGCGTACCGGTGCCGACCGCGCACCTGGCCTATCTCCCGCCGGGCCGGCGGGAGCTCCAGCTCTCTGCCGGCGTCGGCGAACCGGCCCGCGCGCTGCTGCTGGGCGGCGAGCCGCTGGGCGAGCGGATCGTCATGTGGTGGAACTTCATCGGCCGCAGCCACGAGGAGATCGTCGCGTTCCGCGACGAGTGGCAGTCCGAGATCGGCGGCGGCAGAGCCGTTCTCGCGGACCCGCGATTCGGACCGGTGCCCGGCTACGAGGGGCGACCGCTGCCGGCACCCGAGCTGCCCGGCGTCCGCCTGCGTCCGCGTGGGGCGCCGCCGGGCCGCTGACCGCCGATCGCGGCCGCCGCCCCCGTCGATCGCCCCAATCCACACCACCTCCGTCGCCGACCTCCCTGCTCTCCCCTTTCCGCTGTTGATCATGACGATATTCACGGCCCAATCGGACAAACAGGCACGAATGCCGTGAATATTGCCATGATCAACAGCAGATGAGACGAGCAGAGGGGGTGATCGGGGGACTCCGGCGGGGTCGGGCGTGCAGGGTGGGCTCGGGGCGGTCAGCCCGCGACGCCCAGCTGACGGTCGGCGGGCAGGAACGGCACGTCCGAGTGCACGATGCGCAGCACGTCCACCCGGTCAGGCCCGTGGATCATCGACGGGTCCTCCCAGGGCAGCAGGCGGGTCGCGAACACCCGGCGGCGCATCTCCTCGAAAACCTCGACGTCGCGCGCGATCGTGACGCTGACCAGTCCGCCCCGGACGGTGCCCGCCTGTAACGCCGCGACCTGACCCGGCAGGTCGGCCAGCGCCGGCCAGACACGCTCCCGGCCCGCCCGTTCGGCCGCGTCGAGCCAGCCGGCGGTGAGCGGACCATCGAACGTCAGGATCGACACGTAGCGGCCGGGACCGGCGCCGACCCCGGCGTTCGTGGCGATCAGGTCGTAGGTCGCCGCCGCGCCCGCGGCGCCTCCCGCGTCGGCGACGTCGGCGTCGCCCGCCGGCCCGTCGTGCAGGATCAGCGCGACGCCGGACATGCCGGCCGCATCGCCGCCGAGCGTCCGGGCGATCAGCACGCGGCCGCCGGGCGCGAGCGCGGTGCAGCGCGCCACGCTCCCCGCCAACCAGTCGTCGGACGACGGGTCGAGTCCGGTCAGGGCGAGCGTTGTGAGATGCATGGCGGCATCCTTCCGATCGGGGCGAGCTGTCCCGGTCAGCGTCGGCCCGGCCGCGCGGCGGCACTTCAGTACGGCCACCGAAGCCCGCCACTGAATCCCAGGGGGCAGGTCGCTGACCTGCGATGATCAGCCACGTGCGAGCACCCTTCGTCGGCCGCTCGGCGGAGCTGGGCCAACTCCGTGGGCGCATCGCCGACGGCGCCGCGGGCCGCGGCGGGATCGTGCTCGTGCGAGGGCCCGCCGGCATCGGGAAGACCCGACTCGTCGCGGAGGCGCTGGCGGGCGGTCCGGCCGTCGCGGCGATCGGCCGCGGCGACAGCCGTGGCGAGCCCGCGCCCCCGCTCTGGCCGGTCCGGCAGGCGCTGCTCGGCCTGCAGCGTTCCGCGGACCCGAGCCGCGGCGACGCGATCCGGGCCCTGCGCGAACGCCTGGACGAGCCCCTCGGCGTGGACGGCCGCGGAGGGGAAGTGCCGGGCGACGCGACGGCGATCGCCTGGGAGGGGATGAACCGGCTCGGCCGCGTCGCGGAGGCGCTGCTGGCCGTGGCCGACGCGGGACAGATCGTGCTCGTGCTGGAGGACCTGCATTGGGCCGACGCCGAGACGCTGCGGCTGCTGGACGTGCTCGCCCCGCAGCTCGCGCACGCCGCGTGCGTGGTCGTCGGCACGGCTCGCCCGGACGACTCTTCAGGAGGAGCCGGTGATCTCGGCCGCCGGGACGGCGTGCTGACCATCGGCCTCGAGCCGCTCGGCGTCGCCGAGATCGGGGAGTTCCTGCGGCGCGTCGACCCCGCCGCCGATCCCGCCACCGCGGCCGCCGACTCGGCCGTCGCCGTGCACCGGCGGAGCGGCGGGCTGCCCCTGCTGCTGTCCGCCGCGCGCCCCGGTCGGGCCGCGGCCGCGGGCGACGTCGACCAGCTCGTCGCGGGACTCACCCGCGGGTTCGACCCGGCGACGCTCGAGATTCTGCACCTGATGGCCGCGGTGCGCGCCGACGTGGACGTGGACCTGGTCGCCGGCGCGGCCGGCATCGCCGAGTCCGACGTGATCGCGGCGATCCGGCGAGCCGAGGCGGCGAACCTGCTGGTCGCCACGGAGGCCGGCGGCTACGTCTTCGTGCACGAGCTGGTCCGCGATCGGCTCGCAGCGGCGGTGCCGCCGACCCGGCGCCGCGAGCTGCATCGCGGCGCGGCGCTCGCGCTGGAGTCCCGCGGCGATCCCCCCGCCCTCGTCGCTGCCCACTGGGATCAAGCCGGCCCGGACGCGGACGGCGCGCTCCGGGCGGCGCGGTGGTGGCTGGGCGCCGCCGAACAGGCGCGCCGCGCGCTCGCCTACGTCGACATGGCCAGGCACGCGGAGCGCGCGGTCACGGCGCTCGCCGCCGCCGGCGCGCCGCCGGCCGACGTCGCCGCGTCGGGTATCACGCTCGCCGAGGCGCACTATCTGGCCGGGCGGTACGACGCCGCGCTCGCGGCCGCCACCGGCGCGTCCGAGCGGGCGAGCCTCGCCGGCCGGGCCGACCTCATGGCGGCGGCCGCGCTCGTCGTGCGCTGGGTGACCTATCCGCAGGTCACCGAGGTGGTGACGGCGCTCTGCCGGGACGCGCTGCGCGCCGACGAGGAATCGCCCCGACCCGTGCTGGACGATGCGACCCGATCCCGGCTGCTCTCGCAGATCGCGACGGTGACGCTGGCCGAGGGGCCGACCACTCCGGCGGACTCGTTCGTCGACCGGGCCATGGACCTCGCCCGGTCCAGCGGCGACCCGCGTGCGCTGCTCGATGCGGCCCGCGCCGCCGTGATGGCCCTTCCGGAATACGGCTCCGCGGACCGTTTCCTCGAGCTGGGCGACCTCGCCGTCGAGCAGGCGACCATGCTCGGTCAGCCGGTCGGCGCCGTCGTCGCGCACAGCTGGCGCATGCAGGGCGCCATCCAGCTCGGTCGGCTCGACATCGTGGAGCACGCCGTGATGCGGGTGCAGGGCATCGCCGACCAGACGGAACTGCCGCTGGCGAGGTGGCACCTGCTCAGGGCGCGCGTCGCACTGGCGATCCTGCACGGCGAGTTCGATCGGGTCCCCGCCCTCAACGACGAGGCGACGGCGATCGCCGAGGCCTCGGGCGACTTCACGGCGGTCGTCCTGTCCTTGGCGGCCGCGCACGAGGTCGCGCTGCTGCGCGGCAGCGCCGCCGACATGCCGGCCGACTACCCCGCCGCACTCGACAACGCGCCACCCGACGTGCTCACCGACTGCCTGCGCGGGACCCTGCTCGTGCTGACGGACCGGCGCGCCCGGGCGGAACCGGTCTACCGGCGGCTCGCCGCGCTCGACCCCGACCGGTACGGGCGGCCGCGCGCGCCGGTCATCCGGATGCTGCTCTCGATGGCCGAGGCGTTCGAAGATCGGGAGACGGCCGATCGGCTCGTCGAGCAGGTGCGGCCGTACACCGCCGTGCCCGGCGGTGGCGGCATCAGTACCGCGTACTTCACCGGATCGCTGTCCCGGGAGCTGGCCATGGCCCTGGCCCTCGCAGGCCGGCTCGCCGAGGCGGCGGACGCGTTCCGGGAGGCCGTGTCGCGGGACGAGGCGCTCGGCGCGGCCCCCGAGCTCGCGCTGGCCCGGCTCGGGCTCGCGGGCGTGCTGGCGCGCGCGGCCGACCGTGCCGCCCACCCGGACGCCACCCGGCGCGAGGCGGACGAGCTGGCCGCGTCGGCGGCGCGGGAATTCCGGCGGATGGGCATGCCCGGGCCACTCGCCAAGGCCGACGCGCTCCTGTTGGAGCTGACGGCGGCCCGGCGGCAGACGGATCCGCTCAGCCCGCGCGAGCGACAGGTCGCCGACCTCGTCGTCGCCGGACTGTCGAACCGCGAGATCGCCGACCGGCTGGTGCTCAGCGAGCGGACGATCGAGTCCCACGTCCGGTCGACGCTCACCAAGTTCGGCTGCCGCAACCGGGCCGAACTGATCCGGACGCTGGGCCCGGCCGGCGCGCCCGGGGTGCCCGCCGGGTGACGGTCCGGGGCGTCAGGCCAGCCGGTTGAGCACGCTGGGCAGCGGCCGCGCGTGCAGCACGCCCAGCCCCTGGGTCGCCCTGGTGACCGCCACGTACAGGTCGTTCAGCCCGTGCGGCCCCGACTCCGCGATGGCCGCCGGTTCCACGACGATGACCTGGTCGAATTCGAGGCCCTTGGCCTCGGCCACGGTCAGCACGACCACCCCGCGGCGCAGGTCGTCGTCGCCGGGGTCGAGCGGCGGGAGCACGGCCTCGGCGATCGCCGCCCGCAGGGCGGGCGGCACGATCACGGCGAGCGTGCCGGCCATGTCCCCCGGCTCGAGCGGCGCCTCGGCGAGGGTGGGCGCGCCGAAGCCGGACTCGACGACCGCCTTGGCGGCCGCGGCGGGCAGTTCGTCGGCGGCCACCGACCGGTGCCACGGCAGCTGGCCGCCCGCCCGGATCGACGTCGGCGGAGACATCGCGGGGTCGATCGCGGCCAGGATGGGTTCGGCCACTGCCATGATCTCCGCGGGCGTGCGGTAGTTCACCGTCAGCTGTTCGACCCGCAGCGACCCGCGCGCGTACGAGCGCATGGCCCGCTCCCAGGACGTCGCCCCCGACCGGTCCGAGGTCTGCGCGAGGTCGCCGACCAGCGTCATCGACCGGACCGGGCACCGCCGCATCACCGTCCGCCACGCCATCGGCGAGAGCTCCTGCGCCTCGTCGACGATGACGTGCCCGTACGTCCACTCCCGGTCCGCCGCCGCCCGTTCCGCGGTGGAGTTGAGGTCGGCGTCCTCGTCGTGCATCCGCCGCAGGTCGGCGGCCGTCAGCATGGACACCAGCGGTGCCTCGTCCGAGAACGAGTCCTCCGGCGCGTCCGTCGCCCCGATCAGCTCGAGAATGCTCTCCGCGTCGTCCATCTCGTCGCGATCCAGCACATCGCGGCGCGGCGCGGCGGGGGGCGGTCCGAGCAGCTCCGCGGCCTCGTCCAGCAGCGGCACGTCGGCCGCCGTGAAGGCGCCGCCGTCGGCGCGCCGGAGCAGCGCGCGGTCCGCGGCCGGCAGGCTTGCGGCGGCGAACTCGATCCGGTCCGCGGACGCGAGCAGCTCGGCGATCAGGCGCTGGGGGGTGAGCACCGGCCAGAGCCCGGCGATCGCGGCGCGCAGCCCGTCGTGCTGCTGCAGGTCCTGCCGGATCACCGCGAGATCGTCTGCGGTGGCGAGCAACTCGCCGTCGGGGCCGCGGCCGAGCCGCTCCGCGACCTGGCGGACCAGGCTGTCCACGATGCGCCGGACGAACGGTCCGCGCGCCGGGTTGTGGGCACGCCGGGACTGCCAGGCCCGCTGCTGGGCGGCGCGCAACATTCCGCGGTCGAGGCGGAGCACCCCGTCCGGCGCGCCGTCGAACGGCACCTCGATCGCCCGCGCCGGCATCGACTGCCGGTGCAGCACCGCGTTCGCCACTACCGACGTCATCGCCGTCCGGCCCTTGACCACGGCGACGGCCGGGTCCTCGACCGCGCGCGCCGAGACGCCGGGTAAGAGGTCGCCGATCGTGGACAGCACGACCGCGTTCTCGCCCAGGGACGGCAGCACCTGGCTGATGTACTGCAGGAACGTGGGATTGGGCCCGACGATGAGGATCCCGCGCTGCGCGAGCTGCTCCCGGTAGGTGTACAGCAGGTACGCCGCCCGGTGCAGCGCGACGGCCGTCTTGCCCGTCCCGGGGCCGCCCTGCACCACCACGATCCCGGCCCGGTCGGCGCGGATGATCGCGTCCTGCTCGGACTGGATCGTCGCGACGATGTCGTGCATGCGCCCCGTGCGGGGTGCCAGCAGCGCCTCCAGCAGCACCGACTCGCCGGCCACCCCGGCGTCCGCGCCCCCGCGCGGGAGCTGCTCGGCGTCGAGCCCGGTGATGTCGAGGTAGTCGTCGGTGACGGACTCGACGCGCCGCCGGCGGGTGCGGATGTGCCGTCGCCGTCGGATGCCCAGCGGGGCGGCGGCCGTCGCGACGTAGAACGGGCGGGCGGACGGCGCGCGCCAGTCCATCAGCAGCTGCCGGTGGTCGCCGGAGTCCTCGAAGATGCCCATCCGGCCGACGTGGATCGAGGGCCGCTGCCCGTCGGTGTCGTCCGGGTCCGCGGCGCCCGGCGCGTAGTCCAGGCGCCCGAAGCACAGCCGGTCCTCGGCCGCGTTCAGGGCCAGCACGGCGGCGGCGTGCCGCGCGTACGCCACGTCCCGCTCCACCCGGCCGCCCGGGGTGCCGTCGCTGTCCCTGACGTACCGGTCGCGCAGCTCGATGCGCTCCCGGCGGAGCTCGTCGAGGCGCCGGTACAGGACCGTCAGGTATCCCTGTTCCTCGGTCACGGGGGAGGTGTCCCCCGCGGCCGGTCCGTCGATGGACGCGCCGGCTCGTTCGCCGTGCTGGGAGTCGGTCACGCGTGCCTTTCCGCCGAAACACCCTCGGCCGGCCGGGCGCAACCGTGGAGCGCATCCGGGCCGGATCGGGCCGACAGAACAGGGTACTCGCCCGACACGAGAATCCCGCCGGGTTCGATCGATTCCGCGCAGCGCTTCCCACCCGGGGGACGGGAGATGCGCCTCAGCCCAGGCCGTCCAGTCGCCGCAGCAGCATCCCCCGCTCGGCCTCGTTGCCCGTGAGCTCCGCCGCCCTGGCCAGCTCGCGGCGCGCCTCGTCGAGGCGATCCAGCCGGATCAGCAGGTCGGCCCGGACCGCGGCCAGCAGGTGGTAACCGGCGATCTGCGGGTCGTCCACGAGCCCGTCGACGATGTCGAGCGCCGTCTGCGGCCCGATGGCGTGCGACACGGCGACAGCCCGGTTCAGCTCGACCACGGGCGACGGCTGGGTCCGGGCGAGCGCCCCGTACAGGTCGGCGATCCGCGCCCAGTCGGTGTCCTCGGCGACCACCGCCCGGGAATGGCAGGCCGCGAGCTCCGCCTGCAGCTGGTAGGGCCCCGGGTCGGCGGGTTCGATGCGACGAGCCGCGTCCAGCGCCCGCAGGCCCTGGTTGATGGCGAAGCGGTCCCACCGGCGCCGGTTCTGCTCGAGCAGCAGCACCGGCATGCCGTCGGGGCCGGTCCGCGCGGCCAGCCGCGACGCCTGGAAGTTCATCAGCGCCAGCAGCCCGAGGGCCTCCGCGCTCCCGGGGAGCAGGCCGACCAGCAGCCGCCCGAGCCGGAGCGCCTCCTGGCACAGGTCGGGCCGCGACCACGCGTCGCCCGACGTCGCCGCATAGCCCTCGTTGAAGATCAGGTAGAGCACCGCCAGCACGGCCGGGATCCGCTCGAGACGGTCGATGCCGTCGGGGTTCTCGAAGGCGGCGCGGTGCGCGGCGAGTGTCTTCTTGGCGCGGGCCAGCCGCTGCGCGACCGTGCTCGGGCCGGCCAGCAGCGCCCGGGCGATCTCCTCGGTGGACAGCCCGCCGACCAGCCGCAGCGTGAGCGCCACCCGGGACGCGTCGGACAGGGTCGGGTGGCAGGTGAGGAACATCAGCCGCAGCACGTCGTCGTCGATGCGGTCGGGGTCGGCGAGGTGCGGCACGTCGTCACCGCCCTCCGCGGCCCCGGCCCGCTCGAGGGAGCGGGCGATCTGGTCGTGCTTGGCCTCGGCGGTGACCCGGTGCCGGATGTGATCGACGGCGCGGCGCTTGGCGACCGTCATCAGCCACGCACCGGGCTGGGCCGGCCGGCCGGTCCGCGGCCACTGCTCGAGGGCCGCGACGAGGGCATCCTGCGCGAGGTCCTCGGCCTCGTCGACGTCCCGGGTGATCCGCACCAGGGCCGCGATCAGCCGCGGCGATTCGAGGCGCCAGACCACCTCGATCGCCGGCCAGGCCGGCCCCGGTGCCCCGCGCCCGGCAGCCTCGGCGCCGACCGGTCGATCGGCGGTCACGCGCCTGCCGGCGGTCGCGTCTCCGACCCGAAGACCTGCCGGATCTCGGACTCGCCCTCCCAGCCCGGCCACAGCTCCACGTGGAGCTGCACGATGCGGCTCGCCAGCGCCACCGCCTCGTCCAACGACCGGGCCTCGATGAACGCGTATCCGCCGACGACCTCCTTGGCCTCGCTGAACGGCCCGTCGATCACCTGAAGCCGGCCGTTGCGGACGCGGACGGCACGGCTGTCCCTGATCGACGCGAGCCCGCCCGCATCGACCAGGTAGCCCTCCCGATAGCCGTCCTCGATGTGCTTGTCCATGGCCTCCATCAGGGCCTGCGGCGGCGCGCCGACGTCCTCGCGCATCTTCAGGGTGGTCAGGAACCGCATGGCGTTCTCCTTGCTCGTGTGCCGGACCCGGGTAGCGGTCGCGACGGCCGGTGGATGGTGCGTGTCGCCATCACGTCGGGCGGGGCGCCGTGGAATCGACACGTGCCCGGCGCGAGTTTCTCGCAATGACGACCCGCACCGGCACCGGCCGGCCGCCACACCGGACCGATCGACCCGCGACATGACCGATCGGCGCGCAGGCCTTAGCGTTTCCCGGATGAGCGAGCGCGACGACACCTGGGACGTGATCGTGATCGGCGGCGGCCCGCCGGGCGAGATCGCCGCGCAGTACGCGATCCAGGGCAGCGACCGGACCGCGGTGATCGTCGAGCACGAGCTCCTCGGCGGCGAGTGCTCGTACTGGGCGTGCATGCCCAGCAAGGCGCTGCTGCGCCCGATCGAGGTGCTCGACGCGGCCCGGCACATGCCCGGCGTGCAGAGCCTCGTCGGCGATCACCGCATCGACGTGGACGCCGTGCTCAAGCGGCGCGACTCGTTCGTCAACTATCGGCCCGGCGGACCAGGCCGCCCGCACGACGACCGCTACCAGGTGCAGTGGGCCACCGACACGGGCATCGACGTGGTGCGCGGCCACGGGCGGCTCGGCGGCGTCCGGCAGGTCGTCGTCACCGACCCCGACGGGACGGAGCGGACGCTGACCGCCCGGCACGCCGTCGTGCTCGCCACCGGCACCTCCGCGGCCGTGCCGAACACGCCGGGCCTGCGGAACGCCTTGCCATGGACGTCGAGGGACGTGACCAACCTGCACACCGTGCCGCGGCGGGTCGCGGTGATCGGCGGCGGCGTCGTCGCATGCGAATCCGCCTGCTGGCTGAACGGTCTCGGCGTCGGCGAGCTCACGCTGATCGCCACCTCCGGCTCGCTGCTCGGGCGCAACGAGCCGTTCGCCGGCGAGCTGGTGCTGAACCAATTCCGCGAGGCCGGGGTGCGGGTGCTGCTCGACACCGAAGTGCGGTCGGTGCGCCGCGACGCGACGCGGGACACCGGCGAGGGCAGGCTGCACGGCGGTCCGGCGGTGCTCCGGATCGCCGCGCGCGGAGCGGGGGCGGACGCCGAGCCGGACACCGTGGAGGTCGACGAGATCGTCGTCGCGGCCGGCCGCACCCCGTCGACGGACGGTCTCGGCCTGGATGCCGTCGGCGCGAGCGTCAACGGCCGCGGGTTCCTCACCGTGGACGATCGGCTCGCCGTTTCCGGCGTCCCGGGGGACTGGCTGTACGCGATCGGCGACTGCAACGGGCGCGCGCTCCTCACCCACATGGGCAAGTACCAGGCGCGCATCGCCGGCGCGGTCATCGGCGCCCGCGCCGAGGGGCGGGAACTCGACGGCAGCCGGTTCACCGACGTGGCCGACGCCGGCAAGGTGCCCCAGGTGACGTTCACCGATCCGCAGGTGGCCTCGGTCGGCTTCACGGAGGCGGCGGCGCGCGCGGCCGGCCGCGCGGTGGAGGTCGTCGAGCACGACATGGCCGGGTTCGCGGGCACCTCCCTGCTGCGCGACGGCTACGTCGGGCGGGCGAAGCTGGTCATCGACAGCGACTCGGACGTGCTGATCGGCGCCACCTTCGTCGGCGCGGACGTGGCCGAGCTCGTGCACGCGGCGACGGTGGCCGTGGTGGGCGAGCTGACGATGGGGCGGCTCTGGCACGTGGTGCCGTCGTACCCGACCATGAGCGAGATCTGGTTGAAGCTGCTCGAGGCCCGCTAGGGGCAGACTTCTCCCCGTGCCGCCCGACCTGCGCGTCCGGCTGCTCGGCGCCTTCGACCTGCGCGCCGGCGACGCGCCGTTGCCCCGGCCGGACTCCGCGCGGACCCGGTCGCTCGTGGCCTACCTGATGCTGCGGCGCGGCGAGCCCGTGCCCCGCCGCCGGCTCGCCGGGGTGCTCTGGCCCGACTCCACCGAGGCCCAGGCCCGGACGAATCTGCGACACCTGCTGCACACCGTGCGCCGCGCGCTGCCGGACGCCGCCGACCGCATCGCCGTGACGGCGGACGAGCTGTGCTGGACCGACACGCCACCGTCCACCTCGGACGTCGCCGACTTCGAGGCGCTGCTCGACGCGCCGGGCGGCGCGGGCCGGCTGGACGCGGTGCGGGCGGCGGTGGCGCTGTACCGCGGCGACCTGCTCGAGGGGTCCGACGACGTCTGGGCCGCCGCGGACCGGGCGCGGCTGTCCGCCCGGTTCGCCGGCGCCCTCGCCGAGCTCGCCGAACTGGCCGAGACCGCGGGCGACGGCGCCGGCGCGGTCGCCGCCGCCGAGCGGTTGATCCGCGCGGACCCGTTGCGCGAGGAGGGCTATCGGCTTGCTGATGGACCTGCACGCCGCGCACGGCGACCGGGCGCTCGCGCTGCGGGCCTATCACCTGTGCAGCTCGGTCCTCGATCGGGACCTCGGCGCGGAGCCGTCGGCCGCCACCCAGCGGCGGTATCGCGCCCTGCTGCCCGAGGCGCCCGAACCCGGACCGCCCGGTGGGATCGAGCGGGCCGGCGCGGGGTCGGCTCCGCTGGTCGGCCGCGATCCCGAGCGCGCTCGGCTGGGCGCCGCGTGGCGCGACGCCCGCGCCGGGATCGCGCGGCTCGTGGTCGTCGCCGGCGAGCCCGGCGTCGGCAAGACCCGGCTCGTCGAGGAGTTCCGGTCGTGGTGCGCGCGCGGCGGCGCGGTGACGGCCGAGGCCCGCTGCTACGCCGCCGAGGGACCGCTGCCGTACGGGCTGGTCGTGGCGTGGCTCAGGTCGCCCGCGTTGCGCCCGCGCCTCGCCGCGCTGGACCCCGTCCGGCTCGGCGAGCTCGCCCGGCTGCTGCCCGAGCTGGCCGCCGAGGAGCCCGGGCTGCGCCCGCCCGAGGCGGTGCCGGAGGACGAACAGCGGGCCAGGGTGTTCGAGGCCGTCGGCGCCGCCGTCGACCTGCTGGGCGCCTCGCTCCGGGGCGGACCGGCGGTGCTGCTGGTCGCCGACGACCTGCACCATGCGGACCGCGAGAGCTGCCGGCTGGTGCACTACCTGCTCCGCTCGCGGCCCACGGCCCGGCTGCTGGTGGCGGCGACCGTGCGCGCCGGCGAGACGGAGGGCGGTCCCGTCGAGGAACTGGGCGCCGCGATGCGCGAGCGCGACCGGGTGCTGGAGATCGATCTCGACCGGCTCGACCCGGCCGCGACGGCCGCGCTGCTGGACCGCATCGTCGGCGGCCCCCGATCAGGACGGGTGCCCGCGGCGGACGCGAGCCGGCTGCACGCGCAGACCGGCGGGAACCCGCTCTTCCTGGTGGAGGCCGTCCGCGCGGGCTGGCGACCGGAGAGCCCGCGGGCCCCGGTCACGCCGCGGGTGCAGGCCGTGCTCGCCGCCCGGATGGCCCAGCTCACGCCGGCGAGCCGCGAGCTGGCCGCCGCGGCCGCCGTCATCGGGCGCCCGTTCGACGCCGACCTGCTCGCCGCAGCGGCGTGGGGCGAGGAGAGCGGCACCGCCGGCGTCGAGGACGCGCTCGTCGCGGGGGTCGACGAGCTCTGGCGGCGCGGGATCCTCCGGGACCGCGGGGAGGCCGGGTACGCCGGCACGTACGACTTCGCGCACGAGACCCTGCGCGAGGCGGCCGCGGCACAGCTGAGCCCGGTGCGCCGGGCGCGCGCGCACCGGCGGGTGGCCGCGGCGCTGGAACGCGCCGACCCGGGGGGCGGCGCGCGGGTCGCCGAGATCGCCGCCCACCACGCGCAGGCCGGCGAGACATCCCGGGCGGCGCGCTGGTACCTGCGGGCCGCGCAGTCCGCGCAGCTGCTGTACGCGCACGACGAGTCCGTCCGGCTGCTCGACCGCGCGCTCGACGCGCTCGGCGGGCCGGCGTCCGACGCGGCGCGCACGGAGCTCGAGCTCGAGGTCCGCACGGCGCTGCTCGCGCCGCTGGTCTCCGAGCACGGCTACGCGTCCCCGGCGGTCGCGGACGTGCAGTCGCGGCTGGCGGCGCTGCACCGGACGCTGGACGTCGCGCCCAGCGCGCCGCTGCTCCGCTCGCTCGCGATGACCGCCCTCACCCACGACGACTTCGAGACCGGCCGGACGTACGCGCGCCGGCTGCTGGTCGCCGGCGAGGCCGACGCCACCGGGGTGCTCACCGTCGAGGCGGAGGTGTTGCTCGGCTTCGCCGCCTTCTGGGAGGCCGACTTCCCCGGCGCCGCCGAGCATCTCGGGCGGGCCATCGCTGCGTTCCGAGCCGAGAACGGGCGCACCCACCTCTGCGGTTCGGGCAGGATCCGCCGGCGGTGGCGTACGCGCGGCTGGCCAACACTCGGTGGTTCCTGGGCGATCCGGCGGGGGCGCTGGCCGCCCGGTCGGCCGCGCTCGCCCGCGCCGCCGAGGTCGGCCATCCCTACAGCGCCGCGGCGGTGCGGCTGTTCGCCGCGCTCCTCGCCCTCGACATGGGCGATGACGAGGCGCTGCGGGAGCACGCGGCGGGGCTGGTGGCGACGGGCGTCGAGGCGCTGCCGTTGCGCCTGTCCGCGACGGCCCTGCGGGGCCACGTGGCCGGCGCTGGACGGCGATGCCGGGGCCGGGCTCGCGCTGATCGGCGGGGCCATGGCCGCCGCGGCGCGCGGGGCGGGGGCGCCGGGCATGCGGGCGATCCTCGCGCGGATCGAGCTGGCGGCCTGCGTCGCGACCGGCGACCCCACCCTGGTCGCGCAGGCGGCGGAACGCCTGCTCGCGGCCGGGCCCGCGGCCGCCGTCTGGGCGCCCGCCGCGCGGTCGGCCCGCGGCGCGTTCCGCCCTGCGGAGCACCGAGGGGCACCGACGGAGCCCTGACCCGTCCCACGGAACGCCCGCGGAACGGCCGCGCCGCGACCATCGGCGCCATGAACGAACATCATGCCGCCGTCCCGGTGCGGGACCTGCGGACCCGATTCCGGGGCGCCCTGCTGTGCCGGGGCGAGGAGGGGTACGAGGAGGCGCGCCGGGTCTGGAACGGCGCGGTCGATCGGCGGCCGGCGCTGATCGCGCGGTGCGCGGGCACGGACGACGTGGCCGCCGCGGTGCGCTTCGCCCGCGAGCACGGCCTGCCCGCCTCGGTCCGTGGCGGGGGGCACGGCGTCCTCGGGCCCGCCGTGCGGGACGGCGGCGTGATGATCGACCTGTCCCTTATGAAGGCGGTCTCGGTCGACCCCGCCGGCCGGACCGCGCGCGCCGCCGGCGGCCTGACGTGGTCGGAGTTCGACCTGGCCACCCAGCGGTTCGGCCTCGCCACGACGGGCGGCTCCATCAGCCACACCGGCATCGGCGGCGTCACCCTGGGCGGCGGCTTCGGTCACCTGATGCGCCGGCACGGGCTGACCGTGGACAACCTGCGCGCTGCGGACGTGATCACCGCCGACGGCGAGCGGCTGCGGGCGGACGCCGAGCGCGAACCCGAGCTGCTGTGGGGGTTGCGCGGGGGCGGCGGCAACTTCGGCGTCGTCACCGCGTTCGAGTACGACCTGCATCCCGTCGGGCCGATGGTCTACGGCGGGCCGATCTTCTGGCCGCTCGAGCAGGCGCCGGCGGTGCTGCGCTTCCTGCGGGACTTCGCGCCGGACGCCCCGGACGACCTCGGCATCGCGATCGTCGCGAACCTCGCGCCGCCGATGCCGTTCCTCCCGCCGGAGAGCTACGGCCGGCCCGTGTTCGGGCTGCTGCTCGTCTGGTCGGGCGACATCGCCGAGGGCATCAGGGCGACCGAGCCGCTGCGCTCGATCGGCACACCGCTCGGCGAGGCCGTGCGGCCGGTGCCCTACCGGGCGATCCAGTCGTTGCTCGACGGCAGTGCACCCGCCGGGAACCACGCCTACTGGCGATCGCACCGCCTGCCGCGGCTGACCGACGCGGCGATCGACGTGATCGTCGCGCGGGTGGAGACGATCACCTCTCCGCTGTCGCTGCTGAACGGCTGGGTGATCGGCGGCGCCGCCAGCCGCGTCCCGGCATCCGCGACCGCGGTCGGCGAGCGAGAGAACGGCATCGAGCTGCGCTGCGTCGCCGTCTGGCGCCCGGCGGACACCGAGGCCGAAAAGCACGTGGCCTGGGTGCGCGAGGGCTGGGCGGCGCTCCGGCCGCACGCGGCCGGACGGCAGTACGCGAGCTTTCTGTCCGACGAGGGCGCCGCCGGCGTCACGGCGGCCTACGGCGACCGGATGGACCGGCTCGTCGCGCTCAAGGACCGCTGGGACCCGACCAACTTCTTCGATCGCAACGTGAACATCACCCCGACCCCGAAGGGCACGTCATGACCTCCACGAACAACCAACCCACGATCCTGGTATTCGGTGCGACCGGCATGGTCGGCTCGCACGCCGCCCGCGAGCTGCGCGACGCGAGACTGTCCGTCCGCGCTTTCGTCCGCGACGAGGGCCGCGTCGCCGCCCTGCTCGGCCCCGACATCGACCTCGCCGTGGGCGATCTCACCGAGCCGCGGACGCTGCGGCGCGCCCTGTCAGGCGTCGACCGGGTGTTGCTGTGCACGGCCAACGGGCCGCGCAGGCCGAGCTGGAGATGGCCGCCGTGGACGCCTGTGCCGAGGCCGGCGTCGACCGCGTGGTGAAGGTCAGCGCGAAGGGCGCTGCCCTCGGCTCGCCGGTGCCGTTCTGGGATCAGCACGCGCGCATCGAGCACCACCTCCGGCGATCCGGCCTGCCGGCCGTGCTGTTGCGGCCCAGCACCTACGCCAGCAACCTGCTGGCCGCGGCCGGGTCCGTCGCGGCCGCGGGACGCCTGTTCGCGCCGGCCGGTTCCGCGTCGGTCGCCTTCGTCGACCCGCGCGACGTGGCCGGCGTCGCGGTCGCCGCGCTGTCCGCCGACGAGGTCGCCGCCGCCGCGACCCACACCCTCACCGGGCCGGAGTCGCTCACCTTCGACCAGGTCGCGGCCCGCTGGTCCGGCGTCGCCGGCCGGGACGTCGCCTACGTGGACGTGCCCGACGAGGCGGCCTTCGGCGCGATGGTGCAGGCCGGCCTGCCCGAATGGCTGGCGGCAGGCATCGTGGCGGTGTACGGGCAGTTGCGCCGCGGCGTCGCCGCCGACACCACGGACGAGGTGCGGGCGATCACCGGGCGCGAGCCGCGGACCGTCACGGAGTTCCTGCACGACTTCGCCGGCGCCCTCGCCGCCTGAGGCCCGGCAGCGCGCCGAGCGCCGTGCCGCCCTTGGCGTGTCGGTTTCCGTTCCCAGACGGTAGGTCTGGCGATGTCGTTGCGGCGATCTCTGTCCAGTTGTCGGCGGGCGCGGTCCGAGTAGTGTTCCGGTCCTGGTGTCAAGGAGGCCACCGTGACCGTTCGCCGCGCCGTTGCCGTCCTGCTCTCAGTCGCGCTCGCGGCGTCCTTCGCCGTGGGGATCGCGCACGCCGACCCGAAACGTCCGAGTGAGCCGGGATTTGCGGCGCAGCACTCGCTGCGCGCGCCGGTCACGGACGAGAACTTCTACTTCGTCATGGCCGACCGCTTCGAGAACGGCGACACCGGCAACGACGACGGCGGCCTGGGCACCGATCCGCTCGTCTCCGGGTTCGACCCGACGAAGCGGGGCTTCTACAACGGCGGCGACCTCGAGGGCTTGGTGCAGCAGATCGACTACATCCGTGGGCTCGGCACCACCTCGATCTGGTTGACCCCGAGCTTCAAGAACAAGGCGGTCCAGCTGGAGGACGGGCCGTCGGCCGGCTACCACGGCTACTGGATCACCGACTTCACCCAGATCGACCCGCACCTGGGCACCAACGCCGACCTGCGCGCCCTCGTCGACGCGGCGCATCAGCGCGGCATGAAGGTCTACTTCGACATCATCACCAACCACACGGCGGATGTGATCGGCTACGCGGAGGGCGCGCGCATGCCGTATGAGTCGAAGGACGCCGAGCCGTACCTCACGGCGGCCGGGGCGCCGTTCGACGACCGCGACTATGCGGGCACGAGCACCTTCCCGCCGCTCAGCCCGACGGTCTCGTTCCCGTACACACCCGTGCTGGATCCGGCGGAGGAAACCATCAAAGTTCCCGCCTGGTTGAACGACGTCACCCTGTACCACAACCGCGGCGACACGACGTTCGTCGGCGAGAATTCCTTCTACGGCGACTTCTTCGGTCTCGACGACCTGTTCACAGAGCACCCGACCGTGGTTCGCGGCATGATCGACATCTACAAGACCTGGATCCGGGACTTCGGCGTCGACGGCTTCCGGATCGACACGATGAAGCACGTGAACGACGAGTTCTGGCAGGCCTTCGGGCCGGAGGTACTGCAGTACGCGCAGCAGCAGGGCAAGCGTGAATTCTTCATGTTCGGCGAGGTCTTCGACACGACGAAGAGCTTCACCTCGCAGTTCAGCACGAAGAACCGGATGCAGGCGGTGCTCGACTTCCCCTTCCAGGACGCGGCCCGCAAGTTCGCGTCGCAGAGCCAGCGGACGGACCAGCTGCAGACCTTCTTCGAGGCCGACGACTGGTACACGGACGCGGATTCGAACGTGTACCAGCTACCGACGTTCCTCGGCAATCACGACATGGGCCGCATCGGCTTCTTCCTGCAGAGCGACAATCCCGCTGCCGGCGACGCGGAATGGCTGGCGCGGGACCGGCTCGCCCACGAGCTCATGTACTTCTCGCGGGGCAATCCGGTGATCTACTACGGCGACGAGCAGGGATTCACCGGGTCCGGTGGCGACCAGGTGGCCCGGCAGACGCTGTTCGCCAGCCAGGTTCCCGACTACCTCGACGACGATTTGCTGGGGACGAGCGCGACGCACGCGCAGGACAACTTCGTCCCGGCACATCCCCTGTACCAGACCATCCGGTCACTGGCCGCGCTGACCGAGCAGCACCCCGCCCTGCGGGACGGCGCCCATCAGCACCGCTATGCCAGTGCCGCCGCGGGGATCTATGCGTTCTCCCGCATCGACCGCGACGAGCAGCGGGAATACGTGGTCGCATTGAACAACAGCGAGCAGCCGCAGACCGCGGCCATCCCCACGTTCGTCGCCAAGCGGCAGTTCCGGCCGGTGTACGGCGAGGGTGCCGCGGCGGCCAAGACCGACTCCGCCGCCCGCCTCACGGTGACGGTGCCGGCGCTGTCGGCGGTCGTCTACGAGTCCGCCGGGCGGATCCCGCATTCCAAGTCGGCGCCCTCGATCGCGCTCGGCGCGCCGGCGCCCGCCCCCGGGTCGCAGGGCCGGATGCAGGTGTCCGCGACGGTCGACGGCTCGTCGTTCTACGAGGTGACGTTCTATGCGCGGGCCGGCGGCGGGGCTTGGACGCCCATCGGCACCGACGACACCTCGCCGTACCGCGTGTTCCACGACGTGAGCGGGCTGCCGACGGGGCAGTCCCTGGAGTACCGGGCGGTGGTCCTGGACAACGGCCGCCACACCGCGACCAGCCAGGCCCGCTCGACGACAGTGCCGGCCCCGGTGGTGACGATCGAGACACCGCCGGAGAATGCCCTGGTCCGCGGAACCGTCGAGGTGCGAGCAGTCGCGGATCCGGAGCGCGCCACGCACGTGGTCTCCTTCGAGCGGCGGATCGATGGTGGGGCATGGACGCCGATCGGCTCGGACAGCTCGTCGCCGGCGTACACGGTCTTCGACGATCTGCCCGAAGGGCTGAAGCCTGGGACACCGATCGAGTACCGGGCGACGTTGACGGAGCCGGGCGGCGCCACAGCGACGAGCCCGGTCCGTCTCGTGCGGGCGGCCGGCCCGCCGGCCACGATGGCCGAACTGTGGTACTTCCGCCCGGCCGGCGATTACGGCGATCCGCCCGGTGACGGCTGGGGGCTGCACCTGTGGGGCGACTCTGTCGATCCCGCTGTCCTGTCACAGATCGCCTGGGACAACCCGTGGCCGCGCGCGCGTGTCGAGAACGGCTGGGCGGTCTACGAGATCGAGCTGACCGACGACACGAAGCCGGTGAACTTCATCATGCATCTGCCCAGCGGCGATACTGTCCCGGCGACGCGGGAGCCGGGCGGTGACCGATCCTTCGTGCCGCTCAACGTGCAGTCGGACCCCAACGTGCTCCCGACGGTCTGGCTCGTCCAAGGCGACCCGACTGTGTACACGAGTCAGCCGACGCCCTAGGGCGCTGTGACTCTTCGCTGCCGGTTCTCCAGCGGTCCCGGGAGGCGCCGATCGCGCTGTGGGCGCAAACACCGGCCGGCATCGGCGGCACGGCTTGCTAACTTGCTAACCTGGCCGTACCGCATCGATCCGGAATCGAGTCGATGCCACCTCGGTTTCTGCTCGGCGCCGCGCCGGATCCGACCGTGCACCACGAGCGGGGGAACCCTGATGACCACCACCGACCGCACCTTCTGGGAGATTGTCGAAGCGTTCGGCGATCTCGGCGAGCGTCGGTCCCACGTCGGCGACGACGCCGACCCCATCCGGCCCGACCCCGAGGCCGAGCTGCCGCGGCCGGACGCCGAGCCGCCCCAGCAGGACGCCGAGCGCATCGCGAGCGCCGCGTTCTGCGGGGTCGGGCTGGACCCGGCCGTGCTGAGCTTCGCAACCCTGCGCGCGGCCCAGCACTGGGGGCTCGACGAAGACGAGATCGACCTCCGCATCGCGGCGGCGATCGTGCGGACGGCGTCGCGGCTCGCCACCGAGTTCGCGTCCTGAGCGGGGATCACCCGGCGGGTAGCGTCTGGGGAACCCCTGACCCTGACCACGAGGAGTAGCCCCATGACGGCCGCCCCCACCGCGAGTGCCACCGACCGGCCCGGCATCGACGCACGCCCGCAGGACGACCTGTTCCGTCACGTGAACGGCGCTTGGCTCGCCAGCGCGACGATCCCGGACGACCGCTCGATGGACGGCGCCTTCTATCGGCTGCGGGACGCGGCGGAGGCGGACAGCCGGGCGATCGTGCAGGAGGCGGCCGAGGCAGCAGCGCGGGGCGAGGCCGAGCCGGGGAGCACCGAGCAGCTGATCGGCGACCTGTTCCGCAGCTTTATGGACGTCGAGGCGGTGGAGGCCGCCGGCCTCGCGCCCGTCTCCGACCTGCTGGCCGCCGTGCAGGCGGTGCAGGACGTCCCCGACCTGCTGCGGCTGATCGGCAGGCTGCGCCGCGACGGGGTGGGCGGCGCCTTCCGCATCGAGGTGGACAGCGACCCGGCGGACCCCGACCGGTACGTGCTGAACATCTTCCAGGCCGGCCTCGGCCTGCCGGACGAGTCGTACTACCGCGACGAGCAGCATGCCGAGATCCGCGCGGCCTACGCACAGCACCTGCCGGTCATGCTGGGCCTGGCCGGCGCGGTCGATCCCGCGGTGATGGCGGAGCGGATCCTCGCGCTGGAGACCGATCTCGCGGCCGGGCACTGGGACAGGGTGCGATCGCGCGACGCCACGCAGACCTACAACCCGACCGACCCGCGCCGAGTTCGACCTCCTCCTGCCGGCCGAGCTGTGGGATGCGTGGCTGGGCGGACTCGGCGGGCAGGCCGACCTGCTGGCCACGACCGTGGTCCGGCAGCCCGACTACCTGTCGGCGCTGGCCGCCCTGCTGACCGCGGAGCGCCTGCAGCAGTGGAGGGACTGGTTGGCGTGGAACATCATCCGTGCCGACGGCGCCGTTCGGCCCTGCGGCCCTGGTGGAGCAGAACTTCGATTTCTACGGCCGCACGCTGTCCGGCATGCCGCAGCTGCGGGAGCGCTGGAAGCGCGGGGTCGGCTTCGTCGAGATGGCCGCCGGCGAGGCGCTCGGCCGGCTGTTCGTGCAGCGGCACTTCCCGCCGGCGGCGAAGCAGCGGATGGACGAGCTGGTCGCCAACCTGCTGGAGGCGTACAGACGGAACATCAGCACGCTGCCCTGGATGGGCGAACAGACCCGGCGGGAGGCGCTGGGTAAGCTCGCGGCGTTCACTCCCAAGATCGGCTACCCGGCGCGCTGGCGGGACTATTCGGCGCTGATCGCTCGCCCGGACGACCTGATCGGAAATGCCCGCCGGGCGGCGGCTTTCGAGCTCGACCGGGACCTGGCCAAGCTGGCCGGGCCGGTGGATCGCGACGAGTGGTTCATGTCGCCGCAGACGGTCAACGCCTACTACAACCCCGGCATGAACGAGATCGTCTTCCCCGCCGCGATCCTGCGCGCGCCGTTCTTCGACCCGGACGCCGACGACGCGGTGAACTACGGCGCGATCGGTGCGGTGATCGGTCACGAGATCGGCCACGGCTTCGACGACCAGGGGTCGAAGTACGACGGGCGCGGCGCGCTGCACGACTGGTGGACACCCGCCGACCGGGAGGCCTTCGAGCGGCTCACCGGGCGGCTGGTCGACCAGTACTCAGCGCTGGAACCGGCGCAGGCGCCGGGCCGGCCGGTCAACGGCGCCCTGACCCTCGGCGAGAACATCGGTGACATCGGTGGTCTCGGCATCGCGTACCAGGCATGGCAGATCTCGCTCGACGGCCGGCCGGCCGCCGTGATCGACGGGATGTCCGGCGCCGAGCGGTTCTTCCGGTCCTGGGCGACGGTGTGGCAGGCGAAGATCCGCGACGCGGAGGTGCTTCGCCTGCTGGCGATCGACCCGCACTCACCCGCCGAGTTCCGCTGCAACCAGGTGGTGCGCAACCTCGACGAGTTCCACGAGACCTTCGGCGTGCAGCCGGGGGACGGGCTGTGGCTCGAGCCGCAGGAGCGCGTCAAGATCTGGTGATGGGCGCGCGCCGTCAGCGCAGGCGGCGCCACCAGTCGTCGCCGAGGTCGGGCCGGCCCGGCAGCACGCGGCCGCCCGGCCGCGGGATCGCCACCGGCACGGACGATCCTGCCGCGGCGACCAGCCGCTCGACCGGCTCGGCCCAGGAGTGCAGGGCGAGATCGAAGGTGGCCCAGTGGATGGGCACGAACAGGCCCCCGCCGAGGTCGTCGTGCGCGCGCACCGCCTCCTCGGGATCGAGATGGATGTCGGGCCACTGGATCCCGTACGCGCCGATGGGAAGCACCGTGACGTCGAACGGGCCGTGGGCTGCGCCGATCTTCGAGAAGGCCGCCGTGTAGCCGGTGTCGCCGCCGAAGTACGCGCGATGGCGCGGCCCGGCGATCACCCACGAGCACCACAGCGTCGGATTGCGCTTCAGTCCGCGGCCCGAGAAGTGCCGGGACTCGGTGCAGGTCAGCTCGAGGTCGCCGAACCGGTGCGACTCCTCCCAGTCCAGCTCGACGATCCGGTCCTCCGGCACTCCCCAGCGTCGCAGGTGCGCGCCGATGCCGAGCGGGACGACGAACGGCGCGCGCTGGGTCCTGACCAGCTCGTGCACGGTGGGCACGTCGAGGTGGTCGTAGTGGTCGTGGGAGATGACGATCGCGTCCAGCGCCGGCAGGGCGTCCACGGGGTACGGCATCGGGTGCATCCGGGTGGGCCCGACCGTCCGTGACGGCGAGACCTTGTCGCCCCACACCGGGTCGGCCAGCACGTAGCTGCCGTCGACCTCGACCAACGCGGTCGCGTGCCCCAGCCAGGTGACGGCGATGTCACCGGCCCGCGCCGCCGGCCGGTCGGTGATGAGCGGGACGGCGCCCGGCGGCTTGCCCTGGCCGCGGTGCCGCCAAAGGTCGGGGATCATCGAGAACCCCTGGCCGGGGGTGAGCACGTGGCTCGGCTCGGTGTTGTGGAAGACGCCGTCGGTGAAGTGCGGCGAGGACGACACGAGCGGCGCGATCTCCGCTGGGGACGCGCCCATCGCGGCCGGCAGCCCGCGGGTGGCCCTGGTCAACCCCGTCAGGGCGACTGCCGTGGCGGCCACCGCCGCGGTGGTGACCAGGCCGGCGACGGCGGAGACGGGGCGACCGGACGGCGTGGATGCGGGGCTCACGGCTCCAGTGTCACCCAGCTGTGCGCGGGGGCGGCCGGTCGGTCGGTCCGGTTCGTCCGCCTTGCGCGAAACGCGGCACGCACCCGCGCCGGCGTTCCGCAGCGGCCGCGCCGGCCGCCGTCAGCCGACGGTCGCGCCGAACAGCAGCCCGAGAACGTAGGTGACGCCCGCGGCGCCGAGGCCGATCGCCAGCTGCCGCAGCGCGCGGCGCAGCGGCGGTCCGCCGGACAGCAGCCCGACGATGGCCCCGGTCAGCATCAGCGCGAGCCCGACGAGGACCACGGAGGTGATCAGCGTCGCCGTCTCGCCCAGCCCGAACAGGAACGGCAGGATCGGGATCGCCGCCCCCGAGGCGAAGAAGCAGAAGCTGGAGAGCGCGGCGCCCAGGCCGGTGCCGACGACGTCATGGTCCTCGGCCGGCTCTTCGGGTCCGGTGAGCGACGTGGGGTGCTCCCGGAGCATCTGCCGTGCCCGCGCCTCGGCCTCGTCCGCCGGCATGCCCCTGGCTCGGTACACGAGCGCGAGCTCGTTCGCGTCGACGTCGAGGTGCGGGACGGCGTGATGTGCGTCCTCGGCGGGCGCGGAGGCCGCGAGCAGCTCGCGCTGGGAGCGCACGGATATGTACTCGCCGGCACCCATCGACAGGGCGCCGGCGAGCAGGCCGGCGAGGCCGGTGAGCAGCACGGCGCTGGGCGCGACCCCGCCGCCGCTCACCCCGAGCACGAGCGCGAGGTTGCTGACCAGGCCGTCGTTGGCACCGAACACCGCCGCCCGGAAGGTGCCGGAGACACGCGCCCGGCCGCGCGCGGCCAGGCCGCGCACGATCTCCTCGTGCATCCGTTCGTCCGCGGCCATCGCGCGGGTGGCGTCCAGATCGGTGTCGTACGGCGACCTCGTCTCGGACCGCTGGACCAGCGCCAGCACGAACACGGAGCCGAAGTGGCGGGCCAGCCACGCCAGCACGCGCATCCGCAGCGAGCCGCGCCGGGCCCGACCGACCTCGGCGCCGAGCAGCGACTCCCAGTGCGCCGCGTGTCGTTGCTCCGCCTCGGCGATGCCGAGCAGGATCTCCCGCTCCTCGCCCGTGCGCCGGCTGGCCAGCGACCGGTAGACCTCGCCCTCCTCCCGCTCGTCGGCGAGCCGGCGCCGCCAGCGGCGGAGCGCTTCCGGTGAGGGCTGCGGCGTGCGCGCGGAGGCCCCCGTTCCGGTCATGCCGCGATTTTCCCAGACCACCGCCCGCGCCCCGCCGTCGCGTGCGCAGACGAGGGCAGCAGACCGTCCGGGCGCCGACGCGTCAGGGCAAGGCGGCGCGAATCGTCGGCCAGGAGGCGGCGAACCCGGGGTGGAGCGGCAGGGTGTCGACCTCGTCGACGGCGGTCCAGCGGAGTTCGTCGCTCTCCCGGTGATGACGCGCGGGCGGCAGGGTTCCGAGATCGCCGAGCGCGTTCCCGACCACGGTCGTGTAGGTCCAGCCGCCGCCGCAGTCGACGGGAAACTCCCCGGTGACCGTGACATGACGGGCGTCGATGCCCGCCTCCTCGAGCAGCTCACGCAGCGCGGCGTCCACCGCGCTCTCGTGGCTGTCCCTGGCCCCGCCGGGGATCCCCCACGTCCCGCCGTGCGCCGTCCACGCCGCGCGGTGTTGCATCAGCACGTCGCCGATCCATCCCGCGGGCGCCCGGCCCGGCGGCCATCGTCGCCGCAGGAGAACGCCGGCCGCGCCGAACCGGCCCCAATGTCGATGACCGGCCGAGCACGTCACCCAGCGACTGCCGTCGTCCCGCATGTGCCTCCCTGTGCGGATTCCCGTGGTGAACGAGCCCGCCGCGCCGGCCGGCGACGGATCGTGCGGTCAGCGAGCGAGCTGGGCCACCGCTGCGTCGAAGACGAACGGGAGACGCGCGGCGCCGGGCACGATCGCGCGACGCACGCCGGCCCGCCGACTCGCCCACAGCAGGGAGGAGGTGAGCGCGCGGTAGCGCCGCGACCGCGCGCGCCAGCGCCGCTCGTAGTCCCCGGGCCGGCCGTCGACCAGGCAGTCGACGAGCGCGGACGCGCAGCTCAGCGACACCGCGATGCCCTCGCCGGTCAGGGCGTCGACGTACCCCGCGGCGTCGCCGACGAGCAGGACCCGGCCGGCCACCCGGCGAGAGGTGCGGCGCCGCAACGGTCCCGCGCCGCGGACGGCCCGGGCGGGTGCCGCCTCGACCAGCTCGGCCAGCTCGGGGAACGACCGCAGTTGCTCGTCGAAGCCGCCGCGGCCGCCGGTCAGCACGGCCACGCCGACGAGGTCGTCCGCGACCGGGGTCACGTACGCCTCGGAGTCCGCCGACCAGTGCACCTCGACCAGGTCGGACCACGGCGCGCGCTCGAAGTGCCGGCGCACCCCCCAGCGCGGGCGGGTGCGCCCGGCGGGCAGGTCCAGGCCGAGCGCGCGCGAGATCGGGGAGTGCAGGCCATCGGCCGCGACGAGGTAACGCGCGCGCAGACCCGCGGCGCGCACGCCGTTCTCGTCCTGCTCCACGCCGGACACCGCGCCCTCGACGATCCGCACCCCGCGGTCCGTCGCGGCCGCGAGCAGCGCGGCCTGCAGGTCGGTGCGGCGCACGCCGAGGCCGTGCGCGCCGCGCCGGAACATCGCGTCAGCGTGCCGCGCCCCGGCGCGATACCGGATGCCGCGGAACGGATGTCCGGACACGGGCACCGCCAGCGCGGCCAGCGCGGCCACCGCGCCCGGCATCAGCCCCTCGCCGCACGCCTTGTCGATCGGCCCAGGGCGCGGGTCGACGACGGTCACCTCCCAGCCGGCGGCGCGGGCGTGCAGGGCCGTGGCGAGCCCGGCGGGCCCGGCGCCGGCGACGAGCAGGTCGGTGGTCACCGGGCCTCCCGACCGCCGGCGCGCTCGGCGGCCGCAACCGGTGGCAGCTCGAGAGCCTCGGCCAGCGCGGCATTCTCGATGCGCACCCGGACCGTGAGCAACCAGGCGTTCAGCACGGTGAAGGCGAGCGCGGTGATCCACGCGGTGTGCACGAGCGGGAGCGCGATGCCCTCCGCGACGACGGCCACGTAGTTGGGATGGCGGAACCAGCGGTACGGCCCGGTGGTGACGAGCGGCAGCCCCGGCACCACGACCACCCGCGCGTTCCAGCGCCGGCCGAGCGTGCCGATGCACCACCAGCGCAGCGCCTGCGCGGCCAGCGCGATCGCCAGCATCGGCCAGCCCAGCCAGGGCAGGAACGGCCGGTCCAGCAGCCACACCTCGAGCAGGCACCCGGCCAGCAGGCCGGTGTGCAGGGCGACCATCCACGGGAAGTGCGAGAACCCGTACTCGCGGCCGCCGTGCCGCATCGACCAGGCGAGATTGCGTTTGGCGACGACCATCTCGGCGAGGCGTTCGATCCCCACCGCGAGAATCAGCACGGTGTAGGCGATCACGATCGGGCGACCGCCGTCCGTGCGCAACGGCGATCCGCCGCCGGCTGAACCGGGCTCACCACCGGAGCAGCACCAGCTCCGAGCAGAATCCCGGCCCCATCGCCATCAGCACGCCGGGCGACCCCGGCGGCGGCGGCCGGTCCCGGAGGGTGTCGTGCAGGACGTGCAGCACCGACGCCGACGACAGGTTGCCGACCTCGGCCAGCGATCGCCAGGTGATCTCCAGGGCCTCCGGCCCCACCCCGAGTTCCTGCTGGATGGCCTCGATGATCTTCGGGCCGCCGGGGTGCGACACCCAGGCCCCGACCTCGGCGACGGACAGGCCGTGGTCGGTGAGCAGCGCGCGGATGTCGTCGCCCAGGTACTGGTGGACCAGCGCCGGGACCTCCGAGCCGAGGACGATCCGGAACCCGTCGCTGCCCATGTCCCAGCCCATGGCGCGCTCGGTGTCCGGGTAGAGGTGGCTGCGGCTGTCGACCACCCGCGGGCCGGTGAGGCCCGACGCCGCGGCCCGATCCGCGCCGAGCGCCACCACCGCCGCGGCGCCGTCGCCGAACAACCCGCTGGCGACCAGGTTCGCCACGGAGCGGTCGGCGCGCTGCACCGTGAGCGAGCACAACTCGACCGACAGCAGGACACCCACATGGCCGGGCCAGCCGCGCAGGTAGTCGTGCAGGCGCGCGATGCCGGCCGCGCCGGCCACGCAGCCCAGCCCGAACAGCGGCACCCGCTTGATGTCCGATCGGAAGCCGACCCGCGCGGCAAGCCGCGCCTCGAGCGACGGCACGGCCAGGCCGGTCACGGTCGTCGAGAAGATCACGTCCACGTCGTCGGGCCCGAGCCCGGCGCGGTCCAAGGCGCCGAGCACGGCCTCCTCGGCCAGGTCCAGCGCGACGTCGAGGTAGACATCGTTGGCGGCGGTGAAGTCGGCGATGTCCCGGTACTGCTCGAGCGGGATGGCCAGGTGCCGGCTGCCGACGCGCGCGTTGGCGTGGAAGCGCCGCACCACCTCGTGGCTCCCGTCGCCGCCCAGCACGTGCTCGGCGAAGGCCTCGGTGATCTTGTCCTGGGGGTAACGGTGCGGTGGGAGCACCGTGTGGACAGCCGCCAGGCAGGTCATGGTTGCCACAGTACGGTTGCCCACGAGGCACCCCGGGAGGCGACTGTGGCGGTCCGGCGGGACGGCGCCACCGGCGCGCCAGGGGGTCGGCGGGCCTGGCGGGCGCTCATCGGCGCCTCGCACCCGCTGCCCACCCTCGCGGTCACGGCGATCAGCGCGGGCCTCGCCGTGCTGGCCGATCTGCCCGCCGGAACCGGCGCGCTCGTGGTGGCTGCCGTGCTCACGGGTCAGCTGTCGATCGGCTGGTCCAACGACGCGATCGACGCCGCGCGTGACCGGCGCACCGGACGGACGGACAAACCCGTTGCGCGCGGCGATGTCTCGGTGCGCACCGTGGCCACCGCGGCCGTGCTCGCGACCGCGGCGTGCGTGCTGCTGTCCGCGCTGCTGGGCTGGCGTGCCGCGCTCGCGTCGCTCACCGTGGTGGCCGCGGGCGCGGCCTACAACCTCGGGCTCAAGGCGACGTGGTGGTCCTGGCTGCCGTACGCGATCGCCTTCGGCGCGCTGCCCGCGGTGGCCACGCTCGCGGCGCCGACCCCGCAGCTTCCCGCGCCGTGGGCGATGGTCGCCGGCGCGCTCTTCGGGGTCTCGGCACACCTGGCGAACGTGCTGCCGGACCTCGAGGACGACGCCGCGACGGGCGTCCGCGGCTTCCCGCATCGGCTCGGCGCGCGGGCGACGGCGCTGCTGTGCCCGACGTTGCTGGCCGCCGCGTCGCTCGTCATCCTCGCCGGATCGGGACCGCTGACCGCCTGGCGGGTGGTCGCCGCCGCGCTGGTCGTCGCGCTCGGTGTGGTGGGCGCCGTCATCGGCTTCCGCCGGCCGGACAGCCGGGCGGTCTTCGTCGTGGTGGTGGTCGCCGTGCTGGCGGCGGTCGTCCTGTTCGCGGTCTCCGGCCAGTCGCTGGTCTGAGGTCCCGGTGGCGGCGAGCGCCGCGAGGCGGCCGTCGTCGCCGCCCCGTCCGATGCGCGGGTAGCGTCGCGCCGGTGACGAGTGCCGACCTCCTCCTCGACGCGTTCGATCGGATCCGCGGCGTCGCGCACCGCGCGGTGGACGGTCTCGGCGTCGACGACCTGACCGCCCGGATCGATCCGGACGGCAACTCCATCGCCTGGCTGATCTGGCACCTGGCCCGCATCCAGGACGACCACATCGCGGGCGTCGCCGGGACGGACCAGGCGTGGACCGCGGACGGGTGGGTCGAGCGGTTCGACCTGCCGTTCGATCCGGCCGCGACCGGCTATGGGCACGACAGCAACGAGGTCGCGGCCGTGCGCGCCGACGCGGAGACGCTCACCGGGTACGTCGACGCGGTGCACGCGCGGACACTCGACTACGTCCGGGGTGTCAGCGACGCGGACCTCGACCGCGTGGTCGACCGGTCGTGGGACCCCCCGGTGACGCTCGGGGTTCGCCTCGTCAGCGTGATCTCCGACAACCTGCAGCACGCCGGGCAGGCGTCGCTGATCCGCGGCGTGCTGCAGCGCCGGTCGGGCTGAGGCTGCGCGGGACGGCCGGCCTGGACCAGGATCGACACCATGCTCGTCGTCCACGTGCAGGTGCACGTCCACCCCGACCGAATCGACGACTTCGTCGCCGCCACCCTCGCCAACGCCCGCGCGTCGCTCGGCGAGGAGGGTGTGCTGCGCTTCGACGTGATCCGCGACCTCGCCGACCCGGCCCATCTCGTGCTCGTCGAGGTGTACACCGGCGAGGACGCGGCGGCCGCGCACAAGACCACGGAGCACTACGCGACGTGGCGGGACGCCGTCGCCGGGATGATGGCGAGGCCGCGGGAATCGGCGAGGTTCGCGCCCGTCTTCCCGGCGGATCCCGCCCGATGGGTCTCGCCGGAATGACCCGCCGGTCGTTCGACTTCGCCACCGTCCCGAGGATCGTGGTCGGTCCCGGCGCCTCGGCGGACGTCCCCGCCATGGCGGTCGGGCTGGGCACCCGGGTCTTCGTGTGCACCGGCGGCCGACCGGAGCGTCACGGGGCGTTGCTGGACGCCATCGCGCTGCCCGCCACCACCGTGCGCGTCACCGGCGAGCCGACCGTCGACGACGCCCGCGCGGCCGCGCGCACCGCGCGGGAATTCGGCGCGGACGTCGTGCTCGCCATCGGCGGCGGCAGCGTGCTCGACCTGGGCAAGGCCGTCGCGGCGCTGCTGGGCAACGGTGGCGACCCGCTCGACTACCTCGAGGTGATCGGCGAGGGACGCCCGCTCGGCCGGCCGTCGGCGCCGACCATCGCGGTCCCGACGACGGCCGGGACCGGGTCCGAGGTCACCGCGAACGCGGTGCTGGCGTCCCCGCGCGACGGGGTGAAGGCGAGCCTGCGCAGCCCGAACATGCTGCCGGCGATCGCCGTCGTGGACGCCGAGCTCACGATCGGCTGCCCGCCCGAGGTCACGGCCGCGAGCGGACTGGACGCGCTGACCCAGTGCCTGGAGCCGTTCGTCTCGCCGCTGGCCACGCCCGTGACCGACGGGCTGGCGCTGCAGGGCCTGCGGCTCGCTGCGTCCGGGCTGCGCGCCGCCTACCGGGACGGCTCGGACCTGGCCGCGCGGTCGGACATGGCGATCTGCGCGCTCCTCGGTGGAATGGCGCTCGCCAACGCGAAACTCGGTGCGGTGCACGGGTTCGCCGGAGTGATCGGCGGCATGGTGCCGGCCGCGCACGGGGCGATCTGCGCCGCGTTGCTGGCGCCGGTGATCCAGGCCAACGTCGCGGCGCTGTCCGCGCTGGACGGCGACCCGGAGCACCCCCACGCGCGACGTGCGTTGGCGAAGTTCCGCACCGCGGCGGTCGCCCTGACCGGCCGCGACGACGCGCGGGTGGCGGACGCGGTGGACTGGATCGCGCGGACCGTCGACGAGCTGCGCGTCCCGGGACTCGCGGCCATGGGCGTCCCGGTCGACCCCCCGGCGGTCGCCGGGATCGTCGCCAAGGCCAGGGCGTCGAGCAGCATGAAGGGCAACCCCGCGACCCTCTCGGACGAGCAGCTGCTCGGCATCCTCGACGCGGCTCGCTGAGTGTGGTGCCATCGTCCGGTGACTCCCGACAGTGCGCCAGCCGCCCGCCGGCCGGGCCTGTCGTCGCAGGTTGCTCCGGAAGCGTGTGGGAATGTTCGCATGTCGCCGGTGCCGCCCGGTCGGGGCGGCTGACCTACCGTGAGGGCCATGCAGGAGTTCGACGGCGCCATCGCCGGGATGGGCACCGAGTCGGGCACCCGGCTGGTCGTCGGCATGTGGCCGCTGTCGCCCTTCGGATCGGTGACCGACGTGATGATCGAGAACGCCGACGGCCACCGCATCCTGCTCGCGCCGACCCAGGAGGTCGCCGACTACATCGCGGTCACCTACGAGTTCGACGAGGTCCGGGTCACCCCGGTGCTCCGCATGCGCGACGGCCGCACCTGGATGGTCAGCACCGACGAGCTCGCGCTGACCTTCACGCTCGGGCGTCGACCGGCTGTCGGGATCCTGCTGCTCGCGACTCCCCGCACGCTCGCCCGGGCGCGGTGGTTCACCAGCCTGCAGGATCCGATCGCGAGGATGACGATGAAGGGCGTCCGCACCCGCGGATCCGCGCGCGGCGGGCGGAAGGAGTGGTATTCCGCGATGGACATGCAGAAGATCAGGACCGTCAGCGCCCGGCTCGACGGCGAGGAGCTCGGCGAGCTGCGCCCGGTGAGCCCGCCGGTGCGCTTCGGATTCGCGTCGACGCCGGAGACACCCGCGCTGGTCAGGGTTCTCACCCGCGTGTCCGACCAGAAGGACTGAGCCGGGCCGATGGCGGCGGAGGGGGAGGAGCCGGCGACCGGCGAACCCGGCCCGCCCGGGCCGGCGCCGCCACCGGCCGAGCACCGGGAGCCGTCGGTCGTCACGGCACCGTGGCACCCGGACGGCAGCGGCCCGGTTCCGACGATGGGCGGCCCGGTGCCGCACCGCTGGCGGCGCATCGTCGCGCGCACCCTCGGGAAGGCGTGGTCGGACTCGCTGTTCGGCCTGAGCGCGCAGGCCGCCTTCTGGTGCGCCATGTCGACCGCGCCGTTCCTGCTGGCGCTGCTGGGACTGTCGAGCTCCGTCACCCGCTGGCTGTTCGGGCCGGCCGCCATCGAAGACCTCCAGCGGCGGGCGCTGACCTTCCTCAACACGATCTTCAACGAGGAGGTCGCCAACAACCTGATCGGCGACACCGTCAACACGATCCTGTCGAACGCGAACGTCATCTCGATCGGCCTGGTGATCAGCCTCTGGGCCGGGTCGTCGGCGACATCCGCGTTCGTGGAGTCGATCACCATCGCCTACATGCAGCACGAGCACCGGCACCCGGCGCTCGAGCGGTTCTTCGCGCTCGGCCTGTATCTCGCCGCGCTGCTGGCCGAGATCGTGATCGTGCCGCTCCTCGCGATCGGTCCCGACTACCTGCCCGGGCTGTTCCCCGAGTCCTGGCGCGGTCCCGTGGACGTCGTCCTCGACGCCATCTACTACCCCGGCCTGGCGCTCGGCCTGATCCTCATCGTCACCACCCTGTACAAGGTCGCGCCGAAGCGGAAACACGCCTGGTACCGCGGGCTTCCGGGCGCGGCGCTGGCCGCGGTGGTCTTCCTGGTGACGAGCACGGGGCTGCGCCTGTACGTCGGGTACGTGTACAGCCACGGCCTCACCTACGGCGCGCTGGCCACCCCGATCACCTTCCTGCTCTTCTACTACTTCATGTCGATGGCGATCATCGTCGGCGCCCAGTTCAACAACGCGCTTCTCGAGTACTACCCGCCGCTGGCCAAACACCAGAAGCACGACCCGGTCGCGAGCCGCACCGTCGCGGCCGAACCCGCCGCCGGGACCGCCATCTCGTGACCGCGGTTGGCGAGCCTGTGCGTCGGTGTCCAGGATGCGGGCTCGTGGTGGGCCCGGCTCAGGCCGGCCAGCAGGGACCAAACACGCCGACATCGGCGGCTCTCCCTGTTCGGACCGTCCAGCTCAACCCGGGATGACCCACCGAACGCAGCCCGCGTGCGGTGTTGCCGAGCCCGTGCCCGCCCCGGGTCCCGCCCGCCCGCCGCTGGCACACTGGCCAACGATGCGCAGGCGGATCGCGGCGGTGCTGGCCGGGCTGGGGTTGCTCCTGTCCGGCTGCACCGGCATGAGCGGATCCGCCACCGCAGCCGGCGCGTCGGTCGCCGAGGGAACCGGGAACGGCGGCAGCTCGTTCGACGCCGGCGCCTGGCAGGCGGCCGATCCCGCCGACTCGGACGACGACACCCGCTGCGACCAGATCGACGACCTCGGCACCGTGCTCGCCCCTGGCGCCGCACGGGCCGACGTCGAGGCGCTGCTCGGTCCGGGCAAGCGGCAGGACGACGGCGCGCTCGTCTGGCTGATCGGTGCGTGCGGATACTCCATCGACTACTCGGAGCTCTGGGTGAGCTTCGACGGCGACGAGCTCACCGGGTGGCGCGAGGTCCAGGGCTGAGGCCCACCGGGCCCAATCCGACCGAGCGCCACCGTGCGCCACCGAGCCCGACGATGCGGGACGGTTGCCCGATCGAGCCCGATCCAGCCCGATCGAGCCCGGCCTGGACCGGCTCAGCTCCTGTCGGGGAACGAGTGGTGCTCGTGCGTCACCACCCACCGGCCGTCCAGCTTGCGCAGGCCGATCGTCAGCCGGAGCCGGTTGTCCGGGTTGGCCGCGAGCTCGTCGGGCGTCCCGCAGCGCAGCAGCGCGTGGGCGAAGGCGACGTCCGCGCCGGCCGTCACCTCGAGCGAGCGGATCTCGAACGCCGCGCCGGACGCCTGCCACTCGAAGAAGGGCGGCCAGGTCGCGCGGTAGGCGTCGATCCCGCGGACGCCGTCGTCCGGCGGCGGAACGTCGAACATCACGATGTCGTCGGCGTGATCGGCGAGCACCGTTGTCAGATCGCCCGCGTGCACCGCCGCCGCCCACCGCTCGATGAGTGCGCGGATGCTGTCCTCGTCGTTCCTCATGGTTCCTCTCCCTGTCGATGTGCGGTCCACCGCCGGGCTTCGGCGGCCAGCACGACCCCGGCGTCCGCTGTGGGCCGGTCCGCCGCGGTCCGGTCGGGCTTCGATGCCCTTGCGATGAGTGGACGAACCAGTAACGGGAAACTCATCGGTCAGGAGGCAATCACATGAAGCTGCCGGGTCCGATGGAACTGATCGGCCTCCCCCTGCGCGGGGTCGCCGCGATCGAGGAGCTCCTGGGGCTGGTCCCCAGGCTGGCCGGCCTGCTCGACCAGGTGGTCGGCCTGGTCGCGCGCGTCCAGCAGGTGGTGTCAGACGTCGAGGCCACGCACGAGCGCGTGCGCGGCGTCGTCGACCGTGCCGAGGCCGCGACGGCCGGCGCCGAGGCGGTGATCCGGCACGCCGAGTCGGCCACCGGCCGCGCCGACCTGGTGATCGACCGGGCCGGCGCGCTCACCGCCCAGGTCGAACCGTTGCTGGCCGGTCTCAGCCCCGCGCTGACCGACCTGCAGCCGGTGCTGACCCGCCTGGCGGAGACCACGTCGCCCGCCGAGGTCGACGCCGCGGTCGCTCTGGTGGACACGCTGCCCGAGCTCGTGCAGCGGATGCACCGGGACGTCCTGCCCGTGCTCGACTCGCTCGAATCGGTGGCCCCCGACCTGCACGAGCTGCTCGACGTCTCCCGCCAGCTGAACGAGATCCTCGGCTCCGTACCGGGTCTCGGCCGGGCGAAGAAGCGGGTGGAGGAGGAGCACGAGGACGACGAAGAGCCGGTCGCCGGCTGACCCCGCGTCCGGCTCAGGAACCGACGACCGTGCCCGTTTCGGCCGGCGGATCGACGGGCAGGTCGCCGCCCGCGCCGTTGCCGTCGTGCTCGGTATCACCGGCGACGACCGCCTCGCCGATCGACCCGGGGTCCCGGTCGCCGCCGGCCAGGCCGCGCTCGGCGCGGTCCACCGCGTCCCGCTCGTCGTATTCCTCGACACCGTGTTTGGCCCAGGCGTCGATGCCCTGCTCGCCCCGGTGCTGACCCTCGTCCCCGCCGCTGCCCATGGCCGCCATCATCCCGCGTCGGCAGCGTCGGCCGCGCGGCAGGGCGCTGCCCGTCCGGATTGCCCGACCCGCCCGCGGGGTACCTGATCGGTGGGTCGACGGACGAGGAGCTGATCATGACGACGACGGCGGCTGGCATCCGACAGGACGGTCTCGGCGCGATCGTCGACGGGCTCGTCCCCGGGCCGGGAACGGCGTTGGACCGGGTCTCGCGCAATGTGCAGGCCGCCGTGGCCCGGGTCCGGGACACCCGGGTGGGGCGACCCGCCGCGGCGGTGCTGCGCGGCAACGACTGGCTCGGCCATCCCGTGCACCCGATCCTCGTCGCCGTGCCCATCGGCGCGTGGGTCACCAGCGCGGTCTACGACGTGAAGAGCGCGATCAGCGGCGCGGAGCGGGACCAGCAGGTGGCGGACGCCGCGCTGCGGGTCGGCATCGTCGCCGCCGCGCCCGCCGCACTGACCGGACTCGTCCAGTTCCTGGACACGGTGGATCAGGCGCGCAGGCAGACCCTGGTCCACTGGGGCCTGAACAACGTCGGGATCTCCCTGTTCCTGGTCTCGCTCGGGCTGCGGCGAGCGGGTCGCCGGACGCCCGGCCGCGCGGTGTCCCTCGCCGGGCTCGCCGTCATCGGGGCCAGCGGGTTCCTGGGCGGCGACCTGGCCTATCGGCTCGGCGTCGGTGTGCGCCTGTGGCCGGCAGGGTCCTGACCCCGGCCCGCAGGGACCATGGGTCGACTCATCGCGGGCGTCCGGCCGGCCACGAGCGCGAAACACGCGTGCCGGAGACTGGTTCGGTGAGCATCCGGACGTTCGGTGTCGAGGAGGAGTTGCTGCTCGTCGATGCCGGCAGCAGTCGGCCCGTCCCCGCCGGGGTGGCCGTGCTCGGCGCGGCCCAGGACCAGCTGCCGGCTGGCCGGACGCTCCAGGTCGAGCACGAGTTCAAGCTCGAGCAGGCGGAGATCGGCTCGGAGCCGTGCACCGAGATGGCCGCGCTGCGCACCCAGCTGGTCGCGCTCCGCCGCTCGCTGGCCGCGGCCGCGGACACCGCAGGGGCCCAGGCGGTCGCCCTGGGCACGAGCCCGTTGAAGGTGCGGCCGAAGGCGACCGTCGACGAGCGCTACGCCCGGATGATCGACGCCTTCGGTCTGGTCGCGCGGCAGCAGCTGACCTGTGGCCAGCACATCCACGTGCAGATCGCCTCGCCGGACGAGGGCATCGGGATCATCGACCGGATCCGGGTCTGGCTGCCCGTGATCACGGCTCTGTCCGCCAACTCGCCGTTCTGGCAGGGCGAGGACACGTCCTACGCCAGCTACCGGTCGATCGCCTGGGGCCTCTGGCCGACCGCGGGACCCACCGAGCCGTTCCACAACCCGGAGGGATACCAGCGGGCGCTGGACGCGCTCACGGCGTCCGGCGTCGCGCTGGACGCCGGGATGATCTACTTCGACGCGCGGCTCTCCGCGAAGTACCCGACCGTCGAGGTCCGGGTGCCCGACGTCAGCTCCGACGTGGACGTATCGGTGTTGCTCGCGGCGCTGGTCCGGGCGCTGGTGGACACCGCAGCGGCGGAGTGGGTCCGAGGAGCGGCCGTCCCGCCGATGCGGGTGGAGCTGCTGCGCGGGGCCGCCTGGCGCGCGGCCCGATCGGGCGTCGGCGGGGACCTGGTGGATCCCGAGACCGCCCTGCCGCGGCCCGCGTGGTCGGTGATCGGCAGCCTGGTCGACCACGTCGAGGCGGCGCTGCGGGAGCACGACGACCTGGCTACGGTGCGCGACACGCTCGACCGCCTGCGCGCCGACGGCACCGGGGCCGACCGGCAGCGCGCCGTGCACGCGCGGCGGGGCGAGCTCGCCGACGTGGTGCAGGACGCCGCGGATCGCACCGTCGCCTGACCGTGCGGGTCGGGCCATTCCGCGGCCGGTCAGCCGGATCGGATCACGAGGTCTTGCGGCGCCGGGCCGGGGTCGTCTCCTTCTCCTTGGTCGCCGTTTCGGTCGATCCGGTCCTGGTGGACCCCGTCGACTTCTTCGCGGTGCCGGACGACGTGGACTTCGCGGATCGGCTCGACGAGGACCGGGACGACGACTTCGCGGACGAGCCCGACGATCTGGACGACGAGGATGACTTCGCGGCGCCGTTGCCGCTCTCCTCCGACCCGGTCTTGTGCCGCTCGACGCTGCGCTGCAACGCCGCGAGCAGGTCGACGACCTCGGCGTCCTCGCCCTCCTCCTTGGCCTCGGGCGTGGCAAAGGCTTCCCCGCCTTCGAGTTTCGCCTCGATGAGCTGCTCCAGCTCCTCCCGGTACTCGTCGGTGTAGTTCTCCGGGTGGAAGTCGTCGGCGAAGCTGTCCACCAGCATCGACGCCATCTTCAGCTCGGCGGGCTTGATCGAGGGTTCGTCGTCGAGCGAGAGAACCCGGACGACCGCACCTCGTCCGGCCACAGCAGCGTCTGCACGACGAGCACGTCGTCCTGCACGCGCAGCGCGGCGAGCCGGGTCTTCTGCCGCAGCGCGAAGTTCACGATGGCGACCCGGTCGGTCGCTCGAGCGTCTGGCACAGCAGCACGTACGCCTTGGTCGATTTCGACGCCGGTTCGAGGTAATAGCTCTTGTCGTACAGCATGGGATCGATCTGATCGGCCGGGAACGAAGCTGGACACCTCGATCTCGCGGCTCGCCGACGACGGCATCTGCGAGAAGTCGTCGTCGGTCAGGATCACGGTGCGGCCGTCGTCGCTCTCGTAGGCCTTCGCGATGTCCGCATACTCCACGACCTCGTCGTCGATCTCGCAGGTCCGCTTGTAGCGGATGCGGCCGCCGTCGGCCTCGTGCACCTGGTGGAAGCGGACGTCCTTCTCCTCGGTCGCGGAGTACACCTTGACCGGGACGTTGACCAGGCCGAAGGCCACGGAGCCTTTCCAGATCGATCGCATGTCCCCATGATGGACCTGCTGGTCAGGGTCCATCCAGTCGGTTCGGATGGACCTGCTGGTCAGGGTCCATCCAGTCGGTTCGGATGGACCTGCTGGTCAGGGTCCATCCAGTCGGTTCGGAAATCGGGTCGTGCCCGGAGCGACCAGGCGAAGGGGTGATCATCGGCGATGCCGTCCGAGCGGGCGACGATCGAGGTCGACGGTCACGCGCTGGCCCTGACGAACCTGCGCAAGGTCCTCTACCCCGAGACCGGAACCACCAAGGCCGACGTGATCGGCTACTTCGCCGAGGTCGCGCACGCGATGATCCCGCACGTCGCCGGCCGGCCGGTGACCCGCAAGCGATGGCCGGAGGGCGTGCACGTCGCCCCGTTCTTCCACAAGGACCTCGGCAAGGGCGTGCCGTCGTGGGTGACGCGGAAGGTCATCGAGCACTCCGACGGGCCGAAGTACTACCCGGTGGTCGACTCGCCGGCCACCCTGGCGTGGCTCGGTCAGATCGCCGCGCTGGAACTGCACGTGCCGCAATGGCGATTCGACGCCCACGACGGGATCGGCAACCCGGACCGTCTCGTGTTCGACCTCGACCCGGGACCCGGGGTGGAACTGTCCGACTGCGCGGAGGTGGCGCGGGCGGTGAAGGCCCGGCTCGGCGACGGCGTGCTGGTGCCGGTGACGAGCGGGTCCAAGGGCATGCACCTGTACGCGCGGCTCGACGGGTCGCAGACCTCCGACGAGGCGTCCGCGTGGGCCAAGGAGATCGCCGAGGCGATCGAGGCCGACATGCCGAAGCTGGTGACGTCGCGGATGGCTAGGGCGCTGCGGCCCGGCAAGGTGTTCATCGACTGGTCGCAGAACAATGCGTCCAAGACCACCATCGCGCCGTACTCGCTGCGCGGCCGGGAACGGCCCACGGTGGCGGCGCCGCGCACGTGGGACGAGCTCGACGATCCCGACCTGCGGCACCTGGACTACCGCGAGGTGTTGCGGCTGCTGGCGGACGCGCCGGATCCCATGCAGGGCCTGGAGTCCGGGGACCTGTCGAGCGCCGAGCACCGCCGGTCGCGTCCGTCGCGTTCGTCGCGTTCGTCGCGTTCGTCTCGTCCATCGGGTGCATCGCGTCCGTCGCGTCCGTCGCCTGCGTCGCCTGCAGCGGCGGGCGGGGGCACCGTCGATCGGGACGGGCGCAAGCTGGACACCTACCGCGCCAAGCGGTCAGCGGCGAAGACGCCGGAGCCGGTCCCGGAGCCGGGTCCGTTGCCCACGGGCGACGACGACACCTTCGTGATCCAGGAGCATCACGCCAGGCGCCTGCACTACGACGTTCGCCTGGAGCGTGACGGCGTGCTCGTGTCGTGGGCGGTGCCCAGGGGGCTGCCGACCACCCCCGCGCAGAACCGGCTGGCGGTGCAGACCGAGGACCATCCCATGGAGTACGCCACCTTCTCCGGCACCATCCCGCGCGGCGAGTACGGCGGCGGCAGCATGACCATCTGGGACGCCGGCACCTATCGCACCGAGAAGTGGCGCGACGGCGAGGTGATCGTCGTGCTGGAGGGCGAGCGCGCCCGCGGCCGGTTCGCCCTCATCCGCACGCAGGAGTCCCAGTGGCTGATGCACCGGATGAAGGACCAGTCAGGCGCGCCGCGTCCGGTGATGCTGACCGATGGTGCGACCGGCGACGACGGGCCGCCGGCTGCGGATCCTGCGGCGAATAGGCCGGAAGCCACACGACCGGTTCAGGTCTCGCGGCCCGGCACGTACGGGCCGATGCTCGCGACCGGGGGGACGGTCGCGGATCTCGGCGGCTCGGCGCCGTGGGTGTTCGAGGGGAAGTGGGACGGCATCCGGGCGATCGCGACGGTCGGCGGAGACGCCGGGTTGAGCCTGATGAGCCGTGCGGGCAACGACATCACCAAGGGCTACCCGGAACTCGCGGAACTCGCGGACAGCCTCCGCGGCCTCGGCGCGGTGCTGGACGGCGAGATCGTGGCGCTGGACACCAAGGGCCGCAGCAGCTTCGGCCTGCTGCAACAGCGGATGAACCTCGTGCATCTGCGGGACATCACCCGGATGACGAGCCAGGTGCCCGTCCAGTACTGGCTTTTCGACGTGCTCGAACTCAATGGCGTCTCGCTGGTCGGCAAGAAGCTGGACGATCGGCGGCGGTTGCTCGAGGCGCTGCCGATCGGCGGCCCGGTGTGCCATGTGCCGGATCGGATGCCCGGCCCGGCCGAGGCCGCGCTCGCACGGAGTCGCGAGCTGTTCTGGGAGGGCATCGTCGCGAAGCGCGCGGACAGCCCGTACCTGCCGGGCAAGCGGGTGCGGAGCTGGTTGAAGATCAAGAACTTCCGGGACACCGAGGTCGTGGTCGTGGGCTGGCGGCCGGGGGCCGGCCGGCGGGAGGGTTCGCTGGGTGCGCTGCTCGTCGCCGTGCCCGACGAACGGGGCCGGCTGCGGTACGCGGGTCGCGTCGGAACCGGTTTCACCGACGCCGTTCTCGACCAGCTGATGGCGACGCTCGCGCCGCTGCGCACGCCGACCTCGGCCGTCGCGGACAGCGTCCCCCGGCTCGACGCGCGGGACGCGACGTGGGTGCGCCCGGAGCTTGTCGGCGAGGTCCGGTACGGCGAGTGGACCACCGAGGGGCGCTTCCGGGCACCCAGCTGGCGCGGCCTGCGGCCCGACAAGACGGTCGACGAGGTGGGAGCACCGGAAGTGTCGTGACGGAATCCCAGTGGGCGGGACATGGGGCGAAATGCTCTGCCGCGCTGATGGTCCGACGGGTGTGCCGGCGTGATGTGTCCGAAATATGCGGTTGACAGCCGGGATCGGGCGGCGGACCTTTGTCCCCGGGGGAGTACCACTTCTAGGGGAGGAATGTCGCATGCCCGATCGCCAGGAGTTCGTCATCAAGGATCTCGCGATCAGCCTGACGTCCGCGAGGGTGGGGGGTGCCGGCGGGACGTGGCTGCCGGCGGACGAGGACAGCACGCCGCCGCCGTGGCTGTCGCCGATCGCCGCGGTGCTCACGAACCAGACCCGGCTGGAGGCCGTCAATCGGGTCATCACCGAGACCCTCGCCACCAAGCAGGATCTCACCGGCATCGCGGCCGCCTTCGACGGTGACCCGGACGGCAATCCCGCCATCGTGGCGGCGATCCGGGAGATCGGTGCTGCGGTCGTGGCCAGCGCCGCGTACCGGCCGATCGGCAGCACGGTCGGCTACCCGGACCCCGACTGCGGCGGCACGTCGTTCGAGACGATCCCGCCGACGATCACGCCCGTCGTGCACACCGGCATGGAGATCCACCGGGTCTCGGAGCTGCCGCGCATGGTCAAGCAGATGCACGTCGCGGTCGACGCGATCGACGGCATCGCCGCCGACCTGGCGCCGCGCGGCGACGAGGTCAAGGTCGTGGCCCAGCACCTGCGCGAGGCGCTGGATGGGCTGGCCTGACGATCCGATTCCGCCGGCCCGGCCGGCGCGCGGGGTCCGCCCGATCCTGCAGCGCCGGTTCCGGGCCGGCCGGGACTTCACGGTCGTGCCGCTCCGCGACATGCCGGAGCGCTTCCGGCCGCACGTCGGCGGCGCGGCCGCGGCGGGTCAGGTCGTCCTGCTGCCGCGCGCCCCGGGCCCGATCTCGGCCAAGGTGCTCGGCGGCGGCGCGGCCCGGCTGATCGCGGAGCTCGGCCGTCCGGGCCTGCTGCCCGGTGAGATCCGTTGCGGCCGCGGCCCGCTCGACAACGCCGACGTCGCCAGGCTGGTCCTCAGCGGGGCCATCGAGATCGAGCACGACGGGGAGTTCCGCTCGGGGCCGGCGGCCCATCCGGCCCTGTTCGCGCCGGATCCGGACCCGGTGCCGGGCACGGAGACGGATCGGAGTTCGCCGGACGGTGGGCGGCTCGCCGTCCTGTCCGGGCGCGCGCTGCGGCACGCCGAGCGGCTGGGACTGCGCGACGTGACCGAGTTGTCGTACCGGCTCTACGGTTACGGCGTCGTGCCGCGCAGCCCGCGATGGGATCGCGTGCTCGGCGGGCCCGACGACACCCTCGCGGTGATCGGCGCGACCGCCGGCGGCCCGGCGGCCGCCGCGTTGTCCGGCTACGAGGCGATGGTCAACCCGTCGTGGGTGGCCTGGTCGCTGGACACCGGCGTCCGGCCGGAGTTGCCGTACAAGCTGTACGTCAGCCCGCTCCCCGGGCACGTCGCGGACGCATTCCCGGTGATCGCCTCCGTGCTGGCCGCGCACGGGGTGTGGTCGTTCAAGATCGGCCGCGGATCCGCTGGCCTGCTGCGACCCGACAAGATCGTCGCCTACCTGCCCGACCCGGTGCGGCTGCGCGCGGTGGGCACCGCGCTCGCGGCCGCACTGCCGGGGTGTCCCGCGCACGGGGTGCCGTTCACCGCGGACGCCGCCGGCGACGGGCTGCTGTCGTGGGGCATGGACCCGCCCGTGACCGAGCGCCTGCTGGACTGGCGCCCCCAGGAGAGCTGGCGACTGTGGGTGACCAATCGCCTGGCCAGCGCGATCGTGCACGCCCAGGCGAGCCCCGGCGTCACGGGTGAGAACCCCGACGCGGTGCGCTTCGCGCTGGACCGCCTCGCCCTGGACGGTGTGCGGCCCGACACCTGGTCGCCGGTGGCCGACATCTGGTCGGGCGCGCGCCCGCCCGGGCCCGCCGACCTGGCTGAGCCGGCGTGACGGCGGCCGTCGTGCCCAGGCCGGGTCGGGAGCCGGAGCGCGGACCGGGCCAGGGGCCGCTCGACGCGGTCTTCGTGCTGCCCGCGGACGCGACGCTGGAGCCGGTCGCTGATCTGCCGCCCCGCGTCCGCGCCGCGCTCGGACCCGTCACCGGCCCGGGAGACCTGCCGGACAGCCGGGTCGCGGTGAGTCGCCCGCGCTTTCGGGTGCCGACCCGGCTCGTGTCGGCGGAGCTCGCGTCGCTGCTGACCGAGTTTCGCGAGCCGAGCCGGATCGTCGACGCCGTGCTGCGGTTCAGTCGCGCCGACGGGCGGGATCCGTTTCGGACCCTCGAGGACTCGTTCGATGCGCTGACCAGCTTCGTCGGCAGCCGCGTGCTCGTTCCGGCGGACTCCGCGGACGCCCGGGCGCCGCTGGCGTCGCTGCGGCCGGGGGACACCGTCGGCGGGTTCGAGGTGAGAAGGATGGTGGCGGTTCTCGCCGACACCGAGGTGCACGCCGGCACTGGCGCGGCCGGCGAGCCGGTCGCGATCAAGATCGCCCGGCCGGACGCTTCCGCGCTCGTCGACCTCGCCCTGGATCGCGAGGCGACGATCCTGGCGCACCTCGACGGCCGGGCCGGACCTCGCCTGCTCGACCACGGAACCCATGACGGCAGGCCGTATCTCGTGCAGCAGTGGCGCGCCGGCACGCCGCTGTCGGTCGCCGCCCGGCGGGTCGGGGCGGGTGCCGACGGCCGCGCCCGGCTGCACCAGCTCGGCGTCGCCCTGCTCTCGGCGTACGCGGACCTGCACGCCTGCGGAGTGCTGCACGGGGACGTTCATCCGGGGAATGTCGTTGTCGGCGAAGACCTCTCGGTCACCGTTCTGGACTTCGGGCGGTCGACGATCACCGCGCGACGATCGGCCGGATCCAACGGGCGTGATCCGCTGCGCGCCGGCATCGCCTACTTCTACGAGCCGGAGATGGCGGCAGCGCTGCTCACCGACCAGGTGCCCCCGGCCGTCACCGCCGCGGGCGAGCAGTACTCGGTCGCCGCCCTGCTCTACCTGGTGCTGACCGGCGAGCACCGGCTGGACTTCTCGCTCGACTCGACGACCCTGCTGCACCAGGTGCTGGACCTGCCACCCCGTGCGTTCGTCACGCTCGGGCTGCCGGCGTGGCCCGGGGTCGAGGACCTGCTGGCGCGAGCGCTCGACCGCGACCCCGCGCGCCGGTTCGCCGGAATGACGGAGCTGCGCGATGCGTTCGCCGCCGCCCGGCCGGCGGCGGCACAGGGGTTCTCGGTGCCGCCCGGCGGGCTGGGCGGCCGGCGGCTGATCCGGGCGGCGCTCGGCCGCGTCCTGACCGATCCCCGCGGCGCACAGTCGATGGCGGGCGCGGACGATCTCGCGTGGTTCGCGCTGCGAGCCGCGCAGGTCCGGGAGGATCCCGACCTGCTGGCCGCCGCCGACGGCTGGGCCGGCGCTGCGGGGCGACGCGCGGCCGGCGACGCGTCCCTGGCACCGGTGGTCGCCGGCATCGACCGGGCCAGGGGTGCGCGACGCTCGACGGCCGCCGCGCCGGCGGGCTGGGCCCGCATCGGGGCCGCGGACACGTGGTCCGGCGGGGCCGGGCCGGCCGCGGGTCCCGGGATGGACCTGCTCGGCGGCAGGTGCGGGCTCCTCCTCGCCGCCGTGCGCGTGCTCGAGCGCGAGGACGATCCGCGCGCGCATCCCCTCGCCGGTATCGTGCGCGACGCGCTCGCCGGGCTGTTCGCGCACATGGCCGCGCAGCCGCCGATCGGCGCGCCGGGCGCGCTGCCCCACCTGGGCCTCGCGCACGGCTGGGCGGGGCTGCTGTACACGGCGCTCCGGGCGGCGTCGGTCGTCGGCGCCGCGGCGCCCGCCGACGTCCGCGACAGGCTCGACCAGCTCGCCGCGATCGGCCGCGGGGGCCGCGAGGGACTGCGCTGGCCCGGCACGATCCTGCATCCCGGCGTCGCCGCGACGACCCCGAACGACGCGCCCGGCTGGTGCAGCGGCAGCGCGGGGCACGTCCTGCTGTGGACCGAGGCAAGCCGCGTCCTGGACGATCGGGCGCTGCTCGACACGGCGGCGCAGGCCGCCCGTTACGCGCTCGAGCATCCGGCGCGCAACCCCGACTTCTGTTGCGGCACAACGGGCCGGGCCGCCGCGCTGCTGCGCCTGTACCAGGCGACGGGGGAGCCTCGCTGGTTGACCGGCGCCCGGCGCCTCTGCGCCGCCGCGGCGGCGGCGTGGCGGCCCTCGTCGGCCGACCCGACGCTGCGCCGTGGCCCGCTCGGCACGGCGCTGCTGGTCTTCGAGCTCGAACAGCCGGAGGCGGCGGAGCTGCCGCCGTTCACCTGATCGGTGCGGGGGCGGGCCGGGCGCCGGTCAGCCGCGGACCGGCTTGCTGAACTTCCTCAGCCGCCCCCAGGCGTGCCAGCGCACGATCTCGATGCGGGCATCCACCCGCGGCGACGTGCGGACCGAGTACGGCGATCCGCGGTAGGCCATCGACTGGCGGTCGATGCCGGCGAGTCCGACGTCGTCGGTGATCGAGACGACCCTGCCGACGATGCTCACGTGGCTGTACCAGTCGCCGCCGTCCAGCACCGTGAGGGAGACCCGGGGATCGTCCCTCAGGTGCTGGAGCCGGCGCCGGGTGGCATCCATGTTGACGACGACCTGATCGCCGTCCAGCAGGTACCAGGTCGCGACGGTGACCGGCTGGCCGTCGGCGCGCACCGTGGCGATCACGGCGGGGTTGGGACGCAGCAGCACCTCCCGGATCGGCTCGGGCAAGGGCAGGCGCGGCATGGGTCCTCCAGTGTCTCGGCTCCCACCATTGTGATCACGGGCGGCCGGTGGCCATCCGGCCCCGCCCGTCGGGCGGCGGGCGGGGCGGGGCGGAGCGGTCGCTCCTCGGGGGACGGGATTCAGCCGACGGGTGCCGCATCGCGGGCGGCGGGGACGGGCCGGACGGAGCGGTGCCCGGCGGAGGCGCGGCCCTCCACGTCGAGGTGCGGCAGCACCCGATCCAGCCAGCGCGGAAGCCACCAGTTGGCCCGGCCGAGCAGGGCCATCGTCGCGGGCACCAGCACCATCCGGACCACCGTCGCGTCGATCAGCACGGCGACCGCCATGCCGAAGCCCATCATCTTCACCGTCGGGTCGGCGTCCAGCGCGAAGCCGAGGAACACCGCGATCATGATGGCGGCGGCGCTGGTGATCACCCGGCCGGTCGACGCCAGGCCGCGCACCACGCTGCGCCGGGGGTCGCCGGTCGCGAGGTAGTCCTCGCGGATCCGGGACAGCAGGAACACCTGGTAGTCCATGGACAGCCCGAACAGGATGGTGAACATCAGGATCGGCACCCAGCTCGACACCGGCACCGCGTGCGGCAGGCCGAGAAGTTCGGCCCCCCAGCCCCACTGGAAGACGGCCACCATCACCCCGTACGCCGCCGCCACCGAGAGCAGGTTCACCGCGGCGGCTTTCAGCGCGACCACCGGCGCCCGGAAGATGACCGTGAGCAGCAGCACCGACAGCGTCACCACGAAGGCGACGACCCACCACAGCCGCTCGGCGAGGCGGTCAGCGATGTCCGCGAACGTCGCCGTGAGTCCGGTGACCATCGCGCCGTCCGGTGCGGAGGCGCGGAGCCGGCCGATGAGCTCGGTGGTCTCCTCGTCCTGCGGACCGGTGGTCGGCTGCGCCACGATCACCGCCGCGTCGCCCGCGACGCTGGTCACGGCGGGTGCGACCGCGGCGATGCCGGGCTGGTCCTGCAGCCAGGCGGTGACGGTGGCCGCCGTGCCGTCGGGCTGCCCGGCGAGGTCGACGGCCACCACGATCGGGCCGTTCGCGCCGGGGCCGAACTCCTCGGCGACCAGGTCGTAGGCCATCCGGCTGGTGTCGCCGTCCGGCTTGCTGCTGGCGTCCTGCGGCCACGTCCGCATGCCGAGGACCGGCGCGGCCAGCAGCAGCAGGAGCGCGAGCGCGCCGAGCGCCCACGGCCACGGCCGCCGGCCGATCCGCTCGGCCCAGCGGCCGGTCACGGTGTCCGTGGTCGCCGGTGCGGCGCCGTTCCCGGTCGGCGCCGACGACTCGGGCCCCGCGGCGGCGGCGAGCGCGGGCGCGCGATCCCGCTTCTTCAGCACCCGGTAACCGAACAGCCCGCACAGCGCGGGCACCAGCGTGATCGCCGTGAGCATCACCGCGAGCACCACGAGAAGCGTTGCATAGCCGAAGGACTCGTACGTGGGCAGGCCGGCGAGCCGCAGCCCGAGCAGCGAGGCGAACACGGTTGTGCCGGCGAAGATGACCGACATGCCCGCGGTGCCGTTGGCGCGCGCCGCTGCGTCCGTCACGGACAGTCCGGACCGCAGGCCCTCGGAGTACCGGGTGACGAGCAGCAGCGCGTAGTCGATGCCGACGCCGATGCCGACCATCGACGCGATCGTGGGCGCGATGGTGCTGACGTTCATGATCGACGCGAGCACCGTGACGAGCATCGTGCCGACGCCGAGCCCGACCAGCGCCACCGCGAGCGGAAGCCCCGCGGCGACGACGGCACCGAACGCGATCGCCAGGATGATCAACGCCGCGAGGAAACCGATGGCCTCCGCCAGCCCGCTCGGCGCGGAGATGTTCTCGGGCACCTGGCCGCCCAGCTCGACCTGGAGTCCGGCGTCCCGCAGCGGCGCCACCGCGCCACCGAGGGCGTCCACGCCCTCGGAGCCGGTGAAGTCGGTGACCGGGATGTCGTACTGCACGGCGATCAACGCGGTGTCGCCGTCGGCGGACAGCCGCGGCGGCGCCACGACGCTCACGCCGTCCAACGCGGCCAGTCGGGTCGACGCGTCGGCGAGCGCTGCCGGGTCCACCGTGCCGTCGGCGGCGTGCACGACGACCCGCGCATCCGTGCCTGAGCGATCGCCGAACCGGTCGACGAGGAAGTCGATGCCGGCCTGGCTGGCCAGCGACGGCTCGCGGTAGTCGTCCTTGGGGGTGCCGCCGGACAGGAACGCCAGGCCGACGGCGACGCCGAGGATCGCGAGCCAGGCGACGATCACCCGCCACGGGTGCAGCGCGGCGGATCGGCCGAGGCGGGAGAGCAGGGCGCTCATGGGTGCTCCTTGTTCCAGGGTCTTCTCGTTGTCGCCGAGAAGCGTCCCGCCCCCCACCTGGCGCCCACCTGCCGCCGACTTAACGCCCCGCCCGACCCCCCGACTCACCGGGTCCTGTGCCTCTTCGGCCCGCGGTGATCATGGCGATATTCACGCGAAACGCCGACCAGACGGCGTCCCCAGCGTGAATATCGTCATGATCAACACCAGCCCACCCGGTTCGATCGGGCGCGGGGGGATGCGGCGCGGGGTGATGTGGCGCGGGCCGGGATCGGGGCGGCGGGCCGGATCGGAGCGGGCCGGCGAGCCGTACGACCTGTTCGCCTACATCGCCGAGGGCCCCGATCGCGGCGAATTCCGGCACACCCGGCCCGGCGAGGATGGACGGGCTCCCCTGGGACGATCACGACGCCCCCGCACCGGTGCGGTGAGCATGGCGGGGAGTATGACGCGTCAGCGCGCTGAACCGGTCACCAACCAGGCATCGCCCCGATACCGGACACCCAACGTCACCGCGCGTGCACCCATGAAGACCACGGAGAAGGCGATCCAGAGCCACACCAGACCGGCAGCCCCGCCGCCCGCCCACGCGCCCACTGCGATCGCCACCGGCAGGTAGAGCACCAGGGTGATCACGCCGGCGCCGGCGAGGTAGCGGCCGTCGCCCGCGCCGATCAGCACGCCGTCCAGCACGAAGACGTACCCGCACAGCGGCTGCGACGCGGCGACCACGATCAGGGCGAGCCCCACCGCCGTCCGCACCTCGGGGTCCGGCGAGAACAGGCCGCCCGCCACCGCATGCACCGCGACCACCGCGAGGCCGATGACGACGCCGGCGGCCAGCCCCCACCGCACGAGCAGCCGGGTCAGCGCGCGCGCCGCGGCCGGGTCACCCTCGCCCAGCGCCTTGCCGGTGAGCGCCTGGGCGGCGATGGCGAGCGCGTCGAGGCCGAGCGCGAGGAAGTTCCAGATGGAGGTGACCACCTGGTTGGCGGCGAGCGCGACGACGCCCTGGCCGGCCGCGACCGCCGTCGTCGCGATGATGGCCGCGCGCAACGTGAGAGTCCTGACGAACAGCGGGATCCCGGCCCGTCCGGCGCCGCGGATCAGGTGGTGGTCGGGACGCAGGCTGGCCCGGTGGGCGCGGGCCGCACGCACCACGACCGCGCCGAGCGCGAGGGCCATCGCAGTCTGGGTGATCGCCGTGCCGATCGCGGAACCGGCCACCCCGAGCCCGAAGCCGAGCACGAGCACCAGGTTGAGGCCGACGTTCAGGACCGCGCCGACGACCGCGACGACCAGCGGGGTCACGGTGTCCTGCAGCCCCCGCAGCACGCCGGTGGTGGCCAGCACGGCGAGCATGCCCGGCAGCCCGAGGAGCGACAGCCGCAGGAACGTGACCCCGTACGCCGACGCGGCGGGCTCGGCGCCGAACGCGTCGATCAGCGCGGGGGCGAGCGGCCAGACGATCACCGCGACGAGGACCCCGAGGGCGAGGCCGAGGTAGGTACCGGCGATGCCGAACGCGAGCGCCCGGCCGGGTTCGCCGGCGCCCAGCGACCGCGCGACCTGCGCGGTGGTGCCGTACGCCAGGAAGACCGCCAGCCCGACGACGGTTCCGAGCAGAACCGACGCGACGCCGACGCCCGCCAGCTGCGGCGTGCCGAGGTGGCCCACGATCGCGGCGTCCACCAGCAGGAAGGCGGGCTCGGCGAGCAGCGCACCCAGCGCCGGCACGGCCAGGCGCAGGATCTCGGAGTTGACGCTCCGACGTCGGGTCACGCCGACACTGTGCCAGCGCCCGGCGCCGTCGCAGCGGCCCGGGCGGCCGCGGGGGAATCCGGCCGGCTCGCCCAGCGCGGGCCGTCGTTGATCACGGGGTGCGTGCCGGGCGGTCAGCCCCCGGTCGGTGCTGTGTTGGACACCATGATCGACAACGCTCGGACCGGCGCATGCCCTCGCGGAGGTTCACCGACGGCCTCGGCCACCAAGGACCGCCGAGGTTCAGACGGCCGCGGCGCAGGCAGGACCGCCGAGATTCAGACGGCCGCGGCGCAGCGCAGGATCGCGGCGACCGAGAGGTCCACGTCGGCCTCGGTTGTCGACCAGTTGGACACCGCGATCCGCACGAGTCGCCGACCGCGCCAGGTGGTACCGCCCAGCCAGCACGTGCCGTCCCGCTGCACGGCGTCGATGATCGCGTCGGCCCGTGCGTCGTCGCCGAACCCGACCAGCACCTGGTTCAGCACGACGTCGTTGACGATCTCCACGCCCGCGGCGGCCAGCTGCTCGGCGAACCGGCGGGCGAGTCGGCAGCATCGGTCGACCAGGTCGGCGACGCCGTCCCGGCCGAGCTCGCGCAGCGCCGCCCAGACCGCGAAACTCCTGGCCCTGCGCGATGATTCGAGCGCCAGATCACCCTGGCCGGTGTGCAGACCCGATCCCGAGAGATAGGCCGCGGTGTAGGAGATCGCCGCCGCGTGCGCGGCCGGGTGGGCGCAGAACGCGAATCCGCTGTCGTAGGGCACGTTCAGCCACTTGTGCCCGTCGCACGCCCAGGAGTCTGCGCGCTCGATGCCGACGGTGAGGCCCCGGGTGCGCGGGCTGGCCGCCGCCCACAGCCCGAACGCACCGTCGACGTGCACCCAGCCGCCGCGATCGTGCACGAGATCGCAGGCCGCCCGCAGGTCGTCGACCGCTCCGGTGTTGACGTTGCCCGCCTGCACGCAGACCACGAGGGGGTGGTCCCCGCCGGCGGCAAGGACCCGGGTGAGGTCGGCCATGTCCATCGCGCCGTCCGCGCGGGCCGCGACAGTCTCCAGGGTCGCGGTGCCGAAGCCGAGCAGCCGCAACGACCGGTCGATGGTGGCGTGCCGCTCGGCGCCGGCGACGACCCGCACCCGCGGCGCGCCGATCATGCCGTCCCGCTCCACGTCCCAGCCCGCCCGCTCGAGGACGACGTGCCGGGCGACCGCAAGGCCGACGGTGTTGGCACCCTGCCCACCCGTGACGAATCCGGACGACGCCGTGTCCGGCAGCCCGAGCAGCTCCTTCAACCAGCCGCCGGCGACCTCCTCGACGACGGCCTCACCGGGCGCGAGCGTCGCGTTGTACGCGCACTGGTCCCAGCCGACCGCCAGCATGTCGGCGGCGGTCGCCGCCGGCAGCGAGCCGCCGGTGACGAACCCGAAGAACCGTGGACCCGCGGTCGCGACGAGCCCGGGTTCGACGGCGCGCGCCAGCTGGTCGATCACGGCTCGGGGTGGCGTGGGCGCCGCCGGCAGGTCGCCGCCGAGACCCGCACGCAGACCGCCGATGTCGGGCGGTCGGCCGACCGGCCGCGTGGCCAGCGACGAGCGGTACCGGGTCGCGATCTTCGCCGCGTGCGTCAGAAGCTGTTCGTCCACGCCGGGCACGGTACGCCGCGCCGGCCGGGCATCAGCGCAGGAGCCAGGCGGTGGGGTCCGCGATGATGTTGCCCAGCACCACCGAGGCGGCACCGGTGAGGGCGGCATGATCGCGTGCCCGCGCCGGCTCCACGCGCGGGTTCGACCACGGCGCGGACAGCACCCGCATCCGCAGCTGGCTCTCGATGCCGGGCACCAGGTGCCTGGCCAGCGGGCCGTAGATCCCGCCGAGGACGATCACCGGCACATCGACCACGTTGACGACGTTCGACAGGGCGATGCCGAGCGCCCGCGCGCCGGCCGCCAGCGAGTCGATCGCCCGGCGATTTCCGGACTCCGCGGCCAGGGCGAGGTCGCCGATCGGCCGGTCGAGATCGAGTCCCGCGCCCGCCATCAGCGCGTCCTTGCCGGCGAACCGCTCGAGGCAGCCGATGGAGCCGCACGGGCACGGCGGGCCGTCGGGATCGACCATGGTGTGCCCGATCTCGCCGCTGTAACCGCGGCCGCCGGGGAACACCTCGCCGTCCACGACGACCGCGCCGCCGATGCCGACGTCGCCGGAGACGTAGACGAAGGACGCGATGCCCTTGTGCCGCAGCGCATCCACCTCCGCCTGCGCGGCGAGCGTCGCCTCGTTGCCCATCGTCAGGTCGAGCGACTCCAGTCCTGGATGAGCGGCGAGCAGGGTGCCGACATCGATGTCGCGCCAGCCGAGGTTCGGCGCGTTGCGCAGCGATCCGGTCTGCGGATCGACCAGCCCGGGCAGGGCGAGGCAGGCGCCGGCGAGCGGCACGTGCAGCCGGCCGAGCACGTCGATGGTCAGGGCGGCGAGCTTGTCGAGGACGGGATCGGGTGCGGTGTGCCGGAAGTCGGTGGTCAGCACCTCCTCGGTGAGCACGCGACCCGACAGGTCGAGCACCCGCGCGCCCAGGTAGTCGACGTTCACCTCGAGACCGATCGCGGCGAGGGTGCCGGCCGCCGGGACGAGCGGCACCGCCGGCCGTCCGACCCGCTGCGACATCACCGGCGGCAACTCGCCCACGAGCCCACCGGCGATCAGCTGGTCGACGAGCGCCGAGACCGTCGCCCTCGTCAGCCCCGTGGCGCCGGCGACGTCCGCGCGGGAGGGCGGGGCGGCGGCGTGCAGGATCTGTCGCAGCACCAGGCCGAGGTTGTGCTCGCGGAGGTCGGCCTGGCGGATCGCGCTGCCACGCGCGACGCCGGGTCGCACGGGACCCCGATTCGCCTCGCCGCCGTCGAACCCGGCCCGCGCGGCGGCCGGCGGCCCGCCGTTCGCGGGGTGCTCGGCGGGCGGTCGCGGTGCCATGGGCTTGACCTTAGACCTGAACGAGTATATGTTCAGCCACACAACAAATCGTGTCTGAAGGAGCACCGATGACCGCTACTCCGACCAAGGAAGACCGCTTCTCGTTTGGCCTGTGGACCGTGTCCTGGCAGGCCAGGGATCCGTTCGGCGACGCCACCCGGCCGGAGCTGGACCCCGTGGAGGCGGTGGAGAAGCTCGCCGAGGCCGGTGCGTGGGGCATCACCTTCCACGACGACGACGTGGTCCCGTTCGGCTCCGACGACGCGACGCGCGACCGGCTGCTGGGCCGCTTCCGAGATGCCTGCCGGGACAACGGCATCACCATCGAGATGGTCACCACCAACCTGTTTACCCACCCCGTGTTCAAGGACGGCGGGCTGACCTCGAACGACCGCTCGGTGCGGCGCTTCGCGCTGCGCAAGGTGCTGCGGAACATCGAGCTGACCGCCGAGCTCGGCGCGAAGACGTTCGTCATGTGGGGCGGCCGCGAGGGCAGCGAATACGACGGCTCCAAGGACATCGCCGCCGCGCTCGACCGCTACCGCGAGGGCATCGACACGGTCGCGGGCCACATCAAGGACAGCGGCTACGACATCCGGATCGCGCTCGAGCCGAAGCCGAACGAGCCGCGCGGCGACATCCTGTTGCCGACGGTCGGCCACGCGCTCGGCTTCATCGCGGACCTCGCCCACGGCGACATCGTCGGGCTCAATCCGGAGACCGGGCACGAGCAGATGGCCGGCCTCAATTACACGCACGGCATCGCGCAGGCGCTGTGGTCGGACAAGCTCTTCCACATCGACCTGAACGGTCAGCGGGGGATCAAGTACGACCAGGATCTGGTGTTCGGGCACGGTGACCTGCTGTCGGCGTTCTTCACGGTCGACCTGCTGGAGAACGGATTCCCCGGTGGCGGCCCGACCTACACCGGTCCCCGGCACTTCGACTACAAGCCCTCCCGCACCGAGGGTTTCGACGGCGTCTGGGCCTCCGTCCGGGCGAACATGGAGATGTACCTGCTGCTCAAGGAGCGGGCCAAGGCATTCCGCGCCGACCCTGCTGTGCGGGCGGCGATGACCGCGTCCGGCCTCGACGAGCTCGCCCAGCCGACGCTCGCGCCCGGCGAGACGGTTGCGGACCTGGTGGCCGATCGCTCGGCGTTCGAGGACTTCGACCCCGACAAGGCGGGCGAGCGCTCGTACGCGTTCGTCGAGCTCAATCAGCTGGCCGTCGCGCACGCCCTCGGCGGCCGCTGACCGCGGCGCCCTGACGTGCTGCGCCCGGTGCCCGCCGCGATCTCGCGCGCGCATCGGGGCGTCCGCGTGACGTGCGGCCTTCGCCACGCCGAGGCGGCCACCCGTCGTGCGTTGGCCGAGGTCCGGCGAGTGAACCGTGGCCGGTCGGGGGACCCGGGTGGCGACGACGTGATGACCGGTGCCGGTTCAGTCGGCGGGGTGCGCGGGAGTCCCTGATTCGGCCGCGCCGTGCGCTCGGTCGGCGCCGGCGGCACCGGACGCTCCGGATGCTCGGTCGGCGCCGGCGGAGCCAGCCGGTGAGGCGGCCCGTCTGGCGGTCGGTGAACTCGTTCGCGAGCTGCGTGGTCTCGGTCGGGTCGTCAGGTCCGCACCGCCGAAGATCGCCTGAGGGGCGCGCACGGCGCGCTCCTCCTGCGTCTCCTCGGGCATGCCGTCCGAACGGCCCATGACGCCCAGCATGTCAAGTCGGCGGCGCTCGGCCCGGCGTGGGGATGCGCCCGCGTCGCGGCGCTCCCGCCCGGACGCGCCGGCCCGCGACCTCGATCGATCGGCAGGGTCGGGACGGATACTTCGCCACGCTCACCGAAACCCCCTGTGCCGTCGCAGACATCGTGACCCAACGCCGCCATGCCGCCAACCCTGCCCTTTACCGAATCGTGATGCAGAGGCCTTGACGGCGCCATTTGTTCGTCCAATACTCAAACCCAATCGAAGCGCTTCGACGATCAGGGCGATTCATCCAGCATCGAAGCGCTTCGACGCAGGTGATGAAGTCGTGTCCCGCCCGGCACCCCCCGGTGCGCGCACGGCGCGAGTGGACGCAGTCCCACGGCGGCAGCAGCCAGAAGACGGTCGACGCAGACGAGGAGGCGAACCCATGGCCACCATGCAGGACGTCGCCACCCTCGCGAACGTCTCGCTGAGCACCGTGTCCTATGCCATCAACAACACCCGGCCGATCTCCGCCGCGACCCGCGAGCGGATCGAGAATGCCATGGCTCAGCTGGACTTCCGGCCGCACGCCATTGCCCGCAGCCTCGCCAGCCGGCGCAGCCGCATCCTGGCGCTGACCTTCCCCGGCACCGAGAACCGGCTCGGCGGCACGATCATGGAGTTCGTGACCAGCGCGGCGCAGGCCGCGCGCGAGCGCGACCATCACCTGGTGGTGTGGCCCTACACCCCGGATCAGTCCGACGAGATGTCGCAGATGAGCCGGCAGGGTCTGGCGGACGGCGTCATCGTGATGGAGGTCCGGCTCGACGACCCGCGCGTCCGCGTGCTCGACGCGGCCCGGGTGCCCCTGGTGATGATCGGCCGGACCGATGAAAGCAACGACAGTCGCTGCGTGGACATCGATTTCGACGCCACCACGGAGGCCGCGGTCGGGCACCTCGCCGATCTGGGGCACCGCGACATCGCCTTCCTGAACCACTCCGAGCGCAGTCGCGACCTCGGCTACGGGCCGACCGTGCGCGCGCACCGCGGATTCCTGGCGGCGATGGCCCGCCGCGGGCTGACCCCGCGCGCCCGCTGGTGCGACGAGAGCCCGGCGGCCGGCCGCGTCGCCGTCGGTGACCTGCTCGACAGCGAACCGGGAGTCAGCGCGGTCGTGGCCATGAACGAGGACGCGATGTTCGGCGTGCTGGCGGAATTGTCGGCCCGCGCCGTCGACGTGCCGGGGGAGATCTCGGTGCTGTCGATCGTGTCGTCGCCGCGCATCGCGGAGATGACCCAACCTCCACTCACCACCCTGCACGCCCCCGGCACCGAACTCGGCCGGCTCGGCGTCGAACGACTGCTCGACCAACTCGAGAACCGCCATATCGCAGCCCATCCCGTGCTGCTGCCCTGCGTCCTGGAGGCCGGCGGCAGCACCGCCCCGGTCTCGCCGGAGCTCATCCGGCGCCGCTGACCCCGTCGAACCCGGCACCGGGAAACCGGTGCCCCGACAAGCACTCACAACCACATCACCACCGTCGACGGACGGCCGCCTGCCCGTACACCGCGCGGCCGGTCCGGCGATGTCGCACACCCGAACACCGGCCACTCGCCGGACCGACACAGCTGGACCCACTCCGTCGCAGCCCGCGACACCACCCGAGGAGGACACACCCGATGAGCACCTTCCGACAGCGCGCCGGCTGGATCGCCGCGCTCGCCGCCGCGTCCCTGGCCCTGGCCGCATGCGGCGGATCCAGCGGCTCCGGTGACGCCGCCGACACCGGCGAACCGGCGACGTTCAAGCTCTGGCACTACGAGAGTGCCAACGGCGCCATGGGTATCGCCTGGGACCGGGCCATCGAGATCTTCAAGGCGGAGCACCCCGAGGTCACCGTGGAGTTCGAGCGCAAGGCGTTCGAGCAGATCCAGCAGAACGCCGGGATGATCATCAGCTCCGACGAGGGCCCGGACATCATGGAATACAACAAGGGCAACGCGACGGCCGGATTGCTGGCCTCGCAGGGCCTGCTCACCGATCTCACGGAGCAGGCGACCGCGCGCGGCTGGGACACGAAGCTGTCGCCGAGCCTGCAGACCACGGCGCAGCTACGACGAGCAGGGCGTCATGGGATCGGGCAACTGGTACGGCGTGCCGAACTACGGCGAGTACGTGATGGTCTACTACAACAAGGACCTGTTCGCGGCCAACGGACATCGCGGTGCCCACCACCTTCGACGAGTTCACCGCCGCGCATCGACACCTTCGCCGCGGCGGGAACCACCCCGCTGTGCATGGTCGGGCGCGGAGTACCCGGCCGGTCAGCTCGTCTACCAGCTGGCCCTGTCCAAGGCGGATCGCGCCTTCGTCGACGACTACCAGCTGTACAAGAACCCCGTCGACTTCCAGGTCGGATCCGCTGAAGTACGGCGCGCGAGACCTTCGACGAGTGGGTGAAGAAGGGCTACATCCCGGCCGGACTCGGCATCGCTCAAGGCCGAGGACATGGGCACCGGCGTTCATCGGCGGCAAGCTGCGCGATGATCGTCTCCGGCAGCTGGTGGTACGGCCGGTTCACCGACGAGATCACCGGCTTCGACTGGGGCACGTTCCTCTTCCCCGGCAACAAGCTCAACGCGGGCTCGTCCGGCAACCTCTGGGTGGTGCCCGAGGCGTCGGCGAACAAGGAGCTCGCCTACGACTTCATCGACATCACCATGAGCCCCGAGGTGCAGGAACTGCTCGGCAACAGCGGCGGCGTCCCCGTCGCGGCCGACCCGGCGAAGATCACCGACCCGAAGAACCAGGAGCTGATCGCGAACTTCAACACGATCAACGACGCGGACGGCCTTGCCTTCTACCCGGACTGGCCCGTGCCCGGTTACTACGACGTGCTGGTCTCCGGGTTCCAGTCGCTGATCAACCAGTCCGAGCCGCCCGCAGGAGGTGCTCGACCAGATCTCGGGTCCGTACGCCAGAGGGCGTCGTCGGCGGTCCAGGCCGGCTGATCTCCACGCCGCGGACCGGCCGGACGGGTGGCGGTGGCGGGCGATCACGCCGATCGCCCCACCGCGCCGCCGGCCCACCGCCCCGGCACCGCCCCCGGGATCGTCCGCCCCGAGCGTCGAAGGAGAGACATGTCGCACCACGCATCCGCGCCCGTCGAGCTCACCGGCTCGGCCCGCCCCGCAGAGGACACGCGGGCGGAGGGAACCGACGCCCCGAAAGGCGCGTCGCTGCGCCAGCAGCCACGGCCGGTCGGGACGTCCGCGGCCGCCACAGCCGCCCCGCGCCGGCATCGTTCGCCGGGGCTCCCGCGAGCGGCCAGTCCGCCGGCCGCAGCAGCTCGTCGAGAAGCTATTGGCTGTACCTGATCCCGGGCGGGCTGCTGTTCGTGGCCATCATCATCGGCCCGCTGATCTACAACCTGTACCTCTCGCTGACGAAGTGGTCGGGGGTCGGCAACCCGCAATTCATCGGGATGGACAACTACTCGCAGCTGTTCCGGGACAGCGTCTTCTGGGACGTCCTTCAAGAACTCCGTCGCGATGATCGTCGCGATGGTCGTGATCCCGACGCTGATCGGCCTGCTGCTCGCCATCGGTGCTCTTCGACTACCTGGGCAAGCGCTTCGGTCGGTCCAGCGTCAGCGTGCTGCGGGCGGTCTTCTACCTGCCGCAGGTGCTCCCGGTCGTGGTGGCCGGCATCGTCTGGGGCTGGATCCTGCGACCGGACGGGGCGTTCAACGCCTTCCTGGACGCGATCGGACTGCAGGGCTTCACCCGGGACTGGCTGGGCGACCCCGAGCACGGCGCTGCCCGATCGTGATGCTGGTCATGGTCTGGGTCCAGATCGGTTATCCCGGTGGTCATCTTCATGTCGGCGCTGCAGCGGGTGGACCCGGAGATCTACGAGGCGGCGGAGATCGACGGCGCCGGTTACTGGGCGCGGTTCCGGGCGATCACCCTGCCGCAGATCCGCCCGAGACCTTCGTCGTGGCGCTGACCTGCACCATCGCCGCGCTGAAGGTCTTCGGCCCGATCTACGCCCTGACCCGCGGCGGGCCGGAGAACGCCACCAACGTGCCGTCGTACTTCGCGTACTTCACGTTCTTCAAGAAGCTCGAGGTCGGCTACGGCGCGGCCATCGCCACCGTGCTGACGCTGATCATCGTCGTGGTCGCCGTCGTCATCATGCGCTGGCAGGCGCGCAGCGAAGCCAAGGAGGCGAACTGACATGACCGTTCCGGTGACCACCGCCGGGCCCCGCGGCGGCCGCCACGGCCGCCCAGCGCAGCGCCGACGAGCGTGCCGTCCGGGCGCGTGACCGGTTCCACCGCGGGACCGCCCGGTGGGTCGTGCTGACCATCGTCTCGGTCGGCGCCCTGGTGATGCTGATCCCGTTCCTGCTGATGCTGCTCAACGCGTTCAAGTCCCCGTCGGACTACTCGACGAACGGGCCGCTGAGCTGGCCGACCGAGTTCTACACGAAGGGCCTGGTCACCTACTGGAACCAGGTCGAACTACCCGCAGAAGCTGTGGAACTCGACCCTCATCGCCGGCACCGTCGCGGTTGCGGCCGTGGTGATCTCGCTGCTCAACGCGTACGCGATCGGCATCGGCCGGGTGAAGGGCCGGCTGTGGATCGTGGCGCTGTTCCTGCTCGGCAACATGCTGCCGCAGGAGGCGCTGGTCTACCCGCTGTACTTCTTCGCCAAGGAGGTCGGCCTGTACAACACCCGGCTCGCGGTGATCATCATCTTCACCGTGATCCAGAGCGCGTTCGGCACCTACCTGCTGGCCTCCGTGCTCGGCACCTTCCCGCAAGGCGCTGCTCGAGGCGGCCGCGCTCGACGGCGCGAACCGCTGGCAGATCCTCTGGAAGGTCGTGTTTCCCGATCGTCCGGCCGACGCTGTCGGTGCTGATGATCTTCTTCTTCATCTGGACCTGGAACGAGTTCTTCATCCCGCTGGTGATGCTGATCGACAACGCCACCCAGACGATCCCGGTGGCGCTCGCCTCGCTGCAGGGCGATCGGCTGATGGACGCCCCGACGACCAACGCCGGCGCGCTGATCAGCCTGATCCCGGCGGTCATCTTCTTCTTCATCTTCCAGCGCACCCTGACCCGCGGCGTCACCGCCGGCGCGATCAAGTAGCGCTGCCGTCCGGCCGTCCCCGGTTGCTCCGACCGGGCGGCGCGAGAAAGGATCCACCGAGATGAAGTTCAGCGACGGATACTGGCATGGCCCGCGACGGGTTCCAGGTCCAGCACGCGGCCCAGGTGCGCCACGTCGAGCGCGACGGCCAGGCGCTGACCGTTCTGGCGCCGACCCGGCTATCGCGAGCCGGGGCGACACGCTCAACCGGCCGCATCGTCACGGTCACGCTCTCCGCGCCGCTGGCCGACGTCGTCCGGGTGCGCATCGAGCACCACGCGCGGCGGCCGCCGGCCGGGGCCGACATTCGCCCTGCCCGGCGCGCGGGAACTGCCGGCGCGGATCGAGATCGGCGACGAGCACGCGTCCCTCACCAGCGGAGGGTTGACCGCCCGGGTGGGCCGTCGCGGGCCGTGGCAGCTGGACTTCCTGGCGGGGGACCGGGTGCTGACCTCCAGCGGGCCGAAGACCGATCGGGCCTGGCGACCGGAGCCCGGACGGCACGGACTACGTGCTGCCAGCAGCTCGCCCTCGGCGTCGGCGAGCAGGTGTACGGCCTCGGCGAGCGGTTCGGCGCCGCTGGTCAAGAACGGCCAACGGGTCGACATCTGGAACGCGGACGGCGGCACCAGCAGCGAGCAGGCCTACAAGAACGTGCCCTTCTTCTGGACCACCAACGGCTACGGCATCTTCGTCAACCACCCCGAGCGGGTCTCCTTCGAGATCGGCTCCGAGGCGGTGTCCCGGACGCCAGTTCTCGGTGCCCGGGCGAGCACCTGGAGTACCTCGTCATCCACGGCCCGACGCCCAAGGAGATCCTGGCCCGGTACACCGAGCTGACCGGCCGGCCGCCCGCGGGTGCCCGACTGGTCGTTCGGCCTCTGGCTGTCCACCTCGTTCACCACCGACTACGACGAGGCGACCGTCAGCAGCTTCATCGACGGCATGGCCGAGCGCGAGATCCCGCTCAGCGTCTTTCATTTCGACTGCTTCTGGATGCGCGAGTTCCGCTGGTGCGACTTCGAGTGGGACCCGCGGACCTTCCCGGAGCCGGAGGCGATGCTGGCCCGGCTGAAGGCCACGGGGCTGCGGATCTGCGTCTGGATCAACCCGTACATCGCGCAGCGCGTCGCCGCTGTTCGAGGAGGGCAGGGCGAAGGGGTACCTGGTCACCCGGCCGAACGGCAGCGTCTGGCAGTGGGACCGCTGGCAGGCCGGCATGGCGCTGGTCGACTTCACCAATCCGGCGGCGGCGCAATGGTTCTCGAGCAAACTGGAGCGGCTGCTCGACCAGGGCGTTGACGCGTTCAAGACCGACTTCGGCGAGCGCATCCCGACCGACGTGGCCTGGTTCGACGGCTCCGACCCGGAGCGGATGCACAACTACTACACGCACCTGTACAACCGGACGGTCTTCGACCTGCTGCGAGCGGCGCCGCGGCACCGGCGAGGCGGTGCTGTTCGCCCGCTCGGCCACCGCCGGCGGGCAGCAGTTCCCGGTGCACTGGGGCGGCGACTGCGACTCCACCTTCGCCTCGATGGCCGAGACGCTGCGCGGCGGACTGTCGTTGGCGGCCAGCGGATTCGGCTACTGGTCGCACGACATCGGCGGGTTCGAGGGCACGCCGGACGCCGGCGGTGTTCAAGCGCTGGCTGGCCTTCGGGCTGCTGTCCAGCCACAGCCGGCTGCACGGATCCGAACTCCTACCGGGTGCCGTGGGCGTTCGACGACGAGGCGGTCGAGGTCACCCGGCGGTTCACCCGGCTGAAGCTGTCGCTGATGCCGTACCTGGCCGCGCCTGCGCCGGCGAGGTGACCGGCCGCGGGCACGCCGATGCTGCGGCCGATGGTCCTCGAGTTCCCCGACGACCCGGCGATCGCGTACCTGGACACCCAGTACATGCTCGGCGACAGCCTGCTGGTGGCACCGGTGTTCAGCGCGGACGGCGACGTGCGGTTCTACGTGCCCGACGGCGCGTGGACGCACCTGCTCGACGGTCACACGGTCGCGGCGGCCCGGCTGGGTCACGGAGCGACACGGGTTCGACTCGCTGCCGCTGCTTGTCCGGCCGGGTACGGTGCTGCCGATCGGCGCCCGCGACGACCGCCCCGACTACGACTACGCCGATGGGGTCGACGCTGCGCCTGTACCGCCCGGCGGAGCTGACGAGCGTGACCGTCCGCGTCCCCGGCCCGGCCGGCTCACCCGGTTCCACCGTGCGAGGTGACGCGGCACGGTGACAGGGTGATCGCACGCCGGGAGAGCGGCGTGGCCCCGTGGGCGGTCGAGCTGGACGGGATCGTCCGGCGGACCGAGACGGATTCCGTGAGCATCGATCTGGCCGCCGCCCGGTGACCAGTGCGGTTTCAGCGGGTCCGGCGGGTTCCAGCCGGCTTCAACAGCCGACACGAGAACGAGCACCGACCGAGTGAGGGAGCAGACCGACCGATGACCAGCGCACGCCGCACCTTTCCCGAGGACTTCCTCTGGGGCTCGGCCACCGCGTCGTACCAGATCGAGGGCGCCTACGACGAGGACGGGCGCACCTTCTCCATCTGGGACACCTTCAGCCGGACGCCCGGAGCGGTGCTGAACGGCGACACCGGCGACGTGGCCGACGACCACTACCATCGCTGGCCCGAGGACGTCGGGCTGATCAAGGAACTCGGCCTCGACGCGTACCGGTTCTCGATCGCGTGGCCGCGGATGCAGCCCGGCGGGTCCGGCGCGTTCAACCCGGCGGGCGTCGCGTTCTACGACCGGCTGGTCGACGCGCTGCTGGAGGCCGGCGTGCAGCCGGTCACGACGCTGTACCACTGGGACCTGCCGCAGGAGCTCGAGGACGCCGGCGGCTGGGTCAACCGGGAGACCGCGCTGCGGTTCGCCGACTACGCCGAGCACGTCGCCGGTGAGCTCGGCGACCGCATCTCGGTCTGGACCACGCTGAACGAGCCGTGGTGCACGCGCCTTTCTCGGCTACGCCAGCGGCGTGCACGCGCCCGGCCGCAAGGAGCCGGCGTCGGCGCTGGCCGCGGCGCACCACCTGAACCTCGCGCACGGACTCGCCGGCGCGGGCGGTGCGGTCGATGCTCGGCGACGCCACGCAGGTGTCCGTCACGCTGAACCTGCACGTCACCCGCCCCGACAACCCGGACTCGGCCGACGATGTCGACGCCGTCCGGCAGATCGATGCGGTCGGCAACCGGGTCTTCCTGGGGCCGATGCTGGAGGGCGCCTACCCCGACGACCTGATCGCGGACACCGCGCACGTCACCGACTGGTCCTTCGTGCAGGACGGCGACGCGGCGACCGCCGCGGTGCCGCTCTCGGTGCTCGGCATCAACTACTACTCGACCTCCAGGGCGCGCCGGTACAGCGGCGTGGGCGAGCGTTTGCAGGCCGACGGTCACGGCGACTCCGACGCCAGCGCGTGGGTCGGCGCGGACACCGTGGAGTTCGTGCCCGTGCCGGGGCCGTACACGGCGATGGGCTGGAACATCGACCCGTCCGGGATGAGCGAGCTGCTCACCGGCATCGGCACCCGGTACCCGCAGGTGCCGCTCATGGTCACGGAGAACGGCGCCGCGTTCTACGACACCGTGTCGGCGGACGGCCGCGTGCACGACGTCGACCGGATCTCCTACCTGCACGGGCACATCGACGCGGTGGGTGCCGCCCGCGAGGCGGGCATCGACGTGCGCGGCTACTTCCTGTGGTCGCTGCTGGACAACTTCGAGTGGGGCTACGGGTACGACCGGCGGTTCGGCATCATCCGGGTCGACTACGACACCCTCGAGCGCACCGTGAAGGACTCGGCGCGCTGGTACGCCGAGTTGATCAGGACGGGGGAGCTGCCGGAGATCCCGTCCTGAGTCGTCGGAGTGGGCCCTTCCCGCGGCGTGCGGCCCGGGAGAGGATCGCCGGATGAGCACCGTCTTCTTCAGCGTCGGTATGTCCCTGGACGGCTACATCGCGCCGGAGGGCATGGACATGGAGCACGCCTTCGACCCGACGTACCGGAACTGGATGCAGCGGTGGGACTCGCTGCAGCAGTGGGTGCACGGCCAGAAGTTCTTCCGGGAGAACACCGGATTCGGCGAGGGCGGCGAGACCGGTTCCGACAACCAGCGTCTCGAGGACACGTTCGCCCGCACCGGGGTCAGCATCATGGGCAAGCGGATGTTCGAGGGCGGCGCGATGTTCTGGCCGGAGAACGCGCCGTTCCACACGCCGGTCTTCGTGCTCACCCACGAGCAGCGGGAGCCGTGGGTGCGGCCGGGCGGCACGATCTTCCACTTCGTGACCGACGGGATCGAGAGCGCGCTGCGGCAGGCGCGAGAGGCGGTCGGCGACCGCGACATCCGCATCGCCGGCGGCGGCGATGCGATCCGCCAATACCTGCGCGCCGGCCACGTCGACGAATTCCACATCGCGCTGGCGCCTGTGTTCCTCGACGGCGGCGTGCGACTCTTCGAGGGCATCGACCCGGACCGGGTCGCCGTCGAGGCGGTGTCGGCGGTGCAGTCACCGCTGGTGACGCACCTCAGCTACAGCGTGACGCGACGCTGAGCGCGGGAGCGCCGCAACGGCAAGCGGGCCCGGACGGGCCGCCGCGCGGGCCGGCTAGCCGCGGAACGGATTGTTGAACGTGTCCGCGGCCGCCATCAGGATGGCCGCCCAGTTGCCCAGGACCGCCGAGCTGCCCGCGGTCGACGTGACCGACCACAGCGGCAGCGGGTCCGTGAAGGCGAGCACGTCCAGGAGCGTGGTGTCCGTCTCGTGCTTGCCGTGCCACAGCTGCACGGGCACCGTGACCGACTCGGGGTCGAGCACCCACTCCGGCGGCCCGGCGTCCCGCGCGGGTTCGGTCCATGCGCCGTTGATCAGCGCGGCGTCGGCGGCGACCGCGTCCCGGAAGTCCTGCTCCTTCCACCGGTCCGCGAGGACCTGGGCCGAGGTGACGTCGAGCCGCGGGAGCAGTCGCGCCCAGGTGACCACCTGGGTGAGGTCCGCACCGCGGTCGGCCGCCCGGATCCACGACGAGAGCGGCCCGTCCCACGGCGCGGGGCGGCCCCGCCGCCGCAGGGATCGCAGTACGCCGCGGCGACCGCCGCGCCCCGTGTCGTGCGGCAGGCGCACGGACACGCCGGCGACCGAGGCGACCATCGAGGGGTAGCGGGCGGCGAAGGCGAAGGCGTCGTCCGCGCCCTGGCCGATGCCGATCAGCGCGACCCGGCCCACGGCGAGGGTCTCGACGAGCCGGCGCAGGTCCTCCGCCGGGTTCTCGAAGCCGCCGAACCCGATCGGGTCGGACGCGCCGATGCCGGGCGGGTCGACCGAGAGCAGCCGGATGGCTCGCTGGCAGCGCGCTGTCGTGCAGCAGCCAGCCGGGCGCGAGCCGGGAGGAGTTGACATCGGGGATCAGCACGCACGGGACGCCGCGCGGGCTGCCGTACTCGGACCAGGCGAGGGCACGACCGTCGGGCAATCGCAGAGCGGCGTACGGCGCGTGCTCGGCGAGCGGCAACAGCACGTCCTCGTCGTCGAACACGTCGGGTGGTGTCCGCATGTCACGCACAGCGGTCATCGGTGGTGGTCTCCTGTCGCGCGGGCCAGCAGGCCGTCGTCCCCGGCGGACGAGGTGACCCGAGTGCGACGAAATTGTCACGCCCCCCGTGGAGGTGGCGCCGATCGATCCGGCGCGCACGGCTCACTCCACCCACTGTTATATGCGGTCAGGGGGCGTTTCGCAGGCGTTTCGATACCGTTCTGTGATGTGAAGATTTGGTGACGCTCCGCGAAACGCCGCACGTTCCGCCGTGCCGCCGCGGGCCCGTCGAGCGGCTCAGCCGCGGGCCGCGTTCTGCTCGTCCCGCCAGCGCACCCATTTCCGCGCAACCGCGTCGAAGTCGTAGTCCGGTCCACCCGAGGACAGGGTGAACAGGGTGAAGCCCGCGTCCAGCAGGGGGCCGACGGCGTCGGGCCCCTGCCGCGGCGCCGAGGTCGACCGCTCGATCTCGGCGGGGTCGCGGCCGACCGCCGCGCAGTGCTCCGCCAGCACGGATGACTTGCGGGCAAGCGTGTCCGCGCTGCCGAACGCGTGCCAGATCGCGGCGTAGCGCGCGACGTGGCGCAGCGTCTTCCGCTCGCCCCCGCCGCCGATCAGGATCGGGATGTCCCGCGTCGGCGGCGGGTTGAGCCGCGGCAGCCGGGCCGTGATCCGCTCGAGGTTCTCGCCCAGCAGGCGCAGGCGGCTGCCCGGGGTGCCGAACTCGTAGCCGTATTCGTCGTAGTCCTTTTCGAACCAGCCGCCGCCGACACCCAGGATCAGCCGGCCGTGCGACATGTGGTCGATGGTGCGCGCCATGTCGGCCAGCAGGTCCGGATTGCGGTAGCCGCCGCCGGTGACGAGCGCGCCGATCTCGACCCGCTCGGTCAGCTCCGCCCAGGCGCCGAGCATGGTCCAGCACTCGAAGTGCTTGCCGTCGGGGTCGCCGTTGAGCGGGAAGAAGTGATCCCAGTTGAAGACGATGTCGAGGCCGGCGTCCTCCGCGCGCAGGACGGCGTCGCGCAGGACGGAGTAGTCGGCGTGCTGCGGCTGGAGCTGGACGCCGAGGCGAATGGGTCGGATCGCAGTACGGGTGGCGGGAGAGGTCACGCGGATCATCCTGCTCGTGTTCGCCCTCGTCGAAACATCCAGGGCTCTCGATCACTGGTCGGTAGCTTGGGCAGGGTGACGCAGGCACCGGTCGTTCGGCCGGGACGGTGAGCCCACCTCGCGAGGCCGCGGCCCCGAGCAGCGCGCCCCCGCGCGCAGCGGCCCCGCCCGGCGAGGCACCGCCCGGCGGTGACCTCCCGACCAGTGCGGCCCCGGCCGGCCGGGAGGACGCTGCCGGCCCTGACGCCCGCGCGGACTCGTCCCCGACCGGCACCACCGCCGCGCCGACCGAGCAGCCGCGCGCCTCCTTCCGCAGGCTCTGGCCTTACCTGCGCCCGCACCGCGCGGTGTTGCTGGTGGTCAGCGGCATCTCGGTGATCGGCGCGGTGCTCGCGATCGCGCAGCCGGCGATGGTCGGCCTGGTGATCGGCGCCGTCCAGCAGCAGCAGCCGCTCACCGGCGTGGTCGTCGCGCTGGTCGCGATCGTCGTGCTCGGCGCTGTGGTCAGCGGCATCCAGCAGTACCTGCTGCAGCGCACGGCGGAGGGCGTCGTACGCGACACCCGGCGCGGCCTGGTCGCCCAGCTGCTCCGGCTGTCGATCCGCGAGTACGACTCCCGGCGCACGGGCGACCTCGTGTCCCGGGTCGGGTCGGACACCACCCTGCTGCGGGCGGTGGTGACGTCCGGGCTGGTTGACGCCGTCTCCGGCGTGCTTGTGTTCGCCGGCTCGGTCATCGCGATGGCGTTGATCAACGCCTGGCTGCTGGTCCTGACGCTGGTGGTGGTTGCGCTCGCGGCGGCGATCGTGATCACGCTCGGCGGCCGGATCCAGAAGCTCACCCTGGCCGCGCAGACGCAGGTCGGGCTGCTGGCGGCGGGGGTCGCGCGGGCGATCCCGGGCATCCGCACCATCCGCGCCGCCGGGGCGACCGAGCGCGAGAACGCCGTCCTGGACGGGCTCGCCGACGACGCCTACCGCACCGGCACGCGGCTCGCGAAGGTGATGGCGCTCATCACCCCGATCATGGGGATCGCGCTGCAGGGCGCCTTCATCCTGGTGCTCGGGGTCGGCGGTTACCTCGTCGCGTCCGGCGAGATGCCCGTCGCGCAACTGGTCGCGTTCATCCTCTACCTGTTCATGATGATCATGCCGCTCGGCCAGATCTTCCAGGCGTACACGGCCGTGCAGAACGCGCTGGGCGCGGTGATCCGGATCCAGGAGATCGACGAGCTACCCACGGAGGAGGCAGGCGTCGACCGCGATCTCGTCGCGTCCCCAGCGGGTGCGGACGGGGGTTCGCCGGCGCCGGCGGTCGAGGTGGCCGTCGGCTTCGACGGGGTGAGCTTCGACTACGGCGGCGCGCCGGTGCTGCGCGACGTGACGTTCACCGTGCCGGCCGGCAGCACCACCGCGATCGTCGGTCCGTCCGGGGCCGGCAAGTCGACGATCCTCGCGCTGATCGAGCGGTTCTACGACCCGACTGCCGGCCGGATCGTCGTCGACGGGCTCGACGTCCGGCTGATCAGCCGGCAGCAGACCAGGGCACGGCTCGGCTACGTCGAGCAGGACGCCCCGGTGCTGGCCGGCAGCATCCGCGAGAACCTGCTGCTCGGAGCGCCCGCGGCGACCGACGCGGACTGCGAGCGGGTGCTGGACGCCGTCAACCTCACGCCGATCCTGCGCCGGGATCCGGCGGGGCTCGCGGCGCAGGTCGGCGAGGACGGCATCCTCCTGTCCGGCGGCGAGCGGCAGCGGCTGGCGATCGCCAGGGCGCTGCTGGCCTCGCCGGACGTGCTGCTGCTGGACGAGCCGACGGCCAGCCTGGACGGCCGGAACGAGCGGGCGCTGCGGCAGGCGATCACGGCCGTGTCCCGCGGCCGGACCGTGGTCGTCGTCGCGCACCGGCTGGCGACCGTCATCGACTCCGACCAGATCCTGGTGCTCGAGGACGGCCGGCTGCAGGCCGCGGGAGACCACACCGAGCTGCTGGAGATCAGCCCGCTGTACCGGGAGCTGGCGGAGCACCAGCTGCTGGCCTGACCGGCTCGCCACCGGCGGTGGACGTCGGGGCGAAACCCCGCACCCGGCGGCCCGCCCCGCCGGCGGCCGTCAGGCCGAGGCAGCGGCCTCCCGGCCGGCGATGCGTCCGGAGAACAGGCAGCCGCCGAGGAACGTGCCCTCCAGCGACCGGTACCCGTGCATCCCGCCGCCGCCGAAACCTGCCACCTCGCCGGCCGCGTACAGCCCGGGCACCGGCTCCCCGTCGGGGCGCAGCACCCGTCCGGACAGGTCGGTCTCCAGCCCGCCGAGGGACTTGCGGGTGATGATCTGCAGGCGTACCGCGATCAGGGGACCGGCGTCCGGGTCGAGCATCTCGTGCGGCTCGGCGGTGCGCATGCGGCGGTCGCCGACGTACCGCCGGGCGGCGGACACGGCGATCACCTGCGGGTCCTTGCCCAGCCCGGCGCGGACCTGGCCGTCCCGCAGCGCCACCGTCCGCTGCAACTCCTCGGCGTCGATCAGCGGCTCGCCGGCCAGCTCGTTCATCTTGCCGGCGAGCTCCGCCACGGTCGGCGCCGTCAGAAAATCCGTTCCGCGGTCGAGGAAGGCCTGGACCGGTGGGGTGATCTTGCCGCCGGCTCTGGTGGTGAGCAGCAGCTTCACCGACTTGCCGGTGAGGTCGGGGTTCTGTTCGGAGCCGGACAGGCCGAACTCCGGGCCGATCGTCTTCATGTCGAGCACGAACCACGAGTGCCCGCGGCCGGTGGCGGTGATGTGCCGCACGGCGCCCAGCGCATCGAACCCGGGGAACAGCGGTGCGGGCAGCCGCCGGCCGTAGGCATCCAGCCAGAGCGGGCTCGGCCCGGACAGGATCCGGATCCCGTGGTTGGTCCAGACGGGGCTGTGGTTGATCACGCCCTCGGGGTAGTGCCACATCCGGTCCGGATTGATCAGCCGGCCGCCGGCGCGCTCCGCGATGCCCAGCATCAGGCCGTCCGTCGAGTCCGGCACGCCCGCCAGCATGTGCTCCGGCGCGGCCGCCTCGCCGCCCGGCCAGTTCTTCCGCACGAGGTCGTGGTTCCCGCCGATCCCGCCCGATGCGACGACCACCGCGCCCGCCGAGAGCGAGAAGTCGCCGACGACGGTCCTTGAGCTGGGTGCGCCGCGCTCGACGGTGGTCGGCTCGAGCACGTCGCCGGCGGCCCCGCTGACCCGGCCCTCGTCGGTGCGGAGCTCGGTCACCCGGTGCCGGTAGCGGATCTCCACCCGGCCCGCGTGCACGTGGTCGAGCACGCGCCGGACGAATGGCGTGAGCGAGCCGGGTCCACTGCCCCAGATGACGTGGAAGCGGGGCACGGAATTGCCGTGGCCGCCCGCCTCGTAGCCGCCACGCTCGGCCCACTGCACCACCGGGAAGAGCGGGATGCCCTGCTGCTTGAGGTAGCCGCGCGCATCGCCCGCCGCCCAGTCGAGGAACGCCTCCGCCCAGAGCCGGGGCCAGTGGTCCTCGGCGCGGTCGAAGCCGGCCGACCCCAGCCAATCGGCGAGGGCGAGCTCGCGGGAGTCCTTGATGCCCAGGCGGCGCTGCTCGGGGGTGTCCACGAGGAAGAGGCCGCCGAGCGACCAGAAGGCCTGCCCGCCGAGGCTCGCCGCGCCCTCCTGGTCGAGCAGGATCACCGACTTCCCGGCGTCGGCGGCCTCGACGGTCGCCACCAGACCGGCCAGTCCGGCCCCGACCACCAGCACGTCGCAATCAGCCATGCGTCGATCCTGGTGCATCAGGCGCCGTTCGCGACACCCGGCGCCGGGCCGGATGCTCCGCCGTGCCATCGAGGTGCACGCCCGAGCGGCGGCGACCGGCGGGTCGAGGCGGGGGCCCCCGAGCGGGGAGGGGTGGATCGCCCGATCGGGTCGTCGCGCCGCCGTGGGTGCTCGCCCGCCTTGCGCGCCACTCGGGACGAACGGATCCCGTCCCAGAAGGCAACTCGAACACCACTGCTCCCGTGGGCCTCAGAAAGACCAAGAATTGACGTCCGATTGTTGAACGGGCACATCCCGGCGCGTGCATCCCGATCCTCGTCACGGCGCCATCAGCGGCACGCGCATCGCCCGACGGCAGGACGGGTAGTGACCGTGCGTAGTCGTGGCGTCACACAGACCATCCGATCGGGGGTCGGGGCGGCAGACACCGCGCACCTACGATTGAAGGGTCCAGGGCCGCGGGGGAGGCGGAGCTGAATTCATGCAGTCCACCGCTTCCGCGCTGACCGGTCGGTTACGCGATACGCCGTGGCGATTCCGGCTGTTCGCCCTCGTCAGCAGCGTCGTCGTGATCGCCGGCTACACCGCCATGCTCTGGATCTCCCCGCCCCCCGGCCTGCCGGAGATGATCGCGTCGCCGGGCTTCGTCCTGCTCGCCGTGCTCGTGCTGCTGGCCGACCTCTACCCGCTCGTGCCCTGGATGCGGGACGTCCGGGCGAATGTGACCTTCGCCTGGTCGGCCGCGCTGTCGCTCGCCGCCGTCCTGGCGTACGGGCCGGAGGCGTCGGTGCTCTTCCTGGTCAGCGGGCTGACGGCGGCCCTGTCCCGGCGCACCGGGCGGTGGTGGCGCCCGCTGATCAACATGGTGGTGTTCGGCCTCATCGGGCTCGCCGTCGCGGGCCTGAGCGCGCTGGGGCCGTCCGGCAACCCGCCGCCGCCCATGGACCCGATCTCCCTGCTCGTCTGGGGACTCGGCCTCGCCGTGGTCGTCGTCGTGCTCAACGCCGTGCTGATCGGGTACGCGCTCGTCAGCCTGGGCGCGACCACGTGGCCCGAGCAGTGGGAGCGGTTCGGCAAGGCCGTGCGGATCTGGGGCGTCAGCCTGATCACCGCGCCCCTGCTCGCCGCGCTCGCGCTCGACGGGCCCTGGGCCCTGCCGTCGATGGCGGTCGTCATCGTGTCCCTGAACAACCTGAGCGGCACCCTCTTCCGGAGCACCCAACAGGCCAGGATCGACACCCTCACCGGCCTCGCCAACCGGCTCACGCTGATCCGGCGGCTGTCCGCGCGGCTCGCCAAGATCGGCCCCGGCGACCCGGGCATCGTGCTGCTGCTGATCGACCTCGACGACTTCAAGGACGTCAACGACACCTACGGCCACCTCGTCGGTGACGAGGTTCTCATCGCCGTCGCCCAGCGGCTGCAGGCCACGGTCGGGCCGGCGGACCTGGTGGCCAGGTACGGCGGCGACGAGTTCGCCGTGGTGCTCGGCCCCGGCGCCACCGTCACCTCGGCGCGGTCGCTGGCGGATGCGTTGCGCGAGACGCTCGCGCAGCCGCTCGTCGCCCACGAGATCCGCGTGCGGATCGGGGGGTCGGTCGGGATCGCGACGACCCACGACCCCCGCGTGGACGTCCTCGGGCTGGTCGAGCAGGCGGACCGCGACATGTACCGGGCGAAGTGGGCGCGCGACGGCGGTGTCGCCCCGGAGCGGCGCGCCACCGCGCCGGCGCGGGTGCTGGTCGCCAGGCCGCCGACCTGGTCGATGAGCGTGCAGGGCTCGTCGTCGTGGCCCGCCGCCGGCTGGCCGGGCGTGCAATGGTCGGCGTCGCCGGGTGTGGGAGCGACGGTTCCCGCGGGCGCGGCGACAGCCAGATCGCGGCTGGACACCCGGTGAGCGACGGCCTCAACCCCATGGCGGTGCCGCTGCGCCGCACGCCGGTGGCCTTCCGGTGGTGGCTGGCGCTGATCGTCGTCGCGGTGATCGGGGGGTTCCTGTTGCTGGGCGCCCTGGCACCCGGCCCCGCGCTGGGCGAGATCGTCCGCGAGCCAGCGCTGCTGATCCTGATCGGCCTCATCCTCGTCGCCGACGTGTACCCGACGCTCCCGTGGATGCGGGACTCGAACCCGTTCGACGACTTCATCCTGTCCACCCCGCTCGCCATCGCGGCCCTGTTCGCCTTCGGTCCGCACGCCGCGTTCTGCTTCCTGATCACGGGCGCGGCCGTGACGATCGCGCTGGGCATGGTCTGGTGGCGGGTGGTGCTGAACATCGCCCTGTGGGGACTGCAGGGCGTGCTCGCCGCGGGCACGCTCGCGCTGGTCACCGGGTCGTTCGACTGGTCGGAGCCGATGCCGGCGCTCTGGATGCTCCCGCTGAGCGTGCTGCTGGCGGTGGTGATCGAGGTGTCCAACGCGGCGCTCGTCGGCACCTCGCTCACCCTCGCCGGCGCGTTCCAGTGGCGCGACTACTTCAGCGACTGGCGCGACCAGGCGGCGATCGCGGCCCTCGCGCTGACCGCTCCGATCCCCGCCGTGCTCGCCCTGCATGCCCCCGCACTGCTCCCGCTCCTGGCGCTCGCCATGGTGGCGGCCCAGTCCGGGATCAGCGCGGTGTCCTCGCGGACGGCCGCGGCCGGCAGTGACCCCCTGACCTCCGTGGCGAACCGCGCCACGCTGGTCACCAAGCTCAAGAACCGTCTCGCCCACCTGCGGCGACCCGACGACTCGGTCACCCTCCTGCTCGTCGACCTCGACGGCTTCAAGGCGGTGAACGACCGGTACGGCCACCTGGCCGGCGACCGCGTGCTGGTAGAGGTCGCGCAGCGGCTCGAGGCGTCGACGCGCTCGGCCGACCTGGTCGCCCGGTTCGGCGGCGACGAGTTCGCGATCCTGCTCGCGGACGGCGCGCCGCTGCGGACGGCGGACGAGGTCGCGCTGCGCGTCAGGGACGCCATTGCCCGGCCGATCGAGATCGGCGGCCGGATGGTCAGCGTGGGCGCGTCGGTCGGCTGGGCCACCGCCATCGGCGAGCCGTTCGACCCCCAGACGCTGCTCGCGCGCGCGGACGCCGAGTTGTACCGGGCGAAGGCCGCTCGCCCCGTCAAGCCGCCGGTGGTGCTGCAGCGGCCACCGGGCCATGGCGCGTTGCTCGGCGGGGGCGACGCGGTTCCGCACCGGGCCGTCCATCCCAGCGCGTCGGGACCGGGCGGCGCCGTCGCGACGCTGCCGACCGTGCGCGGGCCGACCGTCGCCGAGCTGTGGGACGGCCCGCGGTGGAGCTGGACCGACGTCACCGTGCCGGCCGAATCGCCGGCGAACGGTCGCCCCGATCCGCTGCGGGCAGCGGGCCGGGACTGAGCCCGGCGCGGCCCGCCCAGGCGAGCACGCCGCACCGCCGCCCGGTCGGGCCGGCGACGGCTCCGGTGAAGACCTCCTGGCCGCACCGGGCGGTGAAAGGTGTGCCACGATCGAAACGGCCACCGTCGAACTCCCGGGTGTGCATCGGCACGATGCCACCGTTCCGTCCCAGCGCCAGAGAGGGTCTCCGGATGACCGATCAGACCGCAGCCGAGCCCACGAGCGGCGCCCCGGACACCAGCGCGCCGGATTGGTCGTCGGTGGAGCCGCTCGGCGCCGGGCCGACGCGGACCCACCAGATCGAACACCTCGCCGATTTCGGGCGCTTCCGGCTGCTCGTCGACGGGCGCGAGGTCGCGGTCCTCGACTACCGGCGCCTGCCCGGCAAATGGAACCTCGTGCACACCTACACCGAGCCGGCGTCCCGCGGCTACGGGGTGGCGTCCGACCTGGTCAGGGCCGTGCTGGACACCGCCCGCGAGCAGGGCGTCAAGATCATCCCGACCTGCCCGTACGTCAACTGGTGGATCTACGAGTACCAGCCGGGGTACGAGGACCTCGTCGCCGAGGCATGACCGGCCCGGTCCCGGAAGACCCGGCAGCATCAGGCGGGCGGTCGCCGGGGCCGGATCACGACGCGCGCGCGGTCGCGGAGCCGCCCGACTCCACCGCCGGCACCGAACCCGATCACGGGCCCGACGTGCGCCTCGGCGAAGCGCCCGACGCCGAGACCGACGCCGACGAGGCGACCGGCGCCGCGGACCGGCCGGCCGAGTCGGTGTCGGCCGGTACGGATGGCGAGGCCCGTGCCGGAGCCGACGGTGGCGGGTCGGGCCACCCGGACCGCGAGCCGGGCGGGACGCACGACGGGACCGAGTCGCGGCACGGCATCCGGGCGGCGCTGTCCACCGTGACGACGAGGATGATGGCCGAGCGCGCGATGCGGGCGACCGAGGTGGCGGCCGCCGCGGCAGCGGCGAGCTCGGAGGCGGCCACCGCCGCGGCCGGCAGGGAGCGCGTCGCCGCCAAGCCCTACTACTCGCCGTTCAAGTGGGGCTTCTACGGCGGCCTCGGCGTGCTGATCGCCTACGTCACCTACCTGTCGCTGGACTCGATCCGCACCACCCTGATCCTGATCGCGATCGCCACCCTGCTGGCCATCGGCCTCAACCCGATCGTCACCTGGCTCGAGGGGCACGGCCTGCGCCGCGGGTTCGCGGTCGCGACGGTCTTCCTCGGGTTGCTGCTGGTCGCGGCGGGCGCGGTCTACGCGATCGTGCCGCCGATCGTCAACGAGGTCGGTACGTTCGTCGCATCGATCCCCGAGATCATCGAGAACCTGCAGCAGAACCCCACGATCCGGGACCTCGACGAGCGCTTCGGCATCCTCGAGGCGATCAGGAACTCGAACATCGTGCAGAACCTGGGCAGCGGGGCCGCCGGCGGGATCCTCTCCGCGGGGGTCACGCTGGCCGGGATCATGGTCGACCTCCTGATCATCCTGATCCTGACGCTGTACTTCCTGGCCGGCTTCCCGCGGATCAAGCGCGGCGCCTTCAGCCTGGTGCCGGCCAGCCGGCGGGCGCGCGTCACCGAGCTCGGCGACCGGGTGCTCAAGCAGATGGGCGGCTACCTCTCCGGCGCCACCATCATCGCGATCCAGGCCGGCCTCATCGCCGGCATCTTCGCCTGGATCGTCGGCCTGCCGTACCCGTGGGCGATCGCGCTCGGGGCCGCCGTGCTCGACTTCATCCCGGTGGTCGGCCCGATGATCGTCGGGGTGTCCATGACGCTCATCGGCTTCACCCAGGGCGTGGCCATCGGCATCATCGCCGGTGTCTTCTACCTGGCCCAGCACATGTTCGAGACCTATTGGCTGTACCCGCGCGTGATGAAGCGGACCGTCGACATCTCCACCGGCGCCGTGGTGGTGGCGATCATCGTCGGCGCCGCGCTGCTCGGGGTGACCGGCGCGATCCTCGCGGTGCCCGTGGCGGCCGGCGTCCTGCTCATCACGCGCGAGGTGATCCTGCCGATGCAGGAGAACTCGTGAACGCGGGCGGCGCGGATCGCCCGGGTAGGCCCGCGGGCGGCGGGAGCACGCGCACCCGCGGCGGCTGGCACGCGCTCGCCGTGCAGGACCAGCTCGGCCGCCGCGCGGTGGTCACGGGCGCCAACACGGGCGTGGGGTTCATGACGGCCAGGGCGCTCGCCGCGGCCGGCGCCGAGGTGGTCCTGGCCGTCCGGGATCTCGACCGCGGTCAGGCGGCCGCGCAACGCATCCGGGCCGAGGTGCCGGACGCCCGGCTGCGGGTGCTGCACCTGGACCTCGCCGACCTGTCATCGGTGCACGACTTCGCGCAGGAGCAGAACACGGCCGGCCCGCTGGACATCCTGGTGAACAACGCCGGCGTGATGCTGGTGCCGCGCCCGGAACGCACCCGGGACGGGTTCGAGCTGCACATGGGCGTCAACCACCTGGGCCACTTCGCGCTGACGGGTTCGCTGTGGCCGGTGCTCGCGGCGGCGCCCGCCGCGCGCGTGGTGTCGGTGAGCTCGCTGGCCGCGCGGAACTCCGGCGGCCTGGACCACCGGCTCGGTGAGGTGGACGACTACACGCCGATGGCCGCGTACGCCCAGTCCAAGCTGGCCGTGGCGATCTTCGCCGAGGAGCTGGACCGCAGGGCGAAGGCGGCCGGCTCGCCGGTCACGGCGGTGGTGGCGCATCCGGGATGGTCGGCGACCGCGGTGGATCAGCCCGACGACAGCCCTGGCCTGCGCGTCCGGTTCGCTCGCCGCGCGACCGCGATGCTCGGCTCTGCGCCTGCGCACGGGGCGGCCCCGATCGTGCACGCGGCGACCGACCCGGCGCTCACCGGCGGCGAGCTCGTCGGACCGCGATACCTGGTGCGCGGCAAACCGTCCGCTGTCGCGCCGCCGCGGATGATCTCGGAGCCCGGCGAGGGCGGCTGGCTTTGGGCGCAGTCCGTGCGGCTCACTGGCGTGGATCCGGGGCTGCCCGAGGCACCCGCGCCCGCGGCGCCGGCCGAGGGCTGAGCAGGGCGTCAGGTCTGGCGGGCGCGCCGCCGCGCGATCGCGACGCCGCCGGCCGACAGCAGCGCCACCGCCGCGATGACGGCCACCCACAGCCAGCCCGACGGGCCGGACGACTCGGCGGCCGTGCTGGCGACGGCAGCGGTGGTGGGCGCCGCCGCGGCAGCGGACGAGCTGCCGGCTGTGGCGGCCGATGCCTGCGAGGGCGACGCCGACGTGCCGGCTGGCTCGCTGATCGGCGGCGAGACAGCCGGGACGGCCAGGGTGAACACGACCTGACCCTCGACCGGGTGGCCGTCGTCCGACACGACGCGGTAGGCCACCGTGTAGTCGCCGGCGACGGTCAGCGGCGCCACGTCGATGCTGATCGTCGCGCCGTTGACCCGGACCGCGCCGGACTGGTGCGGCTGGGCGTCCGGGCCGGTCACGAGAACGACCGGCGCCAGGTCGATGAGCTCCTCGCTGAAGGTCAGGCTCACCGCCGCCGGTGCCGCCTGCAGGACCGCACCGTCCGCGGGATCGCTCGACTCGAGCTGGGTGTGCGCCGACGCGGCGGGTGCGATGAGAACGGCGAGGCCGAGCGCGGTCAGCAGGGCCGCGAGCAGCGCTCCGAGCGTGCCGCGGTGCGCGCGACGGGCCGACGATCGCGCGCGGATGCCGTGGCCGCCGAGGCTTGGGCGGGCGCAGGCGGTCCCTGCCGTGACGTCATCTGTGCTTCCTCCCGTGCCCGCCGACCGGTCGCCTGGGCACCAGCCAGGCTACGTGAGCGGTACGGAAGGCCGATCCACGCGCGGATTCTCGGGCCGCGGGGTGATCCGGCCCCAGATCGCCCGGACCGGCACCCGGCCGGGTTCGCGGCGGCTCAGGCGGTGAGCGCGGCCGGCCGGGAGACGGGCGGCCCGACCAGCAACGCCATCAGCTCGGCGTCCAGCACGTCGAGGTCGGCGTCGACCGCCTCCAGCGCCACCCGTCGGGTGGGAGCGGGCATGGTGACGGCCGCCCGGGCGGCGGCTTCCAGGTCGGCGAGGCGTGGAACGGCGGAGTCGGTGAACCGGATGACGGCCGGGTCGCCGCTGCGCCGGCCGCGCATCTCGTCGATCGCCGTCGACAGCCCGGTCATCCGGGCGAGCACCGGCCCTGCGGGCCCGCGATAGCGGGCGACCTCGTCGACGGGCACGCCCAGGCGCCGGGCCTTTCTCTCGTCCAGCGCGCCGCGCACGTCGGTGGACGCCTTGAGCGCGGTGCCGGCGATCGCCGGGGCGAGCACGCGGGCCGCGATCATCAGCCGGTACACCCGCCGCGGGCTGCGCAGGGTCGCGAGGAAGCCGGCCTGCTTGGTGCTCTTGCGGACGCCGCTGGCCTTCGGCTTCTTCGGGCTCCGCTTCTTGGTGCGCAGCGCCACGGGGCTCCCCTCGGCAGTTTCTCGGTCGGTCCGGCTCATCGGAGGCGCGTGCGCCCGGGGTCAGCCTAGAGCCGGGTCAGCGGGGCGGCATCCGTAGGGCGCCGTCGAGCCGGATGATCTCGCCGTTGAGGTAGTCGGCGGCGGCGATCGAGAGCACGAGCGCGGCGTACTCGTCGGGTCGGCCGAGCCGTTGCGGGAAGGGCACGTTCGCGGCCAGGGCAATGCGGAACTCCTCGGTGATGCCGGCAAGCATCGGCGTGTCGAGGATGCCAGGCGCGATTGTCATCACCCGGATCCCGTACTGCGCAAGGTCTCTCGCCGCGGGGAGGGTCATTCCCGCGACGCCGCCCTTCGAGGCCGAGTAGGCGATCTGGCCGATCTGGCCGTCGAATGCGGCGACGGACGCCGTGTTGACGACGAGCCCGCGCTGGCCGGCCTCGTCGACCGGTTCCGTCGCCGCGATCGCCTCCGCGGCCAGCCGGAGCACATTGAACGTGCCGATCAGGTTGATGGTCACCACGCGGGTGAACTGGTCGAGGTCGTGCACGCCATGGTGGGACAGGATGCGCCCGGGGTTGCCGATGCCGGCGCAGTTCACCGCCAGGCGGAGCGGCCCCGCCGCGCCCGCCCGCCGCACCGCCTCGGCGACGTCATCGGCGCTGGTGACGTCGCCGGACACCGGGGTGACGCCCGCCGGGGGCGGCCCGCCGCGATCCCAGCCGACGGCGAGGTCCAGGCCGATGACGGCGGCGCCGGCGCCGGCCAGCGCGGACGCCGTCGCCGCCCCCAGCCCCGACGCGGCTCCCGTGACGATGGCGGACGCTCCCTGGATCTGCATGCGGGCACTCCCTGTGATGGGGACCTGACGGGCCGCCGTCGGGTTGGGATGGCGGGTGGACGGGAACCTGCCGGATTGCCGGGCGGGGCTCGGCCGACGGGTCGGCGTCCCCGCCGGCCACCGCCCGCGGGTCGGCGGCGTGCAACGATGGGCGCCGGTCCGCCAGGTACGGTACCGACCGATTCGTGGCCGTCCAGGGATCGGCCCCGTTGCAGGCCCCGACAAGTGCCGGAGACCGGTGCCCGGGACCGGCGGTGGCCGGGAGCGGCGGCGGCGGGAGCGAGGACCCGGGAGCCAGGACAGGGAGGCGAGCGATGTTCCTGCTGCGCAAGCCGATCCTCGCCCTGTCCGACTCCGCCGCGGTCCGCGGCGTGGTCTCGAAGGCCCCGATCACCAGGGGCATGGTGGACCGTTTCGTGCCGGGCGAGACGACGGCGGATGCCGTCCGGGCGGTCGCCGGGCTGCACGACGACGGACTGCGGGTCACCCTCGACTACCTCGGCGAGGACACGACGGACCCCGCCCAGGCCGACGCCACCGTGCGGGCGTACCTGGAGCTGATCGCGGCGCTCGCGGCCGCGGGCCAGGTCGGGGGCGCTGAGGTCAGCGTGAAGCTCTCCGCGGTGGGGCAGGCGCTGCCCACCAGCGCGCAGGTGCCGGACGGCGGGCATGCCTATGCCCTGGCCGGCGCGCGGCGGATCGCCGACGCGGCCTACGCCGCCGGCGCCCGGATGACGCTGGACATGGAGGACCACACCACCGTCGACTCGACGCTGGAGACGCTGTTCGCGCTGCGCGCCACCCATCCCGACGTCGGCGTCGCCATGCAGGCGATGCTGCTGCGCACCCCGGGCGATCTGCTCGAGCTGACCGGACCGGGCTCGCGCGTGCGCCTGGTGAAGGGCGCCTACGACGAGCCGGAGGGCGTGGCGTTCACCGACTCCGACCAGATCGACCTGTCGTACGTCCGGGCGCTCAAGGTGCTCATGAGCGGCCGGGGCTACCCGATGATCGGCTCGCACGACCCGCGGATGATCGCGATCGGCGAGCGGCTGGCCAAGGACGCCGGGCGCGGGCCCGACCGGTGGGAGTACCAGATGCTCTACGGCATCCGACCCGACGAGCAGAAGCGCCAGGTGTCCAGCGGCCACCGGATGCGGGTCTACGTGCCCTACGGCACCGACTGGTACGGCTACTTCACCCGCAGGCTGGCCGAGCGCCCGGCAAACCTGCTGTTCTTCCTCCGGTCGGTGGCCACTCGGTCCTGACCCGGCGATCGCACCGGGATCGGCGGAAGAGCGGGTACTTCGGTCGAGCCGGCACCTGCCGCCCGTCGCATCCGACGGGGGCACGTCCGCAGGCGTGGGACGGCGGCGCCGATCGATGCGCATGCATTCCGGCAGCGGTTCGATGCGACTGTGCGACTTCGGCGATCGACCGCCGACGCCTTTGACGTCAACGACTGTCGGCGCCGGTCGTGGGGGCGTGCGAGCGTGGCCCGTCATCGTCGCTGTCCGCTTCGTGCGACGATGCGCGGATGATCATCCGTGAACGGTCGGCCCGGCCGCGCCGCGTCGTGGCGCGCGGCCGTCGCGCGGCCGTCGCCTCCGTGGCGGCCCTTGTCCTGGTGGCCGCTGCGGGGTGCACGGGCGTGCACGCCGACACCGGGCAATCGGCCAGCGACTCCGCCGCGCTGTCCGCCGCGGTGGACCGGGCGGCGGCCGAGCTGGTCGCGATGCCCGTCGGACCGCCGGGCGTGATCGTCACGGTGCAGCGCGGCGACGAGAAGACCGTGCACACCGCGGGCGTGGCGAACGTGGACACGGGAGCGGCACCGGCGCCCGACGACCACATGCGGATCGCCAGCGCGGCCAAGGCCTTCAGCGGCGCGACGGCCCTGGCCCTGGTCAGCAAGGGCGCGATGACCGTGGACGACACCATCGGCCAGTGGCTGCCCGACCTGCCGGCGGCGTGGGCGGACGTCACGCTCCGCCAGCTGCTCAGCCACACCAGCGGGCTGCCGGACTTCGCCTCGTCGACGGGCTTCGTCGACGGGGTCGTCGGCGCGCCCGACAACCCACCGGCCCCCGAGGGGCTGCTGGCCTTCGTCGAGGACGAGCCGCTGGTCTTCCCGCCGGGGAGCCGGTACACGTACTCGAACTCGGACAACATCATCGTGGCGTTGATGGTGGCCGCGGCCGCGGGTCAGCCGTACGAGCAGGTGCTGCGGTCCGAGGTGCTCGACCCGCTGGGGCTGGCCGACACGTCGCTGCCGGCCGAGCTCGAGCTCACCGAGCCCGCGATGCACGGGTACGACATCGCGGCGGGCGAGGCGCCGGAGGACAAGACCAACGTGATCCTGCCCGGGTGGTCGTGGGCATCGGGCGGGATGGTGTCGACGCCGAACGACCTGCAGAAGTTCGTCCGAGGCTACGTCGGCGGCGCCCTGTTCACCCCCGAGGTGCAGGCGCTGCAGCAGGACCTGTTCATCCCGGGCGGCCAGTCCGGCCCGCCCGGGCCCGGCGACAACTCCGCCAGCATGGCCCTGTTCCGATACCAGACGCCCTGCGGAACGGTGTACGGCCACACCGGAAACACCTTCGGCTACACGCAGTTCATGGTCGCGAGCCCGGACGGCACCCGCTCGGCGACGGTGAGCATGAACCTGCAGCGCACGGACGAGGCGAAACAGGACGCCGATCTCGCGGTGTTCGACGCGCTGCAGCGGCTGGAGCAGCAGGCCATCTGCTTCGCGCTGGCCTGATCTCCCGCCCCCCATTCTCGCGGCGCGCGGGGCAGATCTCTCGGCCTCCGCATTCAGCCCGCCGGGGACGAAGATGGGTGGAGCGCCGGCCCGGCACCACCGGTCGCGGCGCGGTTCGTCGGGAACGCCGTCGAGCGCCGTCGCTGCCCAGGAGGCCGTCATGGACGCGATCACCCACCCGCCGCTGCCGGTGAACGAGCCGGTCCTCACGTACGCGCCCGGCACCGAGGAACGGGACGCGCTGCGGGCGGCGCTCAAGGAGGTGGCCGGCGCGGCCGAACTGCCGGCGGTGATCGGGGGTGAGCACCGGATGCCGTCCGGCGAGGCGTTCCGCGTCGTCGCACCCTTCGACCACGGCCGCGTGCTGGCCATCTCCGCGAACAGCGACCAGGACGACGCCAGGGTCGCCGTGGACGCGGCGCTCGCCGCCGCCGCCGGCTGGCGGGCACTCGACATCGACTCCCGCGCAGCGATTCTGCTGCGGGCGGCCGATCTGCTCGCCGGTCCGTGGCGGGCCAGGATGAACGCCGCGACGATGCTCGGCCAGGCGAAGACCGCGCAGCAGGCGGAGATCGACGCGGCCTGCGAGCTGGCCGACTTCTGGCGCTTCAACGTGCATTTCGCCCGTCAGGTGCTCGCCGAGCAGCCGATCGCCAACTCGCCGGGCGTGTGGAACCGGACGGATCACCGGCCGCTCGAGGGATTCGTCTACGCGGTGACCCCGTTCAACTTCACGGCGATCGCCGGGAATCTGCCCACCGCACCCGCTCTGATGGGCAACGTGGTGGTGTGGAAGCCGTCGACCACGCAGCAGCTGGCGGCGTCGCTGACCATGGACCTGCTCCGGGAGGCCGGCCTGCCGGACGGGGTGATCAACATGCTGCCCGGGTACGGGCCGGAGATCTCCGAGGTGCTGCTCGCGCATCCCGACCTGGCGGGCATCCACTTCACGGGCTCCACCAGGGTTTTCCAGCAGCTGTGGTCGACCGTGGGCGCGCACATCGCCGACTACCGGTCCTACCCGCGGCTCGTGGGTGAGACCGGCGGCAAGGACTTCGTGGTGGCGCACCCCTCGGCGGACGTCGACGTGCTGCGCGTCGCGCTCGTCCGCGGCGCCTTCGAGTACTCCGGGCAGAAGTGTTCCGCCGCGTCCCGCGCCTACGTCCCTGAGTCGCTCTGGGCACGGCTGCGGGACGGCCTCGCCGCCGAGACCGAGGCGCTCACGGTCGGTTCCGTCGAGGACTTCACCAACTTCACCAGCGCCGTGATCGACGACCGCTCGTTCGCCCGGCTCTCGGCGGCGCTCGACCGGGCACGCGCCACGGACTCGATCGAGGTGCTGGTGGGCGGCAGCTATGACGACGCCGTCGGCTACTTCGTCCGGCCGACCGTCCTGGTCGGGTCCGACCCCCGCGACGAGATCTTCCGCACCGAGTACTTCGGCCCGATCCTGTCGCTGCACGTGTACCCGGACGCGGAGTTCGACGCCGTGCTCGCCGACGTGGACTCCGCGTCGCCGTACGGGCTGACCGGCTCGATCGTCGCCCGCGACCGGGTGGCCGTGGCGCGCGCCACCGAGGCGTTGCGGTTCACCGCCGGCAACTTCTACATCAACGACAAACCCACCGGCGCGGTCGTCGGACAGCAACCGTTCGGCGGCGCGCGGGCGTCGGGCACCAACGACAAGGCCGGTTCCGCGGCCAATCTCGCGCGCTGGACGTCGCCGCGATCCATCAAGGAGACCTTCGTCGCGCCGCTCGGGGTGAGTTACCCGCACCAGCAGGACTAGACGGCCTGGTCATGGCCCGGCGCGTCCGCTCCGAACCCGCAGGAAACGCTCGATCGGACGGTCCGACGAAGCACTTCCTGCGGGTTCGAGCTCAGGTCTGCGGCAGCACCAGCACCGCCACCGTCCGTCCCGGCACCGTCGCGGTGTCGCCGTCGATCGCGGTCTCCTGCACCACGGGATCCCGGCCGTCGGCCTGCACCTCGCTGAGCTCCATGCCCTCGGCGCCGGCGATCTGTTGGGGCTGCGACGACGCGTTGAACACCACCAGGAGCCGCTGGACGTCCGGATCGACGTCGGTGCCGAAGGTGTCGTCGATCGCCATCACGATCACGCCGGCGGGCTGGTCGGGCCCGCCGTCCGGGAACGACAGCTTCTCCTGGATCGCCGCCTCGGTGCCCAGCCGGAACAACGGCGAGGAGAACCGCAGTTCGAGCAGGTCCTGCGCGGCGAACGTGGCCGCCCGCATGTCCGGCTGCCGCGGCAGCAGGGCCGGGTCGGCCAGCAGCGGGCGCATGTACTGCCACTTGGCCTCGTTGTCCTCGGCGGGAGGCAGGCCGGAGCCGAAGGTGTTCTGCTGGCCGGTCCAGTCGATCCGGTTGAACCAGTCGCCGGAGTTGTACGAGTTCCGGTCCAGCGACTTGGAGCGCAGCAGGTCGTTGCCGGCGTGCCAGAGCAGCGGGCCCTGACTCAGCGCCGTGGTGGCGAGCGAGATCGTGTTCATCCGCACCCGGTCGGCCATCGACAGCGCGTGCGGCAACTTGTACGTCAGCGAGTCGAACAGGGTCTCGTTGTCGTGCGCGTCGACGTAGCTGATCACCTCCGACGGGTCATGCGTGTACCCGGCGGGCGAGCCGTTGTAGTCCACGTCCGCGCCCGTGACCTCGGCGCCCGTCCGGTCCTCGAAGGTGTAGCCAGCGAGGTTGCCGGTGAGCCCGACCTTGATCTGGTCCTGGTACAGCAGCAGCCGGTCGCGTTGGGCGTCGACGTTGCCGTTCACCGGGTCCCCGTTGGGATCGCTGGCCAGGCCGGAGCCGAAGCCCTGGATCCGCGGGTTCTCGTCGAACGGCCCGCCGCCGCGCACCGCGTCCCGGAGCCGGTCGGAGAAGGTCGCGATCCCGGTGCCGCCCATGTTGGCCTGGGTGGCCTGCACGAACCGGGCGTCGTCCGCGACCTCGCCGAAGTTCCAGCCCTCGCCGTAGAGGAAGATCTTCTTCCCGTCGACGCCGTCGCGCGCGAGCGTCAGCCGGTCCAGCGCGGCCCGCACGTTCAGCATGTTCTGCTTGCTGTGGTGACCCATCAGGTCGAAGCGGAAGCCGTCGACCTTGTACTGCTTCGCCCACGTGACGAGCGAGTCGACCATCAGCTTCTCCATCATCGCGTGCTCGGACGCGGTGTTGGCGCAGCAGGTCGACGTCTCGACCGCGCCGTCCGCATTGAGCCGCTGGTAGTAGCCGGGCACGATGCGGTCGAGGATCGAGTTGTCGGCCTGCCCGGACGCCGCCGTGTGGTTGTAGACGACGTCCATCACGACGCGCAGGCCGGACCGGTTGAGCGCGCCGACCATCCGGCGGAACTCGCGGGTGCGCTGCGCGCCCTCGGGATCGGTGGCGTAGGAGCCCTCCGGGGTCGTGTAGTGCAGCGGGTCGTAGCCCCAGTTGAACCCGTCCGTGTCCGCCACCGCGGTGACGCAGGCCTGCTGCTGCTCGCTGTCGGGCGCGAGGCTCTCCAGCGGGCAGGCGGGGGTCTGCTGCGCGGACCGGTCCTCCTCGATGGTGGCGATGTCGAACGCGGGCAGCAGGTGGACCGTGTTCAGCCCGGCCCTGGCCAGCTGGCGCAGGTGCCGCATGCCGGCGCCCTGCCGGTCGGTGAAGGCCAGGTACGTGCCGCGCAGGTCGCTCTGCACGGTCGGGTCGCCGATCGAGAAGTCGCGGATGTGCAGCTCGTAGATCGTCGAGCTCTCGGGCTGGTCGAGCGCCGGCTTCTCCAGGTCGTACCAGCCGTTCGGGGTCAGCCTGGTCGCCGTGAGATCGGCGATCACGGAGGCGTCCGAGTTCGTGGTCAGTGCCACGCTGTACGGGTCGGTGACGGTGTTCTCCTCGACCGCGTCCGTCGCGGGCACGTACACCTCGACCTTGTAGGTGTAGGTGCCGTTCATCCAGCCGGCGCGACCCCAGCGGGTCCACACGCCGTCGCCGTCCCGGCTCATCGAGTACTCCGCCGCCGGGGCGTCGCCCGGCGGGTCGACCACGAGCGTGACCCGCTTAGCGGTCGGGGCCCACAGCGAGAGCACCGGCGTGCCGAACGCGAACCACGGGCCGAGCTGGCGGCTGGTCGCGCCGGCGTATAGGTCGTCGAGCACGCCCGCGATCTGCAGCCCGGTCGCGTTCACCACGCGCCCCAGCTCGTCGAACGCGACCACCGCGACCTGGCCGCGCAGCAGGTCGCTGACGAACCTCTTGTCCTTGGCCTGCTTGTCCGGCAGCCGCAGCGCGTCGTAGGCGGAAAGGTGCGGCCACTTCGCCGCGACGTCCGGCGGCAGGCCGGCGGCGTCGAAGGTGAGCGGGATCGACGTCCCGCCGAGGATCGCCTCGGCGTCCACGGTCATCCCGCCCTCGGGCGCGGAGTAGAGCCGGTAGGTCCAGTTCTGCGCGCCCGCCGGCAGGTTCCAGGCGATGAGGCCCTTCTGCAGCCAGTTCGCCTGGGCCTTCGCCAGGTCGAACGTCGCGCCGGTGGTGATGGTCAGCACGTGCGTGGAGAGCACGTAGGTGAACTGCACCCGCTTGCCGTCCTCGGGCACGGTGAAGCCGATGTTGCCGCCGGTCGGCAAGCCCCCGGCGCCGTAGCTCTCGGCCCAGCTCAGGTTGTGCGCGGCCTTGACCTCGTAGCTGCCGGCGGGGATCTCGGTGGTGGCGAGGACGTAGGTGCCGTCACCGTCGGGGTCCTGCAGTAGGGACGCCAGGCAGTCCGGCGACCAGTCGGCGGCGCAGCCCAACTCGCTCTGGAAGCTCCCGGGCGCGGTGACGACCTCACTGTCGAGGTCATTGGTCACCCAGTGCGTGCGGTGGTCGTAGAAGAACGTGACCGAATCGGTGCCCGCGACGTTCAGCGACAGGTTCGATCCGTTGGGAACTCCACCGGCACCGTAATTCTCGGTCCAGGAATTGTCGATGGCGATCTTGTACTGGTAGGGCCCGGTGGGAACCTTGGGCGGAAGGGCATAAGTGCCGGTCCAGATGTGCCCGGAGCCGTCCAGCTCCAACTGCGCCTGCGGGCACGCCGGATTCCAGTCGGCCTCGAAGACGTTCGGGATCGGTGCGCAGCCCATCTCGCTGTTGAAGTCTCCGGCGACCGACACGGCGTCGGGCTGCTCCACCGGCTCGCCGCTCCCGCCCTCGCCCTGCCCACCGCCGGACGGCGGGGGCGCCGGATCGCCGACGGTGGCCGCGCCGTTGGCGATCGAGTAGTTGCCGGAGTGGTCCTTGAGCACGGCCCGGTACTCCATGAGCGTGCCCTTCGGGACGTCGCTGACGTCCTGGTACACGCGGTACGGCGCGTTGTCGTCCGTGCCGAGGACGGTCCAGTCGGGGTCCCCGGCGGGCCGCGCCAGGATCGTCACCTGGTTGAAGCCGTCGGCCGGAACCGCGACGCCGATCGGCGCGCGGCCGCCGACGGTGTCGCCGGGAGCCGGGGAGTTGAAGTACAGCGACGGCGCGGCGTCCTGCTTCTTGAGCTTCGACGGCGCCTTGACCACGGCCGCCGAGAGCGGCGGCACCGTGACGCTGACCCGGCCCTCCGCCGTGGACTTCGGCGCCGCGGCGCCGGCCGGCCAGACGGTCTGGAACTGGGTGTTCTTGTTGTAGGTGGCGAACTCCGCGGACGCGGGGGCGGTGGAGTTGTTCAGCGCGACGACGTACTCGACCTGCTGGTTCGCGTCGATCCGGCTGAACGCGTAAATGCCGGGCCCGTTCGAGGCGTAGCGGTGGATCTGCGCGCCGTCGGCGAGCGCCGGGTTGGCCTGGCGCAGAGCGGAGAGCTGCGAGAGGAACTGGTACAGCGGGTGGCTGGTGTTGTAGTTGTCCGTCGCGGTGGTCGCGTCGGTGCCGATGAGGTCGTCGTCGTTGTACGTGTCGACCTGGCTCGCGAACATGTCCTGGCGGGCGTCCTTGTCGCCGCCGTCGCCGACGAAGCCCTGCTCGTCGCCGTAGTAGACGACCGGCTGACCGCGGCTGAGGTACATCAGCGAGTGCGCGAGCTGGTCCCGCTGCAGGAGTTCGTCGCCGGCGACGGTGCCGCCCTGGGACAGGAAGTTGCCGATCCGGCCCATGTCGTGGTTGCCCAGGAAGGTCGGCGACGAGTAGACGTTCGAGTTCGCGTCGGTGTAGTAGTCGTCGCTGGCGAAGAAGTCGCGCATCCCGGTGGTGCCGGCGCCCTTGGCGAACTGGGTCGCGCTGTTCTGGAAGCCGAAGTCGAGCGTCGCCTGCAGGTCGCCCTCGGTGGTGTACCGGGAGGTCGCCGCCGGGTTGGTGTCGTAGACCTCGCCGAACATGAAGAAGTCCGGCTTGGCGGCCGCTGCCGCGGTCTCGAGGATCTCGGGCGCGAACTTCTGCCAGAACTCGATGTTCACGTGCTTGACGGTGTCGATGCGGAAGCCGTCGATGCCGAACTCGGCCCAGGCCTTGTAGACGTCGATCATCCCGTCCCGCACGGTCGGGTTCTCCGTGAACAGGTCGTCGAGACCGACGAAGTCGCCGTAGATGTCGCCCTCGGTGCCGTCGAACGACGCGTTGCCGCGGTTGTGGTAGTAGATCGGGTCGTTCAGCCACGCCGGCACCTTGACCGTCTCGTCGGCCGGGCTCGGGAAGGTGGGCACGTACGGGGAACGACGTCGCCGGATCGAGCTCCGGGAAGGTGTCGCCCGCGGCGTAGTCGAGGTCCTCGAACGCGACGCCGTTCGCGTCCCGGTAGGGCTCCGTCGCCTTGGAGATGTACCCGCTCGGCGTGGAGATCACGTCCGCCGTGTGGTTGGTGATGATGTCGAAGAAGACCTTCATGCCCTTGGCGTGCGCCTCGTCGACGAGCGTCTTCAGTTCGTCGTTGGTGCCGAGGTGCGGGTCGATCTGGGTGAAGTCGGTGATCCAGTAGCCGTGGTACCCGGCGCTGACGTTATCGCCAGCGCCCTGCACGGGGCGGTTCTTGAAGCTGGGCGTCATCCAGATCGATGTCGTACCGAGACCCTTGAGATACTCGAGCTTCTCGATGATCCCTGCGAGGTCGCCGCCGTGGTAGAAGCCCTTGTCCGCCGGGTCATAGCCGGTCGTCAGCCGGTCCCCCGTGAGCCCCCCGTGGTCGTTCGTCGTGTCGCCGTTGGCGAACCGGTCCGCCATGACGAAGTAGAACCGCTCCTTCGTCAGGTCGTCCCGCAGGCTGCTGCCGGCGAGCTGGCGGTCCTGGGAGGTCACGCCGGACTGCTGGTCCGTCGGTCGTACGGCCGTCTTGTGCGACACCGGATCCCAGGTGAAGGTGACGTCCAGATCGGTCGGCAGCACGAGCGGGATGTTCGACCCGTTCGCGGCGCCGCCCGCGCCGTAGTTCTCGGCCCAGCTGTGATCGATGGCGGTCTTGAACTCGTAGCTGCCGGCCGGCAGCGCGAACGAGGCGGTCCAGACCTGTTGCGCCGCATCGTAGGCGAGGTCGGAGTCGGCGCACTCCGGCTGCCAGTCGCCCGGGCAGCCGATCTCGCTCTGCAGGCTGCCGGCGATGGTCACCGTCGTCGGGACGGCCGCCGCGGCGACGGTCGGCAGCACCGCGGGGACGGCCATCACCAGCGCGGCGGCGCTGAGCAGCGCGACGGCGCGGGACGTGCGAGCGACACCTCGGGATCGGGGCATGCGGTGCTCCTGGGGGGAGACGGGACAGCTCGGGGACAGCTCGGACGACCGTCGCCGGAGCAGGAGAGATCGATGCCCGCCGCTGTGGCTCAGGTCACATCACGACGGACGGTAAACGTCCGGTCACGGACCGGCAACCCGGTGTGCGCTTTGTCCGCTATGCGCCTGGCCCGGCGAGAGTGCAAGCAGCGGCCCGCTTCTGGCTTGGTAGAAGACGAGTAACGGTTCCTGCCGCACGTCGGCGGGGGATGATCCCGTCATGGAGATCGACCGGCTGCGCGCCGACTGCGCGAGCTGCGTGGGGCTCTGCTGCGTCGCGCTCCCGCTGCTGGCGTCGGCCGACTTCGCGATCGACAAGCCGGCCGGGGTGCCCTGCCCGCACCTGGCCGCCGATTTCCGCTGCCACATCCACGACCGCCTCCGCCCGGCGGGGTTCCCGGGCTGCGCGGCGTACGACTGCTTCGGGGCGGGTCAGCGCGTCGCGCGGGCGGCGACCGGCCGGCACGACTGGCGCGCCGACGCCGAGCGGTCGGGGCTCATGGTCGCGACGTTCCCGATCGTGCGGCACCTGCACGAGCTGCTCTGGTACCTCGCGCAGGCCGCGCGGTACGACGCCGCCGCCGTCGAGGTCCCGGAGGCCGCCGCGCGGATCGACGCCCTGGCCGGAGGCGGACCGGCCGAGATCCTGGCGCTGGACGTGAACGCCTTGCGGGAGCAGGTCAACGCCGTCCTGCAGGGCGCGAGCGAGCGCGTCCGGACCCAGGTGCCCGACCCGGCCCCTGCTGCGCGGCGCGGACCTGGTCGGCGCTGACCTGCGGCGCCGCCCCCTGCGCGGCGCCGACCTGCGTGGCGCCCTGCTGATCGGCGCGGACCTGCGCGGCGCGGACCTGTCCCTGGCCGACCTGCGCGGCGCCGATCTGCGCGCCGCGGACCTGCGCGGCGCCGGTCTCGATCGCGCCCTGTACGTCACCCAGACCCAGATCGGCGGGGCGGTCGGGGACGCCGTCACCCGGCTGCCCGCCGAGCTGCTCCGCCCATCGCAGTGGCGGGGCGGCCCGCCGGTGCCCCGGATACCGTGACCGGCATGAGCATCGCGCCGCTGCGCCGGAACAAGGTCGCCGTCGTCGGGGCCGGAGGCGTCGGCGCGACGCTCGCCTACGCGTGCCTGATCCGGGGGGTGGCGCACGACGTCGTCCTCTACGACATGAACGCCGAGAAGACCGAGGCCGAGGTGCTGGACCTGCGGCACGGGCTGCAGTTCGTGCCCACCGCCGAGGTCGACGGGTCGGACGACGTCGCGATCTGCGAGGGCGCCGACGTCATCGCGGTCACCGCGGGCGCCAAGCAGAAGCCGGGCCAGACCCGGCTCGAGCTGGCCGGGGTCAACGTGGAGATCTGCCGCGCGCTGATCCCCCGGCTGCTGGACGTCGCGCCGAACGCCGTCATCCTCATGGTGTCCAACCCGGTCGACGTGTTGACCCTGGCGGCGCTGAAGTTCTCGGGCATGCCGACCCACCGCGTGCTCGGCAGCGGCACGGTGCTGGACTCGTCGAGGCTGCGTGACCTCGTCGCCAGGTACCTGGGCGTCGCGCCGCAGAGCGTGCACGCGTTCATCGCGGGCGAGCACGGCGACTCGGAGTTCCCGCTGTGGAGCACGGCGAACGTGGGATCCGTTCCGCTGGAGGAGTTCTCGCTGCCCGGCGGGCGCCGGCTGGACGACGAGGCCAAGTCCGAGATCGCGCACCAGGTGGTCACCGCCGCGGAGCGGATCATCCGCGGCAAGGGGGCGACCAACTACGCCGTCGGGCTCGCCGCGACCCGGATCATCGAGGCGATCCTCCGCGACGAGAACGGCGTGCTGCCGGTCAGCAGCCTGATCGACGGCCGCTACGGCCTGTCCGAGGTCTGCCTCTCGCTGCCGTCGATCGTCAACCGGTCCGGGCTCGCGGAGATGCTCGACGTGCCGATGTCGGAGCACGAGCTCGCCCAGCTGCAGGCCTCGGGCGCCGAGGTGCGAATGGTCGCGGCCTCCTTCGGGCTCTGATCCCCGGCCGCCGGTCGTCCGATGGATCGCCGAGAGCTCTTGCGGGCGTTGGGCCTCGGCGTGCTCGGCGCGCTGGCCGCCTGCTCGTCCCCGGACGCCGGTCCCGGCACCGGCCCCGACGACACGACCGGGCCGCCCGCGGAGCCGGCTCCTGCGGGTCGGGTCGGGTTGCCGACCGAGCGGATCGTGCCCGCGCAGCCCGTCGTCGACAGCGTGCCGACCCCGTACGTCGCGCTCACGATCGACGACGGCGAGACCACGGCGGTGGTGGCCACGTTCGCCGAGCTGATCCGCGCGACCGGGCTGCGCGTCACCTTCTTCGCCAACGGCATCTACGACTCGTGGCGTGCGAACGCCCCGGCGCTGCGCCCGATGGTGGAGTCCGGCCAGGTCCAGATCGCCAACCACACCTGGTCGCACCCGACCATCACCAGGCTCTCCGATGCGCAGCTGGTCCGTGAGCTGTCCCGCAACGAGGCCGACCTGGCCGCGCTCTACGGGATCTCGACGAAGCCGTTCTTCCGGCCGCCGTGGATGATCCACGACGAGCGCACGGACCGGGTCTGCCGGGCCGAGGGGTATCCGATCCTGCCGCACTGGAGCGGCACGTTCGGTGACCTGACGCGCGGGATCACCGAGGCCGACGTGCTCCGGCACGCGCGCGCCGAGCTGGCCGCGGGCGCCGTCATGATCGGGCACGCGAACGAGCCCGCCGTCGGCGCCGTGCTGGACAGGATCGCGGCGCTCGTGGCCGAGCGGGGGCTCATCCCGGTCACCCTCGCCGACGTCTACGCCGCTGCCTGACCCCGCGCCGTCCCCCGGGCCGGGCTGCCCGCCGCGCGACATCGAGCGGCGCCGTGCCTCAGCCCCGGCTGAGGCCGATCTGCCAGTCGTCGAGGTACTCCGCGGCGAACCCGGCCTCGGTGTAGGCGAGGTAGAAGTTCCACATCCGGATGAAGGTCTCGTCGAAGCCGAGGGCGCGCACCTCGGGCAGGCGCGTCGTTGAACCGGTGCCGCCACTCGCGCAGCGTCGGCACGTACGACAGCCCCAGCCGCCGGGTCTCCTGCACCCGCAGCGTGGTGTGCTCGGTGACGACCTGGTCGATGGCCGTCATCGACGGCAGCGCGCCGCCGGGGAAGACGTACTTGTGCATCCAGGTGTAGCCGTTGCGGGTCGCGAGCAGCCGCTCGTGCGCCATGGTGATCGCCTGCAGCGCGCATCCGGCCGCCGTCGGCCAGCATCCGGTCGACGGCGCCGAAGTAGTCGGGCCAGTACCGCTCGCCGACGGCCTCGATCATCTCGACGCTGACGACGGCGTCGTAGCGCCCCTCCGCCCGTGCCGCGTGGTTGCGGTAGTCCTCGAGCAGCACGTCGATCCGGTCGGTCAGCCCGGCCTCGGCGATCCGCCGGTCGGCCAGCTCCTTCTGCTGCTCGGACAGCGTCAGCGTGGTGACCTGCGCGCCGCGCTCGACCGCCGCCCGCATGGCCAGCCCGCCCCACCCGGACCGATCTCCAGCACTCGCATGCCGGGGCCGACCCTGGCGAGATCGAGGATGCCGTCGATCTTCCGCTGCTGGGCCGCTCGCAGGTCGTCGCCCGGTTCGAACCAGGCCGCCGAGTAGGTCAGCGTCGGATCCAGGAACAGTTCGAACAGCTCGTTCGACAGGTCGTAGTGGCGGTGGATGTTCTCCCGGGCGCCGGTCGGCGTGTTCTCCTCGGTCGCCGGGACGCGGGTCTGCCAGGTCCGCCGCAGCGTCTGCAGCGACCGCGGGACCAGCACCGACATCCGGCCGGCGAGCACGCCGAGCGCGGCGGCGAGCTCGTCGGTGGCCTCGTTCACCAGCGGCGCCCGGCGCGGGCCGGCGACACCTCGACCGTTGCTCGATGTACCAGCCGCCCGCCGTCAGGTCGCCGGTCATCCACGCCTCGCCGAAGCCGATCAGCCCGTCGGCGCCGAGCCGGGCGAAGAAGTTGTCCGGCCGCACGATCTGCAGCTGCGGGCCTCCGACGCCCCAGCTGGTGCCGTCCGGGAAGGCCAGGGTGAGCGGCAGGTTCTTGACCGCCGCCTTCGCCAGCCGGCGGGCGATCGCGGCGTGCACGGGTACCCGCGGCACGTCGAACAGGCCGGGCCAGACGCCGGCCGACGGTCGCGGGATCACCCGCCCGCGGCTCGGACTCAGCAATGCCATGAAGCCTCTCCTTCCGGGACCCGATGCACGGGGTTCGGGGCTGCCGCCAGGCGGGTTGGGTGGTGGCGGCCTGCCGGGCGCGTGACCTGTGCCGCGTCAGATTGTGATCGATCGCGCCGGATCGCCACGGGGGAGGTCTCCCGACACCCGCCCGCGCACTCGACCGGCGACCACGGACGCCCGGCGGGTCGTCCGGCACGGCCGTCGACGGGTGGCCGTTCGTATCCTGACCTCATGGGCGTGTTCTCCCGGACGTCCAACCGCACGCCGGCCGATCGCGCCGCTGCTGCCCGCCGCGGCCGTCCGATCGCGTCCGGTCCTACTCATACCGTCCTGGGCACGCCGCTGGATTCGTGGCCGGGCGGTCTGTCCGTCGCGGTGTTCGGCATGGGCTGCTTCTGGGGGGTCGAGCGCCTGTTCTGGCGCATGCCCGGCGTGCACACCACGGCCGCGGGCTACGCGGGCGGCTTCACGGCGGACCCCGACTACGACGACGTGTGCTCCGGCCGGACCGGGCACGCGGAAGTGGTCCGAGTGGTGTTCGACCCCGCGGTCGTCGGCTACGACCAGCTGCTGCGGGAATTCTGGGAGAACCACGACCCGACCCAGGGCATGCGGCAGCACCGCGACGTCGGGACGCACTACCGGTCGGCGATCTTCACGACCAGCGACGGCCAGGCGGCGCTGGCGGTCACCGCGCGCGACGCGTACGCGGCGGCGCTGTGCGCGGCGGGGCTCGCATCGCCCACCACCGAGATCGCGCCGCTCGGCGCGTTCCACCTCGCCGAGGGCCGGCACCAGCAGTACCTCGACAAGCAGCCGCGCGGCTACTGCGAGATGGGTGGCACCGGCGTGGCGTTCCCGATCGCCGCGGCGTGAGCGCGGCTGTGGGCGCCGATGACTCCACCGGTGACCCGCGGGTGCCCCGCCCGGTGACCCACCAATGAGCCGCCGGTGCCCCGGCCGGTGAGGCGTCCGCCGTCGGCCGCCCGAGGTGTCGAATGCCGGCTGCGCGATTCGTAGGAATGCTGTCGGATCGACAGCGGCGCGCCGTCGGGTGCGCCGGCGCGATCCCGGTCGGGCCCGCCGATGGCGGCCGGGTCAGGAGAGGACAGCCGATGCCGGAACTCCGGATGCACAACTTCTCGATCTCCCTCGACGGGTACGTCGCGGGTCCGGACCAGTCACCGGACGACCCGCTCGGCGTCGGCGGCGAGGCGCTGCACGAATGGCTGTTCGCCGAGGGGAGCGGGGACGACCCGGCGGTCGCGGAGTTGCTCGCCAAGCGTGCGGAGGATTGCGGAGCGACGATCATGGGCCGCAACATGTTCGGCCCGATCCGACGCGAATGGCCGGACGAGAACTGGCGCGGCTGGTGGGGGGAGGACCCGCCGTTCCACCATCCGGTGTTCGTGCTGACGCACTACCCCCGGGCGCCGATCGAGATGGCGGGCGGCACCACATTCTCCTTCGTCACCGACGGGATCGAGTCGGCGTATCGCCAGGCGGCGGAGGCGGCGGGCGGGACCGGGCCGTCGGCCTCGGCGGCGGCGCGTCGGTCGCCCGGCAATACCTGCGTGCCGGACTGGTGGACGAGATCCACCTGGTCGTGGTGCCGATCCTGCTGCGCGGCGGCGAGCGCCTGTTCGACGGGGTCGACGCGGCGCTCGAAGGCTTCCGCGCGGTGCAGGTCGTGCAGTCGCCCGCGGGCCAGCCGCCCGCGACGCACGTCCGGCTGCGCCGGGAGGGCTGACGCCGCTCCAGGCGGTCGGGCCGTCGCCGGGTGAGTGGTCGGGCCGTCGCCCGACGCCATGGGTGGCGGCGCCGCGGCGGGCGCGGGCTACGGCTGGAGGGGCCGCAGGATGCGGTCGATCGCGTCCCGGACGGTGTCGGCGCACGCCTCGAAGGCTGGCCGCGGGCGACCCATCGGGTCGACCAGGTTGTCGAGCTCCGGCCCGCCGTGCAGGACGTCCGCCCGTGCCAGCTTGGCCTCGCGGATCAGGGCCAGCCCCGACTGCTGCGCGTCGGACGCGTCGATCGGGTCGACGAGGTCCGCCAGCCGCGCGAACTGCAGGAGGGTGAAGGTCCGGCCGATGGCCGCGGGCGACCGCGTGACGACCGCCGCGCGGTGGGCGCGGCTCGAGGTGAGGATCAGGTCCGCGTCCGCGAGGTCGGCGCCGTCGACCTGATGCGTCTGGTGGTGTCCCGGTTGGTACCCGCGGTCCGCCAGGACCTCCCGGGCGAGCGGGTGCATGTCCGCGGAGAACCTCACGTCGATGCCCGCCGACGACACCGCCCATCCGCCGGGACCCACCACCGCGTCCGCGGCGGCCTGCAGGATCACCTCGGTGATCGGTGATCGGCAGTAGTTTGCGCGGCAGACGGCGAGCACGCGAAAGTCGGACACCGCACTCCCTCCGCCGGTCAGACACGCGATCCGCCGACCGCGCCGACGACGATCGTGCCAGTCCGGGCGACCCGCGCCGGACGCGGGCGCAACGTGCGACGGGGTGGCGATCCCTCGCACCTACCCGCGTCCGTGCCGTGCCCTGCCGTGCCCGCGCCGCTCCCGGCGGCTCGCTACGGCACCTGCCCGTGCCCGTGCCTGTGCCGCTCCCGGCGGCTCGCTACGGCTGGTCGATCACCATCCCTCGCCGTAGACCTCGTGGCCGGGCGCCACGTTGATCAGTCCGCGGTACGCCTGCATGGGTGTCGACCCGTGGTTCAGCACGGCGTCCACCTCGCGCGCGATCGGCATGTCCACGCCCGCCTCCGCGGCGATCTTCATCACCACCGGCGCCGACTTCACGCCCTCGGCGACCTGCTTCATCCCGGCCAGGATGTCCTCGATCGGCCTGCCCTTGCCGAGTTCCTCGCCGACGTGCCGGTTCCGGCTGTGCGGGCTCGTGCAGGTGACCATGAGGTCGCCCATCCCGGCCAGGCCCGCAAACGTGTCCCGGTCGCCGCCGAGGCGCTCGCCCAGCTTGGTCATCTCGCGCAGCGAGCGGGTGATGACCATCGCCCTGGTGTTGTCGCCGCTGCCGACACCGTCGCCCATGCCGACCGCGATGGCGAACACGTTCTTCAACGCGCCGGCGACCTCGACCCCGATCACGTCCGAGGTCGAGTAGATGCGGAAGAACTTGGTGCGGAACAACTCTCCGAGCTGGGCGGCGAGATGTTGGTCCGGCATGGCGATCACGGCCGCGGCCGCGTACCCGGCCACCACCTCGCGGGCGATGTTCGGCCCGGCGAGGACGCCGGCCGGGTGGCCCGGCAGCACCTCGTCGATGATCTCCGTCATGCGCTTCTGGGTGACCTGCTCGAGGCCCTTGACCAGGCTGACGACGGGCGTCCACGGCCGGATCGCCGGGGCCAGTGCCTCCAGCGCGGCGCGGAACCCGTGTGATGGCACGCCCATCACGATGACGTCCGCGAGTTCGACGGCCTCGAACAGGTCCGACGTCGCGGTCAGCGACTCGGGCAGGGGAAAGTCCGGCAGGTAGCGGTCGTTGCGGTGCACAGTGTTGACCTGCTCGGCGGTCTCGGGCGATCGCGCCCACAGGACCGTCGGCGACTTCGCGGCGATGATGGAGGCGACGGTCGTGCCCCAGGACCCGGCGCCCACTACGGCCACGCGTGGCTGCCGGCGATTCGCGGTCATCGAGCACCCCTGTCCCCGGGCCCGCGCGGAGCCGTGCGCCCGGTGCGGCTGGCTGGCTGAGTCGTCGGTACGAGTCTGCGGTACCGGACATTCCGCCGCATCGGCGGCGTGGGCCGGCGGCGGGCATCACGGCTCCGTCCACGGGGTCTGGATCAGCAGATCCGCTCGCCCGCGCCTGCCCAGCCGGGCCCGGCCGGGCGGCAGCGGTCGGGGGACCAGCCCGTGCAGCAGCCTGCCCTCGGCCGGATCGCCGGAGAGGAGGAGCAGCGGCGTGCCCAGGTCGCAGAGCGCCTGCAGCACCGGCTCGTAGCGCGCGCGGGCGAGGCCGCCGCACGCCCGCGCGATGACGACGCGCAGACCGATGTCCCTGGCGTGCGCCAGGTAGGGCAGTAGCGGTAGGAGGGGGTTGGCGCCGGCCGCGACCAGGTCGTAGTCATCGACCAGCAGGACGAGTTCGGAGCGGTCGCCCGCGCCCCGTAGCCGGTCGCCGCACCGGCGAGCGAGGGCGGCGGCGAGTTCGGCCGCGTGACTGCGATCGGCGGCGACCCGGGTGGCGTCGGTGGCCACGCCCGTCCTCCCGGCGAGCGTGCGCCGGACGTCGACGAGGTAGATCTCCGGTGCAGGGCGATCCTGCTGGTTTGCCGGAGCGGCGGTGAGCTGTCTGGCGATGGCCCGCAGCACCGATGTGCGGCCCGATCCTGGGTCCCCCGCGACGAGCAGGGAAGGATCGGTGACCGCGAGATCGATTACCACCGGTCGCATGTCGCGCTCGGAGACGCCGAGCGTCAGCGTCGACGGCGGGCCGGGCGTGGGGAGCAGGACGTCGAGGTGGACCCGGTCGGGCAGGAGTCGGATGCGCTGGGCGGGCGGCTCAGCCCAGTGCCCGCACAGGGCGTCGACGTCCCGTCGGTCGTCGGGCGGGACGGCCACCTGCGCGGTGAGCCCGCCGTCGACCAGCGCCCGGCCGGGGGTTCCTGCCGGCATCCTCCTGGCCCTTGCTCGGTCGAACGAGGACTCGAACGGGTCCGACAGTCGCAGCTCGATCCTGGCTGCGAATCCGGCGGCGAGCCGCGCGCGGAGCTCCGACGTCGAGGACACCGTCACCACCGTGTGCACGCCGAGTCCCGGCCCCCTGGCGAGCAGGTCGCCCAGCGCGTCGTCGAGCGACGGGTCGAGGTGCCGGGCGGCCGACCAGCCGTCGATGACGACCAGCGCGTCTCCGGTCGCGTCCCGCGGGCCGGGCCGGTCCCTGGTGTCGAGCACGCGGCGGAGTTCGTCGACGGTGCGGCGGAGCAGTTCGGGCTGCGATCGCGGCGCGATCGCCACGACGTGCGGGAGTCCGTCGAACCGGGCGAGGTCGCCGCCGCCGGCGTCGATCGCGTACATCGCCATCGCCGCCGGTCCGCACCGAGCGGCGAGGGCGACCATCACCGCGGCCGCCGCTGTCGACCGACCGCTCCGCGCGGCGCCGACGATCAGCAGCGGTCCGGTGCGCGGGCTCCAGCGCAGCGGTTGCTGCCCCTGGCGTTCGGGGTCGTCGATCAACCCGATCAGCGCCGCCGGCGGGTCGCCGGGTCCGGGTGGATTCAGCTGGAGCAGTTCGGCGAGCGGCAGCCGTGACGGCAACGGATCGAGCCAGATCGGTCGCGCCGGCGGATGCCCGCTCCGGGCGAGGGCGGTGGCGATCCGGTCGGTCATCACGTCGAGAACGGAGCCACCACTGTCGCTCTCGGCAACGGCAACGGCATCGGCATCGGCGGTGACCGGTTCGGCGGCCGGTGTGGCCGTCGCCCTGCGCCCGCGGATGGCCGCGACGCGGCGGCCCAGCTGTGCCTCGGCGGGCAGCGGAACCCGCACCCGAGGCGTGGGTTGGGGACTCGTCGCGGCGCCGGGGTCGCGCGCCGACACCGGGAACGCCCGGAACCGTGCGCCCAGGTGTCCGGCGGACGAGAGCAGGGCCGAGCCCGGCCGATCCGGTAGCCGGAACGCGTCGGAACAGCCGATCGCCTCGCGGGATTCGAGGTCGGAGAACGTGCGGAGGGCGATGCGATACGAGAGGTGGGTCTCGAGCCCGCGGATGCGTCCGGCGTCGAGCCGCTGGCTGGCGATCAGCAGGTGGATGCCGAGCGACCGGCCGATCCGGCCGATCGCGGTGAACACGTCGAGCATGTCCGGTCGGGCGGTCACCAACTCGGTGAACTCGTCGACGATCACCAGCAGGCGCGGCATCGGGTCGTGGCCTGGCCCGCCTGCCCGGCGGCGGTAGGCGTGGATGTCCGGCAGGTCGCCCGCCGCCGCGAGACGCCTCTGACGGGCGGTGATCTCGCCGCGCAGCGCGTCCCGCACCCGGTCGATGAGCCCGTCGTCGGCGAGCAGGTTGGTGACCACGCCGGCCACCTGCGGCAGGCGCGCGACGGGCGCGAACGCGGCGCCGCCCTTGAAGTCGACGAGCAGGAAGGCGATCTCGTCGGGGGAGTGGGTCGCGGCGAGCCCGAGGACCAGGGTTCGCAACAGCTCGGACTTGCCTGTGCCGGTGGCCCCGACCAGCAGGCCGTGCGGTCCCATCCCGCCCATCGCGGATTCCCGGAGGTCGAGCGTGACGGTCTCGCCGTCGTCGGTGACGCCGATCGGTGCCCGCAGCAGATCCGACGATCGCCGTGTGCGCCAGGCCGCCGCCGCGTCCCAACCGGCGAGCGCGGTGATGCCGAGCGCGGCCGGGAGCGAGTGCGGCGCCCTGCCGGGCGGGCCGGTCCGGCGCGCGTCCGGTCGGCGATGGCGAGCGAGCGTGCGCGCGATCGACCGGGCCGTTGCGATGTCGAGTTCGTCCGCCACGAAACGGGTCTCACCGATCAGAACGGTTGCCCGCGTCGACGGTTCGAACTCGCGCAGGGTGTCGTTCGGCGCCGGCGACGGCCCCGGATGGGCGAGCTCGATGCAGAGGTCGGTCGGGAGGGCGTCGGAACCGGCGGCTCCGACCACTCGGAGCACGAGGACGTCCGCCGGCGGGACGATCGCGCGCTGTTCCGCCGGATCGCCGTCCACCACGACGATCCGGCGCGCAGCGGCGGCGCCCGGCGAGACCGACGCCGATGCGAGAACGTCGACAGCGGCGGCGATGTCGACGACCCGACGCTGCCCCGAGGCCGGGCCGCGCTGGCTCCGATCGACGACATGCGGCAGGTACCGCGACCACGACCATTCCGATGCGGCGCCCGCCCCGCAGGCGATCATCACGTCGAGTTCGCCCGGCGGCCGGTCGATCGCGAGCCGGCACAGGAGGGCGCGGACGAGGCCCCTGGCCCGGTCGGTAGGGCCGGACACGGTGAGGCCGGTTCCACTGTCCAGCGGGATGACGATCGGTTGATCGGCAACGGTGCGCTGCGATGCGACAAGTTCCTCTGCCGCCGCGGCGCACACCGGGTCGTCGGCGTGCTCGACCGTGCTCGTCGGGATCGGCAGCCGCGGGGCGAGCGCGGGCTGGACGGAACCGGTCCCGACCCGGGTGCCGCGTTGGGGCCCGGGTCCATGCCACCGATCCTCGGCGGCCCGGGCGAGATCGAACAGGCCGGACGGGGGAGGGTGCAGGTCGCGTGCCGACGAGATCTGCTCGCGCCGCGCGCGGTGCAACTCCGACCGGATGCCGTCGAGGACGTCGAGATAGCGCTCGCGCTGCTCGGCGGTCAGCCTGCGGGCTCCCGTGCGGGCCGTGACGACCATGAGGATGCCCACTGTCACCGACGCGATCAGGATCATCAGCCCGATGGCCGCGACGATCGGCCGACCCTGGTTGGTGACGGTCAGCAGGAGCGAGCCGGAGCCCGCCGCGACGGGCATCATGATCATTCCGAGCGAACCGCCCGCGCGGGCCGCCCGCCGCGGGCTCGGCGGCAGCTCGATCACCCGGCGGGTGGTCGCCGCCGGGCGCGACTCCTGGGTCGGGCGGTCGATCGATCGCGTCCGCACGGCGTCCATCTCGGTCCTCCTTGGCCCTGTTTCGAGGGGGTGTTCGCTCGGCCGTCCCGGGGTGTGCACAACCGGATCCCGTTCGGCGCAGCGAACCGTACGATGCTGCGACGCGAGCCGTGGACAGTTGTCCACATCAGCTCGCTCACCTGTGAAGATGCGGAGGGCGACTCGATGAGTCGGACGTCGACCGGAGCCGGACCGAGCGCGGTGTCGCGTGTCGACGCGTCCAGGCCGTCGGCGCTGGTGACCGTGGTGTGCGGGTCGCGTCGGCTGGACGTCGAACTGCCGGCCGAGATGCCCGTCGGCGACCTCATGCCCACGCTGGTGCGGGTGCTCGCGCCGCGGACGGCGCCCGGATCCGCGGCGCGGCACTGGCAGTTCGCGCCGGTGACTGGAGAACCGATCGGGCCCGCGTCGTCCCTCGCCGACCGCGGCGTCCGCGACGGCGACATCCTTATGTTGTCCGACCGGGTCGCGATGCACCCGGGGCCAGCCGAGGTCACCGACGTGCGCGCGGCGGTCGAGTCCGCCGCCCGTGCCGGACGCGGGACCGCGCGCCTGGCGGCGGCGTTCTGCGCCTGGCTGCTGGGGGTCGGCGGTGTCGCCCTCGCGCCCGTGGCGGCCCTCGTCGCCGATCGCGGCTCGCTCGCGATCGTCGGAGTCGCAGGCGGCCTCACGGGCGCCGCCGCCGCGGTCGCGGTGCGCGCGATCGCGCCGACGGCATGCCTCGCCGCGGTCGTCGGTGCGGCCGCCTGGGCCGGAACCGCCGCCGTCGCCGCTGCCGGCGGATGGGGCGGGTCACCCGTCGCGGCCTCGTGCGCTGGCCTGGCGGCCGCGCTGGCGATCACCGTCCTGCTGCTGCCGCTCGTCCCGCGGGCGGCGGTGATCGCGATCGGGATGCTCGTGGTCGCGGCCGGCGCCGGCGCGCTCGCCGCGGGTGCCGCGGCCGGGTTGACGGCGCTGACCACCGCGCGGCTGCTGGGTCTGGTCGCGGTCTGCGCGGTCGGGCTGACCCCTCGCTCGGCGGTGGCGGTGGCCGGGCTGCTGGCCATCGACGAACGGCATCGGCGCGGCCCGCCGGTCGGCTCGGCGGAGGTCGACGGTGCCGCCCTGCGCGCCGGCGCGGCCGCCGCCGGGCTGCTGGCCGGCCTCGGCGGTGTGGTGGCCGTAACTGCCACCGTGTTGTCGCTGTCGACGTCGGGCTGGGATCTCGCCGCGGCCGCGCTCCTCGGCTCGACGTTGCTGGCGCGATCGCGGCTCGCCTCCCGGGCATCCCACGTCACGACACTCTGGCTATCGGGGCTGGCCGCGCTCGGGGCCGCGGCGGTGGGCGTCGGGCTCCGCTCGCCGGGGGCCATCCCGGCCCTGATCGTCGTCGCGCTGACCGCCGCCGGCGCGGTCGCCGTGGCAGCGGCCGCGAGCCGCTCGTGGACCAGCGCGACGATGGCCAGGCTCCACCAGGGAGCGGCGCTCGCCGACCGGGTCCTGCCGGCGGCGGCGCTCGCGGTCGCGGCGGGCGGTTTCGGCCTCTATACGTGGGTCGGCGACGTGCTGACCGCGATCGGCTGATCGGTGGGGACGTTCTGCCCAGCACGCTGGAACGACTCGACGACCGCGGTCGCGGCGATCACCAGCGCGAGGGCGGCGAGCGCGGCGACGACGGAGGGCCAGATCCGGCGCCGATCCCGCCACGAGCGACTCCGGCCGTGCATGACCGCGGCCTGCAACTGTCGGCGGCGGAGCGTGGCGAACGCGGCCGCCGCCGCCGGACCGAGCGGAGCGTCGACCGGATCCAGCGCTTCTAGCCGCCCGCCGGGTCGGGCGAGCGAAGCCGATCGGCGACCGTCGTCGCGGTGCTCGGCGGGATGCGGGTCTTCGAGAGCATGTCGGTCGGTCACGGCGCCGGACAGTAGGCCGCCGACGGCCGGCGATCGCCTCTTGTCCACACCTCCGGCGTGCAGGGCAGACTGATGCACATGCCTGAACTGCCGGAAGTGACGGCACTGGCCGCGTTCCTGAGCGAGCACGCGGTCGGTCAACCGATCGTCGCCGTCACCGTCGCCTCGCTGAACGTCATGACGACGTACGACCCGCCCGCCTCGGCGCTGGTGGGGCGAACCGTGACGGGCACCGGCCGGTTCGGCAAGTTCCTCGACCTGGTGACGGAGCCGCCGCCGGGCGGCGACCTCGTGACGCAGCCGCACCTCGGGCGGCGACCATCAGGAGCCCTGGCATCTGGTCGTCCATCTCGCGCGGGCCGGCTGGCTCCGGTGGTCGGATTCGCTCGCCGCGACCCCGCCCAAGATGGGCGGACCCATCGCCCTGCGGGTCCGGCTGGGTTCGGGCGGAGGCTTCGACATCACCGAGGCGGGCACCAAGAAATCCGTCGCCGCGGCAATCGTGCGCGACCCCCTCGAGGTGCCCGGTGTCGCCCGGCTCGGCCCGGACGCGCTGAGCCTCGACCGGCAGGGCCTCGCCGCCGCCCTGTCCGGACGAAAAGGCCGGATGAAAACGGTCATCACCGACCAGACGGTCCTCTCCGGTATCGGAAACGCCTATTCGGACGAGATCCTGCACGCGGCGAAGCTGTCGCCGTTCGCGACGGCCGCCAATCTCTCGGAAGCGGATCTCGACCGCCTGTACATGGCGATGACGGAGATCCTGAGCGACGCGGTGCGGCGGGCCGTCGGCAATGAGGCGGCGCGGCTCAAGTCCGAGAAGCGCACGGGGCTGCGCGTCCACGCCCGCACCGGCCTGCCGTGCCCTGTCTGCGGCGACGTGGTCGCGGAGGTGTCGTTCGCCGACCGGTCGTTCCAGTACTGCCCGACCTGTCAGACGGGAGGCAGGCAGCTCGCCGACCGGCGGCTATCACGCCTGGTGAAGTGACCTCGCCGGAAATCGCCGTCGCAACTCCGGAGCCCGAGCGGGACCCATCCGTTATCACTCTCGGTCACATGTTCTTGGTATTCGGGTGATGTATCGTCCTACGTGAACGAGATATGGCCTGAACCTTTCCAGGCGCTGACCCGGGGATGTCTCGGACGGGTCCACTTCACAGGCAACGGCACCGGGGACGCATCGTGGCACGTGCCGGCAACGGACGTCGAGGGGAGTCGGGTCGTCCCGTGGTAGATCGCAATCACGATGCGGATCACCTGCCGACACCGTCGCCGGCGCACGACAAGCGGGTGCGTGAGCCCGCGGACCGGTTCGCCGTTTCGCACTACGTGCCGCCCCCGCCGAAGGTGCAGTTCACGCGACCGCGTCCAGGTCAGCGTCGCGGAGCGCGCCCAGATGCAAGGACCGGGAACGCAAGAAGGGCCAGCGTCGCCGAGCCATCGGCTGGGTCGTCCTGGGCATCGGGGTGGTCATCCTGGCGGCGAGCGCGTGGGTCGGGTGGCGCACCTACCAGGCCTACAGCCACCTGCAGAGCGCATCGGACGACGTCAGCCAGCTGCAGGACCAGCTGCGTGAGGTCGGTGAGATCGATCCGGTACGCACGGGTGAGATCGTCGGGCACCTTCAGTCGGAGGCCGCCGACGCCCAGTCGGCCGTCGACGACCCGCTGTTCGGAGTGGCCGCGGCGCTGCCGCTGGATCGGCCCGAATCTGAATGCGATCCGCGAGATCACCGGGACGGTCAACGCGCTGTCCGCCGACGTCATGCCCTCCCTGGTGACCATCGCCAGCACCTTGCAGCCCGAGGACCTCGCGCCGCAGGACGGCCAGATCGACCTTCGCGGCGATCACCGAGATCTCGCCGCTGCTGCAGCGCGCGGATCAGGTGGTGGACGACTCCATCGCCCGGATGGCGGCGATCGACCGATCGTCGGTGGTCAGCTCCGTCGACGAGGCCGTGGTGAGCCTGTCCGACAAGCTGGTGCAGGCGTCCGCCGTGACGGAGACCGGCGCGCGGGTGGCGCGGCTCCTGCCGCCGATGCTCGGCGCCGACGGTCCGCGGACGTATCTGGTGGTCTTCCAGAATCTCGCCGAACCCCGCGCCACCGGCGGGATCTTCGGGTCGTACGCCGTGGTGCGCGCCGACCAGGGCAAGATCGAGATCCTCGGGCAGTCGTCGACCAGCCGATCGTTGGGCTTCTTCGATCCGCCGGTGGGTGAGCTCACGCCGGAACAGCTCGCTCTGTACTCCCCGGTGATGGCCCAGTTCCCGATGGACGTGAACTTCACCCCGGACTTCCCGACCGCCGCCGCCCTGTTCGCCGAGATGCACGTCGACCGCAAGGGCGGGACGGTCGACGGGGTGATGTCGATCGATCCCGTCGCGCTCTCCTACACGCTGGAGGGCACCGGACCGGTCCCCGTCGGCGACGGCGTCGTGCTGACCAGCGCGAACGTCGTCGACTACCTGCTGTCCGACGTCTACCAGGACTTCACCGAGGACGTCGACCAGGCCGCGCGCGACGAGTTCCTCGCCCAGGCGACGGGGAAGGCCTTCGCCACCGTGATGTCCGGCGACGGCGACGCCGGGACGATCCTCAAGGGCCTGCAACGTGCGATGGAGGAGCGCCGCCTGCTGATCTGGAGCACCGACCAGGGGGAGGAGGCGGACCTCTCCGACACCTCGCTCGGCGGGGCCCTGGACAGCTCGCTCGAGCGCCCGACCATCGGCGTGTTCTTGAACGACGGCACCGGCGGCAAGCTCGGGTACTACCTCGAGAACGGTGCCAAGGTGCTCTCCGGCCAATGCCTGCCCGACGGGCAGCCGCGAGCTGGAGCTGCGCATCTCGATGCGCAACACCGCCCCCGCGACGCGGCCTGCCACCGCTACGTCCTCGGCACCGAGGCCGGTGGGACCGGCGTCCTGCGCACCAACGTGCTGGTGTTCGCGCCGATCGGCGGCACGATCGTCAGCGCGACGAAGGACGGCGAGCCGTGGCCGCTCGTCGCCGGGTCCGACCACTTCCACGCCGTGGCCCAGGGCACGGTGGATCTGACGTCCGGAGAGTCCACCGAGATCGTGGTGAAGCTGCTGACCCCCCCGGGCGATGACGCGGAGTCTGACCTCGTGCACCCGGAACTGCTCTTGACCCCTGGCGTCAAGCCGTGGGAGCTGTCCGTCGAGGACTACCGGACGTGCCGCCCGAGCGCGGGCTGACCAGACCCGCGCGGCAGGGGGAGCCGGTGCGCAGCGGTGGAAAGATGGTTGGTGTGAGCCAGCCGATTCCCGAGGTCGCCGTCGCCGACGTCCCCGCCGGTGCGGTGCTCCTGGACGTGCGGGAGGCGGACGAGTGGGAGTCGGGCCACGCCCCGGACGCGGTCCACGTGCCGATGACGGAGCTGGCCGACCGACTGGACGACCTGCCGGACGGCGATCCGCTGTACGTCATCTGCCGCAGCGGCGGCCGGTCCGCCCGCGTGACGGCCTACCTGAACAGCCAGGGGTGGGACGCGGTGAACGTGGCCGGCGGCATGCTGCACTGGGCGTGGACCGGCCGTCCGGTGATCGCCGATGGCGATGCGCCGCCCCGGGTCCTCTGAGACCCTGGATGAACCGATCGTGACCGGCCCGTACGCCCAGCCGTGGGCGGCGGCGCGGCATCCGGTCCAGGGCCTGCAGTGCCTGCGATGCCATACCCTGCAGCCCCCGCTGCCGCCGGGCCACTACACCTGCGTCGCCTGCGGCGCGGTGCTCCCGCTGCAGCGCTGGGTCGCCCACCCGCCGCCGGGCGGACCGGCGCGCCGGCGGCGGGCGCCGCGCGCGTCCTGGGAGGGGGGGAACGGTCGGTATCCCGGGCCGCCGTCCTATCGTGGCTCGCCGCCGCGGTGGGGCTTTCCGCCCGCCGTCTGGCAGGGTCCGGTCGCGGACCCGGAGCCGCCGAACCCGGCGCGGTCGCTCCGGGGCGCCGCGACCGCCGCCGCGATCGCCGCGGCCGTTGCGCTGCTGGCGGCGGGTGCAGAGATCTGGCGCTTCGTGCTGATGCTCGACGGCCGCACCCAGGTGCTGTCCGGCGGCGCGGTGCGGGCCAGCGACATCCTCGTCGCGGCCTCGGGACTCGCATTGGTGGTCGCAGCCGTCGCCGTCGTCGCGCTGACGGTGCCGGCGCTGATCCGCACCTCCCGGTTCGCGGCGGCCCGCCTGGGCAGGACGCCCGCGCGCGGCACCCGAGGGCTGCTGCTCCGCCTGTTGGTGCCCGGCTGGAACGTCTACGGAGCCGGTCAGGTGGCCGCCGAGATCGACGCCATGCTCGGGGCGTCGAGCGCGGCTCCGCGGGACCCGAGCCGGCCCGGACGCCTCGTGCTGTGGTGGTGGGCGAGCTGGGTGGTCAACGCCGCGGTGCTCGCGACCGCGGTGCTGCGCGGGTGGGGGGACAGCCTGCAGGCGATCGCCGACACCGTCGAGCTGCACATCGTGCTCGACGTGACCGCCGCCGTCACCTCCGCGCTGCTGGCCGCCCTGCTGCTCCGGTTCGCCCTGCTGGCCATCGGACGGCCGGCGACGCTCGGCCCGTGGGTCGTCGCGCCGCCGAGTCCGACCCGAGGGGGCGCGCCGGCACCGTCGCCCGCGGAGCAGGGCGGTTCCTCGTCCACCACCGGTGATGCCGAGGGCGGGACCGCCGCGGCACCCGCCCCGGAGGACGCCGGCGAGCGGGCCCCGCAGACGAGGGAGCCGGCCGCGCACTGACCGCCGCCGTCGCCGGGCGGGGCGCCGGGCCGGTTCGGCTACGGTGGCCGGGTGTCGAAGAAGTCCGCCCGTCGCGCCGCCGCGGCCACGCCGACCGCTGATCCGGCCGACGGCCCCGCCGCGAGCACGCCCAATCCGCGGCAGCCGTGCCCGTGCGGGTCGGGCCGCCGGTACAAGGCGTGTCACGGCGCGGCAGACGCCTCTGACCTGATCGTCACGCGGCCCTTCGCCGGCCTGGCCGCCGAGACCGAGCTCATCGCGTTGCGCGAATTCGTCCCGTCGGCGTCGGCGCCGCTGCGCCTGCGTGAGCCGCGGGACGACGTGCCGTCGGTGACCCTGGCGAGCGTGCTGCCGGGTGCCGCCGCCGCGCTGACCCGGCAGGACGGCTCGATCCTGCTCGGCATGCAGGTGCAGACCCACTCCGGCGACCTCTCCCGCGACGTCGCACAGGCGCTCGAGTGGGCGCTGGCGGCGGAGCCGTCGACCGTGCTGTCTGTCGTGGGGCGGGCCACCTTCGGCCCGCGGCTCGGCGACCTGGTCGAGGACGAACCGCTCGACGTCACCGTGCATCCCGACTTCTCCTGGTGGCTGGAGGAGGAACCGGAGCCGGGCAGCGAGGTGGCGGTCTCCCTGGAGCGGGCGAACGCGGCGATCATGCCGAGCTCGCGGATCACCGGACTCACGGGCGCCTACTGGGTGGACGCCGGCGATCGCGCGCACCTGCGCTGGGTGCGCGCGGAGGACGAGCCGCCCCTGATGGCCGCGCTGGCGCGGCTGGCCGTGGACGACCGCCTCGGGCTGGGCGAGGGCTCGCGGTACGTGGGATCGTTCCGCGCGCACGGCCGGCTGGTGCCGGTGTGGGACCTGGACCGGGACGCGCACCCCTCGGAGTGGGAGGGGCCGGCCCGGGAGTTCGGGGAGCGGCTGGATGACGCGCTGGCGTCGGACGAGCCGCTGACCGATGCGCAGCGGCGGGCGCGGGACGGCATCCTCGGCCGTCAGTTCACGCTGCGCTGACGGGCGCGGCGCGGGCCGGCGGGGCGGCCTCCGGAGCGCGGCCGGCCGTCGCTACGGCAGCCAGCTCACGTGATCGCGCAACAGCGCGTATCCGACGAACGCGGTGATGTCGAGCAGGCTGTGCGCGATGACGCAGCGGCCACAGCCGGCGGGTCCGGCGGAACACCCACGCGAACAGCACGCCCATGATCGCGTTGCCGAGGAAGCCGCCGAAGCCCTGGTAGAGGTGGTACGAACCGCGCAGCACGGCACTGATCGCGATGGTCGCCCAGGCCGGCACCCGCAGCTGATCGAGCCGGGTGATCAGGTATCCGACGACGAGGACTTCCTCCAGGAAGCCGTTCTCGATGGCCGCCAGGATCAATACCGGCAGCCGCCACCACACGTCGTTCAGCGCCGTCGGCGCGACGGTCAGGTTCACGCCGAGCTGGACGGCGGCCAGGTACAGCAGGAGCCCGGGGATGCCCACCACCGCGGCGAGCACGACGCCGGCCGCCGCGTCCCGGCCGAGCCGGTTTCGGTCGAGCCCGAGCCGGGCCTTGAGGCTCACCCCGCTGCGCCACAGCAGGTAGAGCCCCAGCGCGCCCCAGGCCAGGCCGGAGGTCACCCGGAGCAGCTGCTTGATCAGGTCGAGCAGGGAGGCCTGTGCCTGCGGCACGACGATCGACACCGTCTGCGACGCCAGCGGCACCGGGGCAAGGATCGCGTCCACCAGGCTGACCAGGGAGGTCAGACCCGACAGGCCCAGCGTCACCAGGAACAGGATGACGATCTCGACGCGCAGCGAGCGGTCCGTGTACGGCCGCGGGACTGTCGAGACGCCGCCGGCTTCGCCGCCGTTGCCGCTGGTCACAGGCCCGGAGGCGGGCGGCGGACTGGTCATGACCGGCCAGCTTAGGCCGCCCCCGCGTGACCGGGATGGCCGTTCCGTGCAGAAACCACTAGTACGCTCGGGCAAGGATCCGCGTGCCGGGAGTGATCGGGCACGCACGAATCGCGGTCGTCCGGAGCAGCCACAGATCAGCAGGTCCGGGACACCGCTTCGGGATCGGATGCGTCGCAGACCTGCGGGGGACGGCGCGATGGAGGACACATGCGGGTGGGTCGCGGCCGGACAGCGGTGCTGGCGATCGGGGTGATGGCGCTCGTCGCGGCGTGTGCTCCGTCGAATCAGGACGCCTCCGTGGAGACGGTGACGAGCTTCATCACCGCCGCGCCGCCGACGACCTCGGAGTCGTCGACGCCGCCCGCCGAGCCGAGCAGCTCGGCTCCCGCGAGCCCCAGCCCGACGCCGGAGCCCACGCCGACCAGCCCCCCCGCCCCGCCCGCGCAGCCGGGCGCGCCGCAGGAGGGCGTCGCGATGCCCAGCGGCTTCGTGCCGACGAAGCTGCAGCCGGGGCAGAAACCGCCGCAGTTCATCGTCGTCAGCTTCGACGGCGTGGGCTGGCACGAGAAGTGGCAGCACTGGTTCGACGTCATGACGAAGGTGCCGTTCCACTTCACGGGCTTCCTGTCCGGGACCTACATGCTGTCCGACGAGACCAAGATGGCCTACACGGGTCCGGGTCACAGCCCCGGCAAGTCGTCGATCAGCTGGAACTCCGCTGCCGACCTGCCGACGGAGATCAACGATCTGAACCAGGCCTACAACTCGGGCAACGAGATCGGCACGCACTTCAACGGCCATTTCTGCGCGGGCGCCGAGCCCAGCGGCAACTCCTGGACCACCGCGGACTGGAACAACGAGCTCGACCAGTTCTTCGCGCTGCTGGCGAACGTGCAGGCGAACAACCCGGGCGCCGCGCTGCCCCCGCTGGCCTTCGACGGAACGGCGATCAAGGGCGAGCGCACGCCGTGCCTCGAGGGGCACGCCGAGGACCTGTTCCCGGCACTACAAGCGCACAACATGACCTACGACTCGTCCTTCACCGAGGAGGGCATCAGCTGGCCGAAGAAGTCGCCGCAGTTCGGGATCTGGCGGCTCGGCATGCCGACGTTCCCGATCAACGGGACGGGCAAGAACCAGATCATGATGGATTACAACTTCTATTACACGCAGCGTCAGGCCTCCAGCGCCGGCGTGACCCCGGAGCAGTCGGCGGCCGACGCCGCGCAGGTCAAGGCGACCTACGACGACATGTACAACGCGACCTTCAACGGCAACCGGGCGCCGCTCATCCTGGGCAACCACTTCAACGCGTGGAACAACAACGCCTACGAGACGGCGCTGACGAACTTCGTGCTGGAGAAGTGCGGCCAGCCGGACACCTACTGCGTGCCGTTCCGCGACCTGATCGCCTGGATGGACGTGCAGGATCCGGCGGTGCTCGCCGACCTGCAGTCGCAGCCGGCGGAGAACGGCGGCTGAATTCGCCCGCGGCCCTCGCCGCTCCGGTCGGTTCCGGGGAGGTCGCCCGACCGGCCTGATTAGGGTGGCCCGTGTGGACGAGCGGTGGGCGTATCTCGGGCCGGAGGGCACCTTCACCGAGCAGGCCGCCCGTGCGCTGGTCGACCGGCTGGCCGCGGGGGACCGCGACGGCCACCGGGCCGGGGCCGCCGGGCAGATCGAACTGGTTGCCACCAACGGCGTCTCGACCGCGATCGACGCCGTGCGAAGCGGCGCCGCGGCCGCGGCGTGCGTGCCGCTGGAGAGCTCGGTCGAGGGTTCGGTGCCGCTGACCCAGGACGAGCTGACCCACGGCAGGCCGCTGATGATCACGGCCGAGGCGTTCGTGCCGATCACCTTCGACCTGCTCGTCCGGCCCGGGACGGAGCTGGCGTCGGTGCGCACCGTCGGCGCGCATCCGCACGGCCACGCCCAGGTGCGGGACTGGCTGCTCGCGACACTGCCGGGCGCGGAGGCCGTGATGTCCGCGTCGAACGCCTCCGCGGCCGCCGCGGTGGCGGCCGGCGAACTCGACGCTGCGGCGGCCGCGCCGGTGGCGGGCACCCGGTACGGGCTCGTCACCGCCGCGCACGACATCGGCACGGTCTCGGACGCGGTGACCCGGTTCCTGCTGCTGCGCCGGCTGGGCGCCCCACCCGAGCCGACGGGCAACGACCGCACCTCGTTGGTGTTGTCCGTCGACAACCGACCCGGGTCGCTGCTCGCGGTGCTGACCGAGTTCGCCGCGCGCGGCATCAACCTGACGCGGCTCGAGTCGCGTCCGACCCGGGCGCGCATGGGGGAGTACATCTTCGTCGTCGACGCCGACGGGCACCTCGCCGATCCGGCGATCGCGGACGTGATCGCCGCGCTCATCCGGCGCTCGGCGCTGGTGCGCTGGCTGGGCTCGTACCCCCGGATGGACGGCGAGAACGACGTGCCGGCGCCGCACGCCACGTCGGGTGCGTACGGTCAGGCCGCCCATCAGGTGGCCCGGTGGCAGCGGGGGGAGTGGTCCTGATGCGACTCGTGCTCATCCGGCACGGGCAGACGCCGTCCAACGAGGAGGGGCTGCTGGACACGGCGATCCCCGGCGCCGACCTGAGCGAACTGGGTCGCGAGCAGGCGGCGGCGGTGCCGGGACTCCTGGACGGCGAGCGGGTGGACGCGATCTACGCCTCGACGCTGCATCGATCGCAGCAGACCGCGGAACCGCTCGCGCTCGCGCGGGGGCTCGACGTGCTCGTCCGCGACGGCATCCGCGAGATCGCGGCCGGCGACTGGGAGATGCAGGGCGGGTCGGCGGCCGTCCGCGGCTATCTGGGCACGATCGGCGCCTGGATGGCGGGAGACCTCGACGTCCGGATGCCGGGTGGCGAGGTCGGCCGGGCCGAGCTCAGCCGGTTCGACGCCGTGGTCCGGGCGGAGACGGCCCTGGTCCGCGAGGCTGCCGGCGCCGACGCCGGGGTGGTCATGGTGGGGCACGGCGCCATGCTCCGGCTCTGGGCGGCCGCCGCCGCGGTCAACCTGCCGGGCACCTACGGCGCCCGAAACCCGTTGCACAACACCGGGATGATCGTTCTCGACGGCGATCCCTACGCCGGCTGGCGCGCGGTCAGCTGGATGGACTCGGCGATCGAGGAGCTCGACGAGGATGCCGACGGGCCGGCCGGCGCGCCGTTGGTGGTGCCGTCGAACAGCCGCGGGTGGGCCTGACCACCCCGTCGACACGGTCGGCGACCGCCTTCGGGTGAGGCGCGGCGCCGATCCGGGTCGGGTCAGGGCAAAGCCCTGAGGGCGACCGGGAGCCCGCGATTATTCTGGTCGGGTGACCGGCGCCGTGGATCCGAAGGACCTCAGGGTCTCCGACGACGAGCGGGCGCACGTGCTGGCGCTGCTGGAGAAGGCGACCGGCCGGGGGCTGATCGATCTCGCCGAATACGCCGAGCGCAGCTCGAAGGCCGTCAACGCGCGCACCCGGGGTGACCTGAACTCGCTGCTCATGGACCTGCCCGGGCTGCAGATCGCGGGGCAGTCGGTGGCCGAAGCGCAGGCGGCGACACGCGGCTCGAACCTGCCGACGCCGGGCTTCTCGGGGGCGGTGCGGACCGGGCAGCGTCCCCACGTCCTGGAGCTGTCCGGGTGGGGGTCGCGCACCTACAAGGGCTACTGGACGGTTCCCCCGCTGATCCTGATCTCCGGCACGGGCGCGAGCACGCGGCTGGACTTCACGTCCGCGCAGCTCGAGTCGCCGACCGTGACCATCGAGTTCCGCACCAACTACGGCGGGTCCGCCGACTTCATCGTGCCCAAGGGCGCGTCCGTGCGGACCGACGGGTTGCAGATGCGCGGCGGCAACATCCACAACAAGGTGGCGCCGGGCACCTCCGACGGGCGGATGTCCCTGGTCCTCACCGGTGTCAAGAAGGCCGGCTCGATCACCGTGAGAAACCCGCGGCAGGGCCGATTCTCGCACTGGTTCTGACGCACCGTCGAGAACGCGGGCGATCGTCGAAGCGCGCGCGCCGGACCACGCGGCGCTGACCGGGTCAGCCGAGCTCGCCCGCCCACGGCGGGTTGGCGCCCGCGCGCGAGCAGGTGATGGCCGACACGCGGGACGCGAAGGTCAGCGCCTGCAGCAGACCGTCGGCCGTCAGCGCGTCCAGACGCCCGCCCAGGTAGCCGTTCTCGGCGAGGAAGTGCAGCAGCCCGCCGTGGAACGAGTCGCCGGCGCCGACGGTGTCCACCAGTGTGGTCGGCGCGATCGGCACCCGGACCGGTTCGCCGCGCAGCGACGCAAATGCCCCCTCTGCGCCCAGGCTGATCACCGCCAGCGGCACCCCACAGGTGTGCAGGTGAGCGGCGGCCTGGTCGGGCGTCCAGCCGGGCCACAGCTGGTCGAGGTCGTCCTCGCTGAGCCGGACGATGTCGGACAGCCGCGCCCACCGGTCGATCCACAGCCGATAGTTGCTCACCGGGATCAGCAGCGTGCGCAGGTTCGGATCGATGGACACCGTCATCGTCGAGCGCGCCCGCTCCAGCAGTCGCTCGATCACCATGCCGGACGGCTGCAGCGCCAGCGCCAGGGTGCCGGTGTGCACCGCGACCGGCGCCCCGCCGGCGGCGAAGGGCCCGTCGATCAGCGGCGCGAGGGACTCGTCCGTCCATCCCCAATCAGCCGTGCCGTCCACGTAGAACTCGTACGAGGCCGCGCCCGTCGCGTCCAGCCGCGCGATGGCGAGCGTCGCTGGCTCGACGGCGGTCTCGGAGGCGCTGAGGTCGACCTTCGACTCCTCGAGCTTGGCCCGGCACAGGGCGCCCAGCGCCCCGCCGGACAGCCGCCCCGCGAAGCGCGCCGTGCTGCCCAGGCGGGAGACGGCCACCGCGGTGTTGGCGGGTCCCCCGCCCGGATGGACGGTGAGATGGGCTGCGCCGTCCACGATGCCGTCGGGTGGCAGGACGGCATCGGCGACGACCTCACCGACGACGGCGATCGTGGGCATGCGGCTCCTCGGCTGGACGGACGCCGGCGCTGTGTGCGGCCGTCGGAGCGACCGCCCGTCGCCGGGCGCGGGTGCCGCGAGCGTAGTGGCCGAGTACCGGCGCCCGCTGGTCGGACGTCGTCAGGCGGACCGGGTGCTGATCGCCCATTCGTCGACGTGCACCGGGTCGACGGTCGCGGCGTCCTCGACCTGACGCGGCGCCTCGATGTCGACGGTGCCGAGCGCGCTCGGATCGCCGTCGAGATCGTCGTTCTCGGGTTCGTCGTCGTCCGGTTCGTCGTCGTCCGGTTCGTCGTCCTCTGGCTCGTCTCCTCTGGCTCGTCGTCCTCTGGCTCGTCGTCCTCTGGCTCGTCGTCGACTGGCTCGTCGTCCTCGGGCTCGTCGACCGGATCCTCGGGCTCTTCAGGCTGGGGCTCCGCGAAGTCGCAGCCCACCGTCGTTGCCTCGGCCTGCAGCGCGTCCTCCAGCTCCTCGGCGGCCTCCTTGTTGTCGAACTCGACGTCCTGCAAAGCCTTCGTCTCCTCGAGACGCTGCGGGAGCGTGTCGCGCCTGGCCTGGGCCTCGTCGCGGAGCCGCTCCGCCGTCTCCCTGGCATCCGTCCGGGCATCCACCTCCGCCTGTTCCGCCGACGTCAGCTTCGGGTCGAGTTGCCCGTTGGCCAGCTTCTCCCGGGTGTCCGCGAGGATGTCGGCGTCCTCTTCGAGCCGCTCCAGCTCGCGCGAGATGGCGCCGGCCTCGTCCTCGGACGCCGGCGGGGCATCGATCCCGCCGTCCAGAAAGGCCCGCAGCTCGGCGATCCGCTCCTCGATGGCCAGGAGTTCGGCGTCGATCTCGGCGATCTCGAGTCGTCGCGCCTCCGCGATGATCTCGGCGATCTCGGAATCCAGCCGGGCCATCTCGTCCGTCCGGGCGCGTATCTCCCCGTCCTCGATCGTCATGCTCTGGGTGATTTCGTTGAGCAGTTCGTTGTAGCGGTCGATCTCGCCCTGCGCCCTGCTGATCTGGCCCTGGGCACGGACGATCTCGAGCAGGAGGTCTTCGCAATCCGTCATGGGTCTGTCCTTTGGCTGAAGGGTGTGGGGCTGATCAGCCGAGGAGGCGGACCAGGACGAGCTCGCGGAGCCCGTTGCTGAACGAGGAGCCGGCGGCGACGATCCGGCCGTCCGGCTGCACCAGGACGGAACTCAGCGAGTCGAACCCGCCGCGGACGTCCAGCGTCATCCGGCCGCCCGAACCGAATGTCGGATCGAAGGAGCCGTCGGGGAGGTACCGGGCGAGCGCCATGTCACCGGTGGACTGGGCGTCGCCCACGACGACGATCGACCCGTCCGATTGGATCGCCACGTCGCGGCCGAAGTCCGACGTCGGCACTGGACCGTCCGGAGCGCCGACGTCGGAGGCGAGCAGCCCGTCCGTGTCGAAGCTCGCGTCCGCGCGGCCGGCGGCGTCGAAGCGGGCGAGCCCGAAGGCGGCCGATCCGCCCGACGACGTGTGCCCGGCGAGCAGCACCGAGCCCTCGGCGCCGACCGCGACGCCGCGCGGGATGCCGCCCGATTCGAACCCGGCTACCGCGATCCCGCCCGCACCGAACTCCGGGTCGGGGACGCCAGCGGTCGTGTAGCGGACGGCACCGAACTGTTCGCCGCCGGCGCCATCGCTCGAGACCCTGCCCACGACCACCGGTTTGCCGTCCGGCTGCAGCGCCAAGTCGAAGCCGAAGTCGGCGGCGCCGGCGATGTCGGTGGTGGCCTTGCCTGCGGTGCCGAAGGTCTCGTCCGGGACACCGGTGGGTAGGTAGCGGACGAGCGCGAAGTCGCTGCCGCCGAGCGGTGCGGGCTCGAGCACAGCGGCGTGACCGGCCACCAGGATCGCTCCGTCGGGCTGGATCGCCGCCGCGTAGGCGCGATCTGACCCCCCGGTGAAATCGGTGGTCGCGAGCCCCGCGGCGCCGAAGGAGGTGTCGAGCACGCCCCGCGCGTCGTACCGCTGGACCCCGAAGTCCTCCCTGGTGGTCGCGAAGTTGTTCACCACGCCCACCACGACGATCGAGCCGTCGGGCTGCAGCGCGACGTCGGAGGCATCGCCGAGGAAGGCCGCACCCAGCAACGTGCGCACCGTGCCCGCGGTGCCGAACTCGAGATCCGGTGTGCCGTCAGGGTTGTACCGGGCCAGCAGGAAGCTGCCGGCAACCACGATCTTGCCGTCGGGCTGCAGGGCGATGGCCTGCGCCCCGGTGAGCCCCAGGGTCGCCACGATGCCGTCGGTGCCGAAGCCGGGATCCAGGCCGCCCGGGTTCTCGATGGTCACGCACGTCACCGCCACGTCGGTGACGTCATGGCCGGGAACGGTGCCGGCACCGTTGGTCACCGAGCAGTTCTGCTGGGGATCGCTGGGCTGACCGGTCACCCGGATCGTGTACTCGGAATCCTCTGGCAGGCCGGTCGGAAAGGTGAAAGCGCCGTTGCCGGGGGAGATGTCGTCGAAGAAGTTGTTCTCGATGGTGAGCCCCGTGCCGGCCAGCCCGGTGACGGTCCCGCCGATCGCGAACGTCCCCGGCAGGTCGTCGTCGAGAATCGTGACGGTGACGGTCGCCGGACCGCCGATCGTGGCGCAGGTCGGGTCGCTGAGGGTGAGGGTCAGGGTCTCGTTCGGTTCGTCCTGCACGTCCGGCACGATCGGGATGCGCACCAGCTCGACCGTCTCGTCGCCGTCGGCGAAGTCCACCTGGGTGTCGACCGACGTGAAGTCGGACCCGGCGAGCGCGCCGCCGTCGCTGCTCGTGACCCGGGCGCTGACCGACCCCGCGCCGCCGCTGTCACGGAGCACCAGCACGAGCCTCTCGCCGGCCGCCTCAGGGACGGTCAGCGACGAGGTGCTGAAGGAGAGCACCCCGGCGTTGACGGGGTCGCAGGCCGGCTGCTCGTCGGCCGCGGCGAGGCCGACGGTCGCATCGCCGGCATCGGTCCCGGACCGCAGCGCGAGGCCCGCCGGTTGCGCGACCGGCCACGCACCGGCGATCGCGTCGGCCAGCGTCGGCACCGCGCCGGCCGCGCCGTCCCCGGGCGCCGCGGTGCGGCCGACCGTCGAGCCCGCGACGGCGAGCAGGCCGCAGCCGAGCGCAACCGCGGCGACGACCGCCCGACGGTATCGAGACGAGAACGGCATGGACTGCTCCCCCGGTGTGGTCGCCGATCACCCAGCGGTATTGCGGGGTGGCGATCCCGATGGACGAGACCTGTGCGACACCGATGGATACGCGGCGGGGAGCCGATTCGGTTCATCACCGTGTGCGATCGGTACGGCGGGCGGGCCCACGCCGTGTCGGCCGCGGGCGGAGCGATGCGGAAAGACGGTCAGGCCCAGCCGAGCTCGTCGAGGCGGTCGTCGTCGATACCGAAATGGTGTGCCACCTCGTGGATCACCGTCGTCGCCACCTGATCCCGCGCCTCATCGACGGTGCGCGCGTGCCGCAGGATCGGCTCCCGGTAGATGGTGATGGTGTCGGGCAGGTGGCCCGAGTACTGCGACGTTCGCGCGGTGAGCGCGACGCCGTGGTAGAGCCCGTACAGGTTGCTGGTGGGGTGCCGGTCCTCCACCAGGATCACCACGTTGTCCATCACCCTGGTGAACTCCGCGGGGATGAGATCCAGCGCCTCCGAGACCAGCTCCTCGAATTCGGGGCGGGACAGCGCGACGGGCATGCGATCCATGATGCCCGGCCGCCCGTCCGGCGGCAGCCGCCGTCGGCGATTCCGGCCCCCAGCGGGCCCCATTAGGCTGCCTCGGGTGATCGACCTGCGGATTCTTCGAGACGACCCCGACGTCGTGCGCGCCTCGCAGCTGGCCAGGGGCGCGGACCCGTCCACCGTGGACCGGCTGCTGGACGCCGACGCGCGCCGCCGGGCGGCGGTCGCGGCCGCGGACGGGCTGCGCGCGGACCAGAAGGTGCTGGGCCGGTCGGTCGGCAAGGCGTCCCCCGAGGAGCGGCCCGCGCTGCTCGAGCAGGGTAAGCGGATGGCTGCCGAGGTGAAGGCCGCCGAGGCGCTCGAGGTGGCGGCCAACCAGGACCTGTCCGCCGCACACCTGGCGCTGCCGAACGTCATCGAGCAGGACACGCCGCCCGGCGGCGAGGCGGACTTCCGGCTGCTCGAGCAGGTCGGCGAGGTGCCCGAATTCGCCTTCGAACCGCGGGACCACCTGGAGATCTTCGAGGGTCTCGGCGGCCTCGACATGGAGCGCGGCGCGAAGGTCTCGGGCGCGCGCTTCTACTTCCTGCGCGGCATCGGCGCGCGGCTGCAGTGGGCCATGCTCAATCTCGCGGTGTCGACGGCGATCGGCAACGGGTTCGTGCCCGTCATCCCGCCCGTGCTGGTGAAGCCGGAATCGATGGAGGGCACGGGGTTCCTCGGCGAGCACTCCGACGAGGTCTACCACCTGCGCCGCCGACGACCTGTACCTGGTCGGCACGTCCGAGGTGCCGCTGGCCGCCTACCACTCGCGCGAGATCCTCGACCTGTCCGGCGATCCCGCCCGCTACGTCGGCTGGTCGTCCTGCTTCCGCCGGGAGGCGGGCTCGTACGGCAAGGACACCCGCGGCATCATCCGCGTGCACCAGTTCGACAAGGTCGAGATGTTCTCCTACTGCCGGCCGGAGCAGGCCGCCGAGGAACACCGGCGCCTGCTGGGCTTCGAACGCGAGATGCTCGACCTGATGGAGATCCCTTACCGGATCATCGATGTCGCCGCCGGTGACCTCGGCTCGTCCGCCGCCCGGAAGTTCGACTGCGAGGCGTGGGTGCCGTCGCAGGGCGCCTACCGCGAGCTGACGTCGACGTCGAACTGCACCACGTTCCAGGCGCGCCGGCTCGGCATCCGGTACCGCGACCCGGACGGCAAGCCGCAGGTCGCGGCGACCCTCAACGGCACGCTGGCCACCACCCGGTGGCTGGTCGCGATCCTGGAGAACCACCAGCAGGCGGACGGCTCCGTCCGGGTTCCGACGGCCCTGCGCCCCGGTCTCGGCGGCCTCGAGGTCCTGGAGCCGGCGCGGTGACGTCGCCGGGCGGTGCGGGCATCCTGGCCGAGCCGAAGATCGACTGCCACAACCACCTCCTCGACCCGATCGGATTTCCCTACTCTCCGGACGCCTGGTACGCGCCGGTGCCGAGCGAGCAGGGTTCGGCCCGGCAGCTGATCGACCTCTTCGACACGGTCGGCGCCCGGCACGCCGTGCTGGTCGGCCCCAACTCCGGCTACGACACCGACAACCGCTGCCTGCTCGACGTCCTCGACGGCGGGCGCGGCCGGTTCCGGGGTCTCGCGGTGGTGCCCAACGACGTGTCGCGGGGACAGCTCGAGGACCTGCGCGGGCGCGGAGTCGCGGGCATCACGATGCAGGCGGCGCTGCTCGGCGTCGACCACTTCAGGGGCACCGGCGCCCTGCTCGACACCCTGGCCGAGCTGGGCATGGTGGTCGACGTCCAGGTGGAGAAGGACCAGTTGGTGGACATGGCGCCGCTGCTGGACGCCTCGGCGGTCACCGTGCTCATCGACCACTGCGGCCGGCCGGATCCGGCAGCGGGGCTCGACCAGCCGGGGTTCCGTCGGCTGCTGGCGTGCGGCGGGTCCGGCCGGTACTACGTGAAGATCTCCGGCCTCGTCAAGTGTTCGGCACAGCGGTACCCGTGGCAGGACGCCTGGCCGTACGCCCGTGCGCTGGTCGACGCCTTCACGCCCGACCGCTGCCTCTGGGGCTCGGACTGGCCGTTCCTGCGTGCGCCGGAACGCATCGACTACGCCCTGGTGCTGCGCGTCGCCCGGCAGCTGCTGCCGGACCCGGGCGAGCGCCGCCGCGTGCTGTGGTCGACCCCCGCGGCGCTCTTCGGCTTTCCCGCCGACCCGGCGCCCTGACCCGCTGTTCCGCCGCGCCGGTCCGGCGGCTAACCCTGCTGCCCCACCACCCTGACGCCCCGCGTCCACACGCCCGCCACGTCGGCCTGGGTGGCGAGCGCGAAGGTGCGGGCCAGCGCGTCGACGGCGTCGGCGGCGCTGTCGAGGTTGACGGCGTACTGGCTGCGCGGCGTCGGGCGCAGCCAGACCGCGTCGAACTCCTTGCCCGGCGCGAAGTCTCCGATCCGATGCGACAGCCCGAGGGCCCGCGCCCCGGCCCGGGTGGACAGGTAGAGCAGGTGCACAGGGCTGAGCGGCAGGCCGTCGGCGCCGAGCAGCTGCTGCATGAAGTACGCCTGCAGCCCCTCCTTGAGCAGGAACAGGCCGGTGCCCGCTCCGACGTCGGAGCCGAGCGCGACACCCACGCCGTTCTCGACGTGCCGGCGCATCGGGAACAGCCCGCTGCCCAGCGCGGAGTTGCTGGTCGGGCAGTGCGCGGCCCAGGCGCCGAGCTCGCCCATGAGCTCGAGCTCGTGGTCGGTGGCGTGCACGTTGTGCGCGAGCACGCTGCGCTCGGTGACCAATCCGTGCCGGTGGTAGGTGTCCAGGTAGTGCCGGGACTCGGGGAACAGGTCGACGACGGCCTGCACCTCGGCGAGGTTCTCGTTGATGTGCGAGGTGAACCAGACGTCCTCGGTCAGCAGCTCGGCGCAGACCTCGAGCATCGGGTCCGTCGTGGACAGCGAGAAGCGGGGGGTGACGGCGTACCGCAGCCGATCCCGGCCGTGCCACCGCTCCAGCAGCTTGCGGCTCTCGGCCAGCCCGGTGTCCGGCGTGCACAGCAGGTCGGGCCGCAGGATGCGGTCGCTCAGCACCAGCCCGGTGGTGATGTTCAGGCCTCGCGTCTCCGCGCCCGCGAACAGCTCCTCCATCGCGCCGGCGAAGTGCGAGCCGAACACGAGGGCCGAGGTCGTGCCGCAGGTCAGCAGGCCGTCCAGGAACTCGCCGGCCACCTCGCGCGCGTAGTCCCGGTCGGCGAGCTTGCTCTCCTCCGGCAGCGCGCAGCGCTCGAGCCAGTCCAGCAGCGGCATGCCGAGGCCGCCCATGGCGCGCATCTGGGGGAAGTGCACGTGGGTGTCGACGAACCCGGGCAGCAGCAGGCCGCCGGCGAGCTCGACCACCGGCTCGGCGGGGTCGGCCGCGCGCAGCTCGGCGAAACCGCCTCGGGCGACGATGATTCCGTCCCGGACGAGCACGCCACCGTCCTGGTCGGCCAGCAGGGCGTCCGTGGGGTCGCCGGCGAACGGGTCGCCCGGGGTGTCGAGAACCGTGGCGCGGTAGAGGGTCATGAGGTCACCGACGGGCTCGACGTCGCGGATCCCGACGCCGGCGCGCCGGGCACGGCGGCGGCCGCCGTCCGCTGCATCGCCCGCACCAGCGAGGCCGCCACGCTCACCGCGATCACGGCCGGCTCCTTGCCCTCGATCCCGGGCAGCCCGATCGGGCTGGTGATCCGCGCGATGTCGTCCGGCGCGTGACCCATCCCGGCGAGCTTGCGCCGGAACCCGGACCACTTCGAGCTCGACCCGATGAGACCGACGGATGCCAGCCCGGGCAGCCGCAGCGCGGCGTCGCACAGCGCGAAGTCCTCGGCGTGGTCGTGGCTCATGATCAGCACGTGCGAGCCGCGGGGGAGCCGCTCGAGCACCTGCTCGCCGAGCACGGCGTGGTGCACCGTGACGTCGGCGACGCCGTCGGTCACGTCGGCCAGCCGGAACTGGTCAAGCTGATCGGCCCTGGAGTCCACCAGGTGCAACCGGACCTCGAGCCGCGACAGGATTCTCGCGAGTTCGTAGCCGACGTGGCCCATGCCGAACACGGCGATCGTGGGCCGGGCGGGCAGGGGCTCCAGCAAGATCGTCACCTCTCCGCCGCAGCACTGCCGGCCGTGCTCGGTGCGCTCGTGCTCGTTGAGCCGGAATCCCAGCGTCTCGGGGGCGGTCGCGCCACCCGCGATCAGCTCGCGGGCGCGGCGCACGGTCGCCTCCTCCAGGTTTCCGCCGCCGACGCTGCCCCAGCTGTGGTCGGCACCGACGACCATCTTGGCGCCCGCGTCCCGCGGGGCGTGGCCGCGGACCGCGATGACGGTGACCAGCACGCCGGGCGTGCCGTCCCGGCGTAGCCGGTCGACCGCGCTCAGCCAGTCCATCTCACACCTGCGCCAGCACGGGCGGCACCGTCGAGCGCGCCTCGCCGTTGGTCGAGACCGCCCCGTCCCCGGACGATGTCACTGCTCGGACGGCCCAGTAGATCGCCTCCGGCGTGCTGGGGCAGCCGAGGTCCACGGACGCGCCGGGCGCCCCGAACGCGGCCACCGCGTCCCGCAGCGCCTCACGCACGCAGAAGGCGTGCATCAGCGGCGGCTCGCCGACGGCCTTGGAGCCGTAGACCACGCCGGACTCCGTGGCCCTGTCGAACAGGTGCACGTTGAACTCCTCCGGCATCTCGGAGAAGCTCGGGATCTTGTACGTGCTCGCGGCCTGGGTGTTCAGCCGCCCGCGGTTGGCCCCGTCGCTGGTGTCCCAGCGCAGCTCCTCGAGCGTCAGCCAGCCCGTGCCCTGCACGAAACCGCCCTCGATCTGGCCGATGTCGATCAGCGGCGAGAGGCTGTCGCCGACGTCGTGCACGATGTCGGCGCGCAGCAGCCGGTTCGCGCCGGTGAAGCCGTCCACCTCCACCTCGGCGCACGAGGCGCCGTAGGCGAAGTACTTGAACGGCTCGCCCTGCATCCGGTTGGCGTCCCAGTGCAGCCCCGCGGTCCGGTAGAAGCCCGCGGCCCAGAGCTGCACCCGCTGGAAGTAGGCGGCGTGCACGAGGTCGGCCCAGGCGAGCTGCTTGTCGTGGAAGCCGATGCCGGTGACGATGCCGTCCGCGAACCGCACGTCGTCCGGATGCACGCCGAGCTTGCCGGCGGCGACCACGTTCAGCCGATCGCGGATCTGGTCGCAGGCGTTCTTGATCGCGCCGCCGTTGATGTCGGCACCCGAGCTCGCCGCGGTCGCGGAGGTGTTGGGCACCTTGTCCGTGCGCGTCGGTGCCAACCGGACCAACCCGAGCGGTACCCCGAGCGCCGTAGCCGCGACCTGGATCATCTTGGTGTGCAGGCCCTGTCCCATCTCCGCGCCGCCGTGGTTGATCAGCACGGAGCCGTCCTTGTAGACGTGCACGAGCGCGCCGGCCTGGTTGAAGGCGGTCAGGTTGAAGGAGATACCGAACTTCACCGGCGTCATGGCGATGCCGCGCTTGGTGTGCGGGTGCGCCTGGTTGAACGCGTCGATCTCCGCGCGGCGGCGGGCGAAATCGCTGCGCTCGGACAGGATCGACCAGATCGCGTCCAGCCGCTCGGCGTGCCGGACCGGCTGGCCGTACGGGGTGGTCTGGTCCGGCTCGTAGAAGTTGCGGTGCCGCAGCTCCTCCGGCGCGATCCCCAGCAGCGGGGCGCAGCGCCCGAGCAGGTCCTCCATCACGATCATGCCCTGCGGCCCGCCGAAGCCGCGGAACGCGGTCTGGGACGTCTTGTTGGTCTTGGCGATCCGCCCGTGCACCTCGATGTTCGGGACCCAGTAGGCGTTGTCGATGTGGCACAGCGCTCGGGCGAGCACCGGCTCGGACAGGTCCAGACTCCACCCGCCGTCGCTGGTCAGCGTCGCCCGCAGGGCGCAGATCCGGTTGTCCGCGTCGAATCCCACTTCCCACGTGGCGTGGAACGGGTGCCGCTTCCCGGTCATGGTGATGTCCTGCGTGCGGTTCAGCCGCAACAGCACCGGCCGGCCGGTGAGGATCGCGCCGAGCGCGGCAACCGCGGCGAAGCCGTGCGGCTGCATCTCCTTGCCGCCGAACCCGCCGCCCATGCGCAGGCACTGCACGGTGACATGGTGACTCGCCAGACCCAGCACGTGCGCGGTGATCTCCTGGGTCTCCGAGGGATGCTGCGTGCTGGACTGGATGAAGATCTGGCCGTTCTCGTCGACGGTGGCCAGCGCCGCGTTGGTCTCCAGGTAGAAGTGCTCCTGGCCGCCGAACTCGAACTCGCCGGAGAACCGGTGGGCGGCTGCCGCGAGCCCGGCCTCGACGTCGCCGCGGCTGACCGTCCGCTGCGCACCCTGAAAGCTCTGCGCCGCAATGGCCTCGGTGAGCGTCATGAGCGACGGCAACGGGTCGACCTCGACGGTGATGGCCTCGGCGCCGAACCGGGCGGCCTCCTCCGTCTCGCCGAGCACCCAGCACACGACGTGCCCATAGAACATGATCTCCGTCGGGAAGAGCGGCTCGTCGTGCTTGATCCCGGAGTCGTTGACTCCGGGCACGTCCTCGGCGGTGAGCACTCGGACGACGCCCGGCACCTGATACGCCGGCGTCACGTCGAGCCGGGTGACGGTGCCGTGGGCGTACGCCGTCTGCACCGGCCACGCGTGCAGGACGTCCTTGGTGCGCCCGACGAGATCGTCCGTGTAGAGGGCCTTCCCGGTGACGTGCAGCGCCGCGCTCTCGTGCGGGATCTCGAGGCCGACCTTCGGGTTGACCGGCCGGTCGGCCAGCGGGCCGTGTGACTTGCTCATGACGATCAGGCCTCCTGCAGTGCCGGGGCGGGGTTCTGCGCGTGGAACTTGAGCAGCGACTCGCGCAACATCGCGGTTCGGTACCGGGCGCTCGCGCGGTGGTCGCTGATCGGCGTCGCCTCACGAGCGAGCACGTCCGCGGCCGCCTCGACGACGTCGCGGCTCCACGGCTGCCCGTTCAGCGCCGCCTCCGTGGCCGTGGCGCGCAGCGGGGTTGCGGCCACGCCCCCGAGACCGATCTTGATATCGGCAACGTCCGGCGCGCCGCTGCCGTCGGCGGCCGACGTGCCGACCAGGCGCAGCGCGAAACCAACGGCCACGCTGGAGATGTCGTCGAAACGTCGCTTGGCGATCTTGTGGAAGGCACTGATCGGAGCCACGGGCAGCGGAATGCGCACGACCTTGATCAGCTCGTCCGGGCGCCGAACGGACTGGCGATACCCCGTGAAGTACTCCGACAGCGGCACCTCACGCTCGCCGGACCGGGACGCCAGCACCAGCCGCGCATCGAGCGCGAGCAGTGCGGGCGGGGTATCACCGATGGGCGAGCCGGTGCCGAGGTTCCCGCCGATGGTCGCGCCGTTGCGGATCAGCCGGGACGCGAACTGGGGGAACATCTCCGCCAGCAGCGGGACCCGGCCGGCCAGGCCGCGTTCCACCTCGGTCAGGCTGAGGCCGGCGCCGATGTCGATCCAGTCCTCGCCGACGTCGAGTCGGCGCAGATCGGCGAGCCGATCGATGCCGATGGTCAGCTCGGCCCTGGCGTGGCGAAGATTCAGCTCCACCCCCCAGTCCGTCGAGCCGGCGACCAGCCGGGCGCTGGGATTCTCGGCCAGCAGGGACAAGGCCTCGCCGAGGTCCTCCGGTCGGACGAAACCACCTTGGTCACCGTCGATTCGGGTGCGGTGGGCGGCCGGGGCCGGTCGGCTCATCCGCTCGAACAGCGGGTCGTCGGCGTCGGGCGAACCCAGGGCGTATGCGGCGTCCCGGATCGGCCGGTATCCCGTGCATCGGCAGAGATTTCCCGACAGGGCGTGCAGGTCGAAGCCGTTCGGTCCGTGCTCGTGGTCGGTCGCATGCCCCGGGGCGGCTGGGTCGGAGCCCTGCTGCGTGCGGGCGGCGGCGGCCCCGCTCGTCTCGGGCTCGGCCTCGGCACTGCGCTCCGCGCGGCCGTTCCGGCTCGGCCGGCGGTCGGAACGATAGAACTCCGACGCCATCGAGCAGACGAAACCCGGCGTGCAGTAGCCGCATTGGGATCCACCGCGATCGGCCATCTCCCGCTGTACGGGGTGCAGGCGGTCCGGCTCGCCGAGGCCCTCGGCCGTGATGACCTCCTGGTGTTCCAGGCCGGCGGCCGGCACGAGGCAGGCGTTGATCGCCGTCCAGCGGGTGGCGGCGTCGCCGTCCGGTCGCGCCACCATCACGGCGCACGCGCCGCACTCGCCCTCCGCGCATCCCTCCTTGCTCCCTGTGTATCCGGCATCGCGCAGCCACTGGAGGAGGGTCACGTGCCCGCCGACGTCGCCCAGGGGGTGGGTCTGGCCGTTGACCGTCAGTTGTGGTTCCACGTCACGCGCTCCTCGTTCACGTCGACCCGCGCGCGGCGGGCCTTCGGCTGCCGCGCATCGGCGGCCTCGGCTGCACAAATTCTGCAACCGGCACGATCCGGCACCGGCGGTCGGCGTGGTCATCAGTGTCCTCCTGCGCGGCTGAGCAGGGACCTGCTGGCGGCAGAAACTTCGCGGGCGAGCGCGTCGGCATCGACGATGCCGTCGATCCCGGTCACCCGGTCCTGCTCGACCACCGCGCGCCCGTTCACCAGCAGCAGCTCGAGCGGCGGCGGGGCGCCGAGCACCAGGGCAGCGACGGGATCGGCGATGTCGATGTGCGCGAGTGTGTCCAGCCGCCATACTGCGATGTCGGCGAGCTTGCCCGCCTCCAAGGACCCGATCTCGCTCTGCCGCCCGAGCACCCGGGCGCCGCCCATGGTCGCCATCTCCAGCGCGTCGCGCACGGTGAGGGCTTCAGGGCCACCCCTGGCCCTCGCGAACAGCAGCGCGTGCCGCACCTCCTCCAGCAGGGAGCAGGCCTCGTTGGAGGCCGCCCCGTCCACGCCGAGACCCACCGCGACGCCGGCGTCGCGCAGGTCCCGCGTGCGGCTGATGCCGGCGCCGAGCCTCGCGTTGGAGGTCGGGCAGTGGGCGACCGACGTGCCGGTCGCGGCGAGCCGGGCTATCGCCGCATCCGACAGGTGTACGGCGTGTGCGAGCCACACATCCGGCCCGAGCCAGCCCAGGGACTCGACGTACTCGACCGGCGAGGAACCGAACTTCTCTTGGCAGAACTCCTCCTCGTCGACCGTCTCGCAGAGATGGGTGTGCATCCGCACGCGCTTGCGCCTGGCCAGGTCGGCGGTTTGCTTCAGTAGGTCGCCGGTCACCGAGAACGGCGAGCACGGCGCCACCCCGATGCGCAGCATCGAGTCGAACGAGTCGTCGTGGTACGTGTCGATCGCCGACTCGGTGGCCGCGAGGATCGTGTCGATGTCCTCCACCACGTTGTCCGGCGGCAGCCCGCCGGCGCTCTGCCCCAGGTCCATCGACCCCCGCGTCGGGTGGAAGCGCAGCCCGACCCGCCGGGCGGCGGCGATCTCGGCCCCGAGCACGTCGCCGCCGTCGCGGGGGAAGACGTAGTGGTGGTCGGTGGTCGTGGTGCACCCCGTGCCCGCCAGCCAGGTCAGCCCGCCGGTCGCCGCCGTGTGCACCAGCCCGGCGTCGATCCGGCCCCAGACCGGGTACAGCGTGGTGAGCCAGCCGAACAGCGTGGCGTCCACTGCGAGTCCGCGGGTGATCCACTGGTACAGGTGGTGGTGCGTGTTGACGAAGCCGGGCGTGATCAGGCATCCGGACGCGTCGATCCGCCGGACTGCCTGATCGCCACCGACAACGTCGTCCGGGGCCCGGCCCGGCCCGACCGCGGTGATCACGTTGTCCGTCACGACGACGTGACCACCGGCGTATTCGGCCCGGGCGGGGTCGACGGTGACGACGTGCGCGCCCTCGAGGACGATGGTGCTCATCGGTCACCTCCCGTTCTGTGTGTGGCCCGATCGACCGCCAGCTGGACCGGACGCGTCATTCGCCGAGCACCGATTCCAGCCGGGTGAGCGCGATCTCGCGCAGCTGGGTGACCACCTCGGCGCGTTCCGCCTCGGCGGTGTTGTTCAGCCGGCGACGCAGCTCGGCGAGGATCTCCTCCGGGCTCCGGCCGCCCGCCCTGATGAGGAAGACCCGGTCGAAACGGTTCTCGTACTCGGCGTTCCCGGCGCGGATGGCCTCGGCCACCGTGTCGTCGGCGACGCCCACCGCGGCCTGCTCGCGCGCCGAGAACTCGGCGTCGTGACCCTCGCCGGCCTGCTCGCCGATCCGCGGGTGCCGGCCGAGCGCCGCGTCCAGCTCCTCGTCCGAGAAGCTGGTGGCGGCCAGCCGGGCGCGGTGCAGCGCGGACTGTGCGGTCGTGTAGGGCCGACCCTCCGCGACCACGTCGACCCACCGCGGAACGTTGAGGCAGGACCGGAGCTCAGCGCGGGCATCCGCGTCGGGCAGCTCGTTGAAGCGCCGCACCCCGTCGGAGGTATCCTCGTCGACCTGCTGCCGGCGGGCCGGGGACGCGAGACCCTGCGGGATCTCCTTCAGGCTGGCCGCCCGCGCGCCCAGGATCGGGCTGGCGTCCGCGACCAGGTCGTCGAACCGGTGATTGGCGATCTTGGCGACCTCGATCAGCGCGGCCGCGTGCTCCTGGGTCGGAGAGTTCTGCATGCGCTCCCACCCCGACTGCAGGATCAGGTCGCGCTTCTCGACGTCCCGCACGGACACGATCAGCGGGATGCCGAACCGTTCGCGGTAGGCCTGGGTCAGTTCCCCGAACGCTTCGTGGTCCTCGTCGTCCAGGCGGGTCAGCCCGGCGGCGGACTGGTCGCGCTCGGAATCCTCGCTCAGTTGCGCGTCGTCGCCGGCGTCGCGGCCGAGGTCGGGGTAGAAGCTCAGCAGGTCACGCTGCTCCGTGCGGTCGGCGGAGAACAATGCCTCTTGGAACGAGCGACGCAGGTCCTGCGTGTCGGTGAACGGCCGCTGGTCGTATGCGCGCTCCGCCACCCAGCTCGTCGGCCCCTGGACGAGCCGGCCGAACGTCTCCACGAACTGCTCGCGGCCCATCTGGTTGACCTGGTCGAGCCGGATGACCCCGGTCCCGGGGGTGCCGGCGACCGCCGGACCACGGTTCTTGCCGATGTGGTGGAACACCAGGTTGAGCAGGATCGCGGTCAGGCTACCCAGCGTGATGCCGCTGAGGAAGAAGATCTCCGCCCAGTCCGGGACCGCGTCCGCCACGCGGGGCTGCGCTGTCACGAACATCGCGAGGCCGATGCTGGTGCCGACGATGACCACGTTTCGGTGGTCGTGGAAGTCGACGCGGGTCAGGGTCTGGATGCCGACCACGGCGACCGTGGCGAACATCGCGATGGCCGCGCCGCCGAGCACCGGCGGCGGGATGCTCGCGACGAGCGCGCCGGCCTTCGGGATAAGGCCGAGGAGGATCATGAAGACGCCGGCGGTGGCGACGACGTAGCGGCTCTTGATCCTGGTCAGTCGCACCAGGCCGACGTTCTCGGCGAAGCAGGTGTACGGGAACGAGTTCAGCACGCCGCCGATGAAGGTGGCCAGCCCGTCGGCGCGCAGTGCACGCGCGATATCCTGGGCGCCGATCCGCTTCTCGACGATCTCGCCGGTGGCGAACACGTCGCCGGTGGTCTCCACGGCGGTGATCAGCATGACCACGATCATCGAGATGATCGCCGCGATCGAGAACTTCGGGATGCCGAAGAAGAATGGCGTGGTGACCCCGAACCAGCCGGACGTGCCGACGGCCTCGAAGCTCGCGTCGCCGAGGAAGAACGCGACCCCGGTGCCGATGACCAGGCCGGCCAGCACCGCGACGGTGGCGATGAAGCCCTGGAAGACCCGCTGGATGATCACGATCAGGGCGAGCGTGCCCATCGCGTAGGCCAGGTTCTTGCCGCTGGACGGGTCCGGGTTGGCGCCCCCACCCACCGCGTCGAGCGCCGCCACCGGCAGCAGCGCGAGGCCGATGATGGTGATGACGGTGCCGGTCACGACCGGCGGGAAGAACCGGATCAGCTTGGCGAAGAAGGGCGCGATCAGGAAGGTGAACAGCCCGGCGATGATCACCGCGCCGTAGATGTAGAGCAGGCCCTCGGTGCCCCCGCCGGCGGCCAACGCGATCGCGATCATCGGCGATACCGCGGTGAACGTCACGCCCTGCAGCAGCGGAAGCCGGACACCGACCTTCCAGAAGCCGACCGACTGGATGATCGACGCGATACCGCAGGTGAACAGGTCCGCATTGATGAGGTGGATCAGTTACAAGACGACGAGTCCAAGGCGTGGAAGAACCATTGCCCGGGCTGCACGTCACGGGCGGCGGCCACCACCGCCACGAGCTGCCCGTCCTGCGCCCCCGCGGCCCTTGCGCATTGCGTCGCGTCAACTTAGCGGCGGCGCCGCCCAGCACCAGCGCCAGCACCAGCGGGATCAACGCTTTGAGTTTCATCGCTGCTCCGTCCGGCCCGCCACGCGACTGTGCGGGTGGGCCTATGCCGTCAATGTCGGCCGGACCGGCGGGTGCGCTTTACGATGCGCGTGCCGGGATTACTCAGCCTCACATCGGGCGATGCGTGACACTTCGGGCGAAAAGCGGGGCGGGACGTGCGGATGTGGGGCACCGGTAACACCCGGCCGATCGGACCGGAGACCTGCGGGCTTACCGGACCTCGGCCCCGAGAGCGGTGTTACTGCGCCTCGGCGAAATCGGGCATGAAAGAGGCGGGGACAAACGCCGGGCCGCGGCGGCGGCTGGCCGGCACCTCAGGTGGATTCCTTCATCACGGTCGTGCCCTTCACGACCGTCGCGGGGTTGATCAAGCCCATCGGCCGCAGGCCGCGTTTCCCCCACGTGCCGGTGACCTTGACGAGGATGCCGACGCCCGCGGGTTGGGCGGCGACGTTGACGTCCGCGGTGTCGGCGGCGTCGCGGATCTTGATGCTGTAATTGGCCAGGTCGAACCCGGCCGCGTTGAGCGAGTGGTTGACCGCCGCGAGGACCTCGGCGTTGGTGGCACCGGCGGGGATCGCGGCGCGGGCGCCCTCGCGGGCGCGAGCGGCTCTGTAGCGTGTTGATGAAGAAGAAGTGGCCGAATTCGACGGCACCGAACGTGAGGCTCAGGAGCAGGCCGAGCACCAGCGTCATCTCGAGCGTCGCGTTGCCGACGGGTGCGAGGCGGGGGACGTGAATGTTGCGCGTCATCGTCGTCGTTGGTCGTCGTGCGTCGTGGCTCAGCCCACCCGGTGGATCACGATCAACGTCGCCGCCAGGACCGGCACCGCGTAGGGCAGCGGCCGGGCCGCGGCGGAGACGCCTTGCCCGTCTCGGCCGCCTGCTCGAGGCCGATCTCGCCTGCGTGGGCCAGGCTGACGGCGATCACCTGGCTGTTGCGGAACAAGGCCGCCAGGCGTCCCTCCCACGCCGCCTGCGCGAGCACGTACAACATCCCGATCACCGCCGCCCCGGCGAACACCATCAGCGTCGGCGCGGGCCGAGCCCATGGTGCCGAGGCCGGCCATGAGCTTCACGTCCCCGCCCCCGAGGCCCTGCCGAGCCCGAAGAGGACGAACGTGAGCCCGAACCCGGCCGACAGGCCGAGGAACGACTGCCACGGGCTGAACAATCGGCGCGAGCCCATGTTAGTCCGCGCCAGCCCGGCGAGGGCGAGGTTGGCCGTCAGCCAATGGCAAGGCCCGCTGCGCGAGGATGTCGGTGGCCGCGGCCCACGCGAGCAGGCCCAGCATCGGAACGCACATCAACAGCGCCGCCGTCGTCATCGCGCGTTGATCCCCTGCGGCGCGTTCGCTGCAGCGCGTTGGCATCGCCCCGCATGGATCATCGGCAATCGCGCCCGCCGGAATCAGGCATACCCGCGGCCCGCGGCGGGTTATCGGACGATGGCGATCCCGCCGGCGACGGACGTACTGCCCGCCGCCATGGCAAGCTCGTCGAGAAAGATGGTGGCGTTGTTCTTCGCGTCGATCGTGCGGAACAGGGCGGTCCCGCGGAGCAGGAGGTTGTTCCTGCGGTGAAATCGCTTCGCGGGGCGAAGAACTGAGCGACGAGGTCGACGTCGTTGTGGGTGGTGAACGTGCGGTTGGCACCGAGCTGGTGGATCTTCAGGTTGGACGGCACCGTGTTATGCGCGGTGACCGATTCCTTATCGATATCCATGTCGCCGTTCATGAGCACCGTGGCCGGCCCGGAGAAGCTCAGGTCGCGGTTGATCGTGAGCGAGGTAAACCAGTAGGTGCCGCCGGGCAGTGTGGTGGCGAGTCTGACGGTGTAATCGGCCGGCAGGTTCAGCGGGTTGGCCCCGGTGACCAGGCGGGTTGGGCGGCACGGGGACTCGGGATGACTGCTTCGTGGTTGTCCCGGTGGCACCAGCCCGCCGTAACGGACCCGCCCGGGCGATACATGATGTCGCCGTCGAGCGTCGTGTTGTTCTGAACGCCACGGCTGGTTGCTGAGGACCTTCGCCTTGCTGAGCGGCCTGGGTGGGAGGCGGTGGCGTTGGGGTTGTAACTGCCGATGAACGAGTTGTTCTTGTACGAGATGCCGTCGAGCCCGACAAACCCGACGGGGGCCGCCGAGGCGGTGTAGAGCACGACGGCGACGCCTGCACGTCGAAATGCGTCTTGCCGAGCACGCGGGCAAACATCAGGGGCACGGCGTCTGTGCCCTGTGCGGCGGGCGGTGACCCGGACGGCGTTGGTGGGGGCGTGCCGTTGGGGGTGAACCGCCCTGTCGACGCCGACCAGTTGCCCTGCACGACGTCGGAGTCGGCCTAGGACGGCACCGGGGTGCCGTCGGCGGCGTTGTCGTTGGCGGCGTTCTTGGCCCGGGTGCGCACCGTCGCGATGCCCTGCCCGACGGCCGTGCCGGCGTACCGCGCCGCCGCGTCGGCCGCCCGACTCAGCTCCGTCTTCACGAAGCTGAACGTGCGGGCCCAGTCCACCGCCAGCGAGCAGAGCCCGATCAGCACCGGCAGCAGAACCACGACCCAGATGAGCTGGCGCTGCCCCGGCGTGGTGGATGGTCGACGATCATCTCGTGTCCCGGCGTCCGCGTACCCGGTGACGTCGCGGATGCTGATCGGTACGGTGGCGGCGGCGGCGGCGGCGGCGGCGGGCACCAGTCCTCACATGCCGTCGTTCAACGAGGTCCAGCTTCGCCAGGACCTTGGTGCCGACCGAGCCGATCACCGCGATGGCGGCGACGACGATCAGGCCGGCGATGAGGGCGTACTCCAGCACCTCGCCACCCTGCTCGTCCTTCACCAGCTTCGTCAGCAGATTCTTCACCGTCTTCATGGCCTTCTCCTTGCGCCGGGCGTGCCGTGCGACCGCGCGATTGGCGCCGCTGGGCATCCCGCACGAACAACCCTTCCCGACTAACCGGGACCAACGCAGCCGCCCACACGGCTGCGCCGGAGAACTACAGCAGTGTCATCGGAAGCGGGACGCGGTGGCTTAAGTGATTTGGCAGGCGTGAGGCGGTGGGTCCGGTAAGCCGACGACTTCTCGCGCGGCGGGATCGGGTTACCGGACCAACCGCATGCTAAGAGCGTTTCGCCTCGAGCTCCTGCCACCGATGGTACAGGTCGCTGACGCGCCGCTGGGCGGCGTCGGCGCGGGTGCAGACGTTGCGCATCTTCTCGTGATCGGACGCAACGGCGGGGTCGGACATCGCGTGCTGCAGACTTTCCAACTCGGATTCGGCTTCGAGGATCTGCCCTTCCATCTTCTCCAGCTCGCGCTGCTCGTTCCAAGTCAATCGCTTCTTCGCCGGCGCGACCGCCGCTTGCGGCTTAGCGGTCGCCACCTTCGTGCGCGACTCCGCTAAGCCGCGAGCGGCTTTCTCCTCCCTTGCCGCTTCCCACTGCGCCAGGCTCGCATAACTCCCCGCGCCCCCCTCCCCGTCCAGCGCCAGCAGTTCCGTCGAGAGTCGTTCCAGCATGAAGCGGTCGTGCGTCACCAGCACCAGCGCGCCGGGAAAATCCGCCAGGCTCTCCTCCAGCACTTCGAGCGACGGGATGTCCAGGTCGTTCGTCGGCTCGTCGAGGATCAGCACGTCGGCCGGCCGGAGCATCAGCTGTGCAATCAGGACCGCGCGCCTGCTCGCCGCCGGACAGGCTGCCGACCGGCAGGTCCAGCTGGTCGGTGCGGAACAGGAACCGCTTGGCCCACCCGGTGACGTGCATCGGCTTGTCGCGGTAGACGACGTGTCGCCGCCTGCGGCGACAGCGCCTGGCGCAGCGTGGCCGAGCGGTCGAGCTGCGCCGGTCCTGGTCGAACACGACCATGCGCAGGCCGTCGGCGCGCACGACCTCGCCCGCGTCGGGCTCGGCCTCGCCGGAGAGGATGCGGATCAGCGTGCTCTTGCCGCTGCCGTTGGGCCCGAGCAGGCCGAGCTTCGATGCCGGGCGCGAGCACGAAATCGACGCCGCGGAAGAGCGTTCGCCCGCCGAGCGACTTGGCGACGCCCTTCGCGGTCAGCAGCTTCCGCGTCTGCCGGCCGGTGGCGTTGAAGTCGAGCTCGATCTTCGCCGGCTGGTCGTGTTGCGCGTCCGCAGCTCGGCGAGGTCCTCCATCATCTGCCCGGCTTGCTGGATGCGGCCCTTCGCCTTCGTGGTGCGCGCCTTCGCCCCGCGGCGGAGCCACTCGATCTCGCGCCGCACCTGCCCCGCCAGCGCCTGCTCCCGCCGCTGCTGTGCGGCCAGGTACTCCTCGCGTTTTTCGAGGAACTCGCTGTACGGCGCCGTTGATGCTCAGGTACCCGCCCGCGTAGGCGCGGTTCAGCTCCACGACGCGGTTGGTGACGTTCTCCAGGAAATAGCGGTCGTGGCTGACGAGCACGAACGCGAACGGGGCGGCCGTGAGCAGCTTCTCCAGCCAGAGGATGCCCTCGAGGTCGAGGTGGTTGGTCGGCTCGTCGAGCAGCAGCAGGTCCGGCTTGCGGACCAGCTCCCGCGCGATCGGCGAGCCGCTTGCGCCACCCGCCGGACAGCGTCTCGACGGCCTGGTCGGTGCGGTCGAACCCGACCTTGCCGAGCAGCACCTCCGCCTCGATCTCCCACTCGTGCTCGTCGCCGTGCGGCGTGGCTCTCGCGCTGCGCGTCGACGACGACCTCCAGCGGCGTAGCGCCGGCGGGAAACGTGTCGTGCTGCGGCAGGTATCCGAGCCGGACGTTGCGCCGGGCTTCGATCGAGCCGGCGTCCGGCTGCTCGGCGCCGGCGAGGATCTTCAGCAGCGTCGACTTGCCCGAGCCGTTGGGGCCGATCAGCCCCGTCCGCTCCGCGTCGTCGAAGCGGATGCTCAACCCGCGGAAGATCGTGCGGGGACCAAAGGACTTTTCCAGCGAATCGGTCGCGAGCAACAACGCCATGGGATGGGGCGTTCTATCCGGACGCGGTGGGAATTGGAACGTGCGGCGCAGCCGCTATCCCCGGTGTGTCAGCGGCGCTAACCCCAGTTCGGCCCGCACCCGGTTGGCCGCGGCCCAGAACGGCGGCTTCGGCTTCCAGCAACTTGACGACGGACGTGGTCGAGACGCCGAGGTTGACCGCCACGGCGGCCGGGTTCCCGTTGAGCGCGGCGAGCAGGTCGAGCATGAGCCCGGCGGACGCCGCGTAGAGCGGATGGCGGTGGGACAGCTTCGAGCCGGGTGCCGCGACGGATCGAGAGGAACCAGTCCGGCGGGCGAAAGCCGGCGAGGTCGACCGGTTCGCGCACGTCCGTCGCGAGCTTCACCCGCAGCCGCCGCAGGGCCCACAGGCGGTTTTCCGAGAGCGAGCGGGACTCGGTCGCCGTGACGATCGACGCCGGTGGGCGCGTGGACGAGTCGTACGCCGTTGCTGGTCTTGTTCCGCTTCTGCCCGCCGGGACCGGAGCCGCGGAAGTGATCCTCGCGACACTCGGCGAGCAGCGCGTTGTCGGTGAGCAGGCGGGGGACGGTTCACGGCGTCACGCCCGTGCGGCGGAAGGTGCGGAACGCCAGGTATCCGGCCAGCGGGAACGCGGCGATCGCGGCGAGCGAGGCGGTGATGCTCGACAACATCGCCCCACCCATTCGCCGGCCGTGCGACGCTATCCGGTTCCACGAGCCGCACGCCGTCGCGGTCTCCGAACACCCGATATTTCAAGGCGTCGTAGCGGCGTCCCGCGTCGACGGCCGCTACCGCCGCGCCCAGGCCCGCGAGCGCGAGCAGGACGATCGCGGCGATCACAACTGCACTCCGCTTTGCCACCAGCGCGACGATCATCGACACCACAAACACCAACGCCGACGCGGCGACCACCACGACCGGCCACCCCCACCCGTCGGCGAACGCCACGTGGACGGCCACGGCGGCCGTGAACAACACGTCTCCGGCCGCGCCAGAAGTACGGCGAGTTGCGAGAGCCGGGCCTCGCCCGCGTCCGGCACGTGATCAGGCTGCGCGACTTCGGTTTCCCTCACCGGCGCGTCCCTCTGCGGCCGCCGCCGTTGCCGCCACGGCACGTCAACGGTCCCCGAGGATCGGCAACTGCACGCGCTCGCTGCGGTCGGCGCCGTCGTCGAGCCCCGGCGCGGCGCCGATGAACTCCTTGTCGATCCGCCTCACCGCCCGCATCGGCGGGTCGGGCAGCGGCCGCAGGTCCGGCGCGTCGGGGCCCGCGTCGTGGCGCTTGAGCACGTTGTAGTACTGGTCGCGCTGGGCCGGCACCCACCCCGCGTCGCGGATGAGCCGGCAGATGTCCCGCTCGGCGAGGCGGTACGTCGTCCCCGCGGCGCTGACGACGTTCTCCTCCATCATCACGCTGCCCATGTCGTTGGCGCCGAAGAACATCGCGAGCTGCCCCACCTTCGGGCCCATCGTCACCCAACTGCTCTGCAGGTTCGCGACGTTGTCGAAGTACAGCCGGGCGATCGCGAGCGTCCGCAGGTACTCGTCCGCCCCGGCCATCCGCACGACCCGGCCGCGCAGGACGTCCTCGTTCGTGCTGTCGTCGAACGGCCCGTGCATGTCCGGGTCCCACTCCTGCGCCCGCCCGAGCGGCGTGTTCTCGCGCTGGAAGGGCCAGTGGATGAACGCGGTATAAGAGCCGAACGCACGATCCCCCCACTCGAAGGGACGCAACCCGAACGCCGACTTTCCGAAGATGCCTGGATACTTGTCCGACATCGCGCACACCGTCTGCGGCATCGCCTTCCCAGACGAGGGGTGACGTCCCGCCGCCCGCCTGGCGCGTGAGCGTGGCGAGCGCCTGGGCGTAGTCCTGCATGTCCCGGATCGCGGCCATGTGCTCGATGCGCTCGCGGACGAACTCGATGTGGCCGATCAGCATCGTGGCCGAGGTGTTCAGCCCCTCCTCGTGGGCGACGCGCATCACGCGGAGCCAGTCGTCGCCGCTCGCCTTGCCGATGCCGATGCGCTTGCGGACGCGCGGCGCGAAGATCTCCCCGCCGCCGCCGGGGATGGTGTCGAGGCCCGCCTTGTGGAACCGGCGGATGATGTCGCGCACGTCCATGCCGAAGAACCGCTCGAACTCGACGAACTCCGGCGGTGAAAAGGCGTGGATGTGGACGGTGGGGAAGTTCGACTTGATGTACCGCAGCAGGTCCTCGTACCACTCGATCGGCAGGCGGTCGTTCATCCCGCCCTGCATGAGGATCTGCGTGCCGCCGATCGCTACGAGCTCGCGGATCTTCTCGCCGATCTTGTCGTAGTCGAGCGTGTAGCTGTCCGCGTCCTCGTGATCCCGGCGGAAGGCGCAGAACGTGCACTTGGCGGTGCACACGTTCGTGTAGTTGATGTTGCGGTCGATGACGTAGGTGCGGAAGTCGTACGGGTGCAGCCGCTGCGACGCCGCCGACGCCCACTCGCCGAGGTCGTGCAGCGGGGCGGAGTGGTACAGCTCCATCGCCTGCGCGTCGCTCAGCCGCGACGTGCCCGCGATCACCCGGTCAATGTCGAACGACAGCTCCGCCATGGGATGCCGAAGTGTAGGGCATCCCCGGCGGTGCGAAAAGCGGCGGGACCCCCGCGGAGTGCGGTTTCGCCTGTTTTGAAAAGCCCATCAAGCTTCGGCTACCGCGACTAGGCCTGCTCCCCCTCACGGATGCGGTGCCGCTCGTCCGGGAAGTGCAGGCCCTTGTTCTTCTCGCGGAACCACTCGGCCCGGTCCTCGATGAGTTTGTTGCGGACCTTGAGCAGGTCGGTGGCGGGCTTGAGGGCGGGCGAGTTCTCCCTGGCGCCGCTGAGCTTCAACTGCTCGATGCGGAGCTCGATCTCGTTCTTCATCTGCAGGTGTTGGGCCATCTGCTGATCGACCAGCGCGATGTCCTCGGCCGTCATGTCGTCGACCTTAATGGGAACTTCTGCCTTGGCGCGGGGTTCGTCGTCGGTGGCGGCGGCGGCGAGCCCGGCTCGCGAAGGACCTTGAGCAGGGCCTCCACCTCCCGGTGCACCTCCGGCGTTGCCGTCACCACGACCTTGTTCCCGAACGCGCTGATCGTGCCCTGCCCGTTGGCGTGGGATTGGCGCCAGAACTCGGGGCGGACGGTCTGGCTGATGACGTTTACCAGCGCCTCGGCGCCGCCCTTGACGTCGAAGGCGGCGGCAACCAGATCGCTGACGTCGTACGCGGTAACGGCCAGCTCGACGGGTTTCTGCTTAACGGCCGCGGCGATATGGATCACGCCGTTGCGGATGTTGAAGTTCAAGGAGTGATCGATGCCACGAAGGACGATCGCGAGGGCGTCCTTGAACGCGACGTCGCGCAGCCGGGCGGTCACCGGCGCATTGCGGTCGACGCCGGCGGCTTCCAGGGTGCGCCAGTCGACGAAGATGTTGGCACTGGTCACGTCGCGGAGGAAGTCGACGACGTCGGTGAACGCCACGCCGTCGAAGGTCACCTCGGGGATCTTGCGGTCCAGCAAGGCTGCCATGGCGGGGTCGACCGGCGGCGCGCCCGGCCTCCATCCCCGCCTCGCCCATCATGCCTGCAAAGCCGCCCGGGTCCATCATTGCGGCCTGCTCGCCCCCGGCGGGCCGGGCCTTGTTGCTGAGCTGGTGCGACTCCCCGCGGTCGGGCAGGGACACGGCGACCAGCGCGTTCTCGAGCAGATTCTTCTCCCGGTACGCCTTCGCGACTGCCTGCTCGAGGTCGGCCGAGTTGAGGCCCGCCGCCTTCACCTTTCCCACGTACGGCAGGCTGATGTTGCCCTGTGCGTCGACGCGCGCCGTCTTCACCGTCTCCACGCCGGCGCCGACGAGGTCCATGACCGAAACGATGACCAGTTCGTCTTCCGTGACCACGCCACTCTTGCGAAGGCGTGCGACCCTGTACGTTTCCATGCGATCGCCCAGCTGCGCGGCGACGAGCTGGATCTCACGATCCACGGACGCAACATCGGGGTGCTGCGCACCGCGCGAGCCGGTGAGCTCCGCGCACCGTCGCTTCAACGACTCCAATCTTTCGAGCCACTCGGCCACCAATGGGTCGCCCGTCGCGAGCGCCGCCTGCATCTGTTCCGGGGTCAGCTCGCCGACTTTCGTCGGCTGCGTGGCCGGCTGCTTCGCGGCGTCCACCGGCTTCGACGCCGGCGCGGGCTGCTGGGCCGCGTCCGTGAGCGCGACGACGCCCAGCGCCAGCACGAGCGATGCGGCGACGACGGTCCAGGCACGGTTACGGCGGGCGAATCCGGCGATCATGGTGATCCTCCGCTTCATTTGTTGCTTGCCTTCCAGGATGCCCACGCCGCCGGCCGGTACGACCGGCCGTGCGTTTGCCGCGGACGCGCCGCGGGCGAAGGTCTCGAGGAGCTTGACGATGGTGTGGCCGTAGGCCCGGCGGTCGGCGTCGGTGGTCGTGTGCGACATGACCAGTTCGTCGGTCGCCAGCTCGCGCTTCCAGCCGCAGCCGCCAGGCGACGAGCCAGATGACCGGGTTGGGCCAGTGGAGCACCGTGAGCAGCGTGGCGAACCAGTTGACCAGCACGTCGCGGCGCTTCAGGTGTGCCAGCTCGTGCAGGAGGACGAGGCGCAGCTCGGCGGGGTCGAAGCGGGCGAGCAGGTCGCGGGGTAGCAGCAGCCGGGGGCGGACGAAGCCGACGAGCGCGGGGCTGAACAGGTCGTCGCCTGTGAGCAGCGCCGGCAGGCGGCGGACGCGCAGCTCGCCCGCCGTCGCCCGGAGCACGTCGAGCACGGCGTCGTCGGTCACGCGGTCGAGCCGGCGCATGGCGCGCGACACGCGCCACGTCGCCCATGCGACGCGAGTCGCCAGCAGCAGCACCCCCGCCGCCCACGCCGCCGCCAAGGCCTGTGGCCACCCCTTCCACAGGCTCGGCGGCGGCGGCGGTGGCGCGGCGGCGTAAACCGCAGTCAGAGTGGGAGCCGCCGCGAGCCGCCTCGGCGCGAATCGCGCAGCCCGGGCGCGCATCTCTTCCGCGAATGCGTCCGTCGACATCAACGGCTGCGGTTCGCCCGCAACCGGCATCGCAACCGCCGAAACGGGCCGGGCGTCACGGAGCGGCGCCAGGTTGAATACGCTCAGCCGGCTGCTCGGCACGACCGGCAGCGCCAGCCGGACGAGCACCAGCACCCACATCGCGTGCCGCCAGCGCGGCGCGATACGCCGGCCGAAGACGAGCTGCACCGCGAGCACGAGGGCGGCCAACACCGACGCCTGCCACGACGCCCGCCACACGGCTTCGCCCGCGCCGATCAGCCGCTCCAGCAGTAGTTCGATGCCGTTCACTTGGCCTCCCCGTTGAGGATCCGCCGCAGTTGCTTCAGCTCGTCATCCGAAAGTTTCGCGTGGCTCAGGAGGTGCACGACGGCCGGCGTGACCGACCCGTCGAACACGCGCGAGAGGAACGAGCGGCTCTCCCGCCGCACGCACGAATCACGATCAACCTTGGAACGATAGAGAAACCGCTTGCCCTCGACGTCGTAGGCCAGCGCGCCCTTGCGGACGAGCCGGTCGAGCATGGTTTTGACCGTCCGCGGCGCCCACCCCCGCTCGCGCCGAGCTGCTCCACGACGCCGCTCGCCGGGACCGGCTGCCGGTCCCAGACGACCTTCATGACGTCCCACTCCGCGTCCGAAATCTGCGGCGACCCAGCCAAACCGGCCTCCCTTCGACTACATGTGTAGTCGTTATGTACTACAGGTGTAGCCGTGGCGTCAAACAAAAAATCGAACAGGAAGAAATTGGTCCGCTAAAGGACGCGAAGGAACGCGAAGGAGGAAGAACGAAATCCGGCTTCCCTTTCTCTTCTTCGCGTTCCTTCGCGTCCTTAGCAGACCAATTGTCTCGCCTTATTGCTGAGGGCCGCCGGATCGGCGGAGGGACTCGAGTTGCCGGCGGGCGAGTTGGCCGAAGGCGGGGCTGGGGGCGACCTGGAGGAAGCACGCCTCGGCTTCGGCGGGGCGGCCGAGCTTCATGTGGCACATGCCGAGGTTGAGGACGGCCTGCTCGCCGACGATTTCGGGGGCAAACGCCTGCGAGCGGTCGAAGGTTCCGGACTTGCCGAGCCGCACGAGCCGCTCGAGCAGGTTGGCGGCGCGGTCGTATTCGCCGGCGCGGAATCGCTGCTCGGCCATCGCCCACAACAGGGCCGGGCTGTTGGGAAACCAGCGCAGGGCCAGCTCGCGCGCGTCCTCGCGCGAGAGGTGGCTGCGCGAGCGCTCGGGGTCGGCGGTCAGCAGGTACTGCAGCAGCACCTGCACCTTCGCGCTCGGCAGGCGCGACGCCTCGCGCACCGCCAGCACTTGGTCGGCCGCCGCCGCCATCACGTGGTGGCCGCGGTCGTCCTCGAGCAGGAGCAGCGTGCGGCCGTGCTCGATGAGGTAGTGGATCTGGCCCGGGCGGTCGCGGAGCTCTAGCTCGAGCAGCCGGGCGTTCCACCGCAGCTTCGCCTCGCCCGGCGGTCCCGGCTGGGCGTGGTGCCGCAGCTCGACGTCGCACGGCCCCACCGCCAGCCCCTCGGACTTCACCGCCTCAACCACCGCCGGTTCGAAGTGCGGGTGCAGCCGGCCGACGAACCGTAGATCCGCCCGGCGGCGGAACAGTCTCAGGTCGGCCGTCTCGCCGACGACCCGCCGGCCCTCGTCGGCCACGTGTTGGACGCGCACGAAGTAGCCGAACGCGTCATCGCGGGCCATCGCCTGGCGCAGCGGCTCCAGGCTTTCCGGCGTCAGTTCCTCCTTCGCGTCGAGCCACAGGATCCAGTCACCCGTCGCCCGTCCGAGGAGGTAGTTGCGTCCCGCCGAGAAGTCGTCCTCCCACGCGAACTGTGTGACGACCGCGCCCTCCTCTGCCGCAACCTCTGCGGTGCGGTCGGTTGACGCCGTATCCGCGACGAGCACCTCGTCCGCGACGCCGCGGACGGACTGCACGGCGCGGGCGATCGTTTGTTCCTCGTTCCGCGTGAGCAGGCAGACGGTGAGCGGCATGGGCTGCGGATTGTACGGGAGAGTCAGGCGAACGCGTATCGCCGGTGCCCGCGCCCGGGTTGCATCTCCGGGGCGAGCGTTTACAACCGACGTTCACCATGACCCACGCGATCCTCACCGCCATCGGGACCGACCGGCCGGGCATCGTGGACGAGCTGTCGCAGTTCATCTTCGACCGCGGCGGCAACATCGAGGACAGCCGCATGGTCAACCTGCGCGGCCAGTTCGCGATCATGGTGCTGGTCGGCGGCGGGTCCGACGCGCTGTCTCGCGTGGGGCGTGAGCTGCCGGAGTTTTCGAAGCGGATCGGGATGCAGTCCGAGCTCCGCCCCGCCGCCGCCACCGACCGCCCGCCGCAGGCCGCCGACGCGCTGCCCTACCGCCTCGTCGGCACCGGGATCGACCAGCCCGGCCTCGTGCACCGGTCTAGCGCACCTGCTGCGCGAGATGAACGTCAATATCGAAAGCCTCGAGACGCGCCTCACCCCCGCGCCTACACCGGCGCCCCGATGTTCGAGCTGGAAGCCGTGCTCTCCGTCCCCCGCGCGACGCCGCTCAGCCAGCTTCGCCAGAAGCTGGCCAGCTGCTGCGACGAGATCAACATGGACTGGGACCTGCGGACGGCGTGAACGTCCGCGGGCGTGCCGCCATGCCATCAGATTGACGTCCATAAATTTTTTGATAATATGGGCAACCTCCGCGGCCGGCCCCTCGGGCCGTCATTGCCGCGCACGTCTAGGCAACGCTAGGGGTTCAACATGTCAAGTCGCTCATCGGTGATCAAGCGAAAGCCGGCGCCGAAATCCAAGCTGGCGGGTGCGAAGCGCGGCTTGAAGTTGATGCGAATCTTTATCAGCCACAAAACCAAGGACCGCGCGGCGGTGATGGCGCTTAAGCGGATGGTCGAAGAGCGCTGCCGAAAGATTAAGGTGTTCGCGTCGTGCGATGCCGAGAACCTCCGCGGCGGAACCCACTGGTTGTCCACAATCCACCGCGAGTTGGAGCAGGCGGACATTTTGATGCTCCTGTACACCCGCCCGGACGACAACTGGGAGTGGTGCATCTACGAGGCGGGGTATTACCTGGGCCACCGCTCGGGACAAAAGGCCGAGACGCTCGTCGTGATCCACCCGCCGGGCGTGATGATCCCGGCCCCCTTCAAAGACCGGCAGAGCATCAAAGCCGAGCCCGTAGAGATCGAGGCGTTCCTCAAGGGTAAGTTCCGCCCGGGGGACCCTAACTGCCATTGGAACGGTACGTTAGGCGACTTGACCAAGATGGCGGACGAGATCGCCAAGGCCGTGCGCCGCTGGGCAGCAGGTCGCGCGAGTTGAACCGGAGCATGACCGTGATCGTGCCCCAGCAAAAGGGGACGGCGGCGGGCGGCACGCCGGCGGCGGGGAGTGATCTGCCCGACGACACGGTGGTCGCGCTGGACGACCGGGCGGCGGATTTGTTCGGCCTGGCGGCGGACGATCGCTGCCCCTGGCCGCGATTCCGCGAAGCCGCTCGGCGCCGCAATTTCGACGTCGCCGCGCTCGCCTACGCCGTCCAGCAAGCCCGCGCGTTCCAAGCTGTTCCGACGTCGCTGGAGCAGTTCCGCGGCGTGGGCAACCGCTTGCGGTACAGGCCGATCATCTACAGCGTGGACCAGGAGCATTCGGGGAAGCTCGGCCTGAAGCTCGTGTTCTGGAAGCTCACCGGCGAAGCCGAGCCAGAACTGTTCAACGCGTTTGACCGCGTGCGGCTGGTGTTCAACCTCGCGACCAAGTTCCGCCGGCAGGTGGGTGAGCAGCATGTCGCCGAAGCAATGGACGCCCGGAACAAATCCATGCCTGAGCGGGTCGAGTTCCTCCGCCGTGTTCTGTACGACATCGAGAACCTCACCGCCGAGGCGGAAACCGAAAAGCTGTCGGACAAGGAGCGGCTGATCGCGGCGTTTGACGCGCCGCAGCAGCACAAGATCCGCCAGATGTTCGCCGAATGGGACGAGGTGTACGGGCGGCTTCGGGACGCCGTGGACACCGAGCGGTGTCACGCGCCCGCCGACCTGCTGCGGCCCATGCGGAGCATGAACCGCGAGTTCCTGTTGATGTCGGCCGAGCGACTACGGCAACTCGTGTCGGAGTTCCCGGCGCCGGACGACGATTATGACGACGACGTCGACGACGGCCATGCCGGCGGTCGCGGGGGCGGTGCGCCGACCTCCGGCACGTCAGCGCGGGCGCGGGACGGGCGCCTCCGGGGCATGGCCCCGACGACGGCTCGCGGGGCCGTCCCGGACTCCCCCCGGAGGGTATCACCGGCGTCACGCACGTCGGATCGGACCGCCCTCATCGGGACAGCAGGCGCGCCGAGCCGCCGGACGTCGATTGACGGCTAATCCGCTGGACACGAGGGACGTCGCACCGGGTACGATCCCGACATGAAAGCAGTTCTCCTCTCGGTTTTTGCGGGTCTCGGCTGGGGCATTGGGGAATTCTTCACCAAGCAGGTGCTGCACACCGGCCGAGTCGGGCCGCTGACCGCGATCGCGGTCCGCTCGACCGTCGCGCTGCCGCTGCTGTGGGTGGTGTACCTCGTGGCCGTCCACGGCCGCGGCGCCGAGCCGCGCGAGTGGACGACGGCGGGTGGCGCGACGCTGGCCAAGCTCGTGCTCGGATCCGGGCTCGTTGCCGGCGCGTTCGCGATGGCGTGCTTCTACGGCGCGCTCCACGCGGGGCCGATCTCGCTCGTCAAGCCGATCGCGTTCACGCTCGCTCCGGTGACGGCCGTGCTGCTCGGCTGGCTGGTGTTGGGAGAGCCGATGTCCGCCCGCAAGGCCATCGCGGTTGTGATGATTGTCGCAGGGGTGTTGCTGCTGACCGGGGAGCGGTGACCTGCGGCGGCGATCGGCTACGCGCCGGCGCTCCTGCGGCGGTGCAAGAGCCAGCGCGTTTCCTGCCGCGCCGCCTTTCCCACCGCCCGCGCAACCGCGCTGAACGGGGAGCCGTGACAGAACGCGCGGGCGACGGCGTTGAGCGTTAGGGGTGAGAACCGCGGCTCGGCCGCGATCGCGTAGATCGTCTCCCAGGCGTCCGGCTCCATCTTGCTGCGAAACGCCTCGAGCCCGCGGAAGTTGTAGAAGCGGTTGCCGTGCGCCCGGGCCCACGCCATCAGCGCGCGGAGCCACAGGGGATTGTCGTTCATGGCCGCGCGTGCCTGCGTGGAAAGCGCGACCAGGCCCTGCGTGACGTACGTGATTCCGCGCGCGGCGAGGTCGCGCATGGCGGCATCGATCAACAGCTCGGCCGTGCCGTTCGGACAGCCGGCGCCGCGGGCGATCTGCTCGATCAGGAACCCGTTGGCTGTGGGACCGGGGAGGCGACGAGGAACGCGACGACGCGCCCGTCGCGCTTCGCGACGTAGAGCCTTCGGTCTTCGAGCACCCCGCCGAGGGTGTCGGGCTCGGTGAGGAAGTGCATCGGCGGCAGCGGGCGGGCGGCGAGCCACTCCGCGAGACAGCGTTCGAGCTCGTCCCGGTACGACACCGGCCGCACCGGCGGCACCTCCACGCTCACGCCCTTGTTCCGCGCCCGGTTGAGCTGTGCGCGGAGGGACGAGCGTCGCCGCACCACCTCGTCCCACCTGTGCGGGTCCCACACCGGCTGCGCGCCGATGGCGACGACCGCGTGCCGTCGGTCGCCGGCGAGCGCCTCGCGGGAGCGTTCCATCGCGCAGAAGTAGCAGACCCGCGCCGCCCCGCTCCGCCGCCATTCGTTCGAACGCGGCAGCCGTCTCGCGGAGCTTCGCCGGCTCGCAGACCGGCGCCGCCGCCACGATCCACCTCCGCCGCTCGCGGACGAACCCCACCACACAATCTTGCCCGTCGGGCAGCCAGTGCTCGATGCCCGGGTTGAGGATCTGGTAGACGGTCGAGTTCCACCCGTATGCCAGCACGAGCCGGCGGACGCGGGCGAGGTGGTCGTCGTCGTACGGGTTGGGCATCCGGCCGCAATCGTAGCGTGCCCGACCCGCACCGTTGCGCGCGGCCCGCGCCTGCTGCGCATTCAGTACCGGGACGACGTGATCTTCACGTCGGCGCGGATCCACGCCTGCTCGAACTGCCGCTGCACGGCGTCGGCGGCGTCGGCCTTGCCCTGCGCCCGCAGCGATTGGGCGAGGCCGCAGAGTCCCCAGCCGTTGTTCGGGTTGCGCTTCAGGTCTTCACGGTACACTTGCTCGGCCTCCTGCGGCCGTTTCGCGGCGAGCAGCGCGGCCCCGAGGCCGTGCCGCATCGGCATGTAGGAGAACGGCGGCTCCATGTACGGCAGCTCGTCCTCGCCCTTCACGGCCGCCGTCAGCTCGGCGATCGCGCGGTCCTGGTCGCCGTCGCGGAGGGCGACGTGCCCGGCCAGGTCGTGCGTCACGATCGTCACGAGCGCCGACGCGGGCAGGATGGTGCTGTCCATTGACTTGACGTCGGCGGCCTGCGCGATGGCGCGCAGCGCCGTTAGTTCCTGCGCCGCGTCCGCGGACTTGCCGGTCGCCGACAGCGCCAACCCGCGGACGTAGTGAGACATCGCCGACTCGAACCGCCGGTCCTGGGCGGGCACCGGCTGGGCGAGCACCTCGTCCCACTTACCGAAGCGCACGAGCACGAGCGACAGTAGCGGCGCCATCCGTTCGGCTTCACCCAGCTTCATGTGCGAACCGTGCTTCGCGATTTCGCGGGCGGCCGCGATGCTCGCGGCGCTGCGGCCCTCCATGGCGTTCGTGTACCACAGGAAGTGCATGTTGTGCGGGTAGTACATCGCCGGGTAGAAGCCCTGGGCGTTGCACTGCGCGATGTAGGAGTGGTCGGCCTTGCTCGCCAGCTCGTTGGAAATCGTCGCTTCGCGATACAAGCCGAGGCGCAGGTAGATGTGCGCCGGCATGTGCACGAGGTGCCCGGCCCCGGCGCGTAGTGCAGCAGCCGGTCGGCCGAGGCCAGCGCCTTCTCCGGCTCGACCGCCTCCACGGCGTGGATGTAGTAGTGGTTTGCGCCGGGGTGTTCCGAGCTTCGCCGGATCACGCCCTCGAGTGCTGCCAGCATTTCCTGCGTCTCCGGCTTCGGGCGGGCGTCCTTGGTCCAGTAGTCCCACGGGCTGAGGTCCATGAGCGACTCGGCGAACAGCGTCGCCGCGTCGAGGTCGTCGGGGTAACGCTTGACCAACTCCCGCATCGCGTCGGCGTACGCCCGGTCGAGCGGCGCGCGGTCGGTCAGTGGGCTTTTCCTCGTACCGCTTGGTCAGGGCCTCGACGTACGCCCGATCCGCCTCACTCGAGCGGGCGGCAAGTTCCCGCGCCGGGTCAGCGCCTCCCACGCCTTCGGCACGTCCTCGGGGTCCATCGGCTTGTTGATGTTCGGCCCATACGCCAGCGCCACGCCCCACCACGCCATGACGCAGGTCGGGTCGAGCCGCGCCGCCTCGCGGAACGAGCGGATCGCCTCAGCGTGGTTGAAGGCGTAGATCAGCGTCAGGCCCTGGTCGAAGTAGCGCTGGGCCTGCTCAGACGTTGTCGTGACCTTCCGGTGGTGCGAGCCCAGGTTGTCGAAGAGCGGCGCACCGCGCTCCGTTGCCTGCGCCTTGGCTGCTTCGTGGACGTGCCCGGCCTGGTTGCCGGGATCAGCTGCCTCCGCGGGCGCAGCAGACATCGCGAAACTCAGGCCGATGACAGACCATGCCTTCCAAGTTTTCATGAGAGGACCTCGCTTTTCCATTGGTAACTGGAAACCGTAGGCCGCTGTTCCCCGGGGCCGCATGATCTTGCCGTAATATTTTGGTAAGCGCGCAGGCGACCGCGGCGTGCCAGCGCGTCAGCCGAGGTCTTCGCCCGCCCGCACCGTCACCTCTCCCGCCCGGCAGAACGCCGCCAACCGCCGCCAGTGCAAGGCGCTGCGCGTGGAGAACAGGCTGTTGAGCACGACGTCGTCGGGGCTGACGTCGTCGCCACGAAGCGCCGTGCTCGCAGCATCTTCCACGATGCCCGCCAGCGCGACGCAGTCCCGAGCGTTGATCCGGAACGGCGGCTTCAACTCCATCAGGATCTCCGCCCCCCGCCAGCCCCGGGCGGCCGCGAGATCCAGCACCGCTTCCCAGCCGGCGTCGGTAAGCTCGAACGTTTCGCCATCGGGGTGGACCAGTTCAATGCTCATGGCACGTCTCTCAGATCTCGCGCGACGAAAAAGAAGAGGCCCCGACGACAGGTCGCCGGGGCCCTTCCGTTGAATCTGCTGACGGCAACCTCAATCCAGGTTCATGCTCATCAGGAACTGCGCGTTGCTCGGCACCTTCTCGAGCCGGCCCTTGAGCAGCTCCACGGCTTCCACCGGGTTCATGTCGCTCAGGACGCGGCGGAGGCGGTAGACGAGCTCCAGCTCCTTCTTGTCGAGCAGCAGCTCCTCGCGACGCGTGCCGGAGGCGTTGATGTCGATGGCCGGGTAAACGCGGCGGTCGACCAGGCGGCGGTCCAGGTGCAGTTCGGCGTTGCCGGTGCCCTTGAACTCTTCGAAGATGACCTCGTCCATCTTCGAGCCGGTGTCGATCAGCGCGGTCGCCAGGATCGTCAGCGAGCCGCCCTCTTCGATGTTACGGGCGGCGCCGAAGAAGCGCTTGGGCTTCTGCAGCGCGTTGGCGTCCACGCCGCCGGACAGGATCTTGCCGGAGTGCGGGACCTCGGTGTTGTAGGCGCGGGCCAGGCGGGTGATCGAGTCGAGCAGGACGACGACGTCCTTGCCGAACTCGACGTAGCGCTTGGCCTTCTCGATCACCATCTCCGCGACCTGCACGTGGCGCGACGCGGGCTCGTCGAAGGTCGAGCTGACGACCTCGGCCTTCGTGTTGCGCTCCATGTCGGTCACTTCTTCGGGCGCTCGTCGATCAGCAGGATGATCAGCACGACCTCCGGGTGGTTCTTGGAGATCGAGTTGGCGATCTTCTGCATGAGCACCGTCTTGCCCGTACGCGGCGGCGCGACGATGAGCATGCGCTGACCCTTGCCGACCGGGGTGACCAGGTCGACGATCCGCATGTTCAGGTCCTTCGGGTCGGCCTCCATGACGAGGCGGCCCGAGGGGTGAAGCGGGGTGAGGTCTTCGAAGTTGCCGGTGTCGGTGATGCGCTCGGGGTCTTCCCCGTTGATCGCCTCGACGCGGAGCAGCGCGAAGTAGCGCTCGGATTCCTTCGGCGGGCGGATCTGGCCCTGCACGACGTGGCCGTTGCGGAGGCCGAACCTGCGGATCTGCGATGGGCTGATGTAGATGTCGTCGGGGCAGGGCAGGTAGTTGTACTCGGGGCTGCGGAGGAACCCGAAGCCGTCGGGGAGGATCTCGAGCACGCCCTCGCCGTACATCAGGCCGTTCTGGCGGATGCGGGAGCGCAGGATCTGGAAGATCAGGTCCTGCTTCTTCATGCCGATGAAGTCGGCGATGCCTTCCTGCTTGGCGATGTCGTGCAGGCCATGGATGTCCATGGTCTGCAGGTCCTTGATGTAGAGCTTGCCGCCCTTGACCTGCTCGTACTTGGCGTTGGTCTCGGCGTCGAAGCTGGCGACGTCTTCGCCGCTCCCACCGCCGCCGCCGCCACCGCCGCCGCCCGACGCGGGCTGCTGCTGCGGTCGGGACTCTCGGCTGTCGCGGTCGCGATCACGGTCTGCGCGATCGGCGCGATCGCGGTCGTTGCGTTCACCGCCGCGATCGCCACGGTCACCACCGCGGTCGCCCCCGCGGTTGTCGCGCTGGGGCGTCGGCTCGCGCTCTTCACGGGGCGGGGCTTCGACGGCCGTTGCGGCCTCGGCGGCGCCGGCCTCGCGGGCCGCGGCGCCGGTGGGTTGCTGCTGCGCCTGTTCGGCGCCTTCGCTGGTCTCCGCTGCCTCGCGCGGCCGGCGGGTGCGGGGTGTGGACTTCGCCATGATGGGCTAGGCCTCCAAAGGGAAAAGGGGTGTTGTCGCTCGTCGTCGGTTGTCTGTCGGGATTGCGCGACGCGTGATCGGCGGGGGAAGGGGAACTCGCGGGACCACGCCCGCCATCATCCTTCGGGCCCGCGCCACATTTGGCAACTGAAAAATCGCCGGTCCGCCGGCTCCACGCCCGTCACCTTCGACGCGCGACGCCCGACCGACACGACCCACGGCTGTTCATTGGGGGGTTACAAGTAGTACACCCGGGCTCCGCCGGATGTTCGCTTTCGATCCTGGGTCACCTGAACAATGTCACGCCGATTGGGTTATGCACGTTCGACCGGCTGTGGAGGTCGATGTCGAGTTCCACGGGGGAGGGGACGCGCCCGGTTCGGTCCGGCTCGTTACGGCCGGGGCCGGGGTTCGGCGTCCGCGTTGGGTCGGGTCAGTATCTGGGAAAGCACCCGTCGGACTTGCTCGCGGAGGTCGGTCAAAGCCGAGGGACCGGCACCCGCGTCAGCGGCGTTCGTCACGACATAATCGGATAAAGCTTTCTTCGTGTCTAGGGGCATCTGTGATTTTTCGCGCCGAAGGAGCTCCGCCTCATCCCAACCGCTGCGCGCCCGCACGCGTGTCAATCGCTGCTCCCGCGGCGCGTCGACGAACACCACCGCGTCACACTGCGGACCCAGCCCCACCTCCAGAAGCAGCGGCGTATCCCACACGTAAGCAACCACTTGCCGATCATCTGCGCCGGCCCGCATTTCCGCCGTCCGGGCCGCGTGCACCAGCGGGTGCAGCAGGTTTTCCAACCGCCGCTTCTCCGCCGGGTCGGCGAAGACCCGCGCGGCGATGGCCGACCTGTTGATTGTGCCGTCCGGGTGCAGGACCGGATCGCCCCACCACCCGCGAATCGTCTCCACGACCGCCGGGCTGCGGTACGCCTGCGTCACTTGGGCGTCGGAATCCACCACCAGGCAGCCCAATTCACCGAAGATCCTGGCGACGAAGCTCTTACCGCTGCCGATCCCCCCGACCAATCCGATGATGGGTTTTCCGCAGTACGACGTACTCCCCGTCCGGCAGCCGCCGGTGCGGCTCGCTGACGATGCCGCGCGTGGCCGTGAACGCGAGCCCTCGCGGGTGGCCGATCGCGAGCACGTCGTCGCCCGCGTGGGCCTCGCCCGCGACGTCGCGCTCGACGTCGAACAGCTCTCCCGCCGGATCGCGGCGCGGACCACCGCCAGGTCGCGGCTCCCGTGCCGCGTGGACGGGCACGGCCTTGGCCTTGGAGCCGTCGTGGAAGCGGACCATGAACACGTCCGCCTGGTCGACGACGTGGCGGTTGGTGACGATCAGCCCGTCCAGCGAGACCAGCAACCCCGACCCGACCCCCGCCGAGCACTCGATCAACACGACCGACTGCCGCCGGAGCTGCACGACCTCGCGCCAGCCGGCGGACTCCCTGGCGGGGGCTGACCCCGGCGCGGCAGGGACCTCGTTCGATTGGTTCGGCTCCAGTGTCATGCGGAGGCCACGTTACGGCGGGCGCCGTGCGCCCGCGAAACAGCGTTCACCGGGTGTTGGCGAAGATTGCCAAGCCGATCAGCCCGGCGAAGAGCAGGACGAGCACGGCAGCCACGATCCAGCCGTTCCGCCGGCGGCGGCGGGCGTCCTCGTCGATCAATGCCGCCACCTGCTGCCAGGCAACGTATGCCTCCTGGGGGGGGCGGCCGTAGGCGAGCAGCAGTTCCAGCCCGTGCGCGATCGCGGTGAGGAGCTGCGCGTGTAGCCGGACCTTCGGCGACTGTGCCGGGAGCTCGACGCCCGACCCGATGTTGAACGTGCCCCGCCCGTACGCCTGGATGTACGCGGCCACCGTCACGCGGCCACGGTCCCACTCGATTCGGACGCGCTGGGGGAGGTCCTGGATCGACTTCGCCCGCGCGGCGTTGACCTTTCCGCGGGTCAGCTCCAGCGTGTTCCACCCGCCGAGTTGAAAGGCGTTCTGCCCCTGCACCGCGAAGCCCCCGCCGGTGAGGAACTCCGAGGCCCGCCGCAGGGCGTCGGGCGCCTCGAGGGTCGTCACGAACACGTGTTCCACCACCACGGGCCGGTCTCCTTCCGGGTCAGATCCCCAGGTACAACTCCGCCGCGATCACCGCGCCGTTGTGAACGAAGTGGAGCAACATGCACGGCAGGATCGACTTCGACGCAAGGCGCATGAACCCCGCGGCGACTCCCATGGCGAGCGTGTGGGGGAAGGCGGCGGGCGAGATGTGCAGCGTCATGAACAGCATCGCGCTGACGAGGACCGCCTCCACGTCGCTCAGCGTCGGCCGCAGGCTCGTGAGCATCACGCCGCGGAACGCCAACTCCTCGAAGACCGCCGGCTGCACGCAAACGACCAACACGACCACCCACGTGCCGTAGCCCGCGGCGAGGTAAGGCGGGGAGTAATTGAGCTTCTCGACCCCCAGCCCGCGGTGAAGCGTTTCAACCACCGCGAACGCGACCGCCACCGTACCCACCGCGGCCGCGATGGCGACGAGATACCAGACGGGGCGGGCGGGCTTGAACAGCCGTACGAGCGAGCGCGGGTCGGAGAACCCGCACCAGATCACGACCACCACGGAAAACCCGATCGATGCGGCGAGGTCGGTCGTCACCTCGGTCGCCCCGGCGAGCGTAGCCACGACGGCCACCACCGACACGGCCAACAGCGTGAAGTACAGCGCCATCGACGAACGGATGCGGATGATCCCCTCCGGCTCCGGCGACGTCGTCGCTTGGCCCGCGCCAAAGCCGGTGATCGCGCTCGCGGAGCACGGCTCGCACCGAGTCCAGTGGGGATGCCACGGGGCCCCGCACGTGCCGCAAAACCGCGGGACGCGCACCGCCGGCGGCACCTCACTCTCCGCCCCGGGAGAGGCGGGCAGTGGCGGCGGCAGGGGTGCGGTGCGGCCGCCCCCGTCGCCGGGCCACTCGTCGTCGTACGCGTTTACGCCTTCACCTGGGTTTGACACGCGGGGTGGTCCGGGATCACTGCGGGTACGGCGCCTGCCCCTGCGGCTGCTGTTGTTGCCGCATCAGCTTTCGGTACTGCGTGCCGGCCGAGATGGCCTGCGCCAGCACGACCATGATGACGATGTCGATGCACCCGACGCCGAGGCCGGGCGGGTGCCCTCCTGGCCGATCATGGAGAGGTGTGTGATCACGTTGATGATGATGAGCGTCGCGTAAATGACGAGCCCGACGATCGCCGCCGGCAGCGGCTGCGAGCGCGACCAGACGTACAGCCCCCAGAACACCGCCGCCACGATCAGCATGACCACCGCCGCCCCGCGGTCCACCGGGATCACCTGGCTTTGACCCGGGCGCGGTGCCGCCGGGCGTAGCCACCTGGCTGGCGAGGGCGAAGATGATGACGCCGACGATCGTCGTGATGATCGCCACGGCGAGCAGGGCGCCGCTGGCGCGTGCGCCTGCTTGTGCAACTGCTCGGCCTGGAGCTGCTGGCCGGCGGCGGTGCTGGCGATCGCCTCGCCGCCGACCACGCGCGGGCCCGTCGGCGCCGCCGCGGGAAGGCCTTGCCACACGACTCGCAGAAGGCCGCGCCGAACGGGTTGGCGGCGCCGCAGTGCGGACACGTGATGCCGGGAGCCGTCGTCGTCATGTGTCGTTCCCCTGAATTGACTTGCAGACGCCCGGCGGACGCGCGCCGGGCGGGCGGTGCCGGCGAAGTGTACCCGGCGGCCCCGACCTCTCCGCCACATCCTGCGCCCGCGCGTCAGTTGGAGGACTGCGGGGTCGCCGGGGACGCCGGCCGCGCGTCTTCCGGATGGGCCGGCGGCTCCTCGCCGAGGGTGGTCGCCTGGAGGAGCGGGTCGACGCCGCGCTTCGCGTCGCGCTTGGCCTTCCAGAGCTCGATGACCATCGGCAGCACGGAGATGAACACGATCGCGACGATGACCAGCTCGAAGTGCTTCTTCACGAACTCGATGTTCCCGAACAGCCGGCCGGCGCCGACGCAGATCACGACCCAGGCGATGCGCGCCGATGACGTTGTAGAGCCAGAAGCGGAAGAAGTTCATCCGCCCGACGCCGGCGACGAACGGGGCGAACGTGCGGACGATCGGGACGAAGCGGGCGAGGATGATCGTCTTGCCGCCGTACTTCTCGTAGAACTCCTGGGCCCGGAGCAGGTGCTTCCTGTTGAGCAGCTTCGAGTCCTCGCGCTTGAACACCGCGGGCCCGAGCTTGTAGCCGATCCAGTAGTTCACGGCGTCGCCGAGGACCGCGGCGACGATCAGCAGGACCGTCACCAGGGGCAGGTTGATGCCGATCCCGCGCGCCCCCAGCGCCCCGATCGCGAACAGCAGCGAGTCGCCGGGCAGGAACGGCGTCACGACCAGCCCCGTCTCGGCGAAGACGATCAGGAACAGCACGGCGTACAGGTTGCCGACGCCGATGTAGTCGATCATCGCCTGCCACTTGGCGTCCTCGCCGAGGTGGCGGAGCAGGTCGTACAGCTTGCGGAAGAATTCCATCGTCACGTCTCTCCGGATTGCGGGGGCGGCATCCTCAGCTATCGACCATTCGTTGTAAACGCCCTCCGCATCGTTTCGCCGCACCGCGCAGCGGCGCTTTTCAAACCGAAGGCGCCCCGCTGCGCGGCTGCGGCGAAACGGGTCGATCGAGCCCAGCGGCGCTCGGTTTGTTGCTGTTGCCGGACGCGTCCGGGTGCCGATAAGAACGGGGCATCCGTCACGTGGGCCCGCGTTTCAACCCTTGGGGTCCGCCTTGATTACACGCGCTTCGCATCTACAATCGGCCGAGAACCAGGCGTCCGCAAACTCGTAATTTCCATGGGCTTTGTGCGCCCGCCGCATCTTGAAACGTTCTCGTTACGAGGGGCCGGCCCGACGAGGCCGGCCGACAGGAGATGGACATGTTTGAACGGTTCACGGATCGGGCCCGCAAGGTGATGGCGCTGGCCAACCAGGAGGCCCAGCGCTTCAACCACGAGTACATCGGGACCGAGCACATCCTGCTCGGCCTGGTCAAGGAAGGCAGCGGGCGTCGGCGCCAACGTGCTGAAGAACCTCGACGTCGACCTGCGCAAGGTCCGCCTCGAAGTCGAGAAGCTCGTCAAGAGCGGCCCGGACATGGTCACCATGGGCAAGCTGCCCGCAGACCCCGCGGGCCAAGAAGGTCATCGAGTACGCGATCGAAGAGGCCCGCAACCTGAACCACAACTACGTCGGGCACGGAGCACCTGCTTGCTCGGCCTGCTGCGCGAGCACGACGGCGTGGCGGCCCAGGTGCTGATGAACCTGGCCTGAAGCTGGAAGAAGTCAGGGAAGAGGTCCTCAACCTTCTGGGAGCAGGTGTGGAAAGCGAAGAACCCCAAGCACAGGAAAAGCAAGGCGGACCAAGGGCAAGAGCAAGACGCCCGCGCTCGACAGCTTCGGCCGCGACCTGACCGAGCTGGCCAAGGAAGGCCAGCTCGACCCGGTCATCGGCCGCAAGAACGAGATCGAACGCGTCATCCAGATCCTCTGCCGCCGCCAGAAGAACAACCCCGTGCTCCTCGGCGAGGCCGGCGTCGGCAAGACCGCGATCGTCGAGGGCCTGGCCCAGATGATCGTCGGCAACAGGTCCCCGAGATCCTGCACGACCGCCGGCTGGTCGTGCTCGACCTGGCGATGATGGTCGCCGGCACGAAGTACCGCGGCCAGTTCGAGGAGCGCATCAAGGCGGTCATGAACGAGGTCCGCCGGGCGAAGAACGTCATCCTGTTCATCGACGAGCTGCACACGCTCGTCGGCGCCGGCGGCGCCGAAGGCGCGATCGACGCGTCGCAACGTGCTCAAGCCCGCCCTGTCGCCGCGGCGAGATCCAGTGCATCGGCGCGACGACCTTCGACGAGTACCGCAAGTACATCGAGAAGGACGCGGCCCTGGCCCGCCGGTTCCAGCCGATCACGGTCGACCCGCCGAGCAAGGAAGACGCGATCGAGATCCTCAAGGGCCTGCGCGACCGCTACGAGGCGCACCACCGCGTGCAGATCCTCGACGCCGCGCTCGATGGCGGCCGTCGAGATGTCCGACCGGTACATCACCGGCCGGTGCCTGCCGGACAAGGCGATCGACGTGCTCGACGAGGCGGGTGCCCGCATCCGCCTCCGCAGCATGACCAAGCCGCCGAACCTCGCGGAGCTCGAAGAGCAGATCGAGCGGCTGAGCATCCAGAAGGACGAGGCGGTCAAGAACGCCGAGTACGAGGAAGCCGCCCGGCTGCGCGACCAGGCCGAGGCGCTGCGTGCGAAGAAGGAAGAGATGCAGCGGCAGTGGCGCGAGAAGGCCAAGGAAATCGACGGCGTCGTCGACGAAGAGGTCATCGCCGAGGTCGTCAGCAAGATGACCGGCGTGCCGCTCACGCGTCTCGAGAAGGAAGAGGCCCAGCGGCTGCTGGAGCTGGAGAACGAGCTGCACAAGCGCGTCGTCGTCGCAGGACGAGGCGATCAAGGCGATCAGCAAGACGATCCGCCGCGCCCGCAGCGGCCTGAAGGACCCGCACCGCCCGATGGGCAGCTTCCTGTTCCTCGGGCCCAGCCGGCGTCGGCAAGACGCTGCTCTCCAAGGCGCTGGCCGAGTTCATGTTCGGCGACGAGGACGCCCTCGTGCAGATCGACATGAGCGAGTACATGGAGAAGCACAACGTCTCCCGGCTGATCGGCGCGCCTCCGGGCTACGTCGGTTACGAGGAAGGCGGCCAGCTCACCGAGCGCATCCGCCGCCGGCCGTACTGCGTCGTCCTGCTCGACGAAGTCGAGAAGGCGCACCCGGACGTGTTCAACATGCTGCTGCAGATCATGGAAGAAGGCCGGCTGACCGACTCGTTCGGCCGGCACGTCGACTTCCGCAACGTCGTCATGATCATGACGAGCAACATCGGCTCGGACCTGATCAAGGGCGGCGGCCCGCAGTTCGGCCTCCGGCCCAAGCGGCAAGGGCGCGACGGAGGAGCGGAACTACCAGCAGATCAAGGACACGGTGATGAAGGAGCTCGAGCGCTACTTCCGCCCCGAGTTCATCGGCCGCCTCGACGACGTGATCGTGTTCCGCCCGCTCAGCCGGCACGCACCTCGAGCAGATCGTCGAGTTCGAGCTGAAGAAGGTGACCAAGCGGCTGGTCGAGCACGGCCTGAAGATCGAGATCACCGAGCGAAGCGAAGGAGTTCCTGATCGACAAGGGCACCAACGCCGACTTCGGCGCCCGCCCGCTGCGTCGCGCGATCGAGCAGCACGTGGAGGACCCGCTCGCGGAGGACATCCTCCGCGGCAACTTCAAGGGCAAGGACCTGATCAAGATCACGGTCAAGGCCGAGGACGAGGGCAACAAGCACCTGTACTTCGAAGCCGTCACCACCGGCAACGAAGGAAGAGCAAGCAGCTCGCCAAGGCGGCGTCGGACGCGACGTGAGTCTGAAATCGTGAGATCGTGAAGATCGTGATAACGAAGACGCCCGGACCGCAAGGTCCGGGCGTCTTCTTTTGCGGTGACGTGACACGGGCGTCCCGCCCGTGCGCAATGCGAAGGAGTCGGCGAACCGTGAGCTCGCCGACTCCTCATGCGTTCTGCACGGGCGGGACGCCCGTGTGCACGCTCTACGCCACCATGTCGAGCGGGTCTTCGGCGCCGCGTGAGCTTGCGCCCACATCCGGCGGAGCATCTCGCGGCGCTGGTGCTCCTGGCGGGCGGCGTGTTCCTGCTGGGGGTCGCGGCTCCTGGTCCTGCTGCTGGTCGCGGCTGTCGCCGTTGCCGCCCTGCTGGTTGGCCTGCTCGCTCTTCGGGGCCTGCTGGACGTGCAGGCGGTCGACGTTGACGCCCTGGGATTCGAGCGACGTCTTCAGCGCCGACAGGCTGTGGCTCAGCAGCTTGGCGGCCTGGTCGTTGGACGTTTCGAACGACGCCTCCATCACGCCGTCGTTGAGGCGGATCGTGACGGCGAGCGGGCCGAGCTCGGGCGGGTCGAGGCGGATCTGCATCGTCCCGCCGCTGGGCATGAGCTGCCCGCGGACGCCGGCGACGATGTTGGGGTGGTTGTCCTCGGCGAACTGCACCTCGGGGGGCAGTTGCGGCGCGTCGGCGTGCGGGCGACGGCGCAGCAGCTTCGTGAACGTTTTGCCCCGCGAGCGATTCCAGTGCCCGCATTGCAGCGGTGGCGGTTGCAGTGGGATCGGGTGCGGCTTGCGGCGCGACGGCCG